>NZ_JAPFGV010000009.1:0-138185 GCF_059803615.1 Microbacterium sp. SWDP-B6 | reverse complement strand
GGCGCCGGGCCCGTCGTCTCGGGGGCCCGGCGCTCGGCGCCGTCCGCGGCCTGGCTCGGTCTCGTGCCCTTCACCGCCTATGTGCTGCTCTTCCTCGCCGTTCCGACGATCCTCGCGATCGGCTCGGGTTTCTTCACGGAGGACGGCTCGTTCACCTGGTCGAACGTCTCGGCCCTCGGCGATCCCGTGGTCCTCACGACGTTCGCGAACTCGGCCGGGCTCTCGCTGCTCACGGCCCTGGTCGGCGCGATCCTCGGAGCCCTCGTCTGCTACGCCCTGCTCGGCATGAACCCCGACGGCGCCGTGCGCTCGACCGTGGATGCCGCGGCCGGTGTGCTGGCCCAGTTCGGTGGCGTGATGCTCGCGTTCGCCTTCATCGCGACGATCGGCATCCAGGGCGTCGTCACGCTCTTCCTCAAGGACGACCTCGGCGTCGACATCTTCGCGAACGGCACCTGGCTCTACGAGCTCCCCGGCCTGATCCTGCCGTACATCTACTTCCAGATCCCCCTCATGGTGATCACGTTCATGCCCGCCCTCGCCGCACTCAAGCCGCAGTGGGCCGAGGCGAACCTCACGCTCGGCGGCACACGCTCGAGCTTCTGGCTGCGCATCGGCATCCCGGTGCTGGCGCCCTCGTTTCTCGCGAGCCTTCTGCTGCTGTTCGCGAACGCCTTCTCGTCCTACGCCACGGCCGCAGCACTCGCCAGCCAGGGCGCGCAGATCGTCCCGCTGCAGATCCGGGCCGCGCTCACCAGCGAGACCGTGCTCGGCCGCGAGAACCTGGCCGGCGCACTCGCGCTCGGCATGATCGTGATCGTCGGAGTCGTCATGGGCCTGTACTCGATCATCCAGCGACGAGCCGCGAGGTGGCAGTCATGAACCGTCTCGGCCCCTCTCTCGCGACCCGCTGGATCATCGGCATCGCCGTCGGCGCCTTCTTCGCCATCCCGCTGATCTCCACGTTCCTCTACACGCTGCGTCAGACCGACGGCACCCTCGGCCTCGAGCGCTGGTTCGCGCTGTTCGACCCTGCGAAGTCTGCGGCCATCAAGCCGATCTGGATGGGGCTCGGCAACTCGCTGATCCTGGCCGTGGTGACGGTCGCGATCGTGCTCCTCCTGCTCGCGCCGACGATGATCCTGGTCAACCTGCGCTTCGCGAAGCTCAAGCCGGTGTTCGAGTTCGCGGTGCTGCTGCCGATCTCGATTCCCGCGATCGTGCTGGTCGTCGGGCTCGCGCCGATCTACCTGCAGATCGGACGCGCTCTCGGCACGGGCACCTGGACGCTGGCCTTCGCCTACGGCATCACCGTGCTGCCGTTCGCCTATCGCTCGATCCAGGCCTCCATCGACGCCGCCGACCTGCGCACCCTCGCCGAGGCCGCCCGATCACTCGGTGCGAGCTGGCCGACCGTCGTTCTCACCGTGCTCGCGCCGAACCTGCGCCAGGGGCTGCTCGCGGCGTCGCTCATCTCGATCGCCGTCGTGCTCGGCGAGTTCACGATCGCGTCGCTCCTCAACCGCCAGGTGTTCCAGACGGCCATGGTCGTCGTCCAGAAGCAGGACCCGTACGCACCGGCCATCTTCACCCTGCTGGCGCTGCTGTTCGTCTTCCTCCTGCTCCTCCTCATCGGCCGCGTCGCGCGCGGCAACGGAAAGGCCCGCTCATGACCCTCCCCCAGACCGCCGACAACATGCTCCTCGCCGAGGCCGGCGAGGGCACGCGTGTGCAGCTGCAGAGCATCGTGAAGAGCTACTCGGGCAACACGGTGCTGCACGGAGTCGACCTCGACATCGCTCCCGGCGAGTTCGTCTCGCTGCTCGGTCCGTCGGGCTGCGGCAAGACCACGCTGCTGCGGGTGCTCGCGGGGCTCGAAGGTCTCGACAGCGGCGCGGTGCTTCTCGGCGGGAGCGACGTCTCCCGCGTCCCGACGAACAAGCGCGACATCGGCATGGTCTTCCAGTCCTATTCGCTGTTCCCGCATCTGCGCGTCGCGGAGAACACGGCGTTCGGATTGCGCCGCCGTGGACTCGGCAAGGCAGAGGCCTCGAAGCGTGCTCTCGACGCCCTGGCCCTGGTGGGGCTCGCCGACTTCGCCGACCGCTTTCCGCATCAGCTCTCCGGTGGCCAGCAGCAGCGCGTGGCGCTGGCCCGTGCACTCGTGACCGAGCCGAAGGTGCTGCTGCTCGACGAGCCGCTGTCGGCCCTCGACGCGAAGGTGCGCGTGCAGCTGCGTGACGAGATCCGCCGCATCCAGCTGCGGCTCGGCATCACCACCGTCTTCGTGACGCACGACCAGGAGGAGGCGCTGGCGGTCTCCGACCGGATCGCCGTGATGAACGCAGGGACCATCGAGCAGATCGGCACCCCCGAGCAGCTGTACACGACGCCGTCGACCGCAGGTGTCGCCGCCTTCGTCGGTCTCTCGAGTGTCGTCTCGGGCGTCGCCGAGGGCGACCACGTCGTGGTGTGGGGACAGAAGCTGCCGCTGCAGGCTCCGGCCGACGGACCGGTCGACGTCTACCTGCGCCCGGAGAACGTGCACTTCGCGTCCGAGGCGGATGCCGCGACCGATGCGCTCGTGCAGGAGAGCACGTTCCTGGGCAGCATGCGCCGCACGCTCGTCCGCACCGAATCGGGCGAGCTGGTGCGTCTGCAGCACGCCCCCGGCATCCATCCGGCGTTCGGAGATCGTGTGCGGATCGCCGTCGCGCCCGAGCCCGTGGCCGTGCATCCGCGCGGCTGAATCGCGCTCTATCCCTGGGCCAGTACTCCGGGATACCGTGATCCCGAGGGGCGCCGCCCCTCCGACACGACAGAGAAAGGACGCCTCATGGCAGGCAAGTTCGAGCTGTACGCCGACCGCTCAGGTGGGTACAGGTTCCGCCTCAAAGCCGGAAACGGAGAAGTCATCGCGACCAGCGAAAGCTACACCACGAAGGCCGCCGCAAAGAACGGGATCGAGTCGGTGAAGACCAACGCCCCGGGCGCAGAAGTCGTCGACGTCGACTGACTTCGGAGTTCACGCGTCACACACAGCGACCCCCTCCTGCTGTTTCCGCAGGAGGGGGTCTCTGTGTGTGAAGCGTCAGACGATCAGAGCACGCGGGCCAGGAAGTCCTGCGTACGCGGATGCTGCGGGTTGGCGAGCACCTCGCGCGGGTCGCCCTCTTCGACGATGTGTCCGCCGTCCATGAAGATCAGTCGCGACCCGACCTCGCGGGCGAAGCCCATCTCGTGCGTGACGACGAGCATCGTCATTCCCTCATCCGCGAGTGAGCGCATCACCTGCAGCACCTCGCCGACGAGCTCCGGGTCGAGCGCCGACGTCGGCTCGTCGAACAGCATCATGTCGGGGTTCATGCACAGCGCGCGCGCGATGGCGACGCGCTGCTGCTGACCGCCCGAGAGGTGTCCGGGAAAGGCGTCAGCCTTCTCGGAGAGGCCGACGCGTCCGAGCATCTCCTTCGCGACCCGCTCAGCCTCGGCCTTCGACCGCTTCTTCACGCGCTGCTGCGCGATCATGAGGTTGCCCATCACGTCGAGGTGGGGGAAGAGGTTGAAGCTCTGGAACACCATGCCGATGCGCGTGCGCACGCGGTCGATGTCGACGTCGGGATCGGTGATGTCGATGCCCTCGATGAGCACCTTGCCCCCGGTCGGCTCCTCGAGCAGGTTCACCGAGCGCAGAAGCGTCGACTTTCCGGAACCCGACGGGCCGATGATGCAGACGACCTCGCCGGCGGTGACGGTGAGGTCGATGCCCTTGAGCACCTCGTTGTCGCCGAAGCTCTTCACGAGCCCTTGCAGGTCGATCGCCGGCGCGTGGACGTCAATCAGATCGGTGATCATCGCTGCCTCGACATCCTTCGTTCCAGGTACGCGCTGAAGCGCGTGAGGGGGATCGTCACGATCAGGTAGAGCGCCGCCGCCATGATCAACGGCGTTCCGTTGGCGTTCTGCGTGCTCGCGTCACGCGCGAAGTTCGTGAGTTCCTTCGACCAGATGAAGGAGCCGGCGACGAAGAGCAGCGAGGTGTCCTTCAGCAGCAGCACGAACTCGTTGGTCAGCGGCGGGATGATGATGCGGAACCCCTGCGGCACCACGATCCAGAACGTCGTCTTCATGGGCGACATGCCGAGCGAGCGGGCGGCCTCGGTCTGCCCCTTCGGCACCGCCTGGATACCCGCCCGGATGGTCTCGGCCATGTAGGCCGACGCCACGAGGATCAGACCGATCAACCCGAGCACCACCGGTCCACCCAGCTTCGTGCCCGGCACGCCGAGTCCGATCGGCAGGATGAACGCGATGGCGAAGATCGTGAGGATCGCGGGAAGCCCGCGGAACAGCTCGATCCACGCCGTCGCGATCCACCGGAAGGGCCCGATGCTCGACAGCTTGAGCAGCGCCAGCACGATGCCGAGCAGCAGACCACCGGCGAACGCGACGGCGGTGAACCACAGCGTGTTGACGAGTGCCGTGGTGATGATGCCCGGGAGCATCTTCGCCGCGACCTCGGGGTTGAAGTACAGCTGCGCGATGCGTGCCCAGTCGGTGCTGACGATCAGCCAGACGACGACCGCGATCAGCACCGCATAGACGGTGTACCGGTAGAGCTTGCTCTTCGTGGTGCGCCTCAACGCCATTGTCAAGGTCTCCCTGTCCTACGTCGCTCGCCGATTACTTCGCGGTGAAGTAGGTGTCGTAGATCGTCTGGTAGTCGCCGCTGTCGCGCAGATCCTGCAGCGCACCGTCGATCGCCTCGCGCAGCGCGTCCTTCTCGCCCTTGGCGTATGCGAAGCCGTAGGACTCGCCGGTCTCGTACTCCTCGACGATCTTGTAGGCGCTGTCGGCCTTCTCGTGCTCGAGGTTCACCGGCTGGTCCTGCAGGATCGCGTCGATCTGACCGGCCTGCATGGCGGGCCACAGCTCGCCGTCGGACGGGTACTGCACGAGCTGCGCGCCCTCGGCGTTCTCGGTCGCGTACGCCTCACCGGTCGTGCCCTGCTGCACACCGACGTTCTTGCCCGAGAGGTCGTCGATCGACTCGATGCCCGAGTCGGTGCGCACGAGCAGCGACTGCAGCGACTCGTAGTACGGCTCGGAGAAGTCGATGTTCGCCTTGCGCTCGTCGGTGATGGTCATCGCCGAGGCGCCGACGTCGCACTGGCCTGCGGCGAGGGTCGTGCCCGACTGCAGAGCGTCGAATCCGACGTCCTGCACCGCGAGCTCGAGGTCGAGCTCCTTGGCGATCGCATCGAGCAGGTCGATGTCGAAGCCGGTGTAGCCGGTGCCGTTGTCGCCGCCCTCGAACTCGAACGGAGCGTAGGGGATGTCGGAGCAGACCGTCAGCGTGCCCGCCTCGATGAGGCCGTACTCGTCGCCGGCCGCCGGCTCTCCCGAGCCTGCGTCTCCGCTGCCCGTCGCACAGCCGGCGAGGGCGAGAGTGGCGGTCGCGGCGAGCGCGATCCCGGCGATGATGTTGCGACGGCGCATGTCAGCTCCTGAACGACGAGGGTGTGAGTGCCCACGGACGGGTAGGAGAACATCTAAACATGCACCACCGGGCCCGACCGGTCGCCAGCCGCCTTCCGCGGATCACATTTGTGTTGCAAGTGTGACGGGATATGACATGGCCCGGGACCGGCGCGGCACCGATTGTTCACCTTGCCTGAGTATCCTCTGTGCCAACTCCCGGGCGGACGCGCTCGGGTCGCACAGGAGGATCGACCATGGCCAAGAAGAGCCCAGCCCACCGGAATGCCGAGGCAGCACTCGATGCCGCCAAGGATGCCGCGAAGGATGCGAAGAAGCTGATCAAGACCCTTCCGAAGAAGGCGGCCAAGAAGCTCAAGCCTCTCGTCGAGGACGCGAAGGACGCGGCGAACGCCTCGAAGAAGAAGATCGCCGACCGGCCCAAGAAGGTCGCGAAGTCGGCCACCGCCGCCACCGAGCGACTTCAGGAGGCCGCCGCGCGCCTGCAGGCGCCGAAGAAGGCCGACACGAAGAAGGGCGACAAGAAGAAGTCCGACAAGAAGGACGAGAAGAAGTCCGAGGCGAAGAAGTCGGTCGCTGAGAAAGCCGAGACGAAGAAGCCCGAGACGAAGAAGCCCGGCGCGAAGAAGGGCGGCGCGAAGAAGTCCGACGCGAAGAAGTCCGAGACGAAGAACACCTCGCCCTCGAAGAAGGCCGACGCCACGACGTCCGACGCTCCCTCGTCGCTCGCAGTGACGACCACCGAGGCGAAGACAGCCCCGGTCGCACCGAAGGCAGCGAAGCCGGCGACCGCAGTGACGCCATCGACGACGAAGGTCGCCCCTGCTCCCGCGGTCCCCTCCACGACCACGGCGACGGCTGCCGCTCGTCCGGCGAAGAGGACGGCCACCGCGAGGACCGCGACGCCGAAGTCCGCCGCACCGTCGTCAGCCCCGGAGTCCGAGCTGAGCGATCTCACTGTCGTCGAGCTCCGGGCCCGTGCCCGTGCCGAGGGCCGCACCGGATACTCGCGACTGTCGAAGGCCGCGCTGCTCGACCTCCTTGCGAACTGACGTGCAGGAGGCGCTCGACCGCGCTGCCGAGGCGCCACTCCCCCGCACACTGATCGACATCCTCCGCGACACCACCGAGCAGTATCCCGACGCGTCAGCGGTCGAGGACGCCGACGGCGCGGTGAGCTACGCGGAACTGCTGGCGCAGGTGTGGCGCACGGCCGCCGTGCTGCGAGAGCAGGGCGTGAGTCAGGGCGATCGCGTCGGCATCAGGATGACGTCGGGTCGCCGTGACCTCTACATCGCGATCCTCGGCGCGATGGCGGCCGGCGCGGCATACGTCCCGGTCGACGCGGACGACCCCCAGGAGCGGGCCGATCTCGTCTTCCGTGAGGCGCGCATCGTCGGCATCATCACCGATGCGGGATACCTCCCCGCGGACACCGCTGATGCGAGGCAGCTGTTCTCCAGCGCGGCACCCCACCCGAGCACGTCGGCAGTGCCCGTCGTCACCCCGCCCACCGTCGACGACGATGCCTGGATCATCTTCACCTCCGGCTCGACGGGGGTTCCCAAGGGCGTCGCCGTCTCACACCGTTCCGCAGCGGCCTTCGTCGACGCCGAGGCACGCCTGTTCCTGCAGGATGCCCCACTGGGCCCCGGCGACCGCGTGCTCGCGGGCCTCTCGGTCGCGTTCGACGCATCCTGCGAAGAGATGTGGCTCGCCTGGGGCCACGGCGCATGCCTCGTTCCGGCGCCGAGGGCGCTGGTCAGGTCGGGCGAGGATCTGGGCCCCTGGCTGCTCGGGCACGGGATCACCGTCGTCTCGACGGTTCCCACGCTCGCAGCCCTGTGGCCCCAGGATGCGATCGAGAACGTGCGCCTGCTGATCTTCGGAGGCGAGGCCTGCCCACCAGAACTGGTCGCCCGACTGGCATCCGATGGACGCGAGATCTGGAACACGTACGGCCCGACCGAGGCCACCGTCGTCGCCTGCGCTTCTCTCATGGACGGCACCGGCCCCGTGCGCATCGGCCTGCCTCTGGACGGCTGGTCGCTGGCCGTGGTCGACGCAGAAGGTCAGCGCGTCGCCGACGGCGAAGCGGGCGAGCTGATCATCGGCGGCGTCGGCCTCGCCCGCTACCTCGACCCGGTCAAGGACGCCGAGAAGTACGCCCCGATGCCGACGCTCGGCTGGGACCGCGCCTATCGCTCCGGCGACGTCGTGCGCGTCGAGCCCGAGGGCCTGATCTTCCAGGGCCGTGCCGACGACCAGGTCAAGATCGGCGGTCGCCGCATCGAGCTCGGCGAGGTCGAGGCGGCGCTGCAGGGGCTGAGCTCGGTCTCGGCGGCGACCGTGGTCGTGCAGAAGAGCGATGCCGGCATGCCGATCCTCGTCGGCTATGTGGTTCCCGACGACGGATTCGACCGGCAGGTGGCGCGCGGCGAGCTCGCCGAGATGCTGCCGGCTCCCCTGATCCCGCTGCTCGCGATCGTCGATGATCTGCCCGTACGCACGTCGGGCAAGGTCGACAAGGCGGCTCTTCCGTGGCCCCTCGATTCCGGCGACGCGGGCGAATCCTCGCTCTCCGGAACCGCCGCGTGGCTCGCCGAGCAGTGGTTCGCCGTGCTCGGCATCCGCCCGAGCGATGAGGACGCCGACTTCTTCCAGCTGGGCGGAGGCTCGCTCGCCGCCGCCCAGCTGGTCTCGCGCCTGCGCACCCGCGCACCCGAGTTCACGATGACCGACGTCTACGACCTGCCGAGACTGCGTCAGATGGCCGATGCCGTCGACGAAGAGGCCGACGATGAGGACACCGCGGAACGGGTCTTCAGCCAGCAGACACCCACACCGCGGCGGATGCAGTGGGTGCAGACCATCGCCGGGTTGCCGCTGTTCGTGTTCACCGGCATCCGCTGGCTGCTCTTCCTGCTCACCGCGAGCTGGATCCTGCGCCTGTCACCCGGATTCGAGTTCCTTCCCGCCGTCCCGGTGTGGACGATCATCGTCGGCCTGGTGGTCTTCGTGACCCCGCTGGGCAAGATGACGATCGCCGCGGTCGCCGCCCGCCTGCTGCTCGCGGGACTCCGGCCCGGCGACTACCCGCGGGGCGGCGGCGTGCACCTGCGCCTGTGGCTCGCCGAGCAGATCGCGCAGCAGGTCGACCCGGTGGGACTCGCAGGCGCGCCCTGGGTCGTGTACTACGCCAGGGCGCTCGGCGCGCGCATCCACAAGGACGTCGATCTGCACACGGTGCCCCCGATCACGGGCATGCTCGACATCGGGTCCGGCGCCTCGATCGAGCCCGAGGTCGACCTCACCGGGTACTGGATCGACGGCGACACCGTGCGCATCGGCGGCATCCGCATCGGCGCCGACTCGACGATCGGCGCACGAAGCACCCTCGCCCCCGGCACGAAGATCGGCCGCGGCGCCGAGATCGCACCCGGTTCAGCCGTGTTCGGCCGCGTGCGGTCGGGGCAGCGCTGGGCCGGATCCCCGGCGGCCCGCGTCGGCGGCGTCTCGAAGCCGTTCGCAGCCGGTCGCCCGCCGAGCCGCACCCGTTGGCTGTGGGCCTACGCCGCGTCCTCGGCGTTCCTCGGCATCCTGCCGGTCATCTCTCTGGCGACCGGGGCGTGGGTGGTGGCGCTCGGCATCCGAGGAGCAGACTCCCTCACTGCCACCGTTCCCGGCATCCTGGCGCTGCTCGTTCCTGCTGTGCTTCTCTCGGGCGTGGTCTTCGCCGCCCTCGTGCTGGTTCTCGTGCGCGTGCTCGGGGTGGGTCTCGGCGAAGGCGTGTACCCGGTGCGCTCTCGCGTCGCGTGGCAGGCGTGGACGACCGAACGCCTTCTCGATTCTGCTCGCACCTTCCTCTTCCCGCTGTACTCCAGCAGCTTCACCCCGTTCTGGCTGCGTGCCCTCGGCGCCGACGTCGGTCGCGATGTCGAGGCGTCGACCGTGCTGCTCATCCCGAAGCTCACGACGATCGCCGACGGCGCGTTCCTCGCCGACGACACCATGGTCGCGACCTACGAGCTGCAGGGCGGGTGGATGCGCCTGGGCACGGCGCGGATCGGCAAGCGCGCCTTCCTCGGCAACTCCGGCATGGCGGCCGGTGGGCACAATGTGCCCCGAGACGGCCTGGTGGCCGTGCTGTCCGTCGCGCCGCCCAAGGCGAAGGCCGGATCGTCGTGGTTGGGCTCGCCCGCCGCTCGACTGCGTCGTGTCGTCAACGACTCCGACCTCGAGCGCACCTACCGCCCCCGCACCGGTCTGCGGGTGGCGCGAGCGCTCTGGGAGCTGGGCCGCATCATCCCGGTGTTGGTGACGTGCACGATCGGACTGGCCGTGATGCTCACGCTCGCCGCCGTGGTCGAGGCGTGGGGGCTCGGATGGGCAGTCGTGCTCTCGAGCGCCGTCATGCTCGCCGCCGGCGCGATCGCCGCCCTCGTCACGACAGCGGCGAAATGGATCATTGTCGGGCCGATTCGCGCGGGAGAGCATCCGCTCTGGTCGAGCTTCGTCTGGCGCACCGAGGTGTCTGACACCTTCACCGAGATGGTCGCCGCCCCCTGGTTCGCGAACGCGGCATCCGGCACCCCCGCCCTCGCCATCTGGCTGCGCACGCTCGGAGCCAAGATCGGTCGAGGGGTGTGGACCGACAGCTACTGGCTGCCCGAACCGGATCTCGTGACGCTCGGCGACGGCGCCACGGTGAACCGCGGATGTGTGGTTCAGACGCATCTGTTCCATGATCGAGTGATGAGCATCGACGCAGTGACCCTGGAGAACGGTGCGACCCTCGGGCCGCACAGCGTGATCCTCCCCGCGGCGACGATCGGGGCGGATGCGACGGTCGGCCCTGCGTCGCTCGTGATGCGCGGGGAGTTCGTGCCCGTGGGCAGCCGATGGAGCGGAAATCCCATCGGCCCCTGGCGCGCGGTCAAGGTGCGCTCCTACCAGGCGTCGGACGCATGAACGTCGACCCCTACACCCCGCACAGCGGCGATCGACGCTACGGGGTGCTGCACTACGACCTCGCCATCGACTATCGGGTGACCACGAATCGGCTCGCGGGCATCGCCACGATCCGGCTGCGGATGCAGGAGACGGCCAAGCACGTGTCCTTCGATCTCGTCGGGCTCAAGGCCACGAAGGTGCGGGTGAGCGGCGACCGAGCCGCCTCGTTCCGTCAGGACGACCGGCGACTCAAGGTGGCCTTCGGCGGCGAGCGCGAAAGCGGGCAGGAACTCACCGTCACGATCGAGTACTCGGGGGCCCCCTCGCCCCGACGCACCCGGTGGGGACTCCTCGGCTGGGAAGAGCTGGAAGACGGCGTGCTGGTCGCGTCGCAGCCCACGGGCGCCCCGACCTGGTTCCCCTGCAACGACATCCCGTCGGACAAGGCGACCTATCGTCTGGAGTTCACGGCCGACCCCGAGTACACCGTCGTGAGCGGCGGCGCAGCCACCCGGTCGACGCAGCGGGGTCGCACGCGCTGGACCTTCGACCAGCCGGTGCCGACGGCGACGTATCTGATGACCGTGCAGCTCGGTCAGTACGACGACGACAGGGTCGAGCTCGGCGCGACGCCGGGGCGCCTGTTCCACCCCCGGGCGCTCGCGCCCCGGGTGCGCTCCGACTTCGCCGCGCTGCCGCAGATGATGGAGACGTTCGTCGAGGCCTTCGGCCCGTACCCCTACGAGTCCTACAAGATCGTCGTCACCCCGGACGTCCTCGAGATCCCGCTCGAGGCGCAGGGCATGGCGATCTTCGGCGCGAACCACGTCGACGGGTCGGGTGGCAGCGAGCGGCTGATCGCGCACGAGCTCGCACACCAGTGGTTCGGCAACAGCGTCGGCGTCGCCCGCTGGCAGGACATCTGGCTGAATGAGGGATACGCGTGCTACTCGGAGTGGCTGTGGTCGGAGGCCGCGGGAGGCCCCACCGCCCATGCGAAGGCCCGGTCGCATCACGCCAGCCTCCGCATCCTCCCCCAGGATCTCGTGCTCTCGGATCCCGGCCCCACCGACATGTTCGACGACCGCGTGTACAAGCGCGGCGCACTCACCCTGCATGCTCTGCGTCTGACGATCGGCGATGAGCGGTTCTTCACTCTGACGCGGGAGTGGACGTCGCGCTTCGCCGGGCTCGCGGTGACGAGTGACGACTTCCTCGGGCTGGTCGACGAGATCGCCGACGGCCAGGCGCGCGCGCTTGTGCGGACCTGGATCGACGAGCTCCCGCTGCCCGCCCTTCCTGCTGCGCGGCCCCGGCGCTGACGCTGACGCCGCGCTGACGGTGACGCCGAGCTGACGGTGGAGGATCAGCCGACGGCGACGCTCAGCACGAATCCGGGGGGCCCGACGAGCGTCGCGATCTCCAAAGGACTCGCACGCCCGGGAAGCACTGCTGACCACGCGCACGGGTCCGCGTCATCGGCGCTCGGATGCAGGAGCACCTCCGACGGGTCGATCTCAAAGCCTCGACCATCCGCCTTCACGGCTGCTTCGATGCGCGTCCACGCCGCGAGATCGGGGGCGGCGCCGTCGGGGAACATCGACCCCATTCCGTGGAGGCGTCCGGCCGCCGCCTCATCCTCGACATCCACGCCCAGCAGGATGGACCCCGCTGTCGCCGCGACCACGACAAGATCCTCCGCGTGGCTCACGCTGAGCGACACGCCGGCCGAGCGCGGTCGGCCGTGGTCGGCTCCGCATCTGTCGCAGCGACTGGAGAGCAGGACCTCGTCGGAGCCTCGGATCCTGCGCACGAGCGCGCGGATCAGCGCCCTCCCCGCCAGGAAGCCCTGAGCGCGGCTGCCACTCAGCTGGCGGAGGCGGTCGACCTGCCCCTGCCCCATCGCGGCGGCATCGATCTCGGTGAACCCCCGCAGGTCCGAGGGCCGCGCCCACACGACGATCACGTCGTGCCAGATGATCTCGCCCATGACTCCGCCTGCTCCCGTCGGATCGGCAGCTGCGGTCCGGCGGCTCAGACCTCGAAGTCGACAGCCACGCGCGACGCGACCACCGAGCGCACGTATGCCACGACCTCTTCATGAGCGGGGTGCACCTGGTACTCCTCCAGGGCCTCGATGGAATCGACGTCCGCGACGAGCGTGACGTCCCAGTTCGCGTCCGGATATGCGATGTTCGCGCCCGCGGAGATCGAGCGAAGCTGCGGCACGACACCGTCGAGTGCGTTCAGCCTGCGGGCGACCTCGGAGGCCTGTTCGGAGCGCGTCGCCGCGTCCTCTGCGGCGAGCTTCCAGGTGACGACGTGACGGATCATCGCGCTTCCTTCTTCAGTGCGTCATGCTGCACAGCGGCTTCGAGAGCATCGCGCAGTCGGTCTGCCGACAGGCGCCAGTGCGCGTGCAGCTCTCCGTCGATGAGGACGACCGGGATCTTCTCCCACCACAGCTCGTAGAGCGCGGGGTCATCCTTGATAGACGCCTCGACGATCTCGATCCGCTCGGCAGCCGCGTCAGGGAGCTCGGCGACGACGGAGTCGATGATCTCGGAAGCGACGTCGCACAGGTGGCAGTCGGGCTTGCCGATGAGGGTCAGCGTGGTCACGCCGACGGCACCTCGACCTCGCGGCCCTGAGCGATCCACTCGCCCGTTCCGCCCTCGACGTTGGTCGCGTCGTACCCGCGGGATTCGAGCGCCTCGACGACGCGCGCCGACCGTCCGCCGGCCTGGCAGATGACGTCGAACGACTCCGCCGGAAGCTCTTCGAGTCGGTTGCCGATCTCGGACATGGGGATGTTGACCGCCCCGGGGACGTGTCCGGCGGCGTACTCATCGACCTCGCGGACATCGATGAGCGGAGTGTTCGAACGCTCGGCGAGTTCGGTGACGGTGATCGACTTCATGGCATGCTCCTGCGACGAGTGGGAAACCGGGGGGTAGAGACACAAAGCGCCCGTCCGGAGACAGGCGCTCGTGTCTGGTCGCTTACTTCTTGTTGCGACGCTGGTGGCGAGTCTTACGAAGCAGCTTGCGGTGCTTCTTCTTCGCCATGCGCTTGCGGCGCTTCTTGATGACAGAACCCACGGAAACCTCACTAAGTCAGTGGCTGGGTGTCGTCGGTGACGGACACCCGGGTACGGGCACGGAAAAAATGCCTCGGATCAGTCTAGCAAACAGTGAAGCTCTCGCTGCACGCGCTCACCTGACCGAGCGGAGAGCGTCAGCCGACGTCGGCTATCGGTCGCTGCAGAGCATCGGCCACCGCGGATTCCGGAACCCGGAAACTGCGACCGAAGCGAATGGCTGGCAGCTCCCCAGCGTGCACCATTCGATAGACGGTCATCTTCGACACGCGCATCAGTTCGGCGACCTCAGCCACCGTAAGGAACCGGACATCTGGAACCTCGGGCATCCCACGTACCCCTTTCTCGATTTGTGCACACTCTAGGGGGAATCTGGGACGCGTGTAAACCCATGTGGCCTGTGTGATCAGTGAGCATCCCCGACCGTGGCGAAGGCACGCACCGGGAACGTCCCGAATCCACGCACGGCCGGAGGAGCCGCCGTGAACCGCGCACCACGGGCGGGCACCTCGGACAGGCGGGTCAGGTGCTCGACCACATGGATGCCGGCGGCCAGCAGGATGCTGTGAGCCGGCCGCTCGCCGCCGCTCTCCGTGTCGTCGATGTTGAGCGAATCGATGCCGACGAGTGCGACCCCGGCGTCGGCCAGGAACCGCGCTCCTTCTTCGGTGAGGAACGGTGCCCCGCGGCCATACTCCGGAGTGCCGAAGTGCTCACTCCACCCGGTGTCGAGCAGCACCGCGGCGCCTCCGAGCTCACGGTCCGCGAGCGTCACAGCGTCGATCCCCCGGCGCTCGGCGCTCCACGCGTCGTGCAGATGGAAGACCTCGGCGCGTAGCCCGACGAGGGAGCAGAGCTCGAGCGAGGCCAGGTCCCCGCCGTCCTCATATCGGTGGAAGGGCGAGTCGAGGTAGGTGCCCGTGTTGCCGATCATCGTGATGATGTCCATCGCGAACTCCGTGCCCTGCGCGTACTTCGAGCGGGAGTCCTCGCGCGTGAGGTGCGGAGTGATCGTGGGGGCAGGGAGGCCGGGGTAGGTCACGAGCCCCGCTTCGATCGTGTGGCTGAGGTCGATGACCCGTGGTGACGGAGCGCTCCCCTCGACGCCTCGGCTGCCACGGTGCGCCTCTTCCACGATGCGGAGCCGCTGCAGCTCGACGGCGCTCACGAGAGTGAGCCCGAGATGCCGCACCAGCAGCGCTCCGATCGCATCGGAGTCGATGTCGGGACCGGGAAGGTCGAGACGGAAGCCTTCTCCCGTCATCCCCCCGCCATTGGCGAACGAGATCGTGAAGTCGAAGTGCGCTCGGTACGAGGGCGAAGCTGTCGTCATGCTCACATCATGGCAAGCGCGAGACACGGTCGGCGAGACCTGTTGGTTCTCGCCGTTCGGGGTCTCCTGACTCGGCGCCCCTCACGAGCGGAGCATGCGGGTCACAGCGGAGACATAGGACGTGTGCCGCAACCGTTCAGACTGCACTGGGATGCTGAATGCACGACTCACGATGGCACCGTCCGAGTCGCGCGGGCTGGGGCCCGCGGCCACGCCCCCGAAGACAGACCCCCCGCTGTCAACGGGGGCGAAGTGCGTCCGGGGGCGTCAGCCGCCGAGGCGCTTGAGCGCGGTGGTGACGACGTGCCTCGCCGACGCGGCGGCACGACCGACGACCTCGGCCGCGTGCGCGGCTCCGTCGGGAAGCGGCAGTCCGGGGTAGTCGATGTCCGGCGCATCGTCGCCGTATGCGTCCATGAGGAACGGGACGAGCCAGTCGTCGACGACCTCCAGCGGCTCGACGGCGAGGCTGTAGAAGCGGCGCTGGCCGTCTTCGCGCACGCTGACCAGTTCAGCCTCGCGGAGCACCTTGAGGTGCTTCGAGACGGTGGGCTGGCTGATGCCGAGCTCGGCGACGATATGGCTCACGCTCGTGCCGGCGTCCCCTTCGGTGGTGCGTCGCAGGAGAAGCTGGAGGATGTCGCGCCTCGTACCGTCTGCGATCACGTCGAAGATGTCCGTCATGTGATCAGGGTAGTCGTCCCCGGCACGGAGTACCATGACGAAGGCTCGGCGATCGGCGTCGTGCAGCCGCGGTGCGCGGCGAGGGGAAGCGAAGGGGGACTCGATGTCGGGCATCGCTTCGGCGTCGTCACCTCGACAGCGTCTTGAGAACGCCGCCTCCTGGGGCAAGCACATCGTCACCTCGTCGCCCTCGCGCTTCGCGATCGTCATCTTCGCGATGCTCATCCTCGTCTTCACGGTGCTGCTGTCGCTGCCGATCGCGTCGGCATCGCGCACGGTCACGCCGCTGGCGGATGCGCTGTTCACGGCTGTGTCGACCATCTGCGTCACGGGCCTCGCCACCGTCGACATGGCGAACCACTGGTCTCCGTTCGGGCACGTGCTGATCTTCATCGGCGTGAACATCGGCGGACTCGGCGTGCTCACCCTGGCGTCGCTGATGGGCCTGGTCATCTCGAAGCGCCTCGGGCTGCGGGCCAAGCTCATGGCCGCCGGAGACACGAACCCGCTGCGAGCCCACGGCGGCGTCGTGAACGAGAGCCAGACCGTGCGGCTGGGCGAGGTCGGTCAGCTCCTGCGCACCGTCGCGGTGTCGTCGCTCATCATCGAGGGCGTCCTCGCGATCCTCCTCTACCCCGCGCTGGTCCTGGCGGAGGTCGACCCGATCGCCGCCCTGTGGGAAGCGCCGTACTTCGCCGCCATGGCATTCACGAACACCGGGTTCGCTCCCAACGACGGCGGCGTGGCCGTCTTCGCCGACGACTACCTCGTGCTGTCGCTGCTGATGGTGGGCGTCTTCCTCGGGAGCATCGGCTTCCCCGTGATCTACACCCTGGCCAAGCACGTGTGGCACGTGAAGAAGTGGTCGCTGCACACCAAACTCACCCTCGTCACCACCGTGCTCCTGTTCGTGTTGGGTGCCGCGGTATTCCTGATCCTCGAGTACGCGAACCCGAAGACGTTCGGCTCGATGGATGCCGCAGACACGACGTTCCAAGCCTTCTTCCTCTCGGCGATGACCCGTTCGGGCGGTTTCAACGTGATCGAGATGGACGACCTGAACGGCTCGTCGCTGCTGGCCGCGAGCATGCTGATGTTCGTCGGCGGCGGTTCGGCATCCACCGCCGGAGGAATCAAGGTCACCACTCTCGCCGTGCTCGCCATCGCCGTGTGGTCGGAGGCGAAGGGGCGCCAGTCGGTCGAGGTCTTCGGCCGCCGCATCCCCAGCGACGTGCAGCGTGTGGCGCTCAGCGTCGTCGCCTGGGGAGCCACGATCGTCGCGCTGTCGACGATCATCATCGCCCAGATCACCAAGGCCGACATCAGTCATGTGCTGTTCGACGTGATCTCGGCGTTCGGCACCGTCGGCCTCTCGACAGGTCTCACCGCCGAGCTCCCCGATTCCGCCTCGTACGTGCTGGCGACCACCATCTTCATGGGGCGCGTTGGTACAGTGACTCTCGCCGCGGCAGTCGCCGCGACGTCGCGATCGCAGTATTATTCGCTGCCCGTGGAAAGGCCGATCGTTGGTTGAAGTGCTCCGGGGCGACGCTCCCGTACTCGTCATCGGCCTGGGCCGCTTCGGCGCCGCGTGCGCCGGCGAGCTCGACCGACTCGACCGCGAGGTGCTCGCGATCGACGGCAATCTGGAGCTCGTGCAGAAGTGGTCCGACCGCGTCACGCACACGGTGCAGGCCGACGCCAAGAACATCGACGCCCTGCGTCAGATCGGCGCGCAGGACTTCCAGGTCGCCGTCGTCGCCGTCGGCTCGTCGATCGAAGCATCCGTGTTGATCACCGCGAACCTCGTCGACCTCAAGGTGCCGCAGATCTGGGCGAAGGCCGTTTCGCAGTCCCACGGCAAGATCCTCGCCCGCGTGGGTGCCAACCACGTCATCTACCCCGAGCGCGAAGCCGGCGAGCGCGTCGCTCACCTCGTCTCCGGCCGGATGCTCGACTTCATCCGCTTCGACGACGACTTCGTGCTGGCGAAGATGTACCCGCCGAAGTTCATCCGCGGCGTGGGTCTGAACGAATCCGGCGTGCGCAGCAAGTACAAGGTCACCGTCGTCGGCGTGAAGAGTCCGGGCAAGCCGTTCCGCTACGCCGAGGCGAACACGATCGTCACCAACCACGACCTCATCATCGTCTCGGGCACCAACAGCGACATCGAGCGCTTCGCCGCGCTCGACCGCTGAGCGGCAGCCCCGCGGGTTCAGGCGTCGATGTCGAGCGTGATCTCGACGACGTCGTCGATGCCGATGCCCTCCCGATCCTGCAGCGCCTTCTTGATCGGCACGATGTACCCGCCGTCCTTCGGCCACAGCGCCGTGGTCACGGTCGTGCGTCCGATCGTCACGGATGCGGGGATCATCCCCCACCCGTAGGTGACGACGCCGGCGATCTCGCCGATCATCTCGCTCTCGGCCGGCGGCACGGTGACGAAGTGGAACGGCGCCGGTCCGCGCCAGAACCAGATCTCTCCCGAGAACCGCAGCTGCATGTCATCCTCCTGCGGCGAGTTCCTTCGCCCGCGCCAGCGCCGCGTCGGCGGCCTGCGCGAACGTCCGGTCGAGGTGCGCGTCCTGCAGCACGGCGACGGCCCGCTCGGTGGTGCCCTTCGGACTCGTGACCCTGCGACGGAGCTCAGACGGCTCCTCCCCGGACGCGTCGAGCAGCGCGGTCGCACCGATGAAGGTCTGCTCCACCATGACTCGCGCGTCGCTCTCGCTGAACCCCATGCCGACGGCGGCCTTCGTGAGCTCCTCGATGAGCAGGTAGACGTAGGCGGGGCCCGAACCCGAGATCGTCGACAGCGCGTCGATCTGCGACTCGGGAACCTCGACGACAGCGCCCACGGTCGCGAAGAGGCGGTGCACGAGGGCGAGGTCGTCGGCGGATGCGGCCGCCCCCGCGGCGAGGCCGGTGACGCCCTTGCCGACGGTCGACGGCGTGTTCGGCATCGAGCGGATGACACGGACATCGGCGCCGAGGTTGTCGGCGAAGGTCTGCAGGGTGACCCCGGCCGCGAGACTCACCACGATCGCGTCTTCGGGCAGGGAGGGAGCGATCTCGCGCAGCAGATCGGGGACCATCGCCGGCTTCACCCCGACCAGGACGACACGCGCCGACTGAACCGCCCGCGCGTTGCCGTCCGGCGTCTCGGAGAGCGCGATGCTCGTGACGCCGTCGAGGTCGGCGAAGGCCGCCGCCTTCTCGGGCGTGCGGTTCGTCGCGGTGATGCCTCCGTCGACGGGGATGCCGGATGCGACGACCCCTCGCAGGATCGCGCCGCCCATGGAACCGGCACCGAGGAACGCGAGAGCAGGAAGAGATTCAGCCATGTCGTCATCCTACGGCGGGCGCACCGGGCGACCACGGGCGAGCCGATCTAGACTCGTCGCATGAGTGCATCCGGCGGCGGCAAGGCCATTCTCGCGGCGTTCCTGGCGAATCTGGGCATCGCCCTGGCGAAGTTCATCGCCTGGGCGCTCTCAGGATCCGCGTCGATGCTCGCCGAGGCGATCCACTCGGTCGCCGATTCCGGCAACCAGCTGCTGCTCATGCTGGGCGGCCGCAAGGCGAAGCGCGAGGCCGACCGAGCGCACCCGTTCGGCTATGGCCGAGAGCGTTACGTCTACGCGTTCGTCGTGTCGATCATCCTGTTCTCCGTCGGTGGCCTGTTCGCGATCTACGAGGCGATCGACAAGCTCACCCACCCGCACGAACTCGACAAGACCTGGTGGTGGCTGCCGCTCGTCGTGCTCGTGGTCGCGATCGGCCTCGAGTCGTTCTCGCTGCGCACGGCCGTCAAGGAGAGCAACCTCGTGCGCGACGAGGGCCAGTCGTGGGTGTCGTTCGTGCGTCGCGCCAAGGCGCCGGAGCTGCCCGTCGTGCTGCTCGAGGATGTCGGGGCGCTGACCGGTCTCACCTTCGCACTGCTCGGTGTGGGATTGACCATCATCACCGGCAACCCCGTGTTCGACGCACTCGGAACGCTGATGATCGGCATCCTGCTCGTGCTCATCGCGATCGTGCTCGGAGTCGAGACCAAGAGCCTCCTGGTGGGCGAGGGAGCCACCCCGGCCGATCACGATCGCATCGTCGACGCGATCAACGCCGGCGACGAGATCGAGAAGATCATCCACATGAAGACGCTCTACCTCGGACCGGACGAGTTGATGGTGGCGGCGAAGATCGCACTCAATGCCGACAAGCCGCTGCGCGAGGCCGCGGTCGACATCGACGCGATCGAGGCCCGCATCCGCGAGGCCGTGCCGACGGCCAGGGTCATCTACATCGAGCCCGACGTGTACCGGCCGTCGCTCGACCCGGAGCCGTCGACCGACGTGTTCGTGCTCAAGTCCTCGGACTGACTCCCCCGAGGTCCGCGACCGTCAGCGGCGCTGCTCGAAGAAGTCCCGCAGCAGGGCCTTGGCGGCGTCTGCCTCGACCCCGCCGATGACCTCGGCGCGATACGGCAGCCGACGATCACGCAGCACGTCGTACATGGATCCGGCGGCCCCCGCCTTGTCGTCCCAGGCTCCGAAGACGACCCGAGTGATCCGCGCCTGCAGGATCGCCCCGGCACACATGAGGCAGGGCTCGAGCGTGACGACGAGGGTGTGGCCCTCGAGATTCCACGAGCCGACGGATGCCGCGGCGGCACGCAGTGCCTCGACCTCGGCGTGACCGGTCGGATCCCCGGTCGCCTCACGATTGTTGCGACCGTCCGCGACGATCCGCCCCTCGGCGTCGAGCACCACCGCACCGACGGGGATCTCCGACACCGCTGCCGCCTCGGCCGCGAGCTCGAGAGCGCGGCGCATCGCGATGAGGTCGGGGGCGGTCATGGGTCGAGCCTACGACAGCCGCAGAGGCCACTCCCGTGCAGCCGATGTCGTACGCGAGCGTCCGGCGCATTAGCCTGTAGGCATGCGTGTTCACGTCGCCGACCACCCTCTCGTCACTCACAAGCTCTCGGTGCTGCGCGACCATCGCACACCGTCGCCGGTCTTCCGCCAGCTGACCGAAGAACTCGTGACGCTGCTCGCGTACGAGGCGACCCGCAACGTGAAGGTCAGCCCGGTCGAGATCACCACTCCCGTGACCACCACGATGGGCGTGAAGATCTCGGAGCCTCGCCCGATCGTCGTACCGATCCTGCGCGCAGGACTCGGCATGCTCGAGGGACTCGTCAAGCTTCTGCCGACCGCCGAGGTCGGATTCCTCGGGATGGTCCGCGACGAAGAGACCTTCGAGCCGACGACCTACGCCGAGCGCCTCCCCGATGACCTGAGCGATCGCCAGTGCTTCGCCATCGACCCGATGCTCGCAACCGGTGGCTCGCTGGCTGCGGCCATCCAGTTCCTCTTCGACCGCGGGGCCAAGGACGTCACGGCGATCTGCCTGCTCGGCACGCCGGAGGGTCTCGCCGCGATCGAGGCGCTCGTCGGAGACCGCGATGTGACCATCGTGCTCGGCGCGCTCGACGAGCGTCTCAACGAGAAGGGCTACATCGTCCCCGGACTCGGCGACGCCGGCGATCGGCTCTACGGCACCGTCTGACGCATCGGCTGCTCGCGCTAGCCGAGCAGCGCCACGCCGAACCCCGCGACGACGTCGCGGACCTCGGCGAGATATCGCTGCGCCTGCTCGGTCAGGGGGATGGCGGTGCGTCCGACCCATCCGATCTCGATGTGGTCGTCGACGTCGAGAGGCACCGCGACGATCTCAGGATCGAGGTCGTCGCTGATGATGCCCGTCGAGATCGTGTACCCGTCGAGTCCGATCATGAGATTGAAGATCGTCGCTCGGTCGGAAACCCTGATCTCGCGAGCGCTCGAGAGGGTCGAGAGGATCTCCTCGGCGAAGTAGAACGAGTTGTTCGCCCCCTGATCGAAGGTGAGCCGCGGCAGGCCGACGAGATCGTCGAGGGTCGCCCGCTCGCGGGAGGCGAGCGCGTTCCGTCGCGAGACGAAGATGTGCGGCTCGGCGACGAAGAGCGGATGGAACGCGAGCCCCGAGTCGCGCAGCAGCTTGTCGATGACGTTCCGGTTGAAGTCGTTGCGGAAGAGGATGCCGAGTTCGCTGCGCAGCGTCCGCACGTCTTCGATGATGTCCCACGTGCGGGTCTCCCGCAGTGAGAACTCGTACTCGGCCGCGCTCGAGCCCTTGACCATCCGCACGAAGGCATCGACAGCGAACGAGTAGTGCTGCGTCGACACCCCGAGGAGTCGGCGCGACGGCGGCCGCCCCAGGTAGCGCTGCTCGAGCAGCTCGGCCTGCTCGACGATCTGTCTGGCGTACCCGAGGAACTCCGAACCGTCACTGGTGAGCGTGACGCCCCGGGCCGAGCGGGCCAGAAGGGCACGACCCACCCGACTCTCGAGGTCTTTCATCGCCGCGGACATCGTGGGCTGAGCCACGTAGAGCATGTCGGCCGCGGCGGTGATGGATCCTTCCGCGGCGACCTCGATGAAGTACTGGAGCTGTTGCAGCGTGATGCCGCTCGATCGCCTGGGCATAGGAGAAGGCTATAGCACCGCATAGTGGAGCTGAATTACCCGATGACCCTCGTTCGGCAGCACCATGAGAGCACAGCATTCGCGAGGCCCTGTCGGCCTCTCTCCCGGATTGGCCCCTCATGGCGAACGAGATCACGTTCAGCATCACCACCACGCGCTTCGACGAGGACTACGCCCCGTCGGACAGTTCGCGGATCACCACGAACTTCGCCAACCTCGCCCGCGGCGAGCGTCGCCAGCAGAACCTCCGCAATGCCCTCACGATGATCGACCGACGGTTCAACGATCTCGCACGCGGCGACGGACTCGACGGCGACGGCCCAGACGGCGGCCGCTACTCGGTGGAACTCGACATCGTCTCGGTGCAGCTGCGATTCGCCGACGGCGAGGACCGGGAGTTCCCCGTCCTCGAGGTGCTGGACATCCACATCGTTGACCGGCTGACCGGCGAACGCCACCAGGGCATCGTGGGGAACAACTTCTCCTCCTACCTGCGCGACTACGATTTCAGCGTCGTCCTGCCCGCGGCGAGCGCAGCCGCCGGCGGGTTCGCGACACCCGACGACTTCGGCGAGCTGCACGGCAAGCTCTTCCAGCACTTCCTCGAGTCCGACGCGTATCAGGAGCGGTTCTCGACCCTGCCGGTGATCTGCATCAGCGTCTCGACCAGCAGGACGTATCGCCGCAACGGCAACGTCCACCCCGTGCTCGGCATCGAGTACGTCCAGGACTCCTTCTCGCTCACCGACGAGTACTTCGGGAAGATGGGCCTGCAGGTGCGGTACTTCATGCCGCGCGGCAGCTCTGCCCCGCTCGCCTTCTACTTCCGCGGCGACCTTCTGAGCGACTACTCCGATCTGCAGCTCATCGGCACGATCAGCACTATGGAGACGTTCCAGAAGATCTACCGCCCCGAGATCTACAACGCGAACACACCCGCCGAGAGCGTCTACCGTCCGAGCCTGGCCCACGAAGACTTCCAGCAGACCGAGATCACCTACGACCGCGAGGAGCGCAGCCAGCTCGCGGTCGTCCAGGGACGCTACGCGGATGAGCACTTCGTGACGCCCCACCGGCGCGTGCTGGATCAGTGGGCCGCCGCCTACCCGGCTCCGGTCCGATGACCGGCGCCGGCTCGACGACCTTGGAAACCCTCCTCCCCACCTCGATCGTCGGGAGCCTGCCCAAGCCGGCATGGCTCGCGAGGCCTGAGGTGCTCTGGTCGCCGTGGGAGTTGCAGGGGGATGCGCTCGTCGAGGGCAAGCATGATGCGTTGCGCGCCGCGGTGCACGAACAGCGGCGGCGCGGCATCGACATCGTCAGCGACGGGGAGCAGACCCGCCAGCATTTCGTCACCACCTTCATCGAGCATCTCGACGGCGTGGACTTCGAGAATCGCGAGACGGTGCGCATCCGCGACCGCTACGACGCGAGCGTGCCCACAGTGGTGGGTGCGGTGAGCCGTCCGAAGCCCGTGTTCGTGGACGACGCGACGTTCCTGCGTCAGCAGACCGATCAGCCGATCAAGTGGGCGCTCCCTGGCCCGATGACGATGATCGACACCCTGGCCGACCGTCACTACCGCAGCCGCGAGAAGCTGGCGTGGGAGTTCGCGACCATCCTCAACCAGGAGGCGAGGGAGCTCGAGGCTGCGGGAGTGGACATCATCCAGTTCGACGAGCCCGCGTTCAACGTCTTCTTCGACGAGATGAAGGACTGGGGAATCGCGGCCCTCGAGCGCGCAGTCGAAGGGCTGAGCGCCGAGACGGCTGTGCACATCTGCTACGGCTACGGGATCAAGGCGAACAACGAGTGGAAGGCGACTCTCGGCGCGGAGTGGAGGCAGTACGAGGAGTCGTTCCCCCTTCTGCAGCGGTCCTCCGTCGACATCATCTCGCTGGAGAGCCACCACTCTCATGTTCCTATGGACCTCATCGAGCTCATCCGCGGCAAGAAGGTCATGCTCGGGGCGATCGATGTGGCGAGCGAGCAGGTCGAGACTCCGGAGGAAGTCGCCGACACCCTGCGCCGCGCGCTCGAGTTCGTCGACGCAGAGCTTCTCATCGCCAGCTCGAACTGCGGCATGGCACCCCTGCCGAGGCATGTCGCGCTCGACAAGCTGAGCGCTCTGTCTGCGGGAGCGCGACTGGTCCGCGAGGAGCTCGGCGCCTGACCGGTGCCACGCCCCCGAACATCGCCGCGCGTGGCCCCCGGCTGTGACGCCCCGTCGGGGCGACTCACACGCCCAGGCGGTAGCCGCGCTCGTCTCCGTAGTGGGTGAAACCTGCCCGTTCGAGGATCGGTGCGGACGTCGCTGTGCGCCCCTTGACGAGTGCCGTCTCCGCCCCGAGGGATGCGCTCACCCGCAGCCGCTCGGCGAGGACCGCCCGGTAAGCGCCTCTGCCCCGCGCGTGCTCGAGCGTGGCGGCACCCCACAAGCGGGCGAATCCGTCGACGATCGTGCACCCGCCGGTGCTGACGGCCCGGCCGTCGAGCCGCGCGAGAACACGGGAGTGCGTACCCGCGTCGAGCGTCGACGCGATCTCTTCGAGTTCGATCCGAAGCCCTTCTTCGTCGAGGGGCTGCTGCTGCCACACCGGCACGTTGATGGCGTCGACCTCGCGGACCTGCTCGAGTGTGCGAACGACCTCTGCGGTGGGCTCCGGCGGGACGTCGATCGACGCGCGGTCGATCGGACAGGCGAACACCGCGACCGTGTCGATGTGCTCGGCTCCGCGTCTGCGCAGCTCGGCTTCGAGTCGGGGCGATCGGACGCGTTGGTCCAGAAGCGCAGCTCGCGCTCCCCCCACGATCTGGTGCGGTCGATCGCGTGGTCGAGAACAGTCGCGGCATCAGCGTCCGAGTCGACCTGCGATCCGCGCACCCCGCCACCGAACCGTTCGGGATACCGCACCAGCTGCAGCTCCGTCTTCTCTCGCTCGCTGTCACGGGGGAACCACACCCAGGCCGCCGAGGCGCGAAGGATGTCGTCTGTCGTGTGCATGGTGGCTGTTCCTCGCCGTGGGGTCGGTCGTCGCTCAGCTCGCCGCGCCGACGAGACGGGCGAAGGCGCTCATCCGCGCGACCCCCTCCGGTGTGCGCGGGAGGTCGTCGAGCAGTGCCGGGGAGTGGATCAGGTAGGCCGCGACCTGCGCTCTCGAGATCGCCACGTTCAATCGGTTCTGCAGCAGCAGGAACTCGGGACCCCGTGGGGCATCCCGACCGCTGGAGGCCGCGAGGGACGTGATCGAGACCACCGCCTCCTTGCCCTGGAAATTGTCGACCGTGCCGACCGGGACGTCGGGGAAGCCTGCCTCGGCGAGTGCGTCGTGCACGGCCTGACGCTGCGCGTTGTAGGGCGCGACCACGATGATGTCGCGCTGCGCGAGCGGCCGGACCGTGACATCGGCATCGTTGTCGGTGAACGCGCGTCCGACGAGGTCTCGCACGAGTGCCACCACCTCGCGCGCCTCCTCCGGCGACTGCGTGGCGTTGCCGCGGTGTCGGAGCGGGACGATGTGCAGACCGGGATCGATGCCGTCGAGCGCACGCCGTTCGGTGCCGGGAGCCGACGCGAGCTGCCCGGCGTATGCGAGCTTCGACACCGGCGCGGCGAGGCGAGGATGCATGCGCCACGAACGTGCCAGAAAGTAACCGTAGTCGGGTCGGACCACCGCGTCGCCGTCCATGACCCATCCGAGAGCCGACGTGTCGACGGGCTCGGAGTGCGCCCCCTGGCTGACCTGGGGAAGCTGCTGCGGATCGCCGAGCAGCAGCAGACGCTGCGCGCCCGCGGCGACGGCGATCGTCGAGGCGAGGGAGAACTGCCCCGCTTCATCGACCACGAGCAGGTCGAGGCCCCCGCGCTCCACGCGTGCGGTGTTGCTGAAGTCCCAGGCCGTTCCGCCGACGACCGCTCCGTGCTCGGCATGCTCGCCGAGGAATGCGGCCATGCCGTTCTTGGGAATCGCCGTGTACGAGGGATCGGATGACGGATCCTTCGGCGCCTTCCCGACCTGCGCCGCGGGAACGCCGTCGGCCACGACCCGCTCGAGCAGATTCTCGATGATCGCGTGGGACTGCGCGACGACGCCGACCCGGAAGCCGTGCTCCTTGACCAGCCGCGCGATCACCTGGGAGCCCGTGTAGGTCTTGCCGGTGCCAGGAGGACCCTGCACCGCGAGATAGCTGCGATCGAGGTCGAGGACCGCTCGCACGATCGCATCGATCGTCTCGTCCCCCTGGTCAGGCAGGGGGCCGCCCGAGAGCGTCCGCGGAGGGATCCTGCGCAGGATGTCGGTGGCCGCGTCGGACGGGAACCCGGGTGCTGCCGCGTGGACCGTGTCGGCCCATTCGTCGATCGCGCCCTGCAGCGAGACGACGCGCGGCGGAGCCGCGGGGGTGAGAGCGAGAGGCAGTTCGTCCCACGTCTGTCCCTGGATCGCCGTCTCGGTGATCAGATAGCCGTCGTCGAGCACCTCGGTGACAGTGACCGTATGCGGCACGTGCACCGCGCGTGACGGAGCCTCGGTGTCGAACGGAGCCGGCACGGGATAGAGCGCGAACGGTTGCGACCCCGCTCCGAGAGTGGTGCCGGGTGACACCTCTCCCCGGATCTCGATGTCGCGCGACATCACCCGGCGCCCCTCGCCGACGCTCCAGTCGCGCTGCACGGTCGAGGACATGCGGTCGACGCGCACGACATCGCGAGTGCCGTCCCACATAGTGACGGGCTCGCGCAGTCGCTGGAAGTGCGACACCCAGAAGCTCTTCGCCTCGCGAGGGAAGTAGTCGATGGCGGCCGCAGCGAGGCGATGCACCTGACCGTCGCCGCCCGCCGCCGCGGCCCGCTCCGCGTCGGCGAGGAGTGCCACCGATCGCGGCGACGGCTCGTAGATCACCTCGTCGGCCTCGTCGGGCGGGGCGGGGTTCACCCCCTCCTTCCGGGCGATGTCGATCAGCCAGTTGCGAAGGCGCCTCGTCGACACGCAGTCGTAGCGGTTGTAGTCGGCGAGATCGGCGAAGACCGCATCGGCCTCGTCCTGCTCCCCTGCCGCCGCGAACTCGCGGGCCGCCACGTACTGCACGATCGAGTCGTCGCCCTTCTGCACGTCGCTGGTGCGCACGTCCTCACCCATGTAGAGCGGCTCGAGCTTCTTGATCGAGTACGACCGCGACCCCACGCGCACGGTGCGCAGCACCAGCGGATACAGGTCGACGAACACGCCCTCGCGCAGCAGGCGGTCGATCTCGCCCTCGCGCACGCCGTGGCGTGCCGCCATCGCCACCAGGTGCGAGGTCTCGTACGGCGCGTAGTGATAGATGTGCATGCCGGGGTGCGCTGCTCTGCGCACCTTCACGAAGTCGAGGAATCGCTCGAACGCCTCTCGCTCCGCAGCGAAGTCGTGGGCCCACAGCGCCGTGTACTGGTCGGCGTTGTCGACCCATCCGAAGAGGTAGTCGATGCCCCAATGAGCCTCGCCGTCAGGCGCCGGCTCGGTGTAGAGCGGGTCGCCCTCGAAGTCGAAGAAGATGTCGCCGTGACTGGGCACAGGGAGGGTGTGGATCGCCGCGGCGTAGTGCACGTCGTATGTCGGCGCACCCTCGGCATCCGCGCGGATCTGCAGCCTCGCCTGCGCCCGCAGCGTCTCGAACGTGTCGGTGTTCATGCCGTCAGGAGGCGTATCGGCGTCGGCCAGCGCGTCGATGGTCTCGATCCCGGCCGCCCGCAGCCGGGCGCGCTGCACGGGCCGCATGCGCGCGACCATCAGCAGGTCGCGGTGTGCGATCACCTGCTCCTCGCAGGTCGCGCATCGTCCGCAGGCCACGATCTCGAGGTCTCCGCGGTCGTCGCCCCACGCCAGCGGGGCGCCGCTGGAGCCGTCGTCGACTCGGCGATCCGCGATGAGGGCGCGCAGGCGCGCTCGACGCACCTGGAACAGCGGAAGGAGGTCATCCACCGCGTGGGTGCTCAGCGTTCCGTCGCCGAGGATGAGGTCGACCTCATCGGACCGCGGAATGCCCAGCCGGTCGAGCTGATCGACATATGCCGCGAGCTGCATGAGGGCGGTGACGCGCGCCTTGCGGGCGAGCTTGGAATCCTGCACCCGCCATCGCCCGTCGTCGTCGCGCTTGAGGAAATCGGCGAACCCGACGAACTCGGGTGTCGCGAACGCCGCCTGGAAGACGACCAGCGCATCGGATCCGAGCGCATGCACCGTCTCGTCGACGGCAGCCGCGAGCGCCTCGGCGTCGATCGACGACACCTTCTCGACCCGGTGCACCCGATCGCTCCCGAGATCGTCGATGTAGCGGGCGAGGACGTTCTGCTCGTGGACGTCTCCGAGCAGCGCGGCCCTGGCGAGAGTCGCGTCTTCAGGCTCCTCCACGGCCGGGACGCGGCCCAGCTTCGCATCGATCGCGCGGCACCAGGCGAACTCGCATTCGGCGGCCGCCTTGAGGTCGCTCGCGCTCCAGATGACGCGCTGCGCCTGAGTGTCGATCCGCACGATTCTCCCGTTCCCTCGGATGCTTCGACACTAGCCGCGGCATCCGACACGGGATCACGCCGAGAGGCGTGTCAGCGCCACCACGTGTCGTCGGGGGTGACCGGGAGGTGACGCTTGTGCTGCGTGGCGAGGTATCGGGACTCGATCCGCCCGGCGACGTCCGGGTCGACCTCGCGACCTTCGAGGAAGTCGTCGATCTGCTCGTAGGTGAGGCCCAGCTCGTCTTCGTCGGCTCGGCCGGGCTGGCCGTCCAGGAGGTCGGCCGTCGGCACCTTGTAGGCGAGACGATCCGGCGCCCCGAGCAGCAGCAGCAGTGACCGGCCCTGCCGCTTGCTGAGACCCGAGAGGGGAAGGATGTCGGCCGCGCCGTCGCCGAACTTCGTGTAGAAGCCCGTGACCGCCTCAGCTGCATGGTCGGTGCCGATGACGATGAGACCGTCGTGTCCGGCGAGCGCGTACTGCGTCACCATGCGCACGCGCGCCTTGATGTTGCCGCGGTTGAAGTCGCTGATGTCGCTCGTGACCGCGAACTCGATGTCCTCCTCGACGCCGTCGACGCCGTTCTGGATGTTCACCTCGACCGAGGAGTCCGGTGCGATGAACTCGAGCGCGGCCTCGGCATCAGCGGCGTCCTTCTGCACCCGGTACGGCAGCCGCACTGCGAGGAACTTCGCCTCCCCGCCCTCGGCGCGCACGCGTTCGACCGCGAGCTGTGCGAGTCGCCCCGCGAGTGTCGAGTCCTGGCCGCCGGAGATCCCGAGCACGAAGCCCTTCGCTCCGGTCACCCGCAGGTAGTCGACCAGGAACGCCACTCGGCGCTCCACCTCGACCTCGGGGTCGATCTCGGCCTTCACGCCGAGCGCTTCAGAGATCTGCTGCTGCAGGGTCATTTGTTCCTCCGGTCTGCCCGACGCCAGTATCCTCCCCCAGTGTTACATCGAGATGACGTCGGTCGCACGCGCTCGGCTTCGCGGCGATCGATCCACCTGGCAGGATGGCGGAGTGAAACTTCTCGTCGCAGCCATGGCATCCGAACTCGCAGCGTTCCCGGACGAGCTCGAGGGATTCGACCAGCTCGTCACCGGCGAGGGCAAGATGCAGGCCGTGTACGCCCTCACCCGTGCGCTCGACGCCAAGGAGTACTCCGAGGTGGTGGTCGTCGGGACCGCCGGCGGCATCGACCCTGAGCTCGATGCGACCGTGCACGAGATCGGCAGCGCACTGCAGCACGACGTGTTCGACCTCGACGGCGTCGCAGGGCAGCACGTGTCGCTGCCCGCGCGCGTGTCCACCGGCCGCGAGGGCGTGCTGATCGCGACCGGCGACAGCTTCGTCGGCGATGCCGGGATCACCGCCGTCATCCGCCCCTCGGGTGCAGGTCTGGTCGACATGGAGACCTATGCGTACATCTGGGTCGCCGAGCAGTTCGGAGTGCCGATCCGCGCGTTCCGCGCGATCTCCGACCGGGCGGAGGATGGTGCGCTCGTCGACTTCCGCGAGGCGATCGCACGGTGCAGCGTGCAGCTGCGTGAAGTGATCCGCCGAGAGTACGGCGTCTGAGGACGGGCATCGGCTGAGCCCGCTGCTCCGGCGGGGGGCGCGCCGGGTCTCAGCGCGCCTCGATCACGCTCGGACCGCTCGACGTCGCACGCACCCGCAGCTGCGCAGGGATCTGCTCCTGCATCGCCTCGACGTGGCTGATGACGCCGACGGTGCGACCGCCCTGGCGCAGCTCGTCGAGCGTGCGCATGGCGACGTCGAGGGTGTCGCCGTCGAGCGAGCCGAAGCCCTCGTCGATGAACAGGGTGTCGAGACGGATGCCGCCGGCTCGCGCCGTGACCACCTCGGCGAGTCCGAGCGCAAGGGCGAGGGAGCTCAGGAAGGTCTCCCCTCCCGACAGCGACTGCGCCGGCCGGGTCTGGCCCGTGAATGCGTCGAACACGACGATGCCGAGCCCAGACGCGGCCCCGCGGGCGGCGAGCGCGTCTGAGTGGCGGAGCTGATAGCGCCCCGTCGACATGTCGCTGAGCCGGCGGTTCGCGGCGTCGACGATCTCTTCGAGTTCGGCGGCGAGGACGAACGTCTCGAGCGTCATCTTGCGGGCGTTCGCCCCGCGACCGGCGATCGCGTCGGCGAGTCCTCGCAGAACCTCGTAGTCGGCGGCGTCGTCCGCGATGCGGGCGTGCTCTGATGTCGCGGCCTCGATGACCGCGGCGAGCTGCTCTGACACCCCTGCCGCCCGCCCCGCCTCGTCGACCGCGACGGACCAGCGCTGCCGCGCGGCGAAGGAAGACTGCTCGGCAGGACCGAGATCGATCGTCTCCTCCGGCAGCGTGCGGAGCTCGAGGTCGAGGAGGATCGCGCGCTCCTTCTCGCGTTGGACGGCGTGCTGGGTGACTCGATTCTCGAGAGCCGCCTGCGCTGCGGCCGTGCGGAGCGACAGCTCGACCGCCGCGACGCCATCGAACTCGGATGCTTCCAGCGCCGCATCCAGTTCGGCCTTCGCAGCTGTCGCGGCCTCAGCCTTGCGTGCCCGCTCTGCCGCCGCCTCGACGAGCGCGAGAGCAGCCTGGACTTCGACACGCGTCGCCGTGAGCCTCTCGGCCACGGACTCGTAGTGCCCTTTCGCTTCTGCGATCGTCTCTCGCGTATCGGCGACCCGCTGCGCCACGAGCGAGTGCGCTTCGCGTGCCGCGGCCAGCGCCGTGGAATCACGGTCGCGGTCGCTGTCGAGACGGCGGATGCGCGCGAGGAGGGCTTCGCGCTGCTGATCGAGTGTGACCAGCTGGTCGGCTGCGTCTGTGCTCTGTGCATGCGCCGCTGCCGCGGTGTCGAGTTCTGCGACAGCCTCGTCGACCTCTCGACCGTCGGCGCGGCTGATCGCCGCGGCGAGGTCGGCGCGCAGTGAGGATGTCCGTTCTGCCGCATCTCGCTCGCGCTGCGCGAGGACATCACGTGCGGCTTCAGCCTCGTCGACGTCTTCCGCCGAGACGGGGTCGGCATGCACGGCGGGAGCCGGATGTTCGTGCGATCCGCATACCGGGCACGCCTCGCCCTCGTGCAGCGAGGTCGCCAACTCCCCCGCGAATCCGTCGAGTCGGCGCTGTCTGAGCTGAGCGAGCGCGGTCTGAGCTGCAGCGAGCGCGGCGCTGGCGTCAGCGAGTTGCCGTTCGGCGTCGTCATGAGCGGCTCTGAGACGGACTGTCTCGACCGCCGCCGCATGCCGCGCTGCGGCAGCATCCCGTGCTGCGGCCAGATCTCCGGCGCGATCAGCGAGCTGCCTCGCCGCGTCGCGCGCGAGTGTGAGCTGTTCGAGCTCTGCGGGAAGCGCGACACGATCGGCCTCGGCCGCGTCGATGCGAGCGGTCGCCGCCGCCACGGCATCGGACGTCGCCGCAAGCTCGGCATCGAGCGCCGACGCGGAGCGTTCCAGCTCTGCCGCACGCTGCCACAGACCGGTCTGCGCCGTGCGCTCGGCCGCCCACTCCGTGAGATCGTCCGCGACGATGCCGTGAGCCTCCCAGGCCGCCCGTGCGCGTGTCTCGGCCTCGATCGCGGCGTCGAGCGCCGATGTCGCCGTCGTCGCGGCGGAGATCGGGCCCCGCAGCAGCTCCGCGGCCCTGGCTTTCTGCAGTTCACTGCGCGCGGCGGCGATGTGCGGCTCATCAGCCTCGAGACGTGCGAGCGCGGCTCTGGCCCGATCCCGCTCGAGCTGCGCCCGCTGCTCCTCACGCGCGATCGCGAGGGCCGCGTCTGCTGCGTCCGACTGCTTCTCCGCCTCGATCCGTTCAGCCGCTCGACGTTCTGCGCGGTAATCCGCACGAGCCTTCGCGCGACGCAGACCGTCGAGGCGCTCCTCTGTCGTCACCGCGACAGGCTCTGAGTCGGCCGCGCCCGCGTCTTCTCCCTGCACCTCGCCGTCGTGCCCGAGGCCGGCGCTGCCGACGAGCCTCTCGCCCTCGTCGAGGCGGGCAGACACCGTTGCGAGGCGTGCCCCGAGACTCTGCTCGGCCGCCTTGCGTCGTTCATCGAAACGCGCCTGCACGTCTTCGAAACGCTCGGTGCCGAACAGCCGCCGCAGCAGCGACTGTCTCTCTTTGCTCCCCGCCAGCAGGAACTCCGAGAACCGATTCTGCGCGAGCAGGATCACCTGCAGGAACTGCTCGCGACTGAGCTGCAGGATCTCGTCGAGCTCGAAGGCCGCCTCGCGCTCTTTCGCGGCGAGACCGATCCATTCGCCGCCGACCGAGGTGTCGAGCTGCACGGCCGCCGGCTGCACCGTCATGCCGCCGCCGCGCTTCTTGGGGCGCTCGTATTCCGGTGAACGCCTGACGCGGAATCGGCCCGCCGGAGTGCTGAACTCCACCACGACCTCGGTCACGTCGTCGGGCTCGCAGTGATCGCTGCGCAGCCGCTTCTCGCCACCCTCGTAGCGCGGGACTCCGCCGTAGAGACCGAAGCAGACGGCATCGAGGATGCTGGACTTGCCGGCGCCCGTGCGACCGGCGATCAGGAAGATGCCGTCGTCGGCGAAAGCATCGAAGTCGACGGTCTGCCGCTCGCGGAACGGACCGAACCCTTCGACCTCCAGTCGGTGCAACTGCATCAGAGAGTCTTCTTCACTGTCGGAGAATGATCGCGGTGACGCATCGCCGGGCTGGATCGAGTCGTCACCGGATCAGATGAGGGCTTCGGCGCGGACGCGGTCATCGAGGACCTCGCGGATCAGCTCGCGCTCGCGCTCGGTCGCCCCGTGGCCCGCGCGGACGTGCTCGAGGAAGGCCTCGATGCGCTCGGGGTCGCTGACGGCACCGCTCAGCCGATCGACATAGGAGCGCTCGACTGCCGCGGATGTGTCGGAGGGCTGATGCTGCACCATCGCGCAGTGCGGATAGCGCTCTCGGAGTCGACGCATGGGCTCGGTCTGGGCGAGTGCGTCGGTGTACACCGCACAGACCCAGTCGTCGGCGTGCGCCGCGATGTTCTCGGGAGACAGGATCTCATCGAGGGTGCCCGTGAGGGTGACCAGGCGACGAGGGACGGGAAGATCGAGCCACTCGACCGATGCGAGGCCGGTGGCATCGAGGTCGACCAGCCACGAACCGCGGGGCTTGCTCTGCTCGCCGAAGCTGTAGTGCAGCGGAGCGCCCGAATAGCGCACTCGTTCGCTGATCTTCTGGCGCCCGTGGATGTGCCCGAGAGCGACGTAGTCAGGACCGTCGAAGACCGACAGCGGCACGACGTCGAGACCCCCCTGCCGCACCTCGCGCTCGAGACCGACCGTGGCGTCGACTCCGGCGGAGAAGCAGTGCGCGATCGCGACGGATCGCCCCGGGTGGGCCTGCATCCCCACCCGGACGAGACCCATCGCATGAGACAGCGTCTGCGCCTGCGTGCGCAGATCGGCGCCGATCCAGTGCTGACGCACGATGGCGGGCTCGAGGTACGGGATGCCGTAGAAATGCACCGGACCATCGGCGTCTGCCAGCGTCACCGGCGTGCCGATCGCGAGCGGATCGGTCAGCACGTGGATGCCGTCACGGAGCAGCCGCGCCTGGAACCCGAGACGCGCAGCGGAGTCGTGGTTGCCGCTCGTGACGATCACACGGGCACCCGTCTCATGCAGCGCGACGAGCACGTCGCCGAGAAGCGTGTACGCGGGGCCGGCCGGCGTCGCCGAATCGAAGACGTCACCGGCGACGATGACGACGTCGACCGCGTTCTCACGAACCTGCACCGTGAGCGCTCCGAGGACCTCGGCCAGCGCGTCCATGGTCGAGTTGCCATGGAAGGTGCGGCCGATGTGCCAGTCGGAGGTGTGCAGGATTCGCATACTCACACGCTACGAACCCCCACCGACATTCGGCCTCAGGCGTGCCGCGGCATCCGTTCCTGGGCCCGGAATCCGTGGGATTCCGGGCGGAACGGATGCCGCGAGCGTCTCAGTGCGCGCCGACCGCGAGCCCCGGCTGCGACGGCATCAGCTCGTCCTTCGAACCGCGCACCATGACGGCGGCGATCACGGCAGCGCCGACCATGAGGATCGACGCGACGATGAACACCCAGCCGTAGGCGTCGGTCAGCTGCGTCGGGGAGACCTCCGTCTGCGCATGCCCGCCCACCGACGCCGCGTACACGGCCGTGAACACGGACAGCCCGATCGATCCGCCGATCTGCATGGCCGAGTTGGCGACGGCCGATGCGATGCCCGCGTCATGCGGTGCGACTCCGGTGAGTGCCAGGTTCTGCAGCGGGATGAACACGAAGCCCATGCCGATGCCGAGGAGCAGAAGCGCCGGCGCGATCTGCACGATGTACGCCCCATCGGGGGTGATCCCGGAGAGGAGGAACAGACCGGCCGCCGCGACGAGCGGCCCCACGATCAGCATCGGCCGCGGCCCGATCACCGTGAGGAGCTTCGTCGCGATCGGGGCGATGATCATCGTCGCGATCGGCAGCGGCAGGGTCGCCGCTCCCGCCGGGAGCGCGCCCATGCCGAGCACGAACTGGAGGTGGAAGGTCAGGTAGAGCGTCGCGCCGATCATGATCGCCCCGGCCACGCCCTGGATGAGGAACGCTCCGCCTCGCACTCGATCGGCCACCACCCGCAGCGGGAGGAGCGGCTGCGACACACGACTCTCGACCCACACGAACACGCCGAGCAGCACGACCCCCAGAGCGAGGAACGTGATCGTCAGCGGATCGCCCCAGCCGTTCTCGGCGAGGCTGAAACCGTAGACGAGCGATCCGAGACCGAGAGTCACGGTGATCGCGCCCCAGACGTCGTACCGGTTGTCGCCCTCGGCCTTGCTCTCGGTGAGGAAGAGCGCTCCGCCGACGAGGCCGATCGCGACGAAGAACAGATTGACCAGCAGGCACCAGCGCCAATCGGTGAACTCGGTGAGGAATCCGCCCAGCAGCAGGCCGACCGCTGCGCCGGTTCCCGCGACGGTCCCGAACACGGCGAACGCCGTGTTGCGCTCGCGGCCCGAGGGGAAAGTCACGGTGAGCAGCGCGAGAGCCGCCGGTGCGAGAAGTGCGGCGAAGACGCCCTGCAGGCCGCGGGCGAGGATGAGCTCCCAGCCCGACTGTGCGAGGCCGCCGTAGAGGGATGCAGCGCCGAAGCCCACCATCCCGATCATGAAGACACGCTTGCGCCCGACGTAGTCGGCGATGCGACCACCGAGCAGGAGCAGTGCGCCGAAGGCCAGGGCGTAGGCCGTGACGACCCACTGACGCTGGCCGTCGGTCAAGCCGAGGGACGCTTGGGCCTGAGGCAGGGCAATGCTCACGATCGTGCCGTCGAGGACGACGATCAGCTGCGTGAGGGAGATGACGACGAGCGCCCACCACCGGGTCTGGGGGCGGGCGCGCAAGGACGATGACATGGAAGAACCTCCGGTGTCGGGGACGATGCCGGAGGTTTCGAGCCTCGGACCAGCGCGCTTCATGAGCGCCTGACCACCTCAGCCGACGGGGCTGAGCAGAGAAACCATATTACCCGAGATGAGGCTGTGGGATCGCGAGCGGAAGGTCCCCTGACCCACCCTCGTCACGATGATCGACACGTGGTGATGCGAGATGCGCGATGCGCGATCACATGTGCGGCGTGCGGGGCTGCGCGATGCGGATCCGGGCTGCCCTCCGCCCAACATGAGCCGGAATTGCCCCTCCGGCTGGGGTTGTGCCCGCCTCGTCATGACTACCGACTTCCGCTCTACTCCTCCAGATCGTGGAGCCAGTTCGCCTGCTGGATCCGATTGTCGAGTTCGCGCAGCTCCTGCGCGACCGCATCCGCGCGCGAGCGCAGCTCGGCGACGGGAAGCGCGGAGATCTGACGCAGCTCCGACCGCATCTGACGCAGGAACTGGTCGTTCGCCCCGGATGCCGCCGCGGCGGCGTCCGCGAGCAGCGAGTGCTGCAGCCGGAGCACGTCGCGGGCGGCGAGGGCATCGGTCATGGTTCCGTCGGTACCCAGATCCAGACGCGAGTTCGTCGCGTTGATCCGCCTGATGAGGTCGCGGAGCAGCAGCAGATCGGCATCCGCCTGAACGAGAAGCGCGGCGGCATCCTCGGCGGGCTCCTCGCCCTCCTGGTACCTGGCGTTCGCGGTGATGCGCGCACGCAGCTGCTCTATGCGGCGCTGCAGGTCTGCGCGGGCGGTGAGTGCCTCTGCGAGTTTCATGACTTCATCCTGTCAGGGCGCCACCGTGTAACACAGCGTCACACGAGCTGCGTCAGCGAGAGCGCAGGAGAGCCGAGTGCTCCGGGTGCGCCTGGAACCAGTCGGAGACGTACCAGCACACCGCATCGACCTTGCGATCTCCGCGTTCCTCGATGTCGGCGACAGCGCCCTCGACGACGACACCCGCATAGCCGTGGCCGCGGAAAGTGGGGATCGTGAAGGCTCTCGTCAGGGCGATCGTGTGTCCGTCGTCGCGGTAGTCGAGCACGCTCACGAGCTGCCCGTCTCTCATCAACGTGTACCGCGATGCGTCCTTCTCATCGGTGAGGAGGAAGCCTGCGGCGAGGGTCGAAGTGGTCATCTCTCAACGTTACGCCCGCCTCCGGCACGGTCGGCCGTTTTGACACGCCCGGACTTCTTCCGACATAATCCCCCCATGACTACCAACGCAAGCCCTTTGTCCGCCCAGGAGGCGAACAGGACTGCCGGGATGATGATGCCCGGTCGCGTTGGCATGTGTTGCCGAATGTGTCGCTGAACGAACAGCCACTCCGTCTGACCTGACTTCTCGCGATCTGCGAGGTATGGGTCATCGAGCATCCACCCTTTGCTCGCTCTTCCGGCTCGCCCGGTCATTCATGCAACGCATCAGAGCCTCTTCCCGGCTCACGTCCTGAGGACTTCATCATCATGTCGAACACCGCACTTCTCGAGCGTCCCGCCGCCACCGCCGCCGTCCGCACCGCCGCTCCGGCGCCCGCCGCAGCCCCGCTCGATGCAGATCTTCCCGCTGTCCGCTCGCCCCGCGGCTTCGCCCTCTATGTCGGCCTCGACGAGATCAAGGCCGCAGAAGCCGGAGTCAGCCTCCCGCTCCTCGTCGACGCGCTGCGTCGCACTCTCGCCGAGCTCGCTCCCGGCGCCGAGACGCACGCCACCGTCGCGCTCGCCCCGCACGGCTCGGGAGGCCGCGACCTCGACGTCGTGCGTCTCGCACTGCACGAGCCCGGTGCGATCGCCCGCACCAAGGCCGCCGCAGAGGAGGAGACCACCGACGAGGAGGGCGGCGTCGTCGTCGACATCTCGCGCAAGCGCGTCCTGATCGACGGCGAATCCGCAGCCTTCACCTACAAGGAGTTCGAGCTGCTGCAGTACCTCGTGCTCCGCGAAGGACGCACGATCGAGCGCAGCGAACTCGTCTCCGCACTGTGGCAGGCGCAGGACGACGAGACCCCCGGCGAGCGCACCATCGACGTGCACGTGCGGCGTCTGCGCGCGAAGCTCGGCCGCTACGAGGACATCGTCCGCACCGTGCGCGGCATCGGCTACCGCTTCGACCGTCACGCCGACGTCGTCATCCGTTACGGCCACGGCACACCCTCGCCCGACCGCTTCTGATCCGAGTGTCAGCCCCGCCACGTATCGTGGGGCGCATGACCCTGACCGCGGATGCCGGAGCCGCCGACGCGGCTTCTCAGAGCGCACCGCGAGAGACCGTGTATCGGCCGACCGCACCCGTCGATCTCCGCGCGACGGTCGGCATGCTGCGGCGAGGCCCCGGGGACCCCACCATGGTCTTCGACGGTCCGGTGATCTGGCGCACTCTCCGAACTCCGCTCGGCCCTGCGACGCTGGCGCTGCGCGCGCAGAGCGGAGAGATCAAGGCCACCGCGTGGGGCCGCGGAGCCGAGCACGCACTCGATACCGTGCCCGACCTGTGCGGCGCCCGAGACGACCCGTCGGGTTTCGATCCCTCGCTCCATCCCCTGATCTCCGAGGTGGCCCGCCGTGCGCCCGGCATCCGCCTGGCTCGCACCGGCGTCGTGTTCGACGCTCTCGCCTGCGCCATCATCGAGCAGAAGGTGACGGGTCTCGAGGCGTTCCGCGCCTGGAGGCTGCTCGTCACGAAGTTCGGCGAGCGCGCACCCGGTCCGACCCCGCGGCCGATGCACGCCGCCCCGACCGCAGAGCAATGGCGTCGCATCCCCTCGTGGGACTGGCATCGGGTCGCGGTGCAGCCGCCGCAGTCGAAGACCGTCGTGCGCGTCGCCGAGCGGGCGGACAGCATCGCCCGCGCGCTTCTGGCAGCATCCGGCGGCGACGAGCGTGACCGCGTCCTGACGAGCTTCCCCGGCGTGGGTGTGTGGACCTCGGCCGAGACGCGCATCCGGGCACTCGGCGATCCGGACGCGGTGAGCGTCGGCGACTACCACCTCGCACATCAGGTGGGATACGCCCTCACCGGCCACCGCACCGATGACGACGGGATGCTCGACCTGCTCGCCCCGTGGGCGGGGCACCGGCAGCGCGTGATCCGCCTCATCTTCGCGAGCAGGGTGAGCGAGCCCCGACGAGGGCCACGGCTCTCTCCCGAAGATCACCGCACTCGCTGACCTCCCGTGGCGGGCGGATCGCCTTTAGGCTGAGCCCATGTCGCGCAACGCACTCCGCTTCTCCGTCACCGCAGGTCTTCTCATCGTCGGTGTCGTGATCGGCCTGATCTTCCAGAACGTCTGGCTCGGCATCCTGCTCGCCGCGATCGTCTGGCTGGGCTGGTTCATCGGCTACGAATCCCGCCGGGGCCGCAATGCCGGCGTCAACGACGAGGACCACGGCGTCGAGCTCTGAGCGTCAGTAGTAGACGGCGAGAGGACCGGAGGGCCCCTCGACCACCTGCACGGACGTGTCGAACACGCGGGTGAGCACCTCACCGGTCATGATCGCGGAGGGAGGGCCGAACTCCACCACCTCACCGTCTTTCATGGCACAGATATGGTCGGCGTAATGACCTGCGAAGTTGATGTCGTGCAGGACGATGACGATCGTGCGCCCGAGCTCTTCGGCCGCACGACGCAGGTGCTTCATCATCTGCACGGCATGCTTCATGTCGAGGTTGTTGAGCGGCTCGTCGAGCAGCACGAACTCGGTGTCCTGCGCCAGCACCATCGCGACGTAGGCTCGCTGCCGCTGGCCTCCGGAGAGCTCGTCGAGGTAGCGCCCTTCCAGGTCGCCGAGGTCGAGGAAGTCGATCGCCCTGCTGATGATCTCCTCGTCAGCGCGGGTCAAGCGGCCCTGCGAGTGCGGGAAGCGCCCGAAACCGACGAGCTGGCGCACGGTGAGCCGCGTGACGAAGTGGTTCTCCTGGCGGAGCACCGAGACGATCTTGGCGAGGTCCTTCGACTTCGTGGTCGCGACGTCGTATCCGGCGATCTCGATCGCCCCGGCGTCCATGCCGCCGAGCCGGCCGATCATCGTCAGCAGCGTCGACTTGCCCGCGCCGTTGGGACCGATCAGCGCCGTGATGCCCCCGGCGGGGATCCGGAGATCCACGGGGCCGATCGCGACCTGGTCGCTGTAGTCGCGGCGGACGCCCTCGAGTGTGATCACAGCCTGCCCTTTCTGAGGATGACGATGAGGAAGACGGTTCCGCCGACGAGCTCGATGAGGATAGAGACCATCCCCTGCGCGTAGAAGACGTTCTTCATGACGAAATAGGCCCCGGCGAGGATCGTGAAGGCCGTGAGCACGGCCACCGGGAAGATGAGTCGATGATCGTACGTGTCGGCGAACTGGTACGCGAGGGTCGCGACGAGGAATCCGAGGAACGTCATCGGACCGACCAGCGCGGTCGATGTCGCCATCAGCACGGCGACGAGGAAGAGCACGATGAAGAGCTCGCGCTTGTGGTCGAGGCCGAGCGAACGCGACACGTCGGGCCCGAGCGCGAGCAGGTTCAGCCTCCGGGACCTCGTCCAGAGCGGCGCCGAGGCCGCGATGCACAGCGGAATGGCGAGCGGCAGGTACGACGCGTCGGCGTTCGAGACGTTGCCGAACAATCGCGCCGCGAGCACATCGAACTCACTGGGCGTGAGCAGCCGCTGCATGAAGGTCGAGATCGCTCCGAGACCGCCGCCGATGATGATCCCGATGAGCAGCATGATCTGCAGGTTGCCGTAGCGCCCGGACAGCAGCCATCCGTAGAGCGCCATCGCAAGCCCCACCATGATGACGACCTGCAGGCCGAACTGCCAGACACCCTGGATCGCCACGAGACCGGCGACGCCGAACAGATACACCGTGGTGGTCTGCACGACGCGATACAGCGATTCGAATCCCATGATCGACGGCGTGATGATGCGGTTGTTGGTGACCGTCTGGAAGCTCACGGTGGCGATCGCCTGCGCCACCGCGACCACGGCCATCACGGTCACGTTCGTCACGCGCAGCTTCGCGATGCGCCAGAATCCGGGTGATCCGATCGGCATCGGGTTCTCCCACGCGAGCAGAGCGAAGGCGAAGGCCACGGAGAGGGCGACGAGGATGCCGAGCACGATGACATATCGCCGTCGTGCGCGCGGAGTCGTGAAGGATCCGGAGGTGCGGGTGCCGGCCGCGATCGCCTCAGCCACGACGACGCTGCCTCAGCAGGAGCAGGATGAAGACGATCGCGCCGACGATGCCGAGGATCAGCGACACCGGCACCTCGAACGGCATGATGATCGTCCGTCCGATGATGTCGCAGACGGTGACGATCGCGATGCCGAGCAGGCAGACCCACGGCAGGTTGCTGCGCAGATCGTCGCCGCGGACCATCGAGACGATGTTCGGCACGATCAGCCCGAGGAAGGGAAGGTTGCCGACGATGACCGTGACCACGCCCGTGGTGACGGCGATGAGCACTGTTCCGAGCAGGATCACCCGGTTGTAGTCGACCCCGACGTTCGTCGCGATCTCCTCCCCCAGCCCGGCGATCGTGAGACGGTCGGCGACGACGAACACGACGACTCCGACGATCGCCACGATCCAGAGCATCTCGTACTGCCCTCGGAGCACCGATGTGAAGCTGCCCGCGAACCAGACGCCGATGGCCTGCAGCGAGTCGGTCACGAGTGCGAAGTAGGTCGACACCGATCCGACGACGGCACCCAGCATGATGCCGACGATCGGGACGATGAGAGACGACTTCAGCGAGACGCGGCGCAGGAAGGCGAAGAACACCATGGTGCCGATGAAGGCCGCGATGATGGCGCCTGCCATCCTCAGCGGGATCGAGGGGTTCGGCACGAGCACCATGACCGTCAGCAGACCGAGGCCCGCCCATTCGGTGGTGCCGGTGGTGGTCGGCTCGACGAAGCGGTTCTGAGTGAGGAGCTGCATCACCAGCCCCGCCATCGCCATGGCGGCGCCCGCGAGGACGAGGGCTACCGTGCGCGGGACCCGGGTGATCTGGAACATCTCGGCACCGTCGGCGGCTCCCGCGATGTCGTAGACGCCTGTGAACAGGGACACGACGAGAAGTGCGAGGACGACGAGGATGCCGACGAGGAGCTTGACGTCGACGAGCCGCCCGGCAGACCGGGGCGGCTCGGTGGAGAACGCGGTGCGAGACATCGTGAGACGCCGGCCGGCGGCATCCGCCCTCGAGCGGATGCCGCCGAGCGGACTACTTCTGGGCGGCCTCGAGGGCGTCGGCGAGGTCGTTCAGGAACGTCGTGTACGTCTGGATGCCCTCGTTGAGGTAGGTGTCGGTGGGCATGTAGACGATCTGCTCGTCAGCGACTGCCGTGACGCCGGCGAGCGCCTCGGAGCTCTCGAGGATCTCGGATGCCTGCACGTAGTCGGGGGTCTCTGCGGCGAACACGGCGTCGCGGTCGAGCACGAGAAGCCAGTCGGGGTTCGAGGCGGCGATCGCCTCGACCGAGATGTCGTCGCCCTGATGGTCGTCCGAGGCATCGGCGACCTCGAGCGCCGGCGTCAGGCCGAGGATGTCGTAGATCGGTCCGAGCGAGCGGCCCACGGTCGGTGCCAGATATCCGATCTCGCCGCCCGAGGTGTTCACGGCCATGACGGTGTCGGCGTCGTCGTAGGCGGCCTTCGCCCGCTCCACCGCCGCGTCGAAATCGTCGACCAGTGACTGCGCCTCGTCCTGCTTGCCGAAGATCTCGCCGAGCACGGTCACCTGTCGCTTGAGCTCGTCGTCGAAGGGCTCGCCCTCGCGAGGCTCGAGATCGATGATCGTCGCCTCAGGCACGAGTTCGGCGATGGCCTCGTTGTGCTGCGTGAAGCGCTGTCCGCTGATGATGAGGTCGGGTTCGACGGCGACGATCGCCTCGAGGTCGGGCTCGCTGTGCAGGCCGATGTCGACGATCGAGTCGTCGTCGAGGTACGACACCGTGTCGGGCATGAGCGCGACCGCACCGGCCGAGAGCTCGACTCCCCAGTCGGAGAGCGTCTGGAACGTGCGGTTGTCCAGTGCGACGACGGATGCGGGAGGCGTGGCGATCTCGTGCGATCCGGTGTTGTCCTCGATCGTGACTGAGTCGGCGGCCGGCGCGGTCTCGGCCGGCTCGGCTTCGGCTCCGGAGGCGCAGCCGGCGAGGGCGAGAAGGCCGACGAGACCGACGCTCGTGGCGCTGAGGATTCTGGGCATGGACATGGAGAGACTCCTGTTCTGCGGTGGTGAGTGCGCGCGGGCGGCGCAGGACAGGCGGAGTTAGGCTCCCCTAACTCCGCCTCCAAGATAGGTTAGCCTTACTTTATGAGCGATACGAAATCCGGCTTCTCCATCGAGCGCCGAGGCCTCGATCTGCGCTTCCGCACCGTCACGCTGAGCGCCCGGGAATGGCTGGCACCCGACTTCGTGCGTGTGCGCCTCACGGGCGGCGACCTCGAGGGCTTCGACTCCCCGGGCTCCGACGACCACATGCGTCTGTTCTTCCCCTCCGGCCCGGTGGGATCGGTCGAGGAGATGCGGGCTGCACCGAGTCGTGAGTACACACCTCTGGCCTGGGGCGCGGACTGGTTGGACGTCGAGTTCGCCGTGCACGGCGATTCGGGTGTCGCAGCCCCCTGGGCGGCGACTGCTGCTCTCGGGTCATCGATCGGCGTCGGCGGGCCCCGCGGGTCGGCGGTGCTGAACGGCACCCCCGGCTCCTGGCTGCTCGCCGGAGATGAGACGGCCATCCCCGCCATCCGACGCTTCGCGGCGCTCATCCCCGCCGGCGTCGCCGCTCGAATCGTGGTCGAGACGGTCTCGGCCGGGCGTGAGATCGACATCGAAGCCCCTGTCGACATCGAATGGCTGCATCGCGGCGATGCTCCCTCTGGCTCCGCGCTCGTCTCGTTCCTCGACGACCTGGCGGTGGAAGATGCGATCGGCGACGACCCGTTCGTGTTCATCGCGGCCGAACAGTCGATCGTCAAACCGGGACGCGCGTTGCTGGACCGCTGGGGCATCGACTCCGCGAACGCCGTGGTCAAGGGCTACTGGAAGCGCGGCGAAGCCGAGTACCACGCGCCGCACTAGTGCCGCGCGTGCCTCGACTGGAAGACTGGACGCATGGCACTTCTGGATCATCTGGGCATCACCGTCGACGACCTCGAACGGGGCAGAGCCCAGTTCCACCCCGTGCTCATGGCGCTCGGCTACGTGAGCGGCGGCGAGGACGACCATTCCATCTCATGGAACAACGGCGACGAGACAGAGATCATCCTGTACGCATGGGATGAGGACTCCGGCCCTCACCGCCACGGCCGGGTCGGCTGGCAGCACATCGCGTTCGCCATGCCCTCGCGCGATGAGGTGGATCGCCTGCATGCAGTGGCGCTCGATGCCGGATGGACGGCCGTCCGAGACCCGAAGGAGTACCCGCGGTACACCGACCGCTACTACGCCTCCTTCGTCGAGGATGCCGACGGCATCCGCGTCGAGTTCATGCACAACCCCCCGCGCGATTCCGCTTGACTCCCGGGCGTGTCGCGCCCTAGTGTGGCAAAGCTGTGCCGATCGCGCACAGCATTCACGCCGAGGAGACGACGGATGACCGCCCTGCGGAACTTCCCCTTCGCCGCGGTCTTGCCGCTTCAGCAGAAGCGCAATGACCGCTACGAGTCGTACCCTCCGGCGCGCGCCGTGTGACAGCATCCGCTGTTCCCGTGCCCCGCACCGTCAGGTTCGGGGCATTTCTGTTTCTCACGAGACTCCCGACCTGTGGCTGAACATCACACAAGGAAAGGAATCATGGAGAGGCTCTCCACACGGCTGCTCTCGTGGGCGTCGATGATCGATGAGAAGACACTCGATCAGGCGCACACCACCGCGCGCATGCCGTTCATCCACCCGCACCTGGCTCTGATGCCCGATGCGCACCTCGGCAAGGGAGCGACGGTCGGCTCGGTCATCCCGACGCTCGGCGCGATCATCCCCGCCGCAGTCGGTGTCGACATCGGCTGCGGCATGATCGCGGTTCGCACCCAGTTCACGAAGGGTGACCTCGCCGGTCGCGATCTCGCCGAGCTGCGCGAGCAGATCGAGCGCGCGATCCCGCTGTCGGCGGGGCGCTACAACAACAAGATCGTCGCGAGTGCCGAACCGCGCATCGCAGAGCTCGAGACGCTCGCTGAGCAGAGCGAGTTCGACCCTGAGAAGTACGCCAGGAACTGGCGACTGCAGCTCGGAACGCTCGGCTCCGGCAACCACTTCATCGAGGTGTCGGTGGACGAGCTCGACCGCGTGTGGCTCTTCCTGCACTCGGGTTCTCGAGGCGTCGGCAACCGGATCGCCGGTCACCACATCGCCGTCGCGCAGCGGCTGGCGAAGCAGTGGTGGATCGAGCTGCCCGACCCCGACCTCGCGTACCTCGTCGAAGGCACTCCCGAGTTCACCCGGTACATCCGCGAGCTGCGGTGGGCCCAGCACTTCGCGCTGCTCAACCGCGAGGAGATGATGGATCGGGTCGCACGGCAGGTGTCGGAGTTCCTCGGAACCCCCGTCGAGGAGCAGGAGCGCATCAACTGCCACCACAACTTCACCGAGTCGGAGAAGCACTACGGCAAGAGGGTGTGGGTGTCGAGAAAGGGTGCGATCCAGGCGGATGCCGGTCGTCCGGGACTCATCCCGGGCTCGATGGGAACGGCGTCGTACGTGGTCGAAGGGCTCGGTGACCCGCAGTCGCTGAACTCGTCACCGCACGGCGCCGGCCGGGAGTACTCGCGGTCGGCGGCTCGGCGCACCTTCTCTCACGAGCAGCTGCGTGAGGCGATGGAGGGGATCGAGTTCCGCGACACGAGCGCCTTCATCGATGAGATCCCGCAGGCGTACAAGCCGATCGATCAGGTGATGACGGATGCCGCGAGCCTGGTCGAGATCAGGCACACGCTGCGTCAGCTCGTCAACGTCAAGGGCGACTGAGCACGGGGGTGGGCGAGTGATGAGAAATCCCCGCCCACCCCTCCTGCACGACCACCCTGCGCCCCGCAGTTCCTCCCACTGCTCGGGATGACGGTATACAGCGACCTCGATTCCGCTGCTCGGCGAGGAACGATGCGAGGATGACATGGTGCACCTCATGACCGACGCTCAGATCTGGACCATGATCGGGTGTTTCACCGCGCTCATGTTCGGCATGCTGACCGTCGTCTCCACACTGTTCATCCGGGTCGTCCGCACCGAGATCGGTGGCCTCCGCAACGAGATGAACGCCCAGATCGGGGGTCTCCGCGGCGAGATGAACGCCCAGATCGGCGGACTCCGCGGCGAGATGAACGCCCGCTTCGACACCGTGAACACGCGCATCGACGGACTCGACCGCGACATGCAGGCCGTGGTCAAGCGCTCGTTCGGGCTCGACCGCGACTGACATCGGCCCACCACCTCATGCCTTCGTCCATCGCCTCGGATGACGTCTACGACGCATTCCCCGAGCGACCCTGCGGCACAGCCGTGCTGCTGCTCGCGGGTTCGAGTGGGCGCCTCGAGTCCGCTCGCGCCGATCTGCTCGGCCATCGGGGCACTCGGGTGCGAGCGATCCGCTGGTTCGGCGGCATCGGCCAGCGACCGGCGCCCCATGAGGTGCCGATCGAGATGTTCATCGATCAGATCGAGCTGCTGCGACGAGATCACGATCGCGTGGCGATCTTCGGAACGTCGTTCGGCGCCGAGGCGGCCCTCGTCACCGCCTCCACCGTCGAGATCGACCCGACCATCGCCGTCTCCCCGTCGTCCGTCGTCTGGTCCGGGCTGGCGGAGGGCCGCTGGTCCTCGCACTGGACTCTGGGCGGTTCTCCGCTGCCGGCGGTCGTGTTCGACCCGGCGTGGACGCCGATGAGCGATCCGCCGGAGTACCTCTCGCTGTACTCGACGAGCCTGACCCTCGACCCGACACTCACTGCGGCGGCGACGATTCCTGTCGAGCGGATCTCCGGCGATCTGCTGCTGATCGCCGGAGGTGACGACCGCGTCTGGCCGAGCGCCGCGTTCACGACGGCGATCTCACGGCGCCGACATGCCCATGGCAGAAGCACGACGATCGTCCAGCATCCGGACGCAGGGCATCGTCTGCTCCTGCCCGGCGAGGCCCCCGCGGCCGGCGGCATGCACATGGCTCGGGGCGGCACACCGCGCGCCGATGCAGCGCTCGGCGCGCAGGCCTGGCCTCAGATCTCGCGGATCCTCGGCCTCGATCCGGGCTGACGTCAGGCGATCGGCGTGGCGACGGCCTCGGCATCCGTCCGGTCGGTGAAAGCCTCTTTGGGAACGAAGACGAGGATCGCGGCGGCGACGAGCGCCGTCACGCCGCAGACCACCCAGACCGTGACGTAGCCGGCGAATGACCCTGCGGTGCCCTCGACCGCTCCGCTCACGCCGTTGAGCAGTGCGATCCCGAAGATGCACGAGGCGATCGCTCCGCCGACCGTCTTGACCGAGTTGGTGAGCCCCGTCGCGACACCGGTCTGCGTCGCGGGCGCCGCCGACGCAGCCGCCGCGGGGAGAGCCGCCACGAGAGCGCCGGAGCCGAGTCCGACGATGACCATGTTGGTCACCACCTGCACATAGGAGTCATGGAAAGGCAGGAACAGCAGGAACCCGATGCCGACGAGCAGAGACGCGCCCATGAGAGTGATCCGCGGGCTCACCAGTCGAGCGACGAGCGGGAACAGCAGCGCACCTGCGATCATCGCGATCAGATACAGCCCGATGATGAGCGACGTCGCGAAACCCGTCGTTCCGAGTCCATAGCCGTAGACACCCGGATCGGTGCGCGCGAACGTCGACAGCGGCGCCTGGGCCCCGAGCACGCTCACTCCGAACAGGCCGGCGGTGAGGAACACAGGCCCGAGGGCCGGTGAGCGGAACATGCGCACGTCGATGAGAGGGTCATCGCAGCGCAGCTCCCAGAGCACGAACGGGATGACCAGCAGGAGGCCGAGCACGACCACCGCCCATGACCAGGGGTTGACGAGTCCGCCCTCGAGACGGAGCAGGCTCAGCCCGCCGGTGAAGCAGATCAGGGCGAGCGAGATCAGCACGACGCCGACCGTGTCGAACACGCCGCCGGTCGGATCAGGCGACTCCTTCACCCCGAACAGGATCACGAAGAAGCAGACGACGATCAGCACCGCGGGAATGAGGAGCACGACCGTCAGCGGGAGGACATCGATCAGCGCACCGCCGACGAGAGCACCGATGATCGCGCCGCCTTCGAGCGCCGCCACCAGCAGCCCTGCCGCTTTCGCCGTGATCGAGGAGCGTCCCTCCATCCGGCGTGAGCGCGACCAGATGAGCGCGATCTCGAGCGGCAGCCAGACGACGTAGAACCCCATCAGCGTCCAGCCGATCAGGAACACGGGGAACGAGTCCGTGAACGGCAGCACGAGTGCCGCGGCGGCGGTCAGCGCCGTCGAGATCAACAGCATCCGCTTGTGGCCGACCATGTCGCCGAGCTTCGCGAACGCCGGCACGACGAGAGCCGAGAGCATGAGCTGCGTGCCCTCGAGCCAGTTCACGTCGGCGTCGTGGATTCCCAGATGCCGCGCGATGTCGGTGAGCATGGGCGTGTAATAGCCCTGCAGCACGCCGCTGGTGAACTCGACGAAGGCGAGGAAGCCGACGACGGTGGCGAGGGTTCCCAGAGTGCGGGTGCGCGTCATCGCGGCTCCTCGGTGAAAGGGCTGACTCGGGCGCCGAGACGCCCTCGAAGGGGTGAGATCACCCTAGCCGCTCGAGGAGAGCCCGATGGAACCGCTCCCCCCGCTCGAGCGCAGCGATCTCGACGTTCTCATCGACGCCATGGATCGACGCCCGCTGCGCGTTCGACATGTCGAGCGGTGCGAAGCGGTAGACGGCCGGCGCGAAACGGTGGAAGTGGCGGGAGTCCGTCGCCGCCATCATCACGTACGGCACGGCGGGGACCCCGGGGTGCGAGACCGCGAGCGCGTCGGCGAGCACCGCGAACTGGGCGTTGTCGGTCGCAGATTCGGGTGACGGTTCGCTCGCTTCCTCGACGCGGACCGTGACCAGCGGATCCCGGATGCGCCGACGCACCCGCAGCACGGTCTGCTGCGTCGTCTCGCCCAGAGCGATGCGCAGATTCACGGTCGCCGACGCCTGCGAGGGGAGGACGTTCGCCGCCGTGCCACCCCACTGCATCGTCGGGGCCACGGTCGTGCGCACGAGAGCGGCGGGCTCACCGCCGAGCGCGGCGAACAGCTGACCGGTCAGCAGCGGCGCGGATCCGAGCAGGCGCAGCAGATGTCGCGCCGGACCGGGCGTCTGAGCGCCGAGCTGCGACAGCATCCGCCCGATCGCCTTCGAGGGCCGTGGTCGGAACGTCCGCGGCCCGAGCCGATCGACGGCTCTCGCCACCCTCCGGACGGCGGTCAGAGAAGGAGGCGCCGACGCGTGGCCGCCCTCGCCGCGCGCCGAGAGGGTCAGGGTCATCACACCCTTCTCCCCGACGCCGATCATCGCCGCTCGGCCCGGTACGAAAGGCAGTGGGGCGTCGACGACCGCGCCGCCTTCGTCGACCACGAGCCACGGGATGATGCCGCGCTCGCGCAGCACCCGCGCGATCTCCTCGGCCGCTCGACCGAAGGTCTCTTCATTGCCTCCGAATGAGAGGTAGACGTCTCGCGCGGGGACGAACCCGTCGGCGAGCAGATTCTCGACCGCCTCGAGCACGACGATCAGCGGACCCTTGTCGTCGAGAGCCCCGCGCCCGTAGACCACCCCGTCGGCGATCACGCCCTCGAACGGAGGATGCGTCCATGCATCGCTCTCATCCACCGGGACGACGTCGTAATGCGCCATCAGCACGACCGGCCCGTCGGCCTCAGCCCCTCTGCCCGACCAGCGGAAGAGCAGCCCGAAATCGGTATGCCGCTCGAGCGCGAGGTGCTCGTGAACGAGCGGGTAGAGGTCGGCGATCAACGCGACGAACGCCTCGAACGGCTCGGATCCGCGTTCCTCCAGCTCCGCCGACACGGTCGGCAGCCGGATCATCTGCGAGAGGCGTTCGGCGATTCCGGGGCGAGGTTCTGTCACGTCGGCCATCGTAGCGCCGGGCTCGTTGCCTCCCATCGGCACTCCGGAGGCACCGGAAGGGCTCAGCCGCGTCTCGCGGGTCCTCGGCACCGCGAGACAATAGAAGGATGAGCCTGTTCGCCCTGGCACCCAAGCGCGGTCCGCGCTGGCACCTCGCCACCCAGGCGGCGCTGGGCATCGCGGTGCCGATCGCCGTCATGACCATGATCGGTCAGCCCCCGCTCGGCTACATCGCGGCGTCGGGCGCATTCACGGTCCTCTTCGCCGGCACCGCTCCTGTGGTCGAACGGGCCAGGATCCTGCCCTTCGTCGCCGCGGGCCTGATCGCCAGCGCCGCACTCGGAGTCGCTGCCTCCGCGAACGCCTGGCTCGTGAGCATCGGCGTCGTGGTCGTCGCGGTCGTCAGCGCGGCTCTGGCGTTCGGTTTCCGGCTCGGTCCACCGGGGCCCCTCTTCTTCGTGCTGGTCTTCGGCCTCTCGGCTCATGTGATCGTCAGTTCACCGATCGCACCGATGGTCTACATCGCCGCGCTCGCGGCGGGATGCGTCTTCTCCTATCTGATCGCGATGGCGCCGCTTCTGCTCCCCCGTGCGCGTTCGGTCTCGGCCAGGCCGCTGCGTGAGCTGCTGCCGGGGCCCGCGTTCACGGCCGATTCACGCATGCTGCTGATCCGGGTCGCGATCGTCGCGATCATCGGCGTGCTGCTCGGGCTGGCGATCGACCCGACGCGCACGTACTGGATCGTCGGATCGGCCGTCGCAGTGATCGGCGTGGCAGCCGCCCGCCGCGCCGCCGTGCAGCGCGGACTGCACCGCATGCTCGGGACCGTCGTCGGCGCAGGGGTCTACGCTCTTCTCGCCCTGCTGCATCCGTCGGGTCTCTGGCTGGCGCTGCTTCTCGGCGCCCTGCAGTTCACGATCGAGCTCGTCGTGGTGCGCCACTACGCCCTCGCGCTCGTCTTCATCACGCCGCTCGTGCTGCTGCTGACGGGTGCGGCGACCGGCGAGATCGGTTCGATGGACGTCGCGTGGGAACGTATCGTCGACACCCTCGTCGGTGCTGCGCTCGGTGCGCTCTCCGGTCTGCTGCATCCTCGGTCCACGACGCCTCGCACCTGATCCTCGACGGCGGCCGCCGCACGGGCCATACTCGCACCATGACCCGCGCGCCAGAGATCGACGACTACCACCGGAGACTCCGCCCCGAAGATCGCGAGATCTGCGAGCGCCTCGCCGACGAGATCGACCGGGGGCTTCCCGAGGCGTCCGCCAAGGTGTGGCACGCGCACCCCGTCTGGTTCCTCGACGGCAATCCGATCGTGGGATACGACCGGTTGAAGGATGCCGTGCGACTGATGTTCTGGAGTGGCCAGTCGTTCGCCGAGCCCGGACTCGTCGCGTCCGGATCGTTCGAGGCGGCCGAGGCGAGGTTCGTCGACGTCTCGGAGATCGACACCGACCGTCTCGCCGTCTGGCTGTCGGAGTCACGGGTCGTGCAGTGGGACTACGAGCACATCCGCACGAATCGGGGTCTCGTCAAGCGCACCGAGTTCTGACCTCGATCCGGGAACACGACGAGCCGGCGCCGGGTTGCATATCGAGAGCCGAGAGGAGAGCGATGGAACTCACGCTGGTCACATCCGCGTTCTGCGGCGCCTGCTCTCGAACCCGTGCGGTCGTCGCTGATGCGGTGCGCTACCTTCCCGATGCGACCGTCACCGAGATCGACGTCGCATCCGAGCCGGATGCGGCGGAGGCGCTCGGCATCCGGTTCACCCCCACGGTCATCATCCGCGATGCCGCGGGTGCGGAGGTCTTCCGGGCAGAAGGCGTGCCGACCGTGCCTCAGGTGCTGACCGCGGCGGTGAAGGCGCTCCCCGACTGAGCGACGACCCCGCTCTTGCGGATGTCCGACCCCCGGCGCAGAATGAGCCGCAGCGGGGCCGACGAGGGCCCTGCCTGACATAGCTGGGGGCAGTCATGGCGACACTCAATCCGTATCTCTCGTTCCGCACCGAAGCGAGACAGGCGATGGAGTTCTATCAGGGCATCCTCGGCGGGGACCTCGAGATCACCGTGTTCGGCGAGTTCCCCGACATGGTGCAGAACCCCGATCAGAACGACCTCGTGATGCACGCGCAGCTCACGACGCCCGACGGCCTCGTGCTGATGGCGTCGGACACCCCCGACGGCATCCCCTTCGAGCCGCCTCAGGGGTTCTCGGTGTCCCTGAGCGGCAATACGCAGGAGAAGACGCAGCAGGTGTGGGATGCGCTGTCCGACGGCGCGGCGATCACGATGCCGCTCGACGCTGCGCCGTGGGGCGGCAGTTTCGGGATGCTCGTCGATCGATTCGGGATCCCCTGGATGCTGCACGGCGACCCCGAGTGAGTCGCACGCTGCGGATCCGCTGACTGCGAAGACCCCCTCCTGCGGGCGTCCGCAGGAGGGGGTCTCCGTGATGTCAGGTCGCCCGGGTCGCCACGGGGCGGCTCGACTCAGCTCAGCTCAGGGCCTTCGCTTCGATGAACGCACGGAGCTCCTGCTCGTCGTCTGCCATCTCGGTCCGGTGCTGCGGAGCATCGAGCATGGCGCGCAGCTCCGAGGAGTACTCGAGCTCGACGCCGATCGCCTCGCGGATCGTCTCGGCGAACTTCTGCGGCTTCGCGGTCTCGAGCACGAGCATCGGCACACCCGATTCGAGATTCTCGCGGGCGACCTTGACCCCGTCCGCGGTGTGAGGGTCGATGATGTCGCCCGTCGCCTCGTAGACCGCCTTGATGGTCGCGAGTCGGTCGGCGTGGGTCGAGGTGCCGCTGACGATGCCGAACTCGTCGACGAAACGAGCCAGGTCGGCGGTGAAATCGAAGAAGCCCTGGGTGTCGAGATCCTGCCAGGCCTTGACCACGCGTGCGGCATCGCGCCCGACGAGCTCGAAGATGAAGCGCTCGAGATTCGAGGCCTTCGAGATGTCCATCGACGGGCTCGAGGTGGCGAGCGTCTGCGCCGCGCTGCGGGGCCGGTAGACACCGGTGCGGAAGAACTCGTCGAGCACGTTGTTCTCATTGGCGGCGAGCACGAGCCGACGGATCGGGAGGCCCATCTGCTTCGCGAAGAACCCCGAGAGGATGTTGCCGAAGTTCCCCGACGGCACGGTGAACGAGACCTCGGTCCAGCCGCCGGCATCCGTCGCGCGCAGCCATGCCCAGAAGTAGTAGACGACCTGAGCGGTGATGCGGGCGAGGTTGATCGAGTTGACGGCGCCGAGGTGCTGGGCCCGCTTGAAGTCGAGATCGCCCGCGAGCGACTTGACGAGGTTCTGGCAATCGTCGAACACGCCGTCGACCACGATGTTGTGGATGTTCTCGTCGGCGAGCGAGAACATCTGCGCACGCTGGAACGCGCTCATGCGTCCCTTCGGAGACAGCATGAAGACCGAGATGCGGTCCTTGCCGCGCAGCGCGTGCTCGGCAGCCGATCCCGTGTCTCCGGAGGTCGCGCCGAGGATGTTCAGGACGGAGCCCTTGCGCTCGAGCGCGTACTCGACGACCTGGCCGAGGAATTGCATGGCCATGTCCTTGAACGCGAGCGTCGGGCCCTCGGAGAGACCCACGAGCGTGAGGTCGTCATCGATCGAGCGCAGCGGCACGACCTCTTCGGGGAACTGATCGTATGCCGCCGCGGTCATGCGCGCGAGATCGGCACGGGGGATGTCCGTCGCGAACAACGCGAGCACCTCGGTCGCGAGCTGCGGGTAGGTCAGTGCCCGCCAGCGCTCGAGGGTCTCACCGTCGACCGTCGGCATGGTCTCGGGCACGGCGAGCCCGCCGTCTGTCGCGAGCCCTTCGAGCAGGGTCTCGCAGTACGGCAGCGGCTGCATGCCGCCTCGGGTGGAGATGTACTGCACGGGAGCTCCTCGGTTCGGGATCGGCACGGGGCTTCCATTCTCGCAGGTGGCCGCGGGGTGGTTGCACGGCCACCACGCGCACTCACGACATAGCGCGTTCGTCGCGCGGAGGCAATGGTATTTCCCTGTGAGCTCGGTTCTCTTAGCGTGGACCCCATCAACAGAACAGGAGCCCTCATGACTGCGAAGACCCATACCGCGCATGACCACAAGCCCGCCGACGGCCAGGCTCCCACGACAGCCTCCACGCCGGCCGAGCCCCTCTACGAACGTGTCGACCTCGATCGGTACGTCGTGCTCCACGAAGGTCCCGTCGGATACGTCGAGCACGTGCATCCGGTCTTCGTCTGCTACGTGGGCCACCCCTATCATCACGCCGACGAGATCGCTCAGGTGTATGACTTCCACGACGCTGTGCGGACTGTTCTGCACCGCGCCGTCTCGAAGCGGCGCGCTCAGTGAGCCGCGAGATCTGGCCCGGTTCCCCCTACCCGCTCGGTGCGACCTTCGATGGCCAGGGCGCGAACTTCGCCCTGTTCAGCGAAGGCGCCGAGAAGGTCGAGCTGTGCCTGTTCGATGACGACGGCAACGAAGAGCGGATAGCGCTCGAAGAGGTCGACGCGTACGTGTGGCACGGGTATCTGCCCTCGGTTCAGCCGGGGCAGCTGTACGGATACCGCGTGCACGGCACCTACGACCCCGCCCAGGGAAAGCGATTCAACCCGAACAAGCTCCTTCTCGACCCCTACGCGAAGTCGGTCGCAGGTCGTGTGGAGTGGGGACAGCCGCTGTTCGGCTACGACTTCGGCGACCCCGACTCCCGCAACGACGAGGACTCCGGCGCGACGATGGTGAAGGGCGTGGTCGTGAACCCGTTCTTCGAATGGGCGGGCGACCGCCTTCCGAAGATCCCCTACGCGCAGACCGTGATCTACGAAGCGCACGTCAAGGGACTCACCCAGCTGCACCCCGATGTCCCCGAGGAGCTGCGCGGCACATATGCGGCGATCGGTCACCCGTCGGTCATCGCGCATCTCGTGCACCTCGGAGTCACCGCGATCGAGCTGATGCCGGTGCACCAGTTCATCTACGACTCGACGCTCGAAGAGAAGGGCCTCACGAACTACTGGGGCTACAACACCCTCGCGTTCTTCGCGCCGCACAACGACTACTCCTCCAGCGGGCAGCACGGTCAGCAGGTGCAGGAGTTCAAGGCCATGGTGCGCGCGCTCCATGCAGCAGGCATCGAGGTCATCCTCGACGTGGTCTACAACCACACCGCCGAGGGAAACCACATGGGGCCGATGCTCTCGATGCGGGGCATCGACAACGAGGCGTACTACCGCCTCGAAGAGGACCGCCGCTACTACACCGACTACACCGGTACAGGGAACAGCCTCAACGCGGGCAACCCGCATGCGCTGCAGCTGATCATGGACTCGCTGCGGTACTGGGTGACCGAGATGCACGTCGACGGCTTCCGCTTCGACCTCGCCTCGACCCTCGCGCGCGAGTTCTACGACGTCGATCGACTCGCGGCCTTCTTCGAGCTCGTGCAGCAGGATCCGATCGTCTCGCAGGTGAAGCTCATCGCCGAGCCGTGGGACGTCGGTCCGGGCGGATATCAGGTCGGCAACTTCCCCCCGCAGTGGACGGAGTGGAACGGCAAGTACCGCGACACGGTGCGCGACTTCTGGCGTGGCGAGCCTCAGGCGCTCGGCGAGTTCGCCTCCCGCCTCACCGGGTCGGCCGACCTCTACGAGCACTCCGGTCGCCGCCCTGTGGCGTCGATCAACTTCGTGACCGCGCACGACGGCTTCACGCTGCGCGACCTCGTGTCGTACAACGAGAAGCACAACGACGCGAACGGCGAGGACAACAACGACGGAGAGTCCCACAACCGCTCCGACAACCACGGCGCGGAGGGTCCTACCGAGGACGAGGGGATCAACCGCATACGTGCTCGTCAGCAGCGCAACTTCCTGGCGACTCTACTGCTGTCGCAGGGAGTGCCGATGATCGCGCACGGCGACGAGCTCGGCCGCACCCAGGACGGCAACAACAACGGCTACGCACAGGACAACGAGCTCACCTGGGTTGACTGGGAATCGGCCGACCTGCCGCTCGTGGAGTTCACCGCAGCGGTGGCCAGGCTTCGCCGCGACCACCCGACGTTCCGACGCAGCCGCTTCTTCGACGGGCGTCCGGTGCGGTCGGACGACGGCGAGCGCGTGCCCGACGTCGTCTGGCTGCGTCCGGATGGCCGCCGCATGGAACCGGAGGACTGGGATTCCGGATTCGGTCTCGCGATCGGAGTCTTCCTCAACGGTCAGGGGATCCGCGAGAAGGACCGACGGGGTCGCCCCGTCACCGATCAGAACTTCCTCGTCTACTTCAACAGCGGGACGGATGCCGTCGAGCTCGCGCTGCCCGATGAGCGGCACGGCCATGCGTGGGAGGTCATGATCGACACCGCGGGCGAGCGAGCCGACGGCGGATCACTCGATCCGGGTGCGTCAGTCCCGCTCGAGGCCCACTCGCTCCTCGTGCTGCGCGACGTCGACCGGACGGTGGTGTCGACGGACAATTCGGTCGAAGCGTCGCTGCGCATTCAGACGGAGCAGGCCGAGGCCCCGGCGCCGGCCCCCACCCCGGAGCTGCCTCGATGACGTATCGCCCGCTCTCGACCTACCGTCTGCAGATCCGCTCAGGCTTCACCCTCGACGACGCGGCATCGGTCACGACGTATCTGGCCGATCTCGGGGCATCGTGGGCCTACCTGTCACCGCTCCTGGCCGCCGTGCCCGGGTCGGACCACGGCTACGACGTCGTCGATCACTCCCGAGTGGATGACGACCGCGGCGGCCCCGCCGGCCTGAAGCGGTTCGCCGCCGCCGCGCGAGCAGCCGGACTCGGCATCCTCGTCGACATCGTGCCGAACCACGTCGGCGTGGCGATCCCCCGCGCCAACGTCTGGTGGTGGGATCTGCTGAGACTCGGACGCGCGTCACGTCACGCGGTGGCGTTCGACATCGACCGACGGCTGTCGGAGGGGCGGGTGCGTCTGCCGATCCTGGGTTCGTCGCTCTCAGAGGTCCTCGAGTCCGGTGACATCGTGGTCGACACCGCTCCCGCCGACGACGCCCCCGACGGAACGCTGTCGTACTTCGACCATGTGCTGCCCTTGGCGCCGGGCTCCGGTGAGTTCGCGGAAGACCTGCCGAGGCTCCTGGAGGCCCAGCACTACGAGTTGCGGTTCTGGGAAGACCAGAACACCGACCTCGACTACCGCCGCTTCTTCGCCGTCTCGGAGCTCGCCGGCATCCGCGTCGAGATCCCCGATGTCTTCGACGAGTCGCATGTCGAGATCGCACGGTGGATCACCGACGGTCTGGCCGACGGCCTGCGGGTCGACCACCCCGACGGACTGACAGACCCCGGCGGCTACCTCGAGCGACTCGCGGACATCACCGGCGGCGCATACACGGTCGTCGAGAAGATCCTCGAGCCCGGCGAGCAGCTGCCCTCGTGGTGGCGCACCGACGGCACGACCGGGTACGACGCGATGGGCGAGATCGACCGTGTCCTGATCGACGGCGACGGAGTCGCAGCCCTCGACCGACTCGACGCGCGGCTGCGCACGGAAACCGGTCTGCCCGCAGCGGAGCCGTGGCACGACCTGATCCACACGACCAAGCGGATGATCGCCGACGAGCTGCTGCAGTCCGAGGTGCGCCGCCTGGTGCGGGCGCTGCCGTTCGGTGTGGTCGGCGCCGAGGATGCGCTGGCCGAGATCGTCGCCGGCTTCCCCGTCTACAGGGCGTATCTGCCGGCGGGGCGCGAGCACCTGCAACACGCGATCGACGACGCCTCCCGACGACGACCCGACCTCGCGGCATCGATCGCCGAGCTGACGCCCCTGCTGCTCGACACGACTCTCGAGGTGTCGGAGCGCTTCCCGCAGGTGACGGGCGCCGTCATGGCGAAGGGCGTCGAGGACACCGCGTTCTACCGCCACACCCGCCTCGGAACCCTGACGGAGGTCGGCGGCGACCCGTCGATCACCTCCGTCTCGGTCGACGGGTTCCATGACGCGCAGCGAGCGCGGCTGGCGTCGTGGCCGCACTCTCTCACCGCACTGTCGACCCACGACACGAAGCGATCCGAAGACGTCCGCGCACGCCTCTCGGTGCTCGCAGAGGTTCCGGATCGATGGGCCGAGGTCCTGACCGATCTTCGGGCCGTCGCGTCGACCGGACACGGCCCCCTCGATTCGCTGCTCTGGCAGGCGGCGGTGGGAGCCTGGCCGATCTCATCGGAGCGACTGCTCGCGTACGGCCTGAAGGCGGCGCGCGAAGCCGCGGAGTCGACCGGATGGCAGCATCCCGACCTCGAGTTCGAGAAGGGCATCGAATCGATCGCGAACGCGGCGAACGGAGACGCCCGCGCGATCCTCGAGGGGTTCGTGGCCGAGATCGTCGATCACGGCCGGGTGAACTCGCTGTCCGCCAAGCTTCTGCAGCTCGCAGCCCCCGGTGTGCCGGACGTCTATCAGGGCACCGAACTGTGGGATCACTCCCTCGTCGACCCCGACAACCGGCGGCCTGTGGACTTCGCCGAACGATCGGCGATGCTCCGGCGACTCGATGAGGACGTCGCCCGCGGCGTCCTCCCCCCTGTCGACGACTCGGGTCTCGCGAAGATGCTCGTCACCTCTCGCGCGCTGCGTCTGCGCAGAGACAACCGCGAGCTGTTCTACCGGTATCGCCCCGGTGGCGTCGCCGGGGAGGCATCGGATCATGCGGTTGCCATGGACCGGGGCGGCGTGCTCGCCGTCGCGACGCGTCTGCCCGCAGGACTCGCCCGTCGAGGCGGCTGGGGCGACACCGTGCTGCTGCGCCGGGAGCTGCCCGCGACCGACGCGATCACGGGGCGTCGGTTCGACCGTGGGCCGATCCGTCTCGCCGACCTTCTCGACACCTATCCGGTGGCGCTCCTGGTGGATGAGCGATGATCTCGGTCTGGGCTCCGCGCGTCGACAGGGTGCAGCTGCGGCGTCTCACCCCCGCCTGCACGACGATCTCGGAGCACGATCTCGACCCGGCGGATGACGGGTCCGGGTGGTGGCGCACGGATGTGGCGATGGCCGAGGGCGAGCGCTACGGCTTTCTGCTCGGCGACAGCACCGAGCTGCGGCCCGACCCTCGGTCGCGCCGACAGCCTCGAGGCGTGCACGGGCCCTCGGCCCTGTTCGACCCCGCCCGCTTCGAGTGGACCGACACCGGCTGGAGCGGACGGCCGCTCGACGGCGGTGTGATCTACGAGCTGCACGTCGGCACGTTCACGCCCGAGGGGACACTCGACTCGCTCGCCGGGCATCTCGATCACCTCGTCGAGCTCGGCATCACCCATGTCGAGCTTCTTCCGGTCAACGCGTTCAGCGGTGAGTGGAACTGGGGATACGACGGCGTGCTCTGGTACGCCGTACACGAGGGGTACGGGGGCCCGGCCGCGTATCAGCGGTTCGTCGATTCCGCTCATGCACGCGGCATCGCGGTGATCCAGGACGTGGTCTACAACCACCTCGGCCCGAGCGGCAACTACCTGCCCGAGTTCGGCCCCTACCTGCGCGAAGGCGAGCACACCGCGTGGGGCGACTCGGTGAACCTCGATGAACCGGCCGTGCGCGAGTACATCATCGAGAACGCCCTGATGTGGCTGCGTGACTTCCACGTCGACGGTCTGCGTCTCGACGCCGTGCACGCCCTGCACGACGACAGCACACCGCATCTCCTGCATGAGCTGTCCGAGCGCGTGGATGCACTGTCGCGCGAGGTCGATCGCCCCCTGAGCCTGATCGCCGAGTCCGATCTCAACGACCCCGTCATGGTCCTCCCCCGCGAGGCCGGCGGATACGGTCTCACCGCTCAGTGGTCGGATGACTGGCATCACGCAGTGCACGTCGCGCTCACCGGCGAGACCGACGGGTACTACGCCGATTTCGCGGCACCGGATGCTGTCGCGAAGGTCACGCAGGACGGGTTCTTCCACGACGGCACGTATTCGTCGTTCCGCGGGCGAGCGCACGGCACCCCGCTGCCGCCGAGCGTTCCCGCCTGGCGTCTGGTCACGTTCGCGCAGGATCATGACCAGATCGGCAACCGCGCGGCCGGAGACCGGCTGACGGCATCGCTGTCATCCGACCGGCTCGCCGTGGCCGCGGTGCTGACGTTGACAGCGCCGGGAACCCCGATGCTGTTCATGGGCGAGGAATGGGGAGCATCGACTCCCTGGCAGTTCTTCACGTCTCACAAGGAACCCGAGCTCGCCCGGGCCACGGCGGAGGGGCGGATCGCCGAGTTCGCGCAGATGGGATGGGACCCGGCCGCTGTGCCCGACCCCCAGGACCCTGCGACCTTCGAGCGGTCGCGGCTGGACTGGAGCGAGCTCGAATCGCCGCACCATGCTCGGATGCTCGATCTGTATCGACGTCTGATCGCGCTGCGACATGAGGTGCCCGAACTGACCGACCCCGAGATGTCGCACAACGTCGTCTCGGTCTCTCATCTCGAGGGCGCACCAGAGCACCGGGCCTACCGCATCGAGCGGGGCGAGCTCGCGGTGCTCGTGAACCTCACCACGGAGGAGGTGGAGTTCGACCTCGGCCCCGACTCGCGGATCCTGCTGGAGACGGCACCCGGCCGGATGGTGGCACGGACCATCGCGCTGCCGCCCGAGTCAGCGGCGATCGTCGCGCCGCCGCGCTGAACCGTCTCAGGCGCCGAGCACCTTCTCGAAGCACAGTGAGAGATCGCTGCCGACGTAGTGCCCGAACAGCGGAATCGGCACGTACCCTTCGCGCTGGTAGAAGCGCACGGCATCCGGCTGAGCGGTGCCGGTCTCGAGCACCAGAGACCGGATGCCGAGCTGTCGCGCCTCCGTCTCGAGGGCGCGGAGCAGGGCGACGGCCGCCCCTGTTCCGCGGGCGGACGGTGCCGCATACATCCGCTTGATCTCTGCGACATCCGATCCGAGGACCTCCGGATGCAGGGGTCTGAGACCGCCGCACACGACGGCGTGACCGCCACCGTCCCTCACCACGAGGAAGACCGGCACATCGTCGGCCGAGGGGACGACGCCCGGCTCGTGGTCATCGCTGCCGTACCGCGCGTCCAGCTCGCTGCGTTGAGCGGCTCTGAGCCGCTCTGCGTCCGGATGCGACCACGCCACTCGCTCGACCGTCACGTCCATGTCGTCCCTTCGATTCGGTGCCAGCGCCGTTCACGATATCGAGAGGAGATTTCGCAGATGTTGCCGATCAGCACCGATTCAGAATTCTCTGAATTCAGATTTCTGTGTACTGTTGCTGCGTGACCCTCACCGCCTCGCTCACCCATACCGCCGCGGTCGCCCGCCTCGGGCATGCACTGTCGGACGCGACTCGGGCAGGCATCCTGCTCGCCCTCCGAGAGGCCCCCGCCTATCCCGCCGACCTCGCGGATGAGCTCGGAGTCAGCCGTCAGCTCCTGTCGAATCACCTCGCCTGTCTGCGGGGATGCGGCCTCGTCGAGAGCGCCCCCGACGGACGCCGCAGCCGCTATGCGCTCGCAGACCCGCACCTCGCCACAGCCCTCGACGAGCTGATGCGCGTCATGCTGATCGTCGACCCCGGCTGCTGCGACGGAGACGGGTGCAGCTGCTGATGTCGGTGACCGCCCTCACCCCCGAGCGGCGCGCGACGCTGCATCGCCGCATCCGGCTCATCGTGGCCTTCACGATCGTCTACAACGTGATCGAGGCCGTCGTCGCGATCGCCGCGGGGTCGGCCGCCTCGTCTGCCGCGCTGATCGGGTTCGGACTCGACTCGAGCATCGAGGTGCTGTCGGCCGCCGCCGTCGCCTGGCAGTTCACCCGCCGCGATCCCGAGCGCTGGGAGAAGCCCACCTTGCGGGTGATCGCCGTGGCTTTCTTCGCGCTCGCGGTCTATGTCACGGCGTCGTCTGCGCTGTCTCTGCTCGGCGGAGACCGGCCCGAGCACAGCGCTGTCGGTCTCGTGCTGACCGCGCTCAGTGTGGTGATCATGCCGCTCGTGTCGTTCGCCGAGCGACGGGCGGGTGTCGAGATCGGATCCGCCACGGCGGTCGCCGACTCGAAGCAGACGCTGATCTGCACCTACCTGTCGGCCGCGGTGCTCATCGGACTGGCCCTCAACAGCCTGTTCGGCTGGTGGTGGGCGGATGCCGTCGCCGGACTCGTCATCGCGATCTTCGCCGTTCGAGAGGGCCTCGAGGCATGGAAGGGCGACGCCTGCGCGACCTCGGTCGGCATGATCCTGGAAGACGAGCACGCTCGTCACACGCACGACGACGCACGTCATGAGCACTGACTCCGGAAGAAGTTCAGCGAGATCCTGACCTCAGCGTCACTTTCGGTCGACTTCGGGGTCTTGCACATGAGACCCGAAGTCGGCCTGGGGGAACATGAGCCCGCTTCCGGTCTGAGCCGCACTCTCCCCTGTTGAGCGGCTCGCGGGTGGGGCACCTCCCACAGCCCCACCCGCCCTCCTGCTCGTCACGGGGTCGGCGCGCTTGCGTCAGATCCAGCCGCGCTCCTCGGCCATCAGCACCGCCTGCTGCCGTGTGCCCACCGACAGTTTCGCGAGCACCGCGGAGATGTGGTTGCGCACCGTGCCCGGGGCGAGGGACAACGCCCTCGCGATCTGGGTCGTGGTCTCACCACGACGCCCCGCACGCAGCACGTCCAGCTCACGATCGGTGAGGGGCGAACGCTCATCGCTCAGCGCGTCGGCCGCGATCTCGGGATCGACATAGCGAGCTCCCGCCGCGACCCTGCGGATCACATCGGCGACCTGATCGGCGCCTCGGGACTTCGGGAGGAAACCTGCGACGCCCGATGCGAGCGCGCGCCGCAGCACCCCTGGGCGGGCGTGACGGGTGACCACGACGCAGCGCGTGACGATCGCCCGGTTCAGCCGCTCGGCGACCTCGACGCCGTCGAGCCCCGGCATCTCGAGGTCCAGCAGGCAGACATCGGGGGTCAACCTGAGCGCGGCAGCGAGCGCCTGCTCTCCGTCGGCGCACTCGGCCACCACCTCGATGTCTCCCTCGAGGCGCAGCAGCGCGGCGAGAGCCGAACGGATCATGCCCTCGTCGTCCGCGAGGAGCACCCGGATCATCGCGTGCCCTCCTCGTCAGCAGGCTGCATCTCAGATGCCGGCACCGTGACCGAGACGATGAACTCACCGGCGTCCTCGCGGATCTCCAGGGTTCCGCCTGCTTCCGAGATGCGTCGTCTGACCCCGTCGAGCCCCGACCCCACCGGCTCTCCCCCGGCGCCGGCCGCCACATCGTTCGCAACCTCGTAACGCCAGCCGTCGGCGACCCGGCGGAGGGCGAGACGCGCGCGGCGCCCGGCGCCGTGCCGCAGGACGTTGGTCGTGGTCTCCCTGATCACGGGTCCGAGAGCCGACGATGGCGCGTCGTCGGCGTCCGGTGCGATATCGGCCTCGACGTCGAGTCCGGCCGCGGCGAGAAGATCTCGCGCATTCGCGACCTCGTCGCCCAACGGCACCGAACGGAAGCGCGTCGCAAGGTCGCGGGTGCCCTGCCGCGCTTCGTCGACACTCACTCTGGCTGCCTGCAGCTGCTCCAGAGCCGCATCGGGGTCGATCCCCATGAGTCGCTCGGCCAATTCGAGCTGCAAGGCGATCACCTGCAGGTGGTGCCCCTGCAGGTCGTGCACATCCGTGGCGACGCGCAGCCGCTCCTGCGTCGCAGCGAGTCTCGACTCGGATGCCCTGGCGCGGTCGACGGTGACGAGCACATCCCACCACCAGAGGGAGCTCACCGACATCGCCGGGATCATGATCGCATACAGCGCGGGGATCCAGCCGGCGACGCCGATGTCTGCAGCGCCCCTCGCCGCGTCGACGAAGGCGACGAGAACGAGCAGCAGGGTGGCGAGCGCGACGATCCGCAGGCGGATGCCCTTGGGCCAGTTGAGCAGCACCACCGACTGAGCGACGGGCATGAGGGCGAGCAGCCAGCTGTCGATCACCAGTCCGGCGACGGCTCCGTAGCCGACCGCTGTCAGCAGAGGCAGCGCGATGCGCGTCCACGCGATTCCGGGCTCCGCATCGAGCCGGTGGCGGTACCCGGCGAGCAGCACCATCGTCGAAGCCCACCAGACGAGGCCTCCCAGCCCCACGATGAACGGAGCCGCCACGTCGCCCGGTACGGCGAGGGCCTGCAGCGTCCAGATCAGCACCAGGAACAGCTCGAGGAAGACGACGGCCGAGAATGTGTACCACCAGGTCGCGGTGATGCCCCGGGCGAGTTGGCGCGCGCCGGGCGGCGGGTCGCCAGAGTGGTCGGCGACCGGAGAAGTGCTGCTCATGCCCCCCAGAGTACGGGCGTGACACATGTCACGGATGCCGCAGGCGAACCACCCGGAAAGCAGTGACGCTGCGACACTGCCGCGGTCGGGCGAAAGGCGGTGGACTGGATGCATCGCGACGGAGACACCGTCGCTCAGACCGGCAGGAGCCACCCCATGAATCTCATCGAGACCTTCCAGGGCTTCGTCGCCCAGGTGCCCGAACTCGTCCAGCCGCTCATCGTCGCCCTCGCCGGGGCGATCCCCTTCATCGAGGGTGAGGGTGCCGTGTCGATCGGCATCATCGGCGGCATCCACCCCGTGGTCGCGGCGATCGCGGCGATCATCGGCAACTTCCTCTGCGTCGCTGTGCTCGTCATCGCCAGCTCGGGGGCGCGCACAGCGATCGTGAACCGGTCGCGCAGCCGGCAGGCGGTGGTCGCCGGCGGCGGAGCCGTCGAGACGGTTCCCGCCGACTCCGCGGATTCCGACCGCGGCAGTGCCCGCCGCGAGAAGTTCCAGCGGGCCTTCGAGCGCTACGGAGTGCCGGGCGTCAGCCTGCTCGGCCCGCTGCTCCTGCCCACCCATTTCACGGCCACGATGCTCGCCGCGTCGGGCGTCGGAAAGGTCCGTATCCTCGTCTGGCAGGCTGTCGCGATCATCGGCTGGACCACGGTCGTGGCTGTGATCGTCGGCGGCGCCGTGTACGCGATCCGCTGAGCCCAGGCGCCGGACGCACAGCAGAAGCCCACCCGCGGAGAGCGAGTGGGCTTCTGCTGTGCGTGTCTCACGTCAGCGACGTCCGGTGCTCGACCGTCGCTTGGCGGCGATGCCTGTGGCCAGTCCGCCACCTACGATCAGCGCGAATGCGAGGGACAGGAACGCTGCACCCGATTCGCCTCCCGTCAGCGCCAGCCCGCCGGGGGCCGCGATCGGGCTCGGCGTCGGAGTCGGCGTCACGACCGGTGACGGCGTCGGAGTCGGGGTCACGACCGGTGTCGGCGTCACGACCGGTGTCGGAGTCGGCGTCGGCGTCACGACCGGCACCGGGTTGGCGATGTTGGTCAGGGTCAGCTCGACACCGGCAGTGGTCTGCGGTGTCACCTCGTAGGTGCCGTCGCCGCCGTCGACGACGCCCTCGCCGGCGATCGTCCATTCACCCCACGTCACGCCCTGGATCTCCGGCAGATCGATCTCCTCGATCACGAAGGTCGATCCGAGGGGCGCACGCGCGCTGACCACCGGCTGCCCCACGGGAACCGACATCGTGGCGGGCGGGGCATCCGATCCCTTGACCGAGTACCGCACCGTGTAGGTCGCGTCGCGCACGGCGTCCGCCTGTGCACCGGTGATCTGCTTCGTGATCGAGAACGTCGTGTAGGCGACACCGCTGCCGTCGCCCCCACCGGACTCGACGACCGTGTGGGTCGCCGACGTCTCGAACGTGTCGACGATCGCGTGGTTGCCGAAGATGTCACCCTCGGCCACGGGTGCGTCTGCCTGCGTGAAGTAGACCAGCTCGTATGCGAACCCTCCGGCCGGCAGACCGGACGCCACGAACTCGAACGAGCGCCCGTCGTCTGCCAGGTCGATCACGTAGGCCGAAGGGTCGACCTCGCTCGCGTCCCCGACCAGCGCGCCGTTCACGACCGCACGCTGAACCAGCTTCACGTCGCCGGTGTAGTGATGCCCCGTGAGTCCCGCGTCGAGCCAGTCGGTGATCGTGAACGACCCATCATCGACATAGCCGCTCGGAATCCCGATGACCCACTTCAACAGTCCATCGGTCGCGGTCTCCCCGCCGTACTTGTAGGGCTCTTCCTGTTCGGCCGGGTCTTCGGGCACCACTCCGCCGTCGCCGGGGAGATCGACGATCTCGACCGTGTCGCCCAGGTCGAACTCGACCGTCTCGCTGGTCGTCGTCTGCGAGGCCCGTGCCTCCATCCAGAACGTGCCTCCGACCTTCTCGAGACCCTCGACCGCTTCGGTGAGAGTGCAGACCATGTCGGGCCCGCCACCCGCCGCCACGGCGCAGTTCGCCATGACCAGACCCGTCACGGGATCGGCGATGGTGAACTCCCCGGCGGACTGCCGACTGAACTCAGCGGGGAGCGTCATCCCGAAGGTCTCCCCCGCCTGTGCTCCGGCCGGCACTGTCCACTTGCCGGAGATCCTCACGTTCTGCCACTGCACGAGCGGCCCGCCACCGTGCTGATTCTCGAGGGACACACCGCTGATCGCGCCGGGATACGTCACCGTCGGAGCCGCGGTGGCCGGAACAGCAGACCCCAGAAGTCCGGTCACCGCCATGACCATCCCCACGATGATCGCCGCGATGCCCCGACCTCGCGTCTTCGCTCCCCCGGTCGTCTTCGCCTCGCCTGTCGTCCTTCTGCGCGCACGCACGAAACCACGCTCCCCAGTCATCGTCTTCCCCATCCGATTCGAGTCGCTCCCAGTCGCGACCCATCTAAGAGATCAGGAAAATGCCCGGGGATTACGCGGCAACCGGTATACAACCTCGATATACCGGAATGGGTTACTGGCAGTGCGTGGTTCCCGCCTCAGCGCACAGCCCCGGCACTCAGTCCCCCCACGAGCCAGCGCTGGAAGAACACCGCGGCGGCGAAGACCGGGATCACCCCGATGAACGACGCGGCCGCGATCTTGCCGAAGTGCGGTGTGCGGTCTCCGTAGAAGAGCGACAGCGCGACCGGGAAGGTCTGCGAGTCCACGCTCTGGGTGAGGAAGGTCGCGAGAAGGAACTCGTTGTAGTTGAGGATCGCGACGATGATGCCGATCGCGACGAGGCTCGGCAGCAGCAGCGGCACGACGACCGACCACAGCATCCGCAGAGTGCCCGCTCCGTCGATGCGCGCCGCCTCCTCGATCTCGACCGGGAGCCGGCGGATGAAGCCCTCCAGCAGCCAGACGGCGACGGGGACGTTGACGAGTGCGTAGACGAGCGTGAGTCCGAGAAGCGTGTTGTTCAGCCCCACGGATCGCAGAAGCGTCAGCAGCGGCACCACGGCGACGATCGGCGGAAGCAGCCACGGGCTCATCAGTGTCGCCGCGAGCGTGCGGCCACCTGCGTTGTGGCGCACGATGGCCCACGCGCCGGGGACTGCGATGACGAGTGAGACGGCATCGCCGCCGAGAGCCGCGGCCAGGGAGTTCAGGATCGAACGCGGGATGTCGGTCGACAGCACGTCGCCCCAGTTCTCCCAGTGCGGGGCGGCGCTCCACAGGACTCCCGAGACCGTCTCGTCACGCCCCATCAGCGACACCGAGAACAGATACGCGAGGGGGACGAGGGTGACGGCGAGCGCCACGAACAGCACACTGCTCGCGACCGGCCGCAGACGGGTGCGCGACTCAGTCATGCCGGGCCTTTCGTGCGAAGACCGCCACCACGAGGGTCACCACGGTCACGATGACCGCGAACACGAGGGTGATCGCGGACGCCCGACCGATGTCGAACTCCTTGAGGGCGACCTGCTGGATGAGATAGGTCGTCACGGTCGAGGCCTGACCGGGTCCGCCCGACGTCATCACGAACACGAGGTCGAAGACCTTCAGCGCGATGACGAGCCGGATGAAGAGTGCGGCAATCACCGTGCCAGCGATGGCCGGCCAGGTGATGTGCCGGAACAGACCGGCTCCATGTGCTCCGTCGAGGGACGCCGCCTCTCGCACGGAGGGGTCCTGCGTGAGCAGCGCGGCGTAGACGAGGATCACGATCAGCGGCGTCCACTGCCAGACGTCGGCGAGGCCGATCGCCGGGAGCGCCCATGCCGTGGTCGACAGCGGCGCGAGCGAGACGCCGGGAAGCACGGTGGCGAGGAGTCCGCCGCCGGGGTTGAACACGAGCTTCCACAGGGTTCCGACCACCACCGGAGGTGTGATCAGAGGAAGCAGGAGCAGTGTGCGCACGACGGCGCCTGCGCGGGTCGCACGCTCCAGCGCGACGGCGATCGCGACCCCCAGCACCACGCTGACGACGGCCACCACGACGGCATACGCGACCGTCCGAGCGAACGACGCGACGACGTCGGCATCCGCGAGTATCGTCTCGAGATTCGCGGTTCCCACCCACTCCTGGAACGGTCTCCCGAGTGTCGAATCGGTGAAGGCCGCGGCGAGGATGAAGACGAGCGGATACGCACCGAGCACGACGATCGACAGGATGGTCGGCGCGGTCAGCAGTCGTGCGGTGCGGGACCGCGACGGACCGCCCGCCCGTCGCGGCACGGGGCCGGACGCGCGGGCGATGCGCACGCGGATCGACGAGGCGTCAGCCAAGGATCTCTTCCCACTCGGCCTGCACTCGGTCGAGCGTGTCCTGGGCGGTGCCGCCCTCACCCGCGATGAGCTTGGCCAGCTCGTCGGTGAGGATCTGCGCGGCCTGCGAGGCGTTCTCACCGGTGGGCCAGGCCAGCGAGCCACTCAGCGTCGTGCGGTTGACCCGCTGCAGGTCGGGGTAGGTCTCGCCATACGCCTCGCTCTCGAGCGAGGACTCGCGGTTCGGGTCGATGCCCGTCTGCGGGTCGGCGACGATGAGCTCGGAGTTGACCTCGCTGGACGAGGCGTACTCGATGAAGGCCTTGGCGAGGTCCGTCTTCTCGGTGTTCGCGGCGACGACCCATGTGAAGCCGGCCACCAGCGAGGCGCGCGCCTCGGTGTTCTCGCCGCCGACGGGCAACGTGGTCACGCCCCACTTGCCCGCGACCTTCGAATCGGGGTTGGTCTCCGAGCCCACGCCCAGGTCGGTCCAGTTCTCGATGAACGCGACCTTGCCGTCGTACCACGCGCCGTTGCCGACGCCGAAGTCGGTCTCGGCAGCCGTCGGGAAGGCGTAGGGCACCGCATCCACCAGCGCCTCGGCAGCGGCCACCGCTTCCGGGGAGTTGATCGTGGGCTTGCCGTCCTCGTCGACGAACTCGCCGCCGAAGCCCGCCAGGCGGTTCGCGTAGGCGGCGCCGAGGATCAGCGGCGACTTCTGACCGAAGATCGCGGATCCGTAGACGCCGTCATCACCCTCGTTCTCGGTGATGGTCTTCACATCTGCGAGGTACTCGTCCCAGGTCGCGGGGGGCTCGGTGATGCCGTTCCGCTCGAGGATCTCCTTGTTGTAGAAGAGCACGTGCGTGTCGCCGTCGAAGGGCAGGCCGTAGCGGCGGTCCCCGACCAGCGTGTAAGGATCGTTGATCGAGGGGATGAAGTCGTCCTCCTCGAGCGACGGGGTCTCGTCGATCCAGTCGGTGAGGTCCTGGATGGAGCCGCCCTCGGCGAGGTCCCCGATCGACACGTACCAGGGAGCGGCGACGTCGAACGTGTTCGCGCCCGACTGCTGGTCGAGGGCGAGGGTCGAGCCGATCTCGTCGTAGGGCACGATCGTGAGGTTCACCTCAGCGCCGGTCTCCTCTTCGAAGTGCTCCTTGAGCCAGTTTCCTGCGCCCTCGTGCGACGTGATGAGCAGCGCATTGAGGGTCTGGCCAGAGAAGTCGCCGCCTGCGCCCTCGCCACCGGACTCGGGGCTCTGGGTCGCGCAACCGGCGACCGCGATGGTCGCGGCCGTCAGAGCGGCGGCACCGAGGAAGGCGCGGCGGCGACGGCGGCTCGGAAGGAATGACATGGGGGGCTCCTCAAGGCGTCGGGTCGGGGAAGCAGATCGGCGCTCACGCTAGGAGCCGAGGGACGACCGCCGCATCACGGACGTAACAGTTCGTCGTGGAGCGACGCGAAGAGTCATCCGGCGGGTCGCCGCACTGCTCGAGTGGCTATGGTCGCGACGTCCCCGATCTCCTGAGGAGCACCATGTCTCGCCGCATCATCCTGAACGCCTTCGACATGACCTGCGTGACTCACCAGGCTCCAGGACTCTGGCGGCACCCTGAGAACCAGGCCGATCGGTACCACGATCTCGACTATTGGGTGGATCTCGCGAAGACCCTCGAGCGGGGCAGGTTCGATGCGATCTTCATCGCTGACGTGCTCGGGACGTACGACGTCTATCGCGACTCGGCCGCCACGGCGCTCGGTGATGCGACGCAGGTTCCCCTCGGCGACCCCGTCGTGCAGATCTCCGCCATGGCACACGCGACAGAGCATCTCGGATTCGGTGTGACCGTCGCCACGACCTACGAGCAGCCGTACGCGCTGGCGCGCCGGTTCTCGACTCTCGACCACTTCACGCGCGGCCGCGTGGGATGGAACGTCGTGACGAGCTACCTCGACTCCGCCGCCCGAAACCTCGGGCTCGACACGCAGATCGCGCACGACGACCGGTACGAGATCGCCGAGGAGTTCCTCGACGTGACGTACAAGCTGTGGGAAGGCTCGTGGGAGGACACCGCCGTGCTGCGCGATCGGGAGGCCGGCGTCTTCGCGGATGCGTCGCGCGTGCACCCGATCGGCCACGAGGGGCGGCATTACCGGGTGCCCGGCATCCATCTCGCCGAACCCAGCCCGCAGCGCACGCCGGTGATGTTCCAGGCGGGCGCCTCCCCTCGCGGACGCCAGTTCGCCGCGAAGCACGGCGAGGCGATCTTCATCAACGGGCTGCGTCCGGAGGCGACGCGTCCGGTCACCGACGACATCCGCGATCGCGCCGAAGCTCTCGGGCGCCCGCGGGATTCGGTCAAGATCCTGACCCTGGTCACGGTCGTCGTCGCGGCGACGGACGAGGAGGCTCAGGCGAAGCTCGATGACTATCGCCGCTATGTCTCGGTCGAGGGCGCGCTGGCACTCTATGCCGGATGGACGGGACTCGACCTGTCGCAGTACGACCCCGACGTCCCCCTCGAATACGTCGACACGGATGCCGGGCGATCCGCCCTCTCGGTCTTCACCAAGGCCGATCCGGAGCGCAAGTGGACGCCTCGCGACATCGCCCACTACGTCGGGATCGGCGGCATCGGTCCCGTCATCGTGGGCAGCCCGCAGACCGTGGCGGACGAGCTCGAACGATGGGTCGAGGTCGGCGGTGTCGACGGCTTCAACATCGCCTACGTCGTGACACCCGGGTCGTTCGAGGACATCGTGGACCACCTCGTGCCCGAGCTCCGCCGCCGCGGGCGCACCTGGGACGACTACCCCGAGGGCACGCTGCGTGGACGACTCAGCGGCGACGGCTCCCCCGTGGTGCCCGAGTGGCATCCCGCGCACGCCTACCGCGGCGCCTACGAGGGCGGCGCGTCGGCTCTCGACGGCACGCTCGGCGGGCCGCTGGTGGATGCAGCGCCCGCTTCCGCTCCGGCGGAACTCGACGACCTGACAGAACTCACCGAGAAGGAGGGCGCCCGATGAGCGTCATCGCAGAGACCACCCACCGCAGCCGATGGACGGGAACGGCGGATGCCGAAGAGCGCGCGCACTGGCGCGGCATCGCCGAGCGCGTCGCCGCCGAGCTCGAGAGCGATGCGCTGCAGCGCGACCGAGCGAATCAGGACCCGACGATCGAGCTCGACCTGCTCCGCGAGGCGGGGCTGGTGACGCTTCTGCAGCCGGCCGAGTTCGGGGGTGGCGGCGCGCACTGGGAGACGGCCTTCCTCGTCATCCGCGTCCTGTCGCGCGCCGATGCGTCGGTCGCCCAGGTTCTCGCGTACCACTACATCAACTCGGGCAACATCGGCTTCGCAGCCGACCCGTCGGTGCAGGAGAGATGGCACCGCAAGACCACAGAGGGCCGATGGGTGTGGGGCGACTCCGTGAACCCGACCGACCCCGACCTCGAACTGACCGTCGACGGCGAGGGGTATCGACTCAACGGTCTCAAGCGCTTCTCGACGGGCGCCTCGGCCGGTGACGTCGTGCTGGCGGCCGCACTCGTGCGCGGCGGCGAGCGCGACGGTCAGGTGCTGTTCGTCGTGCTGGACCACGACCGCGACGGCATCCGATATCTCGGCGACTGGGATGCACTGGGACAGCGGCTGTCGGCGAGCGGGTCCGTCCGCTTCGAAGACGTGCGCGTCTCTGCCGACGACGTGCTCGGCGAACTCGGGGACGAGCCTTTCTCGACGCTGATCACGCCAGGCATCCAGCTCGCCTTCGGCAACCTCTACCTCGGTGTCGCCGAGGGAGCACTCGCCCGGGGACTCGACATCGTCCGTGCGCGCCCGCGCGCCTGGTTCCTCAGCCAGGCCGACTCGTACCGCGACGACCCGTTCGTGCAGCGCGTCGTGGGCGAGTTTTCCTCGCGGATCGCGGCGGTCGAGGCGCTGGCGGACCGCGCCGGGCGTCTCTTCGACGAGGTCGTGGATGAGGGAGACGGAGTCACGGCGGCGCGCCGAGGGGAACTGGCCATCGAGATCGCCAAGGTCAAGGTCGTCTCGACCGAGGTCGGCATCGAGGTCGCGAACAGGATCTTCGAGATCACCGGCTCGAGTTCCGCGCGTGCGGATGTCGGGCTGGACCTGTTCTGGAGGAACATCCGCACGCACTCGCTGCACGATCCGATCGATTACAAGAAGCTCGAGGTCGGCGCCTGGACGCTGAACGGCGAGCTCCAGCCGATCTCGCTGTACACCTGATGGGCGAGCAGACGCGGCGGCTCGATGCCGTGCGGGAGCGCCTGCGCCCGGTCTTCGCAGAGATCGCGGCGGGCACGGTCGCACGGGAGAAGGATCACGAGCTGCCGTTCGCCCAGGTCACCGCCCTTCGCGCAGCGGGCTTCGGTCGGCTCCGGCTGCCGATCGAGCACGGCGGTTTCGGGCTGGACTGGGAATCCTTCGCCGAGGTGCTGATCGAGCTCGCCGCGGCCGACTCGAACCTCCCGCAGATCTTCCGTGGCCACATCGCTTACGTCGAGCACATCCTGGCTGCGACGCCGAGTGAGCGGCGCTCCCGCTGGCTCGAGCGCATCGCCGACGGAGAGCTGGTCGGCAACGCGTGGTCGGAGAACGGTGCCGCCGCCGTGGGGACGAATGCGACGCGCGTGACCCGACGTCCCGATGGAAGCTGGCGCGTCGACGGACGCAAGTTCTACACGACGGGCAGCATCTTCGCGGAGTGGATCGACGCGACCGTCGACCTCGACGGCACGACCGTGACCGCCCTCATCCGCAGGCATCAGGACGGAGTGGAGATCTCCGACGACTGGGACGGCTTCGGACAGCCGCTGACGGGCACCGGCACTGCCGTGTTCACGGACGCCTCGGTCGATGAAGACGACGTCGAGCCGTTCACGTCGCGGTTCCCGTTCCAGACGGCGGTCTATCAGCTGACGCTGCTGTCGGTGCTGGCCGGGATCGCCGCCGCGATCGAGCGCGACACCGTCGCTCAGGTGCGGGCACGCACTCGCACCTACAGCCACGGCAGCGCCGAGCGAGTGGCCGACGACCCTCAGATCCTGCAGATCGTCGGCGAGCTGACGGCGACGAGTGCGACGGCCAGGGCGCTCGTGCTCGACGTCGCTCGAGCGGTCCAGCACGCAGCAGACGTGCTGGGCACACCGGAGACGGAGGATGCCGTGATCGCGGCCGAACTCCGCTCGGCGCAGGCGCAGATCGTGCTCACCGACCTGGTGCCCCGCGCCGCCTCTCGGCTGTTCGACACGCTCGGCGCATCTGCCGTGAGGTCGGGCACCGCTCTCGACCGCCACTGGCGGAACGCTCGCACCGTGTCATCGCACAACCCGTGGATCTTCAAGGCCCGACAGCTCGGCGACCACGCCGTGAACGGCCGGACGCCCGAGTTCGTCTGGTCGGTCGGGCAGGCGAAGGTTCTGGAGGCGAGCACGGCCGAGCGCTGAGACGTTCACCGAGGCTGCCCACCTCGCCCGTCTCGAGGCGGAGGGAACGACGCAGGCACCCGGTTCTCTGGCCGAAGCCGCATGAGCCGGGTGCCTCGTGAACCACGCCCCTCGAGCTACTCGATGGGAAGATCGTCGACGGAATGCGGCGAGATGCTGGCGCTCGTTCGGCGCTGCACCGTCCGGCGTTGCACCGTGCGGAGCAACGCCGTCGCGCCGGTGACGAGCAGGAGCACACCGATGGTCAGGATCATGAGAGTGCTGATCGTGACGGGTGTGAGGGTGAGCGCCCAGTCGGCGACGCCCGAGCGGCGGTCATCGTCGGCGATGAGCCAGAGCGAGGTCGCCGCCACGGCGGCGAACAGGACGCCCCAGACGATGGCCGCCCAGCGGGTGCGAGGCGGGGTGACCGCTTCGGCGTGGGGTGCGGATGCAGCGGTCGCCCCTGCTGCGCCCGCCTCGGTGGTCGTCTGAGTGCTCATCGCTCGTCCTCTTCCTCAGCCTCGATGAGGGTGATGTCTATCTCGCCGCTGGTCTGCGCGATGGTCACACGCTGCACGGTCGTCGTCGGTGCGTTCTCGGCCGAGATCGTCTCGGCCACGACCGATTCGCCGTCGCGTTCCGTCGCCGTCCATGTGCCGCTGTCGATGATCGCGCCGGTGCCTGCCTCGACCCGCGTCCAGCTCACGTCGGCGGTTCCGACGGTCGCCCGCAGCTGCAGCTGCACACCGGGGTCGACGGAGATCCAGGTGCTGCCGGCACCCTTCTCCACGACGATCGGCCGCGGAGCGTCGTCATGCCGGTTGAGCGAGATGGAGAGGTCACCGAACGGCTGGCGCACGTGCGCGGCCTCATTGTTCGAGATCGATGCCCAGCCGATGCTCACGCCCTGGAAGGCGGAGGACCCGCCGGCCACCAATCCGGCGACGAGCGTCAGCACGGTCGCGAAGGCGAGGAAGCCGCTGCGCCGTCGGAGGGCACCGGCGACGATCATCCCGATCGCGAGCACCAGTGCGGCCGACAGCAGGCCGAGGGCACCGCCGACTGCGGCGTCGCCGGTGCCGAGCCCGACCAGAGCGCCGACGACGATGGCGAGGCCGATGACCGAGGCGACGATCGCGAGACCCGCGCGTGGGCGGGAGGCGCGACGAATGCGGCGGCGCTCCGCGGCCTCGGCGGCGAACACGGCGGCCTCCGCCTGACGCTCGCGTCTGACCTGATCGCGCGCCATGCGTTCGGCATCCTGCTGCCGCCGGCGCCACGCCTGGTCCTGCTCCTTCCACGCCCGGTGCTGGATCCGCCACGCGGCGACCTCGGCCGGGTCCTGCACCCCGGAGGGAAGCGGCGCGGGTGGTGCGGGCGGTGCGTCGTCGATGAACGCGGCCGGTGCGGCGTACACCTCGGACGAGGCGGCGGATGTGGCATCCGCCCCCTCGGCGGTACCCGAACCGCCGAGGGGGACGGATGCCTCCGGGGCCGCCGGATCTGCGGAAGCCACCGGCAGATCAGGCGCGGAAGCACCCGGGGTGCGGCTTGCAGCACGCACGATCAGGAAGAGCAGGCCTCCAACGATGACCAGCCCGACGATCCAGCTGAAGACCGCCAGCGCCGACCAGCTCTCGTATCCGAACCCGAACAGGCGTCCGGTGAGCGGAGCCGTCGGGATCAGCCCGACGACGGCCATGCCCAGAAGACCGAGCTGGACGGGCTGGTAGTCCCGCCGCAGCAGGTCGCGGACGTGGACCCGGCCGTCGAGATCCGGCAGCAGCGCCCAGGCGAGGGCGTAGAGGAAGATCACCGGCAGGCCGAAGAGCGCTGCGACCACGAGGACGCCGCGCACGATCAGCGGGTCGATCCGCAACCGGGCGGCGATGCCGGCGGCGACCCCACCGAGCCATCCGTCGGAGCGGACCACTCCGAGACCGGCGACCCACAGGAGGAATCGCTCGGCGCCGTGCGGAACGGCCGTCCTCGGCGGGCTGGCCTGGTCGGCGGGAGGCGGTGGCGCGGTCGGAATCGTCATGTGTCAATCCTGTCTCCCCCGGTCGGATCCCTGCCATGGGGTGAACCCCTGAGCGACCCCTGATTCTCTCCAGGGGAGGTCACGGATCCGCGCGCCGGATGATTGGATGTCGACATGTCCTCTTCCGCGACCGCGTCTGCGCGACCCTCTCGCTCCGCCGTGTCGTCGCGAGCGGGAGGAGACCTCCAGCCCGAGCCGCGTCAGGCCCTGACACGCGACAGAGACTGCCTGGTCGCAGGCGTCAGCGCGGGTCTCGCCCGTCACCTGGGCGTGCGGGTGTGGATGGTCCGTGCGCTCTTCATCGCTCTCACGATGTGCGGCGGGGCCGGCATCCTGCTCTACGCATGGTGCTGGGCGTTCACGCCCTGGGCCGACGGCGACGGCACCCCGTCGCGACGGGTGCCCGTGGCCTGGATGCTGCTCGCCCCTGCGAGCGTCGGCATGCTCATCGTGCTCTTCTGGCGCGGCGGCAGCGACTGGCTCTCGGGAACGATTCCGCCTGATGCGGCGGCCGTGGTCGTGTTCGGCACCGTGGGGGCGGCGACCGGGGCCGGGCTGTGGGCGACCCTGATCGATCGCACCGACACCGCCCGCGGACCTCGACACACGATGCTGGTCAGGATCCTCTCGATCACGCTCCTCGCGATGCTGTTCGGCCTGCTCCTGACCCGGCCTGTCGGCAGCACCGGTGTCGCACTCGTGCTCGTCCCGCTCGCCGGCATCCTCGCCGTGCTGCTGTCGACCCTGATTCCGCGGTGGCGCGACCTGGCGGGCGAACGCGTGCGGCGCATCCGTGAGGAGCAGCGCAGTGAGATGGCCGCGCACCTGCACGACTCCGTGCTGCAGACCCTCGCGCTGATCCAGAACAGGGCGGGCGCATCGAGCGAGGCGGCTCGACTCGCACGGGCGCAGGAGCGTGAGCTGCGAGCCTGGCTGTACGACGGCGATGCCCCGGTCGACAGCGATCTGGCGACCGACCTGCGCGACTATGCCGGGGGCCTGGAGCTCGACTACCCGGTGCGGATCGAGGTGGTCTCGGCGGGCCTCTCCACCGAGCGTGCGAGCGGGGAACTCGCCGCGGCGGCGCGAGAGGCGATGCTGAATGCCGCACGGCACGCGACGGGCGAGGTGTCTGTCTACATCGAGGGCAACGCGACCGACGTCGACGTCTTCGTGCGTGATCGGGGTCCGGGCTTCCGACTGGACGACGTGCCGGGCGACCGCCTGGGCGTGCGGGAGTCGATCATCGGTCGGATGCGTCGAGCCGGGGGCTCGGGCACCGTGCGCAGCGATGAGAGCGGCACCGAGGTGCACCTGCGACTGTCGACCGTGCCGCGGGGCGCGGCGAACGCGCAGGCGCCGAACGCGCCGGCGAACACGGATGAAGGCGAGGACGCTCGTGGCTGACAGCATCCGGATCGTGATCGTCGACGACCATTCGATCTTCCGCTCGGGGCTCCGCGCCGATCTCGATGCGAGCGTCGAGGTGGTCGGGGAGGCAGCCGACGTGCCGTCCGCCATCGCGATGATCCGCGAGACCGTGCCCGATGTGGTGCTGCTCGACGTGCACCTTCCGGGGGGCAGCGGCGACGACTCCACCGGCGGCGAGTCGGTGATCCGCGGCTCGCTGCCGACGACGGCCCGGTTCCTGGCGCTGAGCGTGTCGGATGCCGCAGCCGACGTCGTGCGGGTGATCCGCACCGGTGCGCGCGGCTACATCACCAAGGGCTCATCCGGCGGGGAGGTCAGCCGCGCCGTGCACGCCGTCGCCGACGGGGATGCGGTGTTCTCGCCGCGGCTCGCCGGGTTCGTGCTCGACGCGTTCGGCGCGGTCGCCGGCGAGATCGCCACGACGACCGACGAACTCGATCGACTGTCGGCACGCGAGCAGGAGGTGATGCGGCTGATAGCCCGCGGATACGCCTACAAGGAGGTGGCCGCAGAGCTGTTCATCTCGATCAAGACGGTCGAGACGCACGTCTCATCGGTGCTGAGGAAGCTGCAGCTGTCGTCGCGCCACGAACTCACGGTGTGGGCCTCGCAGCGTCGACTGCTGTAGCGGGGGGGCTGTTCCTCGGGATGCCTCGGGCAGCGTGCGACTCAGCGTATGCCGGGGTCGGCCGTGAGCTTTCCGAGCAGACGCTCGAGCTCGCTGAGGTCGTGCAGCGCTGGCCGTGGCAGAATGCTCGGCGATGCTCGATCACGTCGATCCGAGTGCGACATCGTCACGCCCCGACACGCGAACGGACAGAGATGGCTGAAGCGACAACAATCCTCGACCGGGTGGCGACGGCTGCCGAGCATCGATCGATCGCTGAATCGGTGGGCTGGCACGACGCCTTCGACTGGGCGACGATCGCGGATTCCCTGGCCGGCTCGACGTTCGGCGTGGTCGCGTATGCCGGAGACGCGGCTGTAGGCATGGGGCGCGTCGTCGGAGACGGCGTGAAGTACTTCTACGTGCAGGATCTGGCCGTCCTCCCGGCCTTTCAGGGGACCGGCCTGGGGGCGCGCATGCTGGACCGCCTGACGGAGCGAATCGCCATGGTCTCCCCGGCAACGGCCTTCGTCGGACTGTTCTCGACCGCCGCGGGCACCGACCTCTACACCTCTCGCGGTTTCGGCCCCGGCGACATGACCGGGCTGTTCAGGCTCATCGAGCCAGCGCCGCGGGACGATGGGCAGAACGGATAGACGCGGGACGACAGGACAGCGACCGGCACGCGCTGAGCACGTTCATCTGAGGGCCACGGTGCGGCCCCAGTCATCCCGCCTCGACGACCCCGGCCCTGATCCCCCAGAGCACGGCCTGCAGGCGGTCGCGGGCTCCGGTCTTCTGGAGGATGCCGGCGAGGTGATACTTGACGGTCGTCAGTTCCACGAAGAGACGGTCGGCGATCTCGGCATTCGACAGCCCCTCGGCGAGGAGTCGGAGCACATCCAGTTCCCTCTCGGTGAGCGGAGGCCCCTCGGCCGGAACCTGCGCGCTGCTCGCTCGACGGCGGTCGGCGAACTCGTGCAGGATGCGTCGGGTCAGGCGTTGGTCGAGGGTTCCGTCGCCGGCGGCCACCGAGCGGACCGCGGCGAGCAGCGTGTGCTCGTCGGCGCCCTTGAGGAGGAACCCGGCGGCGCCGGCCTCGAGAGCGGCGAAGACATCGGCGTCGACGTCGAAGGTGGTGAGGATGAGCACGTCGGTCGCCAGGGCTGCGTCTCCGACGATCTCGCGTGTGGCTGCGATGCCGTCTGTTCCCGGCATCCGGATGTCCATGCAGACGACGTCGGGGCGGAGGCTGCGGGCGAGACTCACGGCGTCGGCGCCGTCGACCGCTTCGCCGATCACCTCGATGTCGGCCTCGGCTCCGAGGATGACGGCGAGCCCGGCGCGCACGACGGCCTGGTCGTCGGCGATGAGAACACGGATCATGGGGTGCTCCGTCCGTCGTAGGGGATGCTCAGGCGATTGGTCCATCCGCCGTCGTCGTCGGGCCCTGTTGACAGGTGCGCCTTGATGAGTTCGGCCCGCTCCGCCATGCCGGATAGTCCGTAGCCGGCGCCCGAACTGTCGGTGGTCTCCCGCGTCCGGACTTCGGCGGAGGGCTCGTTGGCGACCGTGATCTCCACGGCATCGGCTCCGAACCGCACGGTCACGGCTCCCGCCGCGCCGGGCGCATGTCTGGCGACGTTCGCCAGCGACTCCTGCACCATCCGGTACGCGGTTGTCTCGGCGAGCGCACCCACCGGACGCGCATCCCCGACGGCGGCGAGTGCGACGCGCTGGCCCCGTTCCCGCGCGATATCCACGAGCGCAGGGATGCCGGCGATGGTCGGCACCGGGCTCGGGGCACCTGAAGGTGCGTCGTCATCGCTGCGCAGGAGCCCGACCGTCCGTCGGAGGTCGGCGAGCGCGATGCGGGCATCGTCCTGGACCGTCTGCATCATCTCCCGCGCCCGGTCGAGATCGCTGCGGGTGAGAGCGGTGGCGGCCTGGGCGCTCACGATGATCCCCGAGAGGTGATGCCCGGCGATGTCGTGCAGTTCCCGCGCGAGGGCCTCGCGCTCGGCACGCACCTCGCGCTCGGCGCGCTCGCGCCGCTCGTGCTCGGCCATCCTCGCCTGCTCCTGCAGCGCATCCGCGAGACGCTCGCGCCCGTGCACGTACTCGGCGACGGCCGCCGGTGCCGCGTACTGCAGGGCGATGCGCGCGATCACGGTGAGGATCAGGACGAGCGCCGATTCGCGTGACCCCAGGAGCAGCGCACTCGCGCCGACGCCGGTGGTCATGAGCGCGCCGAGGGCGAGCGCCGTCAGCGCCGGGTTGCGCGGGCTGCGCCGAGCCATCGCATAGGCGGCGAGGATCACGCCTAGCGAGCCGACCCCCAGCTCCCCCGCCGAGGTCGCCAGGATCACGGCATCGAGGAGCACGGCGCCGGCGAAGACGCTGATGGGTGCGCGCTGGCGGAAGACGAGCAGGACGGCCTGCAGGGCGACCAGAGCGGCGTGGGCGAACGGCGACACATCGCCCGGCACCGCTGCGGGGAGCTCGTCGATCCACAGGTCGGCTCCGATGTAGCCGACCGCCGCAGCGAGCACGAGAATCGGCGGGATCGCGCGGCGCACGCGTTCGGCGCGCCGGGAGGGCGGCTCCGCAGGGGACATGGACCCAGTCAACCACGCCGGGCCCCACCCCCGTCGGGAGGCAGGACCCGGGATCGATCGAGGTGTGATCACCGATCGCACAGTGTCTCATCGAGCGCCTCGACGACGATCCGATACTGCTCGAGCAGCACCTCGTCGTCATCCGGGGAGACCACCGCCCAGGGAAGCGCGGTCACTGCGATCGTGACAGCGGTGCCGTCAGGTGCGACGGCGTTGCGCGTCTGGGTGCCGGGGATGTCGCCTCCGTGCCCCCAGGCGAATCCTCCGCAGCTGAGCGGGTACCGCTGCAGACCGAGTCCGTACTCCGCCTCGGGCCAGAGCTCATCGCCTGCCGGCACGGTGGTCTTCATCGTCTCGAGCCCGGCACCGCTCAGCAGCTCGCCGTTCAGCAGCGCGCGCATGAAGGTATTGAGCTCTGCCGGAGTGGACACCATGGCTCCGGCCGACCAGGCGAATGACGTGTCCATGGCGGAGATGTCACGCAGCTCCCCCGGAACGTCGGCGTGGTAACCGGTGGGGTGCTCACCGCGGAGCGGGAGCTCACCGGGGGCGGGGAAGTACGTGTGTTCGAGTCCCAGCGGCGTCACGATGCGCTCATCGATCTGCTGGGCGATCGCGCGGTCGGTCACCGCCTCGATGAGCAGCCCGAGCACCAGGTAGTTCGTGTTGCTGTACTCCCATCTCTCCCCCGGCGCGAAGCTCGCAGGGCGAGTGAGGGCGATGTCGAGCATGTCCCGCGGAGAGATGTACTTCTCCTGCGCGCCGAAGGCATCGGCCGCGATCCGGTCGGCGTATTCCGGCAGACCGCTCGTCTGCTGCAGCAGCTGGTGCACGGTGATGCCGGCGCCGTCGATCCCCGCTCCCCTGATCAGCCCGGGAAGATACGTGTCGATCGGAGCGTCCAGGTCGACGAGGCCCTCGTCGACCAGCTGAAGCACGATCGTCGCGACGAACATCTTGGTGTTGCTGGCGATCCGCACTTCTGCGTCGGGTGGAGGCGCCTGGCCGGTCTCGATGTCGCCTCGCCGGCGACCGCGTTCTCGACCTCACCATCCGGCGAGGTCACCGATGCGAGGGCCGCCGGGTAGCCGGCGTCGACGAGAGACTGCAATCTCGTCTCGAGCGCGCTGGTCGCCTCCGCATCCGCGGACGAGGCCGGTCGATCGGACGCCCGGAAGAGCGCGCCCGCTGTGATCGCTCCCGCGACGAGCACGGCGGCGGCCGCGATCGCGATCACCGTCCGCATCCTGCGTCTGGGGGCGGGATGGTTCTGGGGTGTGGGGATGTCGTTCATGTCGTGTCCTTTCCCGTGAGTCGTGTCGGATGCGTCGGGCATCAGAGGTCGCGCCGGGACAGAGCGACGGATGCCGCGGCGAGCGCCGCCGCGGAGAGGGCGGCGAGGGCCGCCAGCGCCACTCCGACAGGCACCCCGGCCGACCCGCCGTGAATGACGTTCTGCGCGAGCGCGACCGGCAGGAACTGCGTCCAGACGGGCGCGGAGCCGCCGCCGATCAGCGAGGTCATGGCGGTGACGAGCGGTTCGGCGAAGAGCACCGCGAGCATGGTGAGGATGCCGGCGAGCTGCGTCCGCACGAGGATGCCGACCGCGAGGCCGATCAGTGCGAGGCCCGCGACTGCGACGACGCCCCGCCCCAGGGTGGCGACGACGTCACCGACGCCCGCGGTGAAAGGCGTTGCGGTCGTCGCGAGCGCGACGAGCAGGGCGGCGAGACTGACAACCGCCATGAGGGCGCCGATGACGACACCGACGACTGCGACGGCCATGGCCTTGCCCGCGACGATGCGACCACGACGGGGCGACGCGAGGGCTGCGCCGACCATGCCGCCGTACCGGTCGTCACTGGTGCCGGCGAGGGTGCCGAGCAGGACGATGGCGAGGAGCGCGATGCCGATCGACCCGCCTCCCATCGACGCGCCGAGCGGATTGATCGCGTCGAGCTGCGCCGCCGGAGATGTCAGGTCGAGCACGGGGAGGTCGGCACCGAGCGCCTCTGCGCCGGGACCGATGTCGCCGCGAGCCAGCGCCGGGAGCACGGTCACGAACATCAGCTGCGTCAGGATGAGTCCGATCACGGCGACGAGCGCACTGACCTTCGTCGCTGTGGTCGTGGTCAGTCCGAGGAGTTCTGCGCGGAACATCAGCGCACCCCCGCGATTCCGGTGACCTGGAGGTAGTAGCCCTCGAGGTCTCCGCTCGCTGTGGCGACGGCATCCGCCAACGTCACGTCGGCGACGACCCGCCCCTCGGCGATCACGACGATGTCGTCGGCGATGTCCTGCACGTCGGAGAGCAGGTGTGAGGAGAGCAGCACCGTCCCTCCGGCATCTGCGAAGGCCCGCAGGCGATCACGCAGCCAGCGCATGCCGGCGGGGTCGAGGCCGTTGGAGGGCTCATCGAGCACGAGCAGCTTCGGCTCTCCGAGCAGCGCTGCCGCGACCGCGATGCGCTGCTTCATGCCGAGCGAGTATCCGCCGGATCTGCGGTCGGCGTCGGCGGTCATGCCCACCTCGGCGAGGACCCCATCGACGCGCTGGGGGGCGACGTCGGCGCGGGCCGCGGCGATGCGCAGGTGCTCACGTCCGGTGCGGGCGGGGTGCAGACCGCCGGCGTCGAGAACGGCGCCGACCATCGTGGCCGGCCGCTCGAGGTCGCGGTAGGGGCGCCCGAAGACCAGGGCCTCGCCCTGGTCCGCGGCGATGAGTCCGAGCAGCAGGCGGATCGTGGTGGTCTTGCCGGCGCCGTTGGGCCCGAGCAGGCCGACGACTCTCCCTGACGCGATCGTGAAACCGACTCCGTCGACGCGAGAGCGTCCATGGAAGGACTTGTGCAGTCCGCGCGCCTGGAGCGGCGGAGATGTGGAGATGTTCATGTCTCCAGCCTCGCCAGCGCGGCTCTCGAGCACCCCCGCCGGCCGCACGGGATCGCCCTGTCCGAAAGGACAGTCGTGGTCGGATCCGGATCCCGGGAACGGAACAGCGGAGGCCTCGCGAGGGCCGTCGTCCCGCTCCGGACCTCCCCCTGCATCAGCGACGCATCAGGCCTCGCCCTGGTTGACATGCCCGCGACCCGGCTTCGGGATCCCGGCTGGCTGGCTGCGGGGACGCTCGCGCGCCGGCCACCGGAATCGCTCGACGAATCCCGCGACGGCCTTCGAGCGCGTCGCGAGGACGATCGCCACTGCCTTCCACCGGCGCGGCCGAGCGGTGAGCAGGGGGACGAGCACACCGAGCGGGACGAACACCGCGGCGTGGATGAGCGCGTCCTCGAGCCCGAAGTCGACGAAGGGCACGAATGCCGAAGATTCCGTGACCAAACCGTTGCATTCGTTATCTCGCCGTTATAGAGTGATCGCACGGTGAATGTTTGCTGTGGCATACACCGCATGTGATTGCAGGACACTCTTGGTGCAAGGGACAAGGGCCGGTCGGGAGCCTCTCCGACCGGCCCTTTACTGTTGCCAGTACGCTGTTCTCCATGACCGATCGCAAGCTCGCCCTCGAGGCCTGGGAGAGCCTGTTCCGCGCACAGCACGAGCTGTTCACCGAGATGAACACCGACTTCGCTCACACCGATCTCGGGCAGGCCGAGTACGACGTCCTGCTCACCGTGACCCGCTCCCCCGGCATGTCAGCTCGCCTGCGCGATGTCACCGCGAACATGCTGATCAGCCAGCCGAGCGTCTCTCGTCTCGTCGACCGCATGGTCGCCCGCGGACTCGTCGCGAAGTGCCCCGACCCCGATGACGGGCGCGGCGCGCTGATCAGGGCCACGGATGCCGGTGTCCGAGAGTTCCGCAGCGTCGCCACGGTGCATGGCCGTTCGATCGCCGAGCGGATGTCGCGACTCGACGACGCCGAGCTGAGGACGCTGCGCGACCTGGCGGAGAAGCTCCGCAGCCACTGAGCGGCGCGCGGGCCTCGGCCTGACGGTAGAAGCCTGCCGCACGGGAGGATATCTGCGTCACGGGAGAAGCCTGCCCCACGGGAGGAGATCTGCGTCACGGGAGAAGCCTGCCCCACGGGAGGATATCTGCCTCACGGGAGGAGATCTCGGGCTGAGACGTCCTCCCCAAGCGCATTTCTCCTCCCGAGGCGCATCCCGAGTCGTCGACTCCTTCGACGGCATCCGCCGATCTCTGGCAGGGTGGAGCGTGAACGCCCGCGCGGCCGCGCCGGCATCCGAGACCGCCCCCTCGGGGGGAACCAGGGAGGTCATCCATGGAGATCGCCGGAGTCGTAGGCATCCTCATCATCGTCGGCATCGGCATAGCCATCGCTATCGTCGTCCTGCTCATCCTGCTGCTGTTCGCACGCAGCTGGATCAAGGTGGCGCGCGCCGATGAGGCGCTCGTCATCTCGGGACGCAAACAGAAGGTGGCGCGCGCCGTCATCGGCGCAGACGGCTCGACCAGAGACGAGATGTCGGAGTCGCCCGTCACGGTCATCGTGAACGGCAAGTCGCTGGTGAACCCCATCACGCAGCGCCACGAGATCATCTCGCTGCGCTCGCGTCAGGTCTCGCTCAACGCCGAGGCCCAGTCGCTCGACAGCGTCACGCTCAACGTCGACGGCGTCGCGATCGTGAAGATCGGCTCCGACCCCATCCTCGTGCGCCGCGCCGCCGAGCGCTTCGCCTCGCAGGACAAGGCCATCGAGCAGTTCACCACCGAGCAGCTCGAAGGTGCGCTCCGTGGCATCGTCGCGACCCTCTCGGTCGTCGAGCTCATGCGCGAGCGCAAGAAGTTCTCCGACCAGATCGCCGCCGACGTCTCGCAGGAGCTCGCCGAGCAGGGTCTGATCCTGGACTCGTTCCAGATCAAGGGCATCACCGACAAGGTCGGCTACATCCAGTCGCTCGGTGCTCCCGAGATCCAGGCGAAGCGTCAGTCGGCGGAGATCTCGCAGACCAACGCCGACCGTGCGATCAACCAGAAGAACATCGCCAACCAGGAAGCCAACCTGGTCGAGCAGACCGCCCTCGACACGAACACGGCCAACGCCAACGCCGGCATCGGCCGTGCGCGCGCCGAGGCCGAGCAGGCCGAGAACCTCGCCCGCGAGCAGGCTCAGCAGGCCGTTCTGCAGCAGCAGGCCGAGAACCGTCAGGCTCAGCTCGACGCCGACGTCAAGCGCGTCGCCGACGCTCAGCGATACGAGGCCGAGACCCGCGCACAGGCCGAGCTCTACACGCGTGAGCGTGCAGCCGAGGCCGGCGCGATCGAGCAGGTCAAGCAGGCCGAGGCCCGCACCCGCATCGCCGAGCAGCAGGCACAGGCCGACAAGGCCAAGGCCGACGGTGAGGCCGCAGCCGCGATCGCGCGTGCGACCGGTGAGGCAGACGCCCTTCGTGCGCAGGCCGAGGCCGAGTCCGAGGCCCGCCGCCTGCGTGCGAACGCCGAGGCAGACGCCATCCGTGCCGAGGGTGAGGCGCGAGCCGCCGCCGTCGAGGCCGAGGCGAAGGCCATCGCGTCGAACCAGGACGCGTTCCTGTCGCAGCGCGTGCTCGACGTGCTGCCGTCGATCATGGCGGAGTTCTCGAAGGGCTACGCCGCGATCGGCAACGTGTCCATCATCGGCAGCTCGGGCGAGGACGGCGCGTCGAACCTCGTCGGCGCCGACAGCGCGAAGGCGCTGAAGTCGGTGTTCGACAGCGTCAGCTCGGCCACCGGACTCGACCTCGCGTCGATCATCCAGGGTCAGGCCGTCGGCCGCGGAATCGGCGAGGGGGTGGCTGCGGCATCCGCGCCGTCTGCTCCGGCGACGCGCACGTCGACCCCGACCACCCCGCCGCCGCCCGCACCGCCGGCTCCGGCAGCGGAGTAGTCAGCACACAGCACACAGCACACAGCGGATGCCGCGGCCGGATCGGTCGCGGCATCCGTCGTCTCGGGGAGAGCACCGTTCACTGTTCAGCATGAATCGGGGCGTCGGGGGCCGGGGATCGCTTTCTGGGACAGGTCGAGCATCTTCATGCTGAATTGTGAACGCCGTTCTCCGGCGGGGCAGACTGGAGTGATGACGCCCGCCGCCTTCGACCTCGCCGCCATCGGCGCGGGCCTCTCGTTCGCGGCCGCTCTCGACGAGCTCTCGACTGCCCTGGACGAAAGCGGGTCGGTGGTCGTGAGCGCACCGCCCGGCACGGGCAAGACCACCCTCGTGCCGCCGCTCCTCGCATCGCGATCGACCGGACGAGTGATCGTCACCCAGCCTCGTCGCGTCGCCGCCCGGGCAGCTGCGCGGCGCCTCGCGCAGCTCGACGGCTCGCCGCTGGGCACCCGCGTCGGCTTCACGGTGCGCGGGGAGCGCTCGGCGGGACCGCAGACCCGGGTCGAATTCGTCACCGCGGGAGTGCTGCTGCGGCGCATGATCGACGACCCGGGCCTCGACGGCGTGGATGCCGTCGTCATCGACGAGGTGCACGAGCGCGCACTCGAGACCGATCTGCTGATCGGCCTGCTCTCGGAGGTCCGCGAGCCGCGGGACGACCTCGTCGTCGTCGCGATGTCGGCCACACTCGACGCGGCGCGCATCGCCGCAGTCCTCGGCGCGGATGACCGTCCGGCTCCGGTCGTCGACCACGACGTCCCCGCTTTCCCGCTCACCGAGCGCTGGGCGCCGAGCGCGACGCCGCGCCTCGACGAGCGCGGAGTCACCAGAGGGTTCCTCGACCACGTCGCCCGCACCACCACGTCAGCGGCCCTCGATCTGCGACGCGAGAACCCCGACGCCGACGTGCTGGTCTTCGCACCGGGCGCACGCGAGGTGTCGGAGATCGCCCGTCGCATCCGCGACACGAGCGATGCGTTCGACGTGCGGGAGCTGCACGGCCAGATCCCCGCGGCGGAACAGGACGCCGTGATCCGCGGCCGCTCCCCGAACGACCGCCCGCGCATCATCGTCACGACATCGCTGGCCGAGTCCTCGCTCACGGTGCCCGGTGTGCGTCTGGTGGTCGACAGCTGTCTCTCGCGGCATCCGCAGCGCGACGCGACCCGCGGCATGACGGGTCTGGTCACGACCGCCGCGTCACGCTCATCGTGCGTGCAGCGCGCCGGCCGAGCCACACGCCAGGGCCCCGGCGTCGTCATCCGCTGCGTCGACGAGCGCTCCTATGCGGCAGCCCCCGCACGCCCGGCTCCGGAGATCGCGGTGACCGACCTCGCGGATGCCGCTCTGCTGCTCGCCTGCTGGGGCGCTCCGGGTGGCGCAGGTCTCCGCATGATCGATCCGCTGCCCGCAGACAACCTGGCTGATGCCCTCTCGGTGCTTCGCAGTCTCGGCGCGATCGACCACGAGGGTCGCGCGACCGCCGAAGGCCGTGCCCTCGCACGAGTTCCTGCTGACCCCCGCCTTGCCCGCGCGCTCCGCGACGGGAGCCCCGTGGTCGGCAGCCGCCTCGCGGCCGAGGTCGTCGCGGTGCTCGGCGGCGACCTGCGTATCGCCGAGGCGGACGTCGCTCACGCACTCATCACCCTGCGAGGCGGACGCACACCGGACGCGCGACGATGGCGCGACGATGCGAATCGCCTCGAGCGCATGGTCCGTCCGACACCGGACGCACGCTCAGGCCTCGACGGCGTCGGCTTCGTGATCGCCCTGGCGTTCCCCGAGCGGATCGCCCATCGCGTCGAGCGCACCGCCGAAGGGGCGACGTTTCTGCTGGCATCCGGAACCCGGGCCGGGGTGCGCGGCCCGCTCGGCGCCGTCGAGTGGCTCGCGGTGGCTGACGTCGCGCGCGCTTCGGCACGGGCGACTGCCGGCTCAGGCGCGATCATCCGATCGGCGGCCGTGCTCACCGAGGCGCAGATGGAGCGCGCCGCGAATCACCTGATGACCGACCGCGTCGAGGCGGAGTTCACGGCCGGCCGCGTCCAGGCGCGGCGGGAGCGCCGCGTCGGCGCGATCCTGCGTTCGTCTTCGCCTGTCCGGGCATCAGCCCAGGAGGGGCGCGACGCCGTGCGCCGCGCGATCAGGCGTGAGGGGCTCGACATGTTCACCTGGTCTGACTCGGCCGCCGCGCTGCGCTGCCGACTGGGGCTGCTGCGACGAGAGCTGGGCGCCCCCTGGCCCGATGTGTCGGATGCCGGGCTGCTCGACGCTCTCGACGAATGGCTGGCTCCCGAGCTCGACGTGCTGGCCGGCGGCACGCCTGCGGGGCGGATCTCTCTGACGTCCGCGCTGCGGCGCCTGCTGCCGTGGCCCGACGCCGCGCGACTCGACGAGCTGGCTCCGGAACGCCTCGAGGTGCCCACCGGCTCGCGAATCCGCATCGACTACCCCGACCCCGCCGACGCCACGGAGCGCCCTGTCGTGGCCGTGAAGCTGCAGGAGTGCTTCGGCTGGGCGGAGACCCCTCGGCTGGTCGACGGGCGAGTGCCTGTGCTGTTCCATCTGCTGTCGCCCGCGGGTCGTCCCCTCGCGGTCACCGATGATCTCGCCTCGTTCTGGTCCGGTCCCTATGGCCAGGTGCGCGCCGAGATGCGGGGGCGCTACCCGCGGCATCCGTGGCCTGAGGATCCCTGGGCCGCCGTGCCCACGAAGCACACCAAGAACCGCTCGGCGCGCTGAGCAGCGGCCGGCGCTGATGCGTCAGGGCGTGCGGCGCCGCAGGGTCAGCGACGCGAGCACGAGGGCTCCGATGCCGAAGGCGACGACCACGAGCAACGGGGCGTAGACGTCCCACCCCTCGTCCCCGGCGGTCACGGCGTTGATCGTGTCGATCGCATAGCTCAGCGGCAGCCAGTCGGAGATCGCGTACAGCACATCGGGCATCTGATCCCGCGGCATGAACAGCCCGCCGAGGATGATCTGCGGGAAGACGAGCAGCGGCATGAACTGCACCGCCTGGAATTCGGTCTGGGCGAACGCGCTCGCGAGCAGTCCGAGCGCTGTTCCGAGCAGCGCGTCGACCACGGCCACGAGTCCGAGCTGCCACAGCTCGCCGTCGACATCGAGGCCGCAGACACCGACCGCGAACGACACGGTGATGACCGCCTGCAGCAGCGCCATGACTCCGAAGGCCAGGGCGTATCCGAGGATGAAGTCCGCCTTGCCGAGCGGAGTCGTCATGAGACGCTCGAGGGTTCCGGAGCGGCGCTCGCGCAGGGTCGTGATCGACGTGATGAGGAACATCACGATGAACGGGAACAGCGCGAGGATCGCACCGCCGAACTGATCGAACACACCGTCCTGGTCGCTGAACAGCCACGCGAACAGACCGACCAGCAGGCTCGGCGCGACGAGCATGAGTGCGATCGACCGCGGGTCGTGGCGCAGCTGACCGAGCACCCGGCCCGCTGTGGCGAGGATCCGCCGGCCGTTCATTCCGCCGCCTCCCGACGCTCGCGCCTCGTGGTGCCGGGAGGCGGGCGGTCCGGCATCCGACTGTCGCGTTCGATCAGAGCGAGGAATGCCGCATCGGGGTCGGCGGTGCCGGTCTCTGCGAGGAGGTCCTTGGGGGTCGTGTCGTCGATGATCCGCCCGCTGCGCATCAGCACGAGCCGGTCGCACCTCAGCGCCTCGTCCATCACGTGGCTGGAGACGATCATCGTCACTCCGCGTCGCGCGAGCCCGCGGAACAGATCCCACAGCTCGACGCGGAGCACCGGGTCGAGGCCGACGGTCGGCTCGTCGAGGACGATGAGCTCGGGAGACCCGATCAGCGCCATGGCCAGCGAGATCCGTGTGGTCTGGCCGCCGCTGAGCGACTCGACGAGCTGACCCGCCTGCGCTCCGAGACCGACCTCCGCGATCACCCGATCGACATCGCCCTTCGGCGCCTTCAGCACTGCCGCGAAGTACGAGAGGTTCTGACGCACGGTGAGGTCGCCGTACACGGCAGCGCCCTGAGTGCCGTAGGCCACGCGATGGCGCAGCTGCGCCGATCCGGCCGGTTCGCCGAGCACCGTCACCGTGCCTGCGGCGACCTTCTGCACGCCGACGATCGCACGCATCAGGGTGGTCTTGCCGCATCCGGAGGGCCCGAGCAGACCGGTGATCTCGCCCTGCGGGATCGTCAGGTCGGTCCCGTCGAAGACGACGGTCTTCCCCCGGCGCACGTGCAGCCCTGCGACCTCGACCGCCGGGTTATTCATCATGTGATGAATTATGCGCTCGCCGACGGGCGAGGTCAACGGGTTCCGTGGTGGTGGGTGTGGAGTCGGGTCGGCCCCGAACTACTCGAAGAGATACCGCTGCACGGTGGGACCGACGCGCGCGACGATGTCGTCGACGGATGCGGAGGCCATCGGTGCGAGCTTCAGCACATACCGCGTGAGCAGCAGCCCCGCGATCTGCGACGCGACGAGGGCGGCCCGCAACTCCGCATCCGCGACGCCGAGCGTCTTCGCGATCTTGCCGATGAGCTCGCGGGCGAGGAAACCGGCCAGCAGCGGCGTCGTGAGGCGGCTGCCGATCGCGGTGCGCATGAGCATCACGCCGCGTCGGCGGATGTCGGGCTGCTCGAACGCCTCGAGAACATAGCGGACGAGCCGTTCGCCGACTTCCCCTCGGGGACCGGCGACGATTCCGGGCACATCGATGTCAGGTCGGAGCGGGATGCCGACCGCCTCCGCGAACAGATCGGCCTTGGTGCCGAAGTAGTGGTGCACGAGCGCGGAATCCACGCCGGCCCTGCTGGCGATCGAGCGCACCGTCGACCCGTCGTACCCCTGCTCGCCGAACTCGTCGACGGCGGCACCGATGATGCGCTCGCGCGAGTCCGAGCCACCCCTCGGACGACCGCGCTTCCTCGGCGCACGCTGCTCGGTCATGGCGTCAGCCTACGACCCGCGACCGGGGTGCCGGGACGCGACCCCTAGTCGAGCAGGTGCCGCAGATACCGCGGCGGGTCCTGCAGGAACGAGCGCCAGTGGTTCACGAGCTCGAGGTCGTTCCACTCGGCAGGACGGATGCCCCAGTCACCCACCTCGAGGATCCGGGCGCCCGGCAGCGCAGCGAGCACCGGCGAATGCGTGGCGCACAGCACCTGGCCGCCGTCGCCGACGATGCGCTGCAGCACGGCGATGAGGGTGAGCGTCGACTGGAACGACAGCGCTGCTTCAGGCTCGTCGAGACAGTAGAAGCCCGGCTCGTCGAATCGGCTCTCGAGGAGGGCGAGGAACGACTCACCGTGACTCATCTCGTGGAACGGCACGTCTCCCCGCGGCGAGGGGTTCTCTTCGAGGTACGTGTAGAACGAATGCATCGTCTCGGCCCGCAGGAAGAATCCCCAGCGGTTCGCTCCGACACCTCGCTGCAGCTGCAGCCATTCCGACAGCGGTGATTCCGTCGGTCGCGTGCTGTGTCTGGCGAACTTCGACCCCCCCTCGGGCGAGAGTCCGTATGCGATCGCGATCCCCTCGACGATCGTGGACTTGCCGCTGCCGTTCTCGCCGACGAGGAACGTCACCCCGGGCGAGAGGTCGATCCCCTCCTCCAGCACCTGGGCCACCGCGGGGATGCTCATCGGCCAGACCCGCCCGACTTCCGGCGCGTCGTCGCTCGCTCGCACGGCGACGACCGGCTGCTCTCGTCGACGACGGCTGCCGGGGGTCCAGATCGATTCCATGCGTTCCTCCTCCGAAGGAGGCTAGCCGCAGCCACCGACGCGACCGTCGGGAGGTCGGATCAGCACTCGATCACGTTGACAGCGAGGCCGCCCTCGCTGGTCTCCTTGTACTTCGTCGACATGTCGATGCCGGTCTGGCGCATCGTCTCGACGACCGCATCGAGCGAGACGTAGTGGCTGCCGTCGCCGCGCAGCGCGAGACGGGCGGCCGTGACCGCGGTCGACGCCGCGATGGCGTTGCGCTCGATGCAGGGGATCTGCACGAGGCCGCCGATGGGGTCGCATGTGAGCCCGAGGTGGTGCTCCATCGCGATCTCGGCGGCGTTCTCGATCTGCCGGTTGGTGCCGCCCATGACGGCCGTCAGCCCTCCGGCGGCCATCGCGCAGGCGGAGCCGACCTCGGCCTGGCATCCTCCCTCGGCACCCGAGATCGAGGCGTTCGCCTTGAACAGCGAGCCCAGTGCCGTGGCGGTGAGCAGGAATCGCCTGATGCCGCGGCGACGGTTCGCATCGGCGACAGCCTCATCGTCATCGGCCCCGCCGGCGTCGATCGCCCGTGTGCCGTCGAAGCCGAGCAGCGCGCTGCCGACCAGCTCTCCGTACGGCGTCACGGCATTGCCGGCGCCGAGGCCCGAGTCTGCGAGGAACCGCCACCAGTACATCGCGACGGCGGGGAGGATGCCGGCGGCACCGTTCGTCGGAGCGGTGACGACCCGACCGCCCGCGGCGTTCTCCTCATTCACCGCGAGCGCGAAGGCGCCGAGCCACTCCCCCGGCAGCTCGCGATGACCGTCGGCCTCTGCCTCCTCGAGCTGGGCGCGGATCATGCTCGCGCGTCTCTTGACCTTGAGCATGCCGGGGAGCACACCGTCGGAGTGCAGTCCGTTCTCGACGCACGCGGCCATGGCATCCCAGATCGCGTCGAGTCCGGCTGCGACCTCTTCTTCCGGGCGCTCGGCGGTCTCGTTGAGTCGCGCGACCTCGGCGATGGACAGCCCGTGATCGTCGCACAGCGCGAGCAGAGACGCGGCGTCGGCATACGAATAGGGCAGCGGCGCCGAAGCGAGCTTCGCGGCTTCTCCATCCCGCCGGATGAACCCGCCGCCGACGGAGTAGTAGGTCTCCTCGGAGACGACACCCGCAGCGGCGTCCCACGCGGTGAGCGTCATGGCGTTCGGATGACCGGGCAGACGGGTGCGCGGCTCGAACACGATGTCGGTCTTCGAGAACGGGATCTCGTGAGACCCGTCGATTCGCAGCGTCGCCCCGTCGCGAAGGTCGGTCCACGCTGACCGCACGTCAGCCGGATCGCAGGTCTCCGGCGCCAGACCGCGCAGCCCGGCGACGACCGCATCGGGTGTGCCGTGTCCGATTCCGGTGGCACCGAGCGAGCCGTAGAGGGTGCATCCGATGCGCGCGACGCGATCGAGCGCTCCTGTCGCGCGGAGCCGGTGCGCGAACTCGAGCGCCGCCCGCATCGGCCCGACCGTGTGGGAACTCGAGGGGCCCACTCCGATGGAGAAGAGATCGAAGGCCGAGACGTACGCTGTCACCTCCTCAGCCTACGTCGTGGCCGAGATGACGGGTCGGGGCATCGCCGTCAAGGCCCTTCTCGCCGCGGAATCGGAGATCGATCCTGGTCATGCATCCGATGCGAAAGGGACGACCATGACGAACAGCACTCCTGAGCAGGACCCGACCTCCGGCCTCGACCCCGAGGCCCAGACGCCGACCCCGACACCGTCGTCGGGCGATGCCGGCGAGTTCAAGGACACGGGCAGCACCGCCGAGAAGCCGGCCGAGGCCGACTCTCCTGAAGACGCGGACCCCTCCGAGGTTCCGAGCAACGACGAACTCGAAGAGCCGAGCACTGAGAAGGAGCCGTCGGAAGAGCCCAAGGCCCCGACGCGCAACGACCCCGAGCCCGACCATGAAGCGGTCGGGATCGGGGTCATCGACGGTCCGGAGACCGAAGAGGGCGACTGAGCGACTCCTACCTCGCTCGCCACCCGGCCGCTCCCGTCGCGATGCACCCTGCGACGGGAGCGAGTTCGGGGAGGGCTACTCGACGAGCTTGCCCTCGGTGTCGACCTCGCGCATGAGCTCGGCGATCTCCGCGGGGATCTCGGGGATCGACTCGTGCGTCACGCCGCCGGTCGGCGACCAGACGAGATTCACCTGCAGCGTCGGGTCGGTGTCGGGGTAGTCGCTGCGGTTGTGGCATCCACGCGTCTCCCGACGCTCCAGCGCCGCCTCGAGCGTGGCCCGTGCGGCGAGAGCAGACGCCTTCAGGTCGAACGCGTGCGCGAGGTCTTGGAAGCCGGCGATGTCGGGGTGGATGCCGATGTCCTCCATGCGTCCCTCGATCATGTCGAGTTCGGCGAGACCTGCCCGCAGTCCCTCCTCCGAGCGGACGACACCCGCGTGCTGGGTCATGGTGTTGCGGATGGCGCGCTGCAGCGCCCGCACGTTCTCGCGGCCGTCGGCGACGAGAAGGTCGTCGATCTCTGCTCGGGCCTGCGCCACGGCATCGGCCGACCGACGCTGGGCGTCGAGCCCCGCCGCATGCGCCATGGCCGCCTGACCGACGATGCGGCCGTAGACCAGCAGCTCGATGAGCGAGTTGCCGCCGAGGCGGTTGGCCCCGTGCAGTCCGCTCGACGCCTCGCCGATCGCATAGAGTCCGTCGACGTCGGTCTGGTGGTCGTCGGGGCGCACCCACACGCCGCCCATCGAGTAGTGCGCCGTGGGAGCGATCTCGATCGGGTCGGTGGTGATGTCGAGCATCTGCAGCTCCATCATCGTCTGGTAGACGCGCGGCAGACGGGTCATGATCGTCTCGCGAGGCAGGTGCGAGACGTCGAGCCAGACGCCGCCGTTCTCCGTTCCGCGGCCCTCGGCGATCTCGGTGTACGCCGCGAGCGCGACGCGATCCCGGGTCGAGAGCTCCATGCGCTCGGGGTCGTAGTTCGACATGAATCGCTCGCCGAGCGCGTTGCGCAGGATGCCGCCTTCACCACGTGCGGCCTCGGAGATCAGCGTGCCTGCAGCGTTCTCGGGCTCGATGATTCCGGACGGGTGGAACTGCACGAGCTCGGGGTCGCGCAGCCGGGCGCCCGCCTCGACCGCGAGCCGGAACGAGTCGCCGGTGTTCTCGTCGCGACGCGAGGAGGTGCGGCGCCAGATGCGGTTGTGGCCGCCGGCAGCGAGGATCACGGCATCCGCGTGGATCAAATAGCGCGTGCCGTCTGACTGGTCGAAGCCATAGGCACCGAACACGACGTTGTCTCGCACGAGCAGACGCGTGATGTACACGTGGTCGAGGATCGGCACCTCGAGCTGCTCGGCCTTGGCGACCAGTGTGCGCTGGATCTCGAGACCGGTGTAGTCGCCGGCGAACGCGGTGCGACGGAACGTGTGAGCTCCGAAGAACCGCTGCGAGATGCGTCCGTCGTCTTCGCGGGCGAAATCCATGCCCCAGCGCTCGAGGTCGCGGATGCCGCGCTCGGCGCCCTGCGTCACGATCTCCACCGTGTGGGGATTGGCGAGCAGATAGCTCTCCTTGATGGTGTCGGCCGCGTGCTGCTGCCAGCTGTCTCCCTCGTCCATGGTGCCGAGCGCGGCGTTGATGCCGCCGGCGGCGAGGGAGGTGTGGGCATCCTGTCGGGGGCGCTTGCCGACGGCGAGGACGTCGATGCCGTGCTCGGCGACCTCGATCGCCGCCCGCAGCCCGGATCCGCCGGTGCCGATGACCAGGACCGTGGTGGAGATCTGACGTTCGCGAGTACTCATGCCTTCCACGCTAGGTAGGGTGACCTGATAACTCCAATGCATTGTTCTACTGGTATCGATACAGTGAACACATGAACCTCGAGCAGCTCCGCGGGTTCGTCGAGGTCGCCCGCCTCGGCCACTTCACCCGCGCCTCCGAGCACCTGCACCTCGCACAGCCGTCGCTGAGCCGACAGATCTCGACCCTCGAGCGCGAACTCGGCGCCGAGCTGTTCCACCGCGCACGCGGCCACATCGGCCTCACCGCGGCCGGAGAGGCTCTGCTCCCCCGCGCTCAGCGGATGCTCGCAGAGTCAGACGCGATTCGCGAGGAGATGGCCGAGCTCGCCGGGCTCCGCCGCGGACGCGTGCGTCTCGGAGCGCCACCCACTCTCTGCATCAGCCTCGTCGCCGAGGCGATCAGCACCTTCCATGCCGCGCACCCCGGCGTCGACCTGCACCTGACCGAGAGCGGGTCGAGGCTGCTCGTCGACCAGCTGGCCGTCGGGGCCGTCGACATCGCGCTCATCACGGAGTCGGAGGGACCCCCGCCCTCGGGATTCAGTCTGACTCGCATGCCGCTGCTGACCGAGGAGCTCGTCGTCGTGTCTGCGGCGTCCGAGCCTCCGGTGTCGACGTCGTCGATCATGAGCCTCCACCATCTCGCCACGCTGCCGCTGATCGCCCTCGACGAGACCTATGAGCTGCGGGCGACCACCGACGCGGCCTTCCGCTCGGCGGGGCTGACTCCGACGGTCGTCCTCGAAGGAGCCGAGATGGATGCGCTGCTCCGCTTCGTCGAACGAGGAGTGGGTGTGGCCGTGGTTCCGGCGATGGTGCTGCTCGATCAGCCGGCGCTGCGCTCGGTCAGGATCTCGCACCCGATGATGAGGCGCACCGTGAGCCTGGCCCACCGCGCCGACGTCACGCCCGCCGTCGCGGTCGCCGCGATGCGCCACGTCATCGTCGGCACAGCGGCAGAGGTCGCCCGCCGCGACCCGGCCATCACGAGCCTGCTCGACTGAGGTCGCTCAGGCGGTGAACATGCGGGTGAGCCGGACCGCCAGCAGACCGACCGACACGATCAGCCCCAGGTAGGCGAGCACGAGACCCGTGATGGCCGCAGCACGGAACGCACCGCGCCGCCGAACCGATGCGTGTCCGATCAGCACAGCGGTCGCGGCGATCGCGATCGCGACGAGGTAGCCCACGACGCCGCTCGGCACCACGAACGACGACAAGATCGCCAGCACGCCGCATACCAGGCCCGCGACATGCCACACCCGATTGTTCTGGGCCTGCTCGGGAAGCGTCATGGGCACGAGCCTATCGAGTGGGGTCGGCCGCGGAGACACCCGTCGGAACTCGGCGATCACAGGCCTGCGCGAAGGATCCGGTCAGGCGTCCTCGTACTCGTCGGGCGACCACTCCTCGCGCCACTCGACGACCGGTCGGTCGCCGTCGAATCGGATCGGCAGCCAGACGTAGTCGGCGATCGAGGTGTCGACGTAGGCGAACTCCTCCATCGGCTCGTCGCCGTCTCTGCCCGGTGCGAAATGCTCGATGAAGGCCTGACGAGCTCGGTCGCCATGGTCGACGTAACGCGGAAGCCAGCGATCGGCGATCGCGATGTAGAGATCCTTCTTGCCCGGGTGCCGGAACACCGACGAGATCTGCGAATGGAACGATGTGCGGGACTCATCGCTCGGATGCAGGTCGCCGAGCACTTCGAACGGGCCGTGATAGCTGCGCGCCACGGCTGACTCCGAGGGGTTCGGGTAGTACCCGGTCGTCCCGGAGGTCAGCAGATAGTGCAGCCCGCCGCGCTGGAAGTGCGCCGGCGCCTCCCGCACGAACGGGGGCTGCGGCTGCGGGAAATGCGTCGAGTAGTACCCCGTGACGTCGGTGTAGTCACTGGTCAGATCGGCGCAGATCATCTCGGAGTGCACGCGCTCGAAGTAGTAGTAGCCCTTGCCGTCGTGCGGGTCGACGACCAGATCGAAGTCCCCTGCGCTCATGTCGAGCGGGCGCAGCCAGGTGCGCTGGATCTCGTACGGGCCCAGGATGCTGTCGGCGGTGAGCACCGTCGAGCGCTGCACCGATCCCTTGGTCATCACCTTGACCCAGCACACGAATTTGCCCGTCTGCGCATTGAAGATGATGTGCGGACGATCGAGGCCCTGCGACGGATGCAGCGGCGAGGACTCGTCGTCCTCGTCGGGTGGGATGATCACGCCACGGTCATCCCAGTTGACGAGATCTGTCGACGAATAGGACCGCACGCCCCAGTGCCAGATCCCGCTGCCGGGAGTCGAGAACTCCTTGTTCTCTCCGTACCAGTAGTGCACGCCGTCGACCGTGAGGACAGAGCCTCCGTGGGCGTGGATCCGCTCGCCCTTCGTGTCGAGCCACACCTGCCCAGGCCGGATGTGCTGCTGCGTCATGATGCTCCCTCGGTCTCGAGAACGGGCTCCGGCCTGCGCCACCCGAAGAACGGACGCTCGGGGTCGTCGGCCACCGCTCGGAAGGTCGTGGTGAACGAATGACGACCCGGTCCGACGGGGATCTCCTCCGCGGATCCGGGCAGCACCAGAACGCCTGCGGATGCCGCGGGCACCTCGACCTCGATCGACAGGCTCTCGCCGTCTCGTCGCCAGGAGATCGCCGCCGTGCCTCGCACACTGTCGTACCGCGCACCCGCATGCTCGAGCCCACCGCCCGGCCGCGGCTCGAAGCGGATGCGCTCCCACCCGGGTGCGTCAGCGGCGAGACCGGCGACCGCGCGATGCAGGAAGTCTGCGACGGCTCCCAGCGCGTAGTGATTGAACGATGTCATGTCGCCGGGGTTGATCGATCCGTCGGGCAGCATGCTGTCCCACCGCTCCCAGATCGTCGTCGCACCCATGCTGACCGGATACAGCCACGACGGAAGCTCGTCCTGCAGCAGCAGGTGGTACGCGTAGTCCATGCTGCCGGCGCGCACCAGTGCATCGCAGATGATCGGGGTCCCGACGAAACCCGTCGAGATGTGGAACCCGCCGGCTCCCACCAGCTCCTGCAGTCGAGCGCCGGCTCGCCGCACCTGTTCCTCGTTCTCGAAGAGCTCGAACACGAGCGCGACGGCGATCGAGGTCGGGGTGTCACTGACCACTCGACCGGTGTCGCTGAGGAACTCGTTCTGAAAGGCGCGCGCGGCACGCTCGGCGACTGTGCGGTAGTGCGCGGCATCCGATTCCTCGCCGAGCAGCGTCGCCGTATCGGCCAGGATCCGAGCCGTGCGCACGTGATAGGCCGTCGCCACCAGGTACTTGTCGGTGTGCGACTTGCCGGGGTCCTCGGGCGGCGCCGTCGGGTCGAGCCAGTCGCCCAGCTGGAAGCCGGTGTTCCACAGCCCCGAGTGCCCGGTGAGGTCGTCGACGAGGTCGACCCAGGCGCGCATGCTCGCATACTGGTCGGCGAGGATGCGCAGGTCGCCGTCGTTGCGGTACAACTCCCATGGGACGATCACGGCCGCGTCACCCCAGGCAGCCGTGGGGAAGTTCGGGAAGCCGCACTCGACCCACGGAACGAAGTTGGGCACGTGTCCCTGATCGTGCTGTTCGAACGCGAGGTCGCGCAGCCAGCCGGTGAGGGTGCCGTGGGCCGCGAACAGCCGCAGCGCGGTCGGGGCGAAGACCTGGATGTCACCGGTCCACCCCACCCGCTCGTCACGTTGCGGGCAGTCGGTCGGCAGGTCGACGAAGTTGTCGCGCATGCTCCACACGACGTTCGAGTGCAGCTTGTCGAGTCCGTCGTTCGAGGACTCGAACCAGCCGGTGCGACGCATGCCGGTGTGGATCACGACGGCCTCGACGTCGCCCTCATGGAACTCGCCGGGCCAGTTCTCGAGCTCGGCGTACTGGAAGCCGTGGATCGTGAACCTCGGCGTGTAGGTCTCCTCACCGCGCCCCGAGGTGATGTAGGTGTCGACCGACGTCGCTGCGCGCAGCGGACGGGTGCCGAGCTCACCGTTCTCGATGACCTCTGCGTGGTGCAGCCGCACGGTGTGACCCGCCTCCGCCCGCACCTTGATGCGCAGCACACCCGAGATGTTCTGTCCGAAGTCGAGTCGGATGCGTCCGCTCGGCTGGCGCGTGATCGAGACGGGTCGCAGCGTCTCAGTCTCCTGCACCGGCAGGGCCGTCGGCGGCTCTATCGCCGCGGGGAAGTCGGACCGGGCGAGCACGGCCGCCGGAGACCAGCCGGAGGCGTCGTGACCGGGGGTCGACCATCCGTCGTCCGTGAGCCGCGCATCGAAGGTCTCGCCCTCATAGAGACCGACCGAGGTGATCGGCGACACAGACGTGCTCCACTCGAGGGGCACCCGGTGGTGGGAGCCGTCAGCCGTGGTGACCTCGAGCTGCGCGAGCAGCGCGACGTCCGATCCGTAGATGTCCCACACCCCGCCGTCGAATCCGATGTGACCGCGGTACCAGCCGTCGGCCAGCCAGGCGCCGATCACGTTCTCGCCGCTGCGCAGCGCCGCCGTCACATCGTGCGTCTGATAGCGGAGGCGGTGGCTGTAGCTCGTCCACCCGGGGGCGAGCACGTCGTCACCGACGCGTTCGCCGTTGACCTCGAGCTCGTAGACGCCGTGGGCGGTCGAGTAGACCCGCGCTCTGACGATGCCATCGGGCAGGGCGCCTTCTGCGATCACCGCACGCATCAGGTAGGCCGGGCGGGGCGCATCGCGGGCGGCTTCAACGGAGGGCGACACGAAGTCGACCGCCCAGTCATCGCCGAGTCCCGCCTCGATCCTGACGGGCTCACTCCACACCTCCGAATCGACGGCGCGGATACGGAGCTCGCCTCCGTCGCGCGGAGCGAGCGGCGCGAACGGCCACGCCACGCGCTGCGTCGTGGTCGCCTGCACGACGCGGGGGGCGCCGGCGTCGGGGGTGAACTCCAGCTCGAACGCCGGGGCCGCGGCATCCGCCAAGAAGGAGATCCGCGGCTCGACCTCTCCGATCCCGACGGTCTTGCCGCCGCGTCGATTCTCCAACCAGATCTCGATGATGTTCGTCATGTCAGCCCTTCACCGATCCTGCGGTCAGGCCCTTCATGACCTGCTGGTTGAGGAACACGTAGATCAGCAGTGTTCCGAGCACGTTGACCGAGATCGCGGCGAAGGTCGGTCCGTACTGCACCGCTCCGTACTCTCCGGTGAAGTTGAGCAGCCCGACCTGGATCGTGCGCAGGTCGCTGCTGTTGGTGAACGTCAGGGCGATCAGCAGGTCGTTCCAGAGGAAGAAGAACTGCACCAGACCGATCGTGAAGAGGGCGTTCTTGACCAGCGGGAGCCCGATGGAGAAGAAGGAGCGGAAGATCGAGGCTCCGTCGAGGGTCGACGCCTCGAAGATCTCCCGCGGCACCGAACGGAAGAACGTCGCCATCATGAACACCGTCAACGGCATCCCCAACGCCACATACGTGATGATGAGCGGCCACAGCGTGCCGGTCATGTTCGTGCGGAAGTAGATCGTGAACAGCGGCAGCAGGATCATCTGCGCGGGCACCATGATGCCCGCGAGGAACAGCAGCAGGACGGTGCCGCGGCCCTTCCACACCATCACCTCGAGCGCGAAACCGGCGGCCGTGCCGAAGACGAGGATGATCGCCAGCGACGGGAACACCGCGATCACGCTGTTGACGATGTACTTGCCGAACTCACCCGTGGTGAACACCTCGATGTAGTTCACGATGTCCCACGACTGCGGCAGGGCCCAGAACGGCTCGTTGAGGAACTCGTTCTGCGTCTTGAACGACCCGAGGATCATCCACAGGATCGGGTAGATCTCGACGATGAGCAGCACGGCGATGAGCAGCCGGATCGGAAGGCGGCGCAAGAAGTCGCGGGCTCCCCGGCGGTTCGGGTCGACGTCGCGGCGGGTGGGCAGCGGCGTGCCCGTGACGATGGCGGTTGTCGCACTCACTGGTTCAGTCCTTCGTCAGATCGCGGCGGGTGGAGCGGAAGATGAAGACCGTGAACAGCAGGCACAGGATCGTCAGCATGAGGGCGATGGTGCTGCCGTACCCGTAGTCGCCGTAGGCGAACGAGGTGCGGAACATGTACAGGGTCAGCGGTGTGGTCGCGTTGCCCGGCCCGCCGTTGGTCAAGGCGACGACGGTGTCGAACACCTTGAGCGTGCCGTTGATGCTGAAGATGATCGACGACAGCAGCACGGGCAGCGACAGCGGAAGGATGATCGTGCGGATGAGCTTCCATCCGGATGCGCCGTCGATGCGTGCCGATTCGATGAGCTCATCGGGGATGTCGACGAGGCCGGCGTAGAGAAGCACGGCATAGAAACCCATGGACCTCCAGAGGTCCATCGCGATGATGACCCAGAACGATGCGTCGGGGGTGCCGAACCAGTCGAGGTTCTGCACGCCGAGGATGCCGAGGAACGAGTTCACCGGACCGACGGTCGGCGCCGCCTCGAACAGGCGCTGGAACAGGAGTGCGACCGCCACCGTGGGCAGCACCACGGGGAAGAACACGATCGTGCGGATGATGCCCGACCCCTTGCGGAGCCAGAACACGTACATCAGGGAGAGCAGGTACCCCACGATCACCTGCAGCGCCGTGAGGATGAGGGCGTACTTCAGCGTGAAGAAGATCGCGTCCCAGGCGGCCGGGTCCTGGAAGAACTTCGTGAAGTTGGCGAACCCGTTGAAGGTGAAGCCGGTGATGGGGTTGCCGTCCTGCACCGTGTAGAACAGCGACCACACGATCGGGACGAGCATGACGAGCGAGTAGACGAGCAGCGCGGGTCCGAGAAGGACCAAGATGGCGCGCTTGTCACCGAGGACTTTGTGCATGGTGGATCTCCTGATGCGACGACGACGGTCCCGGGGCGAGCGGCGCCCGCCCCGGGAGTGGGTCAGCCTTCGTCGTTGGCTGCCTGGACGAGCTTCATGAACTCTTCGCCGGAGAGGCTGCCGTTGGCGAGGCCTGCACCGTTGTTCTGGCTGATGCCGGTGGCCTTGGGCGTGAAGAGCGCTTCGAACCAGAGCACGCTGGACGGAGCGTTCGCGATCTCCTCCTGCACCATCTGGGTCGTCGGGGGCAGGTCGGCCGGCGGGTTATCGACCACGAAGCCCGAGACCACTCCGCTGTCGTTGAGCGCGGTGTCGCCGTAGCCCTCGGCGATGCACTTCAGCCAGGCGGCCGACTCGTCGTCGTAGTTCTTCTCGGCGAACATCACCGGGATGCCGACATTGGCCGGGATCTGGTCGATGCTGCCTGCGCCGCCCTCGACCTCGGGGAACCGCGCGAAGCCGATGTTGTCGGCGCCGATCTGGTTCTGCGCCTCATCGTTGAAGTTCGCGAGGACCCAGCTGCCCATGTAGTAGAACGCGGCCTTGCCCGACAGGAACAGGTTCATCGAGGCGTTGTAGTCGATCGAGCCGACCGCGTCGCCGAAGTACCCGGCCTTGCCGAGCTCGGCGACCGCGTCGGCCGCTTCGACGTACTCGGGGTCGGTCAGCTTGGCGTCGCCGTCGGCGACCTTCTGCAGGGCATCGGGGCCGAGCGTGCGGAAGATGTAGTCGCCGACCAGTCGGGTGACCGGCCAGCCGTCCTTCCCGGCGGTGGCGAACGGCTGCACGCCCGCGTCGCTGAGCGTGGACGCAGCCTCGACGAGGTCGTCCCAGGTCTCGGGCACCTCGACGTCATTCGCCTCGAGGAGCTCCTTGTTGTACCAGAAGCCCTCGATGTTGAACTCCGTCGGCAGCGCATAGAGCGCACCATCGCCGTAGAGCGCCTTGACGGTCGACTCGGCCGCGGGAACCAGACGATCCGAGACGCCCAGATCGTCGAGAGCCTTCGAGAGGTCGAGCACCTTGCCGCCGTCGATGAACTCCGACATGAGCGCAGGAGTTCCCGCGGCCATCTGCATGTCGGACAGACCATCCTGGCTGGCGAGCAGCTGGAGCTGCTGGTCCCACTGGGTGCCCGAGATGTCGTCGGACTTCAGCGGAGCGGCGTCGGCTGCGGCCTTGCACTGGTCGCCCGCGAGGGTCTCCAGCGTGGTGATGATCGTGGTGTTCTCGGTCTGGCCGAGGTAGGTGAACTCTCCGTCTCCGGCGCCGGATTCCGATCCGGATCCTCCGGAGCTGCCCGAGCAGGCCGAGAGCGCGAGTGCACCGACACCGATGAGCGCGATTGCGGGGGCAAGGCGACGGGCGCGCCTCGTTGCTGTGGTCACTGTTCCTCCTTGAAGAGCGACGCCTCTTTTGAAGCGCTTCATTCACACCATGCCATACAGAAAAAGAGACTGTCAAGACCGTTACCGATCAGAAATGAAGCGCTTCATGAATTGACATGCTCTAGAGTTGAAGAGCCAGGTCATGGCGAGGATGCCGAGGAGGAAGACGTGACCGACACTCCCCCTTCCGGGCGATCGAAGCCCAGCATGGCGGACGTCGCGGCCCACGCCGGTGTCGCGCTCGGCACGGTCTCGAACACCCTCAACAACCCCGAGAAGGTGCGCGAAGCGACGCGTCGCAAAGTGCTCTCCTCCATCGCCGAGCTCGGGTTCGTCCGCAACGACGCCGCACGTTCGCTCGCCGCGGGCAACAGCACGTCGGTCGGCCTGGTGCTCGCCGACCTCGGCAACTCGTTCTTCGTCGACATCGCCCGTGGAGCCGAGCGTGCGCTGCGCCGCCACAAGATGGACGTCCTCATCGTCAACTCCGATGTCGACCCCGACCGCGAGGTGCACAACCTCGAGCTCCTCGATCGTTCGCGGGTGGCCGGCATCATCCTCGCCCCTCTCGACACGGCGCTCGCGAAGTCGCCGCATCCGGAGAACCGCACCACCCCGACCGTCCTGGTCAACTTCGAGTCACCCTCGCTCGCCTACCCCGGAGTCACCGTGGACGAGCGCCACGGAGGCGCACTGGCCGCGTCGCACCTGATCGCCCTCGGGCGCCGGCGGCTGCTGTTCGTCGGCGGCCCTCGTTTCCTGACAGCGGTCAACCAGCGCTGGGAAGGGGCGGAGCAGGCGACGGCCGCCCACCCCGAGGCGACCATCGAGATCCTCGAGACCCGGGGCGTCAACATCCGCCACGGACGGGATGCCGGTCGGCAGATCCTCACACGCGGCGCGGGAACCTATGACGCCATCGTCGCGGCATCCGACCTCGTGGCGATCGGACTGATCCAGATCCTCAACGAGGTGCCCGGATTCTCGGTGCCGGGCGACATCGCGATCACGGGCTACGACAACAACCACTTCGCATCCGAGAGCGCGATCCCGATCAGCACCGTGAGCCAGCCCGGTGAGGAGATGGGTGCCGTCGCCGCCGACCTTCTGCTGGAGCGCATCGCACACCCGGGGGCTCGGGCACGGAGCGTGACCCTGGAACCGCGCCTTCTCCCCCGCACGTCCACCCTCGGCGAGATGTGGCGTCGGGACTGACCCGAGCGCTCTCGCCCGGCAGGCAACGCAAAACCCCCGCCGCTTTCGCGACGGGGGTTTCAGCTGATGTGCGCCCGAAGGGACTCGAACCCCTAACCTTCTGATCCGTAGTCAGATGCTCTATCCATTGAGCTACGGGCGCTCCTGGACCGCTCAGCGGGCCGTAGAACAGCCTACAACAGACGCGACACGAAAGCGAAACGAGGGCTCACTCGTCACTGTCGGGCGTGTTCTGCTTCTTCTTGCGCTTGGCCTTCGCGCGCTGCAGAGACGACAGCGCCTGCAGATCGACGAGGCGCAGCGCCTGCATCCGCGCCTCGCGCATCCGTTCGTAATCGGGATCCTGATCGGGCCGCATGCCCTCGACACGCAGTCGACGATCGAGGTTGTGCCGCACATCGGCCCAGGCGCCCTCGCGGGCCTCTTCGACGATGACGCGCAACGCGGCCTCGTCCTCCATCATGTCGCGCAGCTTGGTCGCGACCCCGTGCGACTGCTTGGCCCGCCGACGCAGGTTGCGCACATCGCGGTCACGGTAGTCGTGGGTTCCCGAGGGGTCTGAGTGGCGCCCGCGAGCGCGCTTACGCAACTCGGTCATGTTGCGCTCGACCTCTTCGGACTCCTCAGCCATCGCCCGCAGCGCTTCGCGCGCATCGGCGATGTACTTGTCCGTGTCGAAGACGCCGTTCTCGGCGATCGTGCCGATGAGGATGTGATTCTTCACGGCGAGGCGCGCCGCAGCGGTCGCGATCGCGACGCCTTCTGCGATGGCATCTGCAGTTCGTCCCACCGCTACCTCCTTGCTTCGAGCGTACCGGTATCGCTCTCGGTTGCAGTGGGCCAGAATGGATCGGAATCGGGTCTCCGCGACCTGCTCCGCGACCGGCTGCTGCTCGGATCGCCGCCAGGAGGGGTGCAATGAAGCGTCTCACGCTCACGGGAAGCACGACGGTCATCACCGGCGCTGCGAGTGGGATGGGCGCCGACATCGCCCGCCTGCTCGCGCGCCGGCGCGTGCATCTGGCGCTCATCGACCACAACGCCGAGGGGCTCGCGGCCCTCGCCGCCGAACTCGGCGGTTCCACCGTCACCACGCACGTCGTCGATCTGCGCGACGACGACGCCGTCTTCGCCGCGGCCGACGAGATCACCGCAGCGCATCCGCGCGTGAACGCTCTGATCACGTGCGCGGGCTCGTCGATGCTCGGAGATCTCGAACAGCTGACCATGGAGGAGATGCGCTGGCTGACCGATGTGAACCTCTGGGGAACGGTGTCGATCACGAAGGCGCTGCTGCCCGCCCTGCGTGCGGCACCCGCTGCGCACATCTCGCACCTCGCGAGCGTGTACGCGCTGGCCGCGCCCGCCGGACGCATCCCGTACTCCCTGAGCAAATTCGCGGTGCGGGGGTTCTCCGAGGCGCTGCGACACGAACTCGAGGGCACCTCGGTGACGGTCGGTGCGGTCTACCCCGCCGGCGTGCGCACGGGCATCATCCTGCACGGAAGATATGCGGCCGCGATCGATCCGGCGGTCGCCGCGCGCGCCGCGGCGGCGCAGGCTGCGATGTATCACACCGAGCCGACGGATGCCGCCGCGCTGATCGTGCAGGCGACAGAGCGTCGCCGCGCGCGGACGATGGTCGGCAGGGAGGCGCGGCTGATCGATGTTCTCGCACGCCTCGCACCGACGGGCTACTGGCGGGTCATGCGGGGCCCTCTGCGCGAGGCCATCGACACGACCACCCCGATCGCCTGACTCAGCGGACCGCGCCGACCCAGATCCCCGACGCCCACGACTGCTGCTCGCTGTCGCACCCGATGGACCCGGGGTAGCCGCGCACGACCGCCATGCAGTTGGCGAGGAACTCGGGGTCGCCGCCGAAGGACGAGTAGTACAAGTCCGACGAGGTCAGGGCGCCCCAGACCCGGAACTGATAGATGTGGGCCAGCTCGTGCGCCATCGCCCAGTTCAGCCGGTCGACGCTCCAGTCCACGATGTCGGCACGGTACTTGATGTAGCCGCTGCTGTTCGCGCACGCCGGCGCGGTGCCTCCCGCACATGAAGCCGATTCGTAGAGGCCGACGCCCCCTCCTCCGACCCGGTCGAGGGCGGCGCGCACCCGCGCGAATCCATCCGGCCCGCTCGACGACCAGGCCGGGCCCGACGGCGCCGCGTACTGCGCCGCCTCCCAGCTGCCGATGTCCTGCCCCACCCTGTCGATGAGCGCATGCACGGTGGCGGTGGCGGCGATGACCGTGGCCGGGTTCTTCCGCTCGGCGAGGACGGACTCCTGCGCTGACATCGCGGCCGCCCGGTGCGCCGAGGTGTCGATCTTGCCGTCTGCTCCCTCCATCGCCACTCTCAGCGCGGTGATCTCAGTGACGAACGCCGGCCGTACCTCGAGCACGGCGGCGCGCGCAGCGGTGTCCTTCTCGGCGATCGCGATCGACCCTTCGAGATGGTCGGTGCGCATCTGCGCCGTGCGAGTCGACTCTGCAAGCGACTGCAGCTCGGCGATCACGGTCGCCCTGTCCTCGTCGAGAGCGACGGCGCGAGCGACGACGCCCGCACCCAGCATCAGCGCGGCGACCATGGCGACAGAGAGGACCCGTCGGATCACAGAGTTCCCCTCATGGCAGCAGACCCGAGGTCTCGGAGAGGAGCGTCTCCTGTTCGGCGATGGCCGTGCGCAGCGTGGTCAGCTGCCCTGCGAGGCGCAAGTTCACCTCGTGAGCGGCGTCGAGCCGCTCTTCGGCCTGCACGACGGCAGCCCTCGCCTCGGCGAGTGCATCCACGCGCTGCTGATCGGCAACCGCGATGAGCACCGTTCCACCGAGGAGCAGCAGCCCACCGGCGACGACGGCGACGCCTCTCATATCGCTCCCCAGGACACGACGACTTCCGGAACGATTCCGTACGGCCAATATATCCTCGCCGGGAAGCACTCTCCAGACCACTGCGCGCTCAGCGCGGGGCGGGACAGACCGGACGCTCAGATCGAGTACGCCTGATCGCTCAGGCGCCGTTCTGCGGCTTCCTGACCGCTGGCGAGGTGCCGGGGGATCATCCAGCGGAGGGTGTCGGTGTCACGCGCTGCGACAGCGTCGAGAATGAGGCGGTGCTCCTCGGCCATTCCGAGCAGATCGTCGTGCTGTCCGAACAGCCAGCGCAGGCGCGTGACGAAGACGGCGATGAGTTCGCCGAGCATCTCGTTGCCGGCGAGCTCGGCGGCGATCTCGTGGAACTCGCCCGCCGCTATGCGGGCGGCTTCGACCTCGTCGGCGGATGCGGCGGCGAACTCGCGCTCGTAGGCCGCCCGAAGCCGCGCGATCCCCTCGTCGGTGTGGCGCTCAGCGGCGAAGACGAAGATCAGCGTCTCGATCGCCTCTCGGACCTCTCCGAAGTCCCGGATGTCATCATGCGTGAACTCCCGCACCACTGCCCAACTGCGTGGTCGGGCGACGACCACTCCCTCGCCGACGAGCGTGCGGATCGCCTCGCGCACGGGCAGCCTCGACACGTTGAGCTCCGCAGCGATGTCGCGTTCGATGAGCCGGGATCCGGGGGCGCGTCGACCGAGCACGATGTCGTCGCGCAGAACGCGCGTCACCCTCACCGACTCGAGTTCGCCGGTAGTCCCCACCCCCACCATGCCGGAATTATCGCACTCGCCGATCCGTCCGACAAGTTTGGTATCCCAACGGAACGCATATGTTACCGTTCCGTGCCTCGTCGGACGGCTGACATGAGAGGGGAGCAGATGCCGCCGGCATCCCTCCCCTCTCCCCTCACGTCAGGGCAGACGGTTGGCGATCGCGAGGTTCGCCGTCAGCTCGTCGGCGTTCTGTCGCACGACGTACGCCGGCCGGCCGCGCTCCACGCGCCAGGACTCGCTGAGGGATCCGACGTTGACCGTGTCGAAGCCGGCCTCATCGTAGAAGCGGGTGACGAAGGCGACGGCCTCGGCATCATCACCGGCCGTGGCGAGCGCGCGTCGATCGGGCGTGCCCGCCGGCGACCCGTCGGTCGTGATGTCGGCGGCGTAGATGTGGTTGAACGCCTTCGCGATGCGCGAGGTCGGCAGCTGCGCCTGCAGAAGCTCCGACGTGGTCGTCTCGCCCCGGTCGAGGGCGTCGATGTGCCCGTCGCGCTCGAAGTAGTAGTTGTTCGTGTCGAGCACGATCTTGCCGGCGAGCTGCTCGACGGGCAGCTGGTCGATCTTGCCGAGCGGCACCGTGACGACCACGACGTCGCCCGCGGCGGCGGCGTCGGCAGCAGTCGCGGCCGTCGCCCGATCGCCCAGCTCCGCGACGAGGCCCGCGAGGGTCTCCGGTCCGCGCGAGTTCGCGATCACGACGTCATAGCCGTTGGCCACGGCGACGCGTGCGACCTGGCTGCCGATGTGTCCTGCACCGATGATTCCGAGAGTAGTCATGCTCGGGCCAACGTGTGCGCGGCCCTGCTATTCCCCCATGACGCCGCGTGTCGCCGATCACACCGTGAGCAGGAACCGCTCCTCGATCCGGCGGTAGCCGAGGCTCTCGTAGAGCGTGATCGCCGAGGTGTTGAAGCCGAAGACATGCAGCCCGATCGAGTCTGCTCCCAGCCGTGCCGCCTCATGCTCAGCCGCGAGCATGAGGTCGCGACCGTAGCCCTTGCGACGTTGCTCGGACGCGATCTCGATGTCGAGGATGAACGCATGCGGACGCCCACCCCGGCGGCGCACCCCGATCCACAGCACCCCGACCTCGGCGCCGTCGACGTGGGCCGTGAAGAGCTCCTGCCCCTCCGAATCGATGCCCTCGGGAAGTTCGAGCTCCATCTGCCGGTGCGACTCGACCACCGCATCCTCTGCCGAATACCGGCCGGAAGACACCAGATCCTCGGCGAAGGCCGCTTCGGATGCCGCGGCGAAGCTCGTGAATCGCTCTGGCGTCATCGGTGTCACGACAAGGCCACCGGACGCGCGAGACGGGAGAGGTTCGAGAAGCATCTGGATCGACGCGACCTCGAAGCCTCGTCCCTCGACGAAGGCTCTGCCCGCGATGTCGGAGGAGTGCAACGCGATGCTGAGGCGACCGACGTGCTGCCTGCGTGCCAAAGACCGGAGCTCGTCGAGCAGCTCGTCGAGCTGTCGCGCGGTCGGATCGATCGCGAACGCGAGATCGACGATGATCAGCACCCCGCTGTTCGCGGCGAGCCACACCGTGCCGATGCGGGTGCCCTCTTCATCGATCGTGAGGATGAGCGAGGTCTCGGTCTCGTGGCCGGCCGAGAGCAGGTCACCCAGGACGGCATCGACGTGCGAGCCCGCGTCCTCGCCGACGAACATCCCCGACTCCTGCCGAAGCGTCACGAGCCGCGCTCTGGTGGCCTCGAGCCAGTCGTCGAAGTGGTCTGCGCTGAGCGGGGTCAGGTCAAGAGGCATGAGTCCATCCTGCACCGCATGGCGCCGAGGCTCATGCCTTGTGGAGTGCGTCCTCCACGGCGACCCACGCCAGCATGGCGCATTTCACTCGCGCCACATAGCGCGAGACGCCCCCGAGGGCGGCGGCGTCGCCGAGCAGCTCCTCATCCGGTTCGATCTTGCCTCGCGAGCGCATCGCCTCGCGGAACGCGGCGATGCGGATCTCGAGCTCGTCGACCGTGAGCCCCTCGGCGAGTTCGGCGAGCAGGGACGCGGAGGCCTGCGAGATGGCGCAACCGTGGCCCTCCCACGCGAGCGCCTCGATGCTGCCGTCGTCGGCGCGATGCACCTGCAGGGTGACCTCGTCACCGCAGGTCGGATTCACCTGGTGCGACTGCGCGGCGATCTCGCCGCGCAGCCCGAACCCGTGCGGGGTGCGGGAGTGGTCGAGGATGAGTTCCTGATACAGGTTCTGCAGGTCGCTCATGCGCCCCTCCGGAAGAAGTCGATCGCGCCCTGGACGCCGTCGAGCACTGCATCGATCTCGGCCTGGGTCGTGTACAGATAGGTGCTGGCCCTCGTCGACGACGTGATGCCGAGACGACGATGCAGCGGCTGCGCGCAGTGGTGCCCCACCCGCACGGCGATGCCGCGATCGTCGAGGAACTGGCCCACGTCGTGCGAGTGGATGCCGTCCACGTCGAAGCTCGCGAGCCCGACGCGCGGCAGGTCGATGTCGGCGCCGAGCACGCGAACCCCGTCGATCGCTGTGAGCCCCTCGACGAGTCGTCTGCCGAAGGCTGCCTCGTGCGCGGCGATGCGCGGCATGCCCACCGCGGTCAGGTAGTCGATCGCCGCGGCGAGCGCGACCGCCTGCGAGACCCGCTGGGTGCCGGCCTCGAAGCGCTGGGGCGGCGGCAGATAGGCGGCCTCCGTGGTGGTGACCGTCGTGATCATCGAACCGCCCGTGAGGAACGGCGGCATGGCTTCGAGCAGCTCGCGCCGACCGTAGAGCGCGCCGATGCCGGTGGGGCCGAGCATCTTGTGACCCGACAGCACAGCGAAGTCGACATCGAGCGCGCGCACGTCGAGCGGCAGATGAGGAGCCGACTGGCAGGCGTCGAGCACGACCATCGCGCCGACCGCGCGGGCCAGGGCGACGAGTTGCTCGACGGGGTTGATCACGCCGAGCACGTTCGACACGTGTGTGAACGCGACGAGCTTCGTGCGTTCGGTGATGAGGTCGGCGGCGGCATCGAGTCGGAGGGCCCCGTCGTCGTCGAGCGGGATCACCCGCAGGGTCGCCCCCGTACGTGCCGCGAGCTCCTGCCACGGGATGAGATTCGCGTGGTGCTCCATCTCGGTGGTGACGATCTCGTCGCCCGCACGCAGCCGAAGACGCTCGGCAGCCGCTCCCCCGCGTCCCAGCGACGCGTTCGAGATCGAATAGGCGACGAGGTTGAGCGCCTCGGTGGCGTTCGACGTCCACACGATCTCGCCCTCGTCGGCGCCCACGAACCGCGCCACGGTCGCACGGGCATCCTCGAACACCTCCGTCGCCTCAGCGGCGAGGGTGTGTGCGCCGCGATGCACGGCGGCGTTCAGCGTCGAAGCGAACTCGCGTTCGGCGTCGAGCACGGCGAACGGACGCTGCGAGGTGGCACCCGAATCCAGATACGTCAGGGGATGTCCGTTGACCTCGGCGCGCAGGATCGGGAAGTCCTCACGGAGGCGCCGCACCTCCGCATCGGTCAGAGCGCCACCTCCCGATGGGGCGATCACGTCGGATTCGCGGGAAAGGCTCATCCTTCTAGCTTCTCATCTGGCGCACCCTGCGGGGCGCCCCTTCGCGCAGAGGAGTCGGTCAGGGCACCACGAGGATGTGGTCGGTATCTGCGAACCCGAACGTCCCCGTCGCCGGGTCGACATAGCGCAGCGTGACCCGATGGAGTCCCGGCCGGATATCGACGAACGACACGATGGTCGACGCGCCCGTGAGCACCACGGTCGACGCAGGACCCCCGTCGACGGATACGGATGCCGTCGACCCGGCGATGCCCCGAACATCGAGCGCGAGGTCATCGCGCCTCCCGTCGCCGTCGGAATCCGTGCGCGAGATGACCCCGTCCGAGTCCTCAGCAAGTCCCGGGACGGGGAAGTACACCGGTCCGGTCGGCTCGCTCGCCGTCTGCTCGCCTGTGGTCGGCGAGGTCTGCCGCATCGAGATCGAGATGCCCTGATGAAGGAACTCGACGTCGGGACGAACCGAGAACGTTCCGTCCGCAGTGACGACCGTCGTGGCGATCACGCGGCCCGTCTCATCGACGATCTCGACGGCTGCACCCGGCGTCCCGGTGCCGGTGATCACCGGCGGAACGGCCGTGGTCGGCAGGATGCTCCAGGAGATCGTCACGGGCGGATCGACGGGAGGGTCCACCACCGGAGGGTCCACCACCGGCGGGTCCACGACGGGAGGCTCGACGACCGGAGGGTGTTGCGCGGGGGCCGACGGCGGTCGTACCGGGGGTGGGGTGCGCACGTCCCCCGGTGTCGAAGGCTCGGTGGTGTCCGCGGGCGCCGGGGGCACGGCGATCGGGTCCTCGACGGCCTCGCGATCGGGCTGCGCCTCAGGGACCGACGCGGGCGGCTGCGGTTCGACAGGAGGCTCCGCCTCGATCGGAGGTTCGGTCGGTTCCGGAGATGCGACCGGTGCCGGGGAATCGACCGGTGCCGGAGCCACAGCCGATGCGGGCGATTCGATCGGAGCCGGCGATGCGACGACGAGTGCGGACGACTCGTCGGCATCCGGGGATCCGACCGGCGCCAGCTGCGTGGCGACCGCCGCGACCGCGACGACCGCCGTCGCCGCGGCGACAGATCCGCCGACCACGAGCCACTGCGACCTTCCTCGGGGCATCCAGCCCGTCATCGAAGCCGCCATGGCGGGCGCCGGAGATCCGGCCGAATAGGCTGCCGCCGCAGGTCCGCCGATGACCACGGGCAGCAGCACGGCCCGCAGCTTCGACGAAGCCCGCTCGATCTCGGCACTGGCCATCGTGCATCGTGGGCAGCGTTCGAGGTGCGCGTCGAAGCGCGCGCGGTCGGCGCGCGCCACATGGCGCTTCCGTCCCTGCGCCACGATGCGCTCACACGCCCACCGGCATTCAGGGTCGCGTCCGGGTTCTGTGATGTGCGCCTGCAGCCATGCGAGCTTGAACCCCTCCCTCGCCCGCGCTGCCAGCACCGAGACGGCGTTCGGGGTCATTCCCATGAGCGGTGCGATCTCTCGCGGCTTCATGCCCTCGACCTCGAGGTACCAGAGCAGGGTGCGCCATCGCTCGGGGAGATCCTTGAACGCCGCTGTCAGCAGCGCCTTGTCCGACAGCAGGTCGAGCGAGTCGTCGGCGTGCTCGACCGGCAGCTCGTCGATGTACTCGAGTGCGACGACGTCCTTCTGCTTGCCTCCCCAGGTGGCCGCGGCACTGCGCACGGCAGCGAAGATGTAGGGCCGGAAGGCGTCGGTCGGACCGCCGCCGTTGCGGATCGCGCTGAAAGTCTTGGCGAATGCCTCGCTGACGAGGTCCTCCGGATCGATGGAGCTCGTGATCGAACGCGCGGCGCGAAGTGCGGCCGGCGAATGACGATCCCAGAGCACGCCGAACGCCCTGCTGTCCCCCGCGCGGGTGGCGAGCACGAGTTCGTCGTCGCTCACCTCGGAGGCGGTCCGCATGCGCCGCTCGCGCACAGTCGAGGCGCTCACGGCATGGCCCCGGGGGCGCGCATCGAGTCAGGAGCAACGGGCGGGTTGTTCACTGGGTTCCCTTTCGATTTCTCACTACCAGCCTTGCGATCCAGCGATCTGACCGGTATGTAGATTCGTATGAAAGTTCTCCGCGGCGAGTAGAGAAGGTTCCATGGCACCCTCGGAGGTACACCCCGCAGATCCGACGTTGCGAGACGCGCTGCGGGTCAGTGGCGGGCGGCTCTTCACGGCTGCCCGAAGCGCCCGCTTCGACTCGAGGACGTTCGCCGGAGTGGAGTTCTACGATCCGTCGACACCGGCCCCCGCGTACATCGACCGGATCGTGCTCGGTGCCGGCGTCGCATCGAGTCACGTGACGGCGCTCACAGCCGAGCTGGCCGACGCCGGGGCGTCCGCTCTCGTGCTGCGTGCCCCCATGGACGACGATCCTCGGGACTGGACGTCGACCGATCAGCACCCCGCCCTCGCCGTGCTCCGCCACGGCGAGGGAGACTGGGCGCAGCTCGCGAACGTCCTGCGGTCGCTGCTGGGTGCTCACTCGATCGGGCAGGTCACCGGCGTGCGACTGGGTGATCTCTTCGGTCTTGCCGACGCGGTCGCCACCCTGGCAGGCGGAGCGGTCAGCATCGTCGACTCCGCGGGCCAGGTCGTGGGGTACTCCACGCACAGCGAGCAGCCGATCGACGACGCACGACGACGCACCACTCTCCTGCTGCAGGAGGACATCTCGATCACGTCCGACTCCCGCTACCGATCGCTGCTCCGTGCCACCGAGGCGCGGCACTTCCCCTCGAGCACCGACCTGTTCGGCCGGGTCGGGATCGCCGTCAGGGCGTCCGGAGAACTGCTCGGCTCTCTCTGGGTGATCCAGGTCGACCCGTCGCACGCCGCCCACACCCGAGATCTGCTGCAGGAGATGGAGCCGATCGTCGCCCAGCATCTGCTGCGCGCACGCGAGGACGCGGGCGACCGCGACCAGCGCACCTCCGGGCTTCTCCGAACGCTTCTCGAGGACCGTCGGCTTGCCCGCGGCGCGGCCTCGCAGCTGCTTCTCCGACCCGAGGCCGGTTGCACCGTCGTGTGCCTGCGGGTGAACACCTTCGACGAGGTCGAGGCTGTGCGTGGATTGCACCGCGTGCTCCATCTGGCGATCAGCGTGTCCAGCGCCGCGTTCCCGGGTTCGCACAGCGCGATCGTGGGCTCCCAGGTCGTGACGCTCATCCCCGGCCCTCACCAGGCAGCGGCCGAGACCTTCACCCAGGCGATGGTCCGCGTCGACAACGCGCTGATCGCAGGCATCGGCAGGCGTGCGAACGACATCAACGGCATCGCTCGTTCGTACCGCGAGGCCGGAGCCGTCGCCGGCGCGCTCATGAGTTCGCCGCGCCATGACAGAGACCGTCACGCCCTTGTCGCGACCTTCGACGAGATGCGCGATCGCCTCGCCATCCTGCAGGTCGGCGATCTCATCGAGGGTCTCGACGCCGCGGTCGGCGATGCGGCGAGCATCCTCGCCGCACATGACGCGGCGCAGGGCACCGATCTGACGCGCACCATGCGCGTCTACCTCGACCAGCTCGGCAGCGTCCGCGAGACGGCGAATGCGCTGCACGTTCACCAGAACACCGTCCGGTACCGGCTCGATGTCGTGCGCACCGAGCTGGCGATCGATCTCGATTCGCCCGACACTCGGCTCTGGCTCTGGCTCCGTCTGTCAGCCGACTCGCGCACAACGGACTGAGCGCTCATTCGATGGCCGCCGGCAGCAGGATGGTCACGCCGGCGCGCTTCGTCGTCGGGTCGACATATCGGGCGGCGACGAACGGCTCATCGGCCCCGGAGCGGATGACGATCCCGTCGCGAGCTGCGGCCGGAAGGCACACCATGCGCGACCGCCCCTGACCATCGAGCAGCTCGACCCACGCATCCGGCTCTGCGCGCAGATGCAGGCAGCTCACAGCGCCGAGAGAGACCCCGGGGCAGGTGTCTGGGTCGGCGGGCGCGATGGTCGGCGTCGCGAAGGTCAGCGGCCCGACGTCCTCCGCCCACTCGGTGACTCCGGTCACGGCGTTCTGCTGCCTCACACTGAGCGTCATGCCCTGGTGAGTCTCTTCGCCCGAGACGTCGAGCACGAACGCGCCGAACTCATCGACGATCGCCTTATGCAGCACGACACCGTTCTCGTCGACGACCGTGATGATCGCGCCGGGAGTGCCGATCCCCTCCAGCAGATCCGGGATCAAGGAGTTCTGCGCGATCGACTTCGTGATGGGAAACTCCGGTGCGTCGATGGGAGGTGATGCCTCCTCGCTGCCCTCGGTCGGCCCCGTCGTCTCGGGCGCGACTGCCGAGGGAACCGGAGTGCCATCGCTGCCCGGAACCAGCGGGTGGCCCTCCTCCGTGACTCGTGCCGAGCTCTCACGCGGATCGCTCTCCGTCGAATCCGACATCGACTCCGGTGCGGGCGCCGGCTCGTGCTCCGGTGCCGGCTGCGCCTCGGGCGTCGGTTCGGCCGCAGGCGGCAGGACCACAAGGTGGGGCAGCTCTTTGAGAACCGGACCGGCCTCACCCGCGATCGTCACCTCAGACGACGACGAAGGGAGTGCGGTGCGGTCGGAATCCCCGGCGGACAGAGTCAGCACGCTGCCGGTGAAGATGACAGCGCCGACGACGACGACAGCGGTGGCCGCCAGCGCCGCGAGGCCTCCGGCCGGAACCGCCGATGCTGCTCCGTGCGCGGCGGCAGGAGTGCCGGCGCCGAACGATGCCCCACCGTCCGTCCGGAACGCCCCGGCTGACCCGACCGACGGGGCCGCCCCCATGACGTGGGCCTCTGCCGTCCGATCGCCTGTGTAGATCGCCGCCGCCGCGCCGCCGAGCAGTGCCGCGGGCAGGATCGAACGCAGCCGCTGCGAGACGGTGTCGATCTCCGCAGCGACGATCCGGCATCCGCCGCACGTGTTCATGTGCTCGCTGAATCGGTCCGCGTCGCCGGCACCCATCGAGCGCTCTCGCCTGGCCACCACGCGCTCGCAGAACCACCGGCACTCCTCCGACCGGGAGGGGTCGTGGATGTGCGCCTCCAGCCAGGCTCGACGGAAGCTGTCGCGTGCCCGTGCGGCCAGGGCGGAGACCGCGTTCGAGGTCATTCCCATCAGGGGCGCGAGTTCTCTCGGCTTCATCCCCTCGACCTCGAGATACCAGAGCAGGGTCCGGTGCCTCGCCGACAGCGTGCCGAACACCGCGGCGATGCTGGACCGCTCGGCGATGCGCTCGAAGGCGTCGCCGTCCTCCGCTGACAGGTCGCGCTCTGACACCAGGTCGATCGAGAGCGCGGTCCCGTTCCGAGCCCAGCGGGCGGCGGTGTTGCGCAACGTGGCGAGAAGATAGGGCCGGAAGGCGTCGCTCGGTCCACCGCCCGCCTTCGTCACCCGGAGGATCGACGCGAAGGCCTCGCTCACGAGATCGTCGGGATCCGACGACGGCGAGATCGCCCTGGCCGCACGTCGAGCCGATTCGACGTGCCTGCGCCAGAGAAGCGCGAAGTCACCGATGTCCCCGCCGCGCACGGCCTCGATGATCTGAGCATCGGATGGTTCACCCGGGATGTCGTCTTCACCATCGATGTGCGTGCCGAGAGTCATGCTGCTCCGGATGCTGTCAGGACCGGCGTCTCACGGGGAGCGCCGGAGACGAATGAGGGACGAGGCAGTGGGGATGCCTCGTCCCTCGGACCCTCGTAGGGGTCGATTCCGCGGGGAGAGGGTTCGGCCGGGGAGCGGTCGATCTCTGCTGTGCGGGCGTCGGCCGGGAACCCGACGCGAGGCCGATGGCCATACCTACAAGACCGATATGACCGGAAAACATGACGGGGTCCACCGGACTTCTTCGACGAAAGGCACATCAGTCGACGCTCCCCGCCGGACCCACGGGTGCGAGCGACAGAAAGCGCATCCTGTTCTCGCCGTAGAAGCAGGTCTGCACCATGAACTCGCCCGTCATGCCGACGAGCGCCTCGACGTTCGACCACTTCGGAGTGTGCCTCTCCTCGACGACCTCGTAGACGACGTCAGAGCCCTCGACCATGACGCGCTGACCGAGATCCCACCCGAGAATCACGTCGCCTCCGCAGTTGTTGTGGGCGGCGAAGAGCGGAAGCACGTCGTCTATCCGATAACTGACCATCTCGGTGAACGTGCCGTCGCAGTGGTCGAGCTCCACCATCCCGCCCTCACCCCCGAGCCGGATCGACGGCAGCTCGTCGGGGGCCAAGATCTGATGGAACTGCTTCAGCACCGAGACCTTGACGTCACCGGTCACCTTGTCCACGAGATCGGGGGCGAACACGGATGCCGAGAGGAAGGACATCCCGAGTCCGACGAGCACGATGCTCGCGAACAACAGACCGAATCGTCGCCGCGGTCGGCGACTCGGAACAGTCCCACCGGAAGCTCCTCGGTTCGAGTCGGTGCGGTCCACTGTCATGTCGACTGTCATGAGTCGGATTCAGCGGCACGATGCGTGGCTCGTCGGCCGCTGCGGTTCTTGCGCCCGCGCCGGGGCATGACGACGATGAAAGTGAGCACCGGGACCCCGACGACGAGCAGTGCCCACCACGGGAATCCCGCCGGGTCGGTCGTATCCGCGATCGTGGTGACGGAGGATTCCTCGGTGGGAGCGTCGATGCGCTCGGCGCGCACCAGAAGACGGTGGGTGTTGACGCCCGTGGGCGTGCAGGTGACGAGCGTCAGGTAGTCCTTGCCGACGACCTGGCGCAGATCCTCGGCATCGTTCGGAAGAACGGTCTTCGTCTGGTCGACCTCGTAGTAGAGGTCTCGGCCCAGGGTGCTGACGACGATGATGTCGCCCTCGACGAGTTCGTCGATGTCGTCGAAGAGGGTTGCCTGCACGAAGCCGTTGTGCCCGGTGAGCACCGAGTGGGTGCCCGAGCCGCCCACGGGGAGGGACGATCCGTAAAGGTGCCCGATCCCGCGCGACAGTGTCTCTTCGTCGGTGCCATGGAAGATCGGCAGGTCGACGTGGATGCTCGGAATGCGGATCCGTGCCATCGTGTCTGTTCCGTCGGCGCTCAGGGTGTCGAAGTATGCCGACGCGCCCTCCCCGATCGCTGTCTGCTGACCGTCAGCGCCGAGTGCATAGGGGTCACGCAGCGGTCCGGTCGGCAGGTTCTCGTTGTACTCGTCGGCCGCGGCGAGCATCTCGTCGACGGCCGCATCGGGAATCTGCTCGACGGACTGCACGTAGCCGTCGACATCGGTGTCGTGACTCCACGCGGAGAACCACGAGGCTGCGGTCGGATAGACGAGCACCACGATGCCGATGGTCGCGATGAGCATGACGATCGACTGGCTCCATCCCCACCGCGCCTTGTGCGCGGTGGCACGCGTGGAGGGTCGCGTCGGAGAATCCGGTGTGGACGCGTCGATGAGGGTCATGCTGCGCTCTCTGATCGAAGAAGGGGAAGAAGAAGGTGAAGACGAGTGGGCCGTGCGGGGGAAGGAATGTCTTCACCTCCCCCGCACGGCCGGTCTTCGGGTTACGCCTGTGCTGCGGCCTTGCGGCGGCTGCGGATGGCTAGGAGGACCGCTCCACCGAGCAGCATGACGCCACCGGCGAGGAACAGGGTCGTGCCGGTGCCACCGGTCAGCGGCAGGGTGAAGCCGGCGTTAGAGGGAACGTTGACGACCTCGAGGTCGACGCCCACGGCCGTGGTGGCTGCGGTGACGGTGAACTCGATCGGAGCCGCGAGCAGCTCGAATCCGTCGGGTGCGACGATCTCGGCGAGCCAGTACGACTGGTAGCCGTCTTCGCCCACTGCCACCGTGGCGTTGTCCGCCCAGTCGGAGTAGCGCAGACCCGAGATGGTCACGGTGCCGTCAGCGGCGACCGCGAACTCCGTCGAGCCGGCGAGGGCGATGGCGTTGGTGCCGTCGATCGCGTCCTGCTCGGTCGGGTACACCGAGAACACGGCGCCGGTGAGCGGTGCGCCGGCCTTGTCCGTCTTCTCGACCGTGATGTCGCCCCACTTGGTGATGACCTCAGGGGTGACCGTGGGTCCGCCGGGCTCACCGGGCAGAACCGTGTACGAACCGGCGTTCGGGTAGAGCACTGCCGTGTTGGCGATCTCGCCGACCGTGTTGACCTCGGTCGTGACGACGACCTGCACCTGCGTCGCGGGGTGAGCAGCGAGCACTGCGAGGCCCGACGCGGTGAACTCGACCGTGACCGCGTTGGTCGCGGCGTCGTGCACGATCGTGTAGTCGCCCGCGGCGAGCGGGGTTCCGTCGACGAGCGAGACAGCGGCGCTGACGTAGTCGAGCTTGTCGTCGAGCGTGTCGACGATCTTGTAGCCGTCGATGACGGCGACATTGGGGATGTCACCCGTGATGGTGAAGTCGATCTCGTCGCCGAGCTTGACGTCTTCCGAGTCCTCGACGGTCTTGGTCGCCTCGGTCAGGGCGTTCTTAGGGTAGACGTGCACGTCGTACAGCCAGCTGCTGTCATCGGCCGGATCGGTCAACGGCACGGTCACGAGGAACGGCGCCACACCGGTCGAGCCCGCCAGCGGTGCGGTCTCCACCACGAAGTACAGACCCAGGTCGAGGTTCGCCAGAGCGATCTCGCCGTTCGCGTCGGTCAGCGTCTGACCGCCGACCGCGCTGGCCGTGTAGCCGGCAGCGGTGATGTCGGCGACGCTGTCGGGGTCGAGGTCGGCGAGATCGTTCGCGTCGATCCAGCCCTGGTTGCTCGTCAGATCGATCGTGTCGACCTTGTAGACCGTGAAGCCCACGCCGGGCAGCGGTGCCAGTGCGACGTTCTGCTCGGTGCCGTCGTTCGGCAGGCCGGTCGGCGTCTCAGGCGCCTCGAACTTGTGGATCGTCAGCGAACCGACAGCATCCGGGTCGACGAGGTTCGGTGTCGCAGCGCTTGCGGGTGCTGCGAGGGTCAGCGCGGCGACGCCTGCGACGAGCAGACCTGCCGCGACGCGGGATCCGCGTCCGTTGTTGGGAGTGTTCACTGTGTCTCTCTCTCGGTGGCCAGGTCGCCCTGGTGGTGTACAGATGGTGGTCGGTGAGAAGTGCAGATCAGATCTGCGGGTCATCGGCGTCGGCACGTGCACTACGTCTGCGGACCCAGAGGGCCAGCGCGCCCGCGCCGAACACGGTCAGGGAACCGGCGAGGATGTAGGGCAGCGCGCCCGTCCCCCCGGTGGTCGGAAGGCTCATCGCCGGAACATCGCGCACCGTGATGATCTGGCCTGTGGCGGTCACCGCCGCGTCGCCGCCTGCCGTGATGCTCACGGTGCGGTCGGGGTTGATGGTGAACTTCACCGGCGCTGCGAGCAGGCTGAATCCGTCTGGTGCCGTCAGCTCGCTCAGCCAGTACGTGCCGGCGGGGATGCTGTCGATCTGGAACAGTCCCGTCTCGATGCCGTCGATCGTGAACGGCAGCGCGGTGCCCGGCTCGCCGTTCGCGTCGGCGAGCACGGCGAACGAGGAGCCGTCCATGCGCACCCACGTGTTCGCGGATGCCTCGCCGACCTTCTCGATCTGCAACGGGATGCGGAACGGCTCGATCGGCGTCTCGGTGCTGTCGTTGTTCGAGCGCACCGGGCCGCCCTTGGGGTCGGTTCCCGTGGAGTAGGCCGTGTTGATGACCTTCTTCGCGTCGACATCGGCCTGTCCGATGACGTACGGCGCATTCGCGATGCAGTGCGAGACCTGAGTGGGCGCGATGGTCGTGGGCGTGCACGTCACGGTGATGTTGCGCTGCGTCAGCCGGTCGTCGACCACCGTGATGTTCGCGACCGTGACGTTGCCGGTGTTGGTGACGTCGAACGCGTACATGATGTGATCGCCGAGCCCGGTCACGCCGTCCTGGTCGACGTCGACGACCGAGGCCGTCTTGTCGAGCACGATCTCGGGCGTCCATGTGGCCGGGATGATCTCGTCGTCCGTGTCGGTCACGGTGGGGCCGACGGCCGGAGTTCCGGTGGCGCGTGCGACGTTCGTCAGCGGTGCGTTGTCGATGTCGCCCTGCTGCACCACGTAGGTGGCCGTGCAGGTCATCTTGGCGCCGCTGGCGAGCGTGGAGCCCTGCGGCGGAACGCAGGTCAGGGCGCTCATGTCACCGACACCGGAGAACGCGTCCTCGGTGATGCGCACATTCGTCAGGTTGGTGCTGAGTGTCGTGTTGGTCGGTGCCTTGGGAGTCGTGTTGGTCGCCACGAAGGAGTAGGTGATGACGTCGCCGACCTTGGTGTACACCTTGTCGGGGTCGGTGTCGCTGGTCACGGCGACCCCGTTCACGGCGGTGATGCTCTTGACGATGTCGATCGACGGCTGGATGACCTCGAGCGAGGCGTCGGCCGGCGGGTTCAGGTTCGTCGTGATGTTGGCCGGGCCGTTGATGTAGGTGCCGTTGACCGTCGAGGTGACGTCGACCGTGATCGTGCACGAGGCCTGGCCCAAGGCGAGGTCGCCGCCGGTGACCGACACCGAGGTTCCGCCTGCGGGTGCCGTGACCGCATAGGCCGCACCGGCGCGCTGGACGCAGGTTCCGCCGACGTTCGGCGCCGCCGCGATCTTGAGGTTCACCGGCAGCGCGTCGGTGATGAACCAGTCGTTCTTGGCCATGAGGTCGCTCGTGTTCGTGACCGTGAGCGTCATCTTCGAGGTCGAGCCGTTCGTGATCACCGTCGGGCTGAACGCCTTGTCGAGCTGAGGAGTCACATCGACGATCTGCGGCAGGTCGAAGGCGACGTCGTTGCCCGAACCCGTGGCGGTCGCGTTGAACAGCGTCAGGCCGAGGTTGGCCGTGGTTCCGACGGGCACCTGATAGGCAGCAGACTGCAGCTTCGCGGTCTGCGTGCCCCAGAAGGTGTTGTTCGTGCAGGGGTTCAGACCCGTGCTGAGCACGATCGGGTTGCCGTTGACGATCAGGCTGAACGTCTCCTTGGGCTGGTTCGCACCACCGGCGGCGGGGCAGTTGACCGCGGCGAAGTACGCCGACACGGCGTAGTAGTGTCCGGCGACCGCGGGGATGGTGTTGACCGTGCGGAACTGCGTACCGGCGGCGATGACGCCGTTCGTCGCGTTGGTGTACGAGGTGAGCACCTGGTTCGTCGCGGCCTGAGCCGCCGTCTGCCCTTGCGCTGTGCCCAGTGCCGCCGCCATCTGCTGAAGCGTGGGCCAGGTCGTGGTCGGGTTGTTGAGGCAGCCGACATCGGTGACGGGCGCCGTCGGGGTCACGCTGCTCATGACCCATCCGTTGCACTGGTTGCCGGCGGGCGTGTACTGAGTCGAGGCGGTGTACGTCGAGTTGGCCGCGGCCGCGCCACCCGTGTAGTTCAGGATGCTGATCGGCAGGAGCGACGCGTTCTGGTTCGAGAAGTTCTCGGTGTACACGGGCGTGCCCGGCTGCGGGGTGCCAGGAGTGCCAGGCACCGTCGCCGCGGCCGTGATGCCGCTGTTGGGGGCGAGAGTCGCGCCGGCGACGAGCACGCCGGCGATGGCGAGCACGCCGAGCAGCCGCGTCATCGCCCGTCGGCGAGGCGCGACTCCGGAGCGTGATGACCGCTCCGTCGTGCGGTGGTGCGAGCGAATGCTCATGAATGTCCCAATCCCGGCGCGCCGATCCCGTCCGCCACGTACGGCGAGCAGGAGAGGCGCATGCCTTGTCCCCGAAAAGTCGTGTGTGTCCCCAGTGCGAACAGGAAGCAGAAGCTGCCTGTCACATACCCAGACCTGGATGCGGAGTTTTTATGACGGGCGCGAGAAAAAACTTTTCGAGGGTCTCCGCGGGCCTGCCCTAAGCTCGCAGCATGTTCAGCGCCGAGACCCTTGCGACCTTCGTCGTGGCCGCGTTCGTGATGGTCGTGATCCCCGGGCCGACGGTGCTCTTCACGATCGGCAGAGCGATGGCCCTGGGGCGGCTCGGCGGGTTCCTCAGCATCCTGGGCACGGCGCTCGGGTCGATCGTGCTGGTCGTCGGCGTCGCGCTGGGGGTGGGCACGGTGGTGGCGCAGTCGATCGTGCTCTTCACGATCGTGAAGGTGCTCGGCGCCGGCTACCTGGTGTTCCTCGGCATCCAGGCCATCAGGCATCGCAAGGACTCCGCGGCCACGATGACCGGGCCGGTGGCGAGGCGATCAGGCGTGCGGCTGCTCGTCGAGGGTTTCGTCGTCGGCGTCACCAACCCCAAGTCGATCGCCTTCTTCCTGGCGATCCTCCCGCAGTTCGTCGACCTGCACGCGGGGTCGGTGCCGATGCAGCTGTTCGTGCTCGGCGCGATCGTCGTCGCGATCGGTGTCGCCTGTGATGCGATCTGGGTGCTGCTCGCCAGCGGCGCCCGTGAGTGGTTCGGTCGATCTCCTCGCCGCGTCGAGGCCATGGGCGCCACCGGAGGTGGGCTCATGATCGGCCTCGGCGCGTTCCTGCTGCTGTGGAGCGAGAAGCCCGCTAACGGCTGAGGCGCAGCGTCACATCCGTGCGAAGCGCGCGCGGACCATCGAGAAGATGCCGTAGATCGCGAGTCCGACCCCGACGAGCCAGAGGATCGCGCGGCCCTGGGGCAGGTCGATCAGACTCCGCAGGGCTCCATCCAGGCCGGCAGCCTTCTCGGGGTCCTGCGTCCACGCCGCGACGACGAACAGCAAGCCAGTCACGGTGATCGCGATGCCCTTGGCGATGTAGCCCGCGATGCCGAGGGCGATGATCCCGGGCCGCGAGGGCCCCTCCGGAACATCCATCGTCTTCTCGAAGCCCCTGGTGAAGCCGATGACGATGAACCCGACACCCACACCCGCCACGGTGAGCCCGATGATGATGAGCAGCACGATCCCGCCGGGAGCACCGAGGATCACCGCGCTGAGGGCGCGCAGCGTCGTCTCGGACTCGACGTGCCCTCCGAAGGCGAAGATCAGCGCAAGGCCGGCGATCACGAGGTACGCGCCCGCGATGCCGATCAGCTTGATCCTCATCCCCCACTTGCGGGGCTCCTTGCCGCGGGCGAGGAGCCCGCTGGCGATCTGCCACACGGCAAGGGCGACCAGCGCCACCGCGACCAGCCCGAGAACCAGCCCGCCGACGGGGGTCGAGCGGATCTGCTCCATCGCTCCGTCCTGGTCGGCGTCGCCGCCGCCGCCTGTGGCGATGGAGACGGCGATCGCCCCGATGATGATGTGCACGAGACCGACCACGACGAAACCTGCCCGCGCCACCCGTCGGAAGGCATCGGATCGCTGCGCGGTGCGCGCGGCACCCTTCGCTGAGGTCATCCGAGCAGGATATCCCCCGCCACGAAGAACGCCGGAGGGGTTGCGCGGAGCGCGCTCGACACTCGTCAGCCGGTGCGCTCCACGGGCTGGCGCAGGATCGTCCGGAGCTTCGACGGATCGACGCGCCTGACATCGCTGAGGTAGACCTCGTGGTGCAGCCCCGTCATGGCCAGACCGTTCTCGGGGATGAACCGGTGGTGCAGCTCGTCGAGCACCGGGGCCTCATCGTCGTATGAGCCGACGTGAAGGGTCTGCACGCACAGTCCCTCGTCGAGCGTCTCGAGCCGCACGGACCGCAGCGCGGGAGATGCCTGCTTCTTCCTCGCGAGCTTCTCCTCGACCGTGTCGACCGCGCGATCGAACATCTCGCGGGTGACGTGCTCCGACACCATGATCATGAGCGTCCATTCCCACGCCGACTTGTCGCGGCGCGATGTGAACGACTCCATGTCGGGTGCGTGCCACTGCCCCTCGAGAGGCATCACGACCGTGTCGATCCCGAGCTGTTCCCTGCTCGCGAACTTGAGCGTGTAGGCGACGGGGAAGAGGGCGGACACCGCATCCTGATACGCCTGGGCGCTGTTCGGGTCGCCCGCGCCGTCGACCATCAGGTACTGCATCGGGGGCACCTCGAGGATGCGGAACTCACCGCGCTTCGCCCGATAGGCGTCGAGGGTCTTCTTGGGATCGAGCGCCATCGCGGGTCCTCTCACGGCGGCATCGGCATCCGACCGTCGCCACAGTGTCGCACGGGCCGCAGACATCGGGTGGGCGGCGCGACAGTACGTGCCGCCCACCCGAGTCGCGTCACGCCGGCTCGACCGCCAGCCAGAGCTCGCACGACGCGTGCGAGCCGGTGAACTCGAGGTACCGCACGATCGACGGACCAGGGCGCAGCCGCCAGGGGTTCGACGGGAACCACTCGGTCGCCGTGGCCGCCCAGAGGGTCTGCAGGGTCTCAGGGAACGGACCTGACGCGGAGAAGACCGCCCACGCGCCCGCCTCGACCCGGATGGCGTCGAGGTCGTCGGGAACCACGGTGGATGCAGACACGGAGACGCCATGCAGATAGGTGAGCTCCGTCCCCTCCGGCGCGTCCGGTGCGACATCACCGGTGACGGCGAGGATTCCGCCGGGCTCCGCGTCGCTCATCGCCTTCAGCCTGAGATGCTCTTCGGGTGCGATCGAGGCGATGTGCGCCTGGATGTGCGGATTCGCGCCCTCGTGGATGAGCGGCACTCGCGCGGCGTGGCCGACGAGCACGAGCTCGGGGGTGGTGGTGATGGTGACGTCCATCTGGGTGCTCCCTTCGACGCTCAGGCGGAACCGGAGCGTGGGTTGTGTGCGGAGAGGACCCCCGTCGCGGCGCGCGTCGACCGGACTGATCCCGTGCACGGCGCGGAACGCGCGGCCGAACGCCTCGTTCGAGCCGTAGCCGTGTCTCACCGCGACATCGAGCACGTTCGGGGCGCCGGCGGCGAGTTCTGCTCCGGCGAGCGTCATCCGGCGGCGGCGGACATACTCCGACAGCGGCATCCCGGCCAGAGCCGAGAACATCCGCCGCAGGTGGTACTCCGTCGTCCCGTGGACACGAGCGAACCCGGCGACGTCGATCTCGTCTGCGGCGTCGGCCTCGACGAGATCGACCAGTGCGTTGAGCGTTCCGATCATGAGGTCCTCCTTTCCTCACCATCGTGCGATCCGAGGGTGTGCCGCGACCCGACTTTCCGCGTCGGATCCGATCAGTCGCCTCGCGAGGTCAGCTGCGCTCCCCCGGATCCGCGAGCAGGTCGGCGAGGGCCAGTTCGGCCGCGCCGATCAGCAGCCTGTCGGCGCCGAGAGCGGCAGGACGGATCTCGAGCGTCTCCGCGCTCTCCGGCATCGCCAGCGCTCGCACGTCGTCCGCGATCTGCGTCGCCCTCAGATCGGCGATCGTCGCGAGGAACCCTCCGAGCACGACGAGAGCGGGGTTGAGCACGTTGACGGCGTTGGCCAGCGCCCCCGCGAGCACACGCGCCTGACGCGTGATCTCATCAGCCACCACCGCCGATCCGGATTCCGAGAGCTCGGCGTCGAGCGTCTCGTCATCCGCCGTATCGAGGCCCACCGCGTCGAGCAGCAGACGGCGACTCACCTCGGCCTCGAGCACGCCATCGGCGGTGCGGCGATCCGCGTCTGCAGAGATCCGCGGCCTGTTCTGGCCGAACTCCCCCGCGTATCCGCCCGCGCCGGCGACCGGCTTGCCGTTGACGATCAGGCCGCCGCCGATGCCCGACGCACCTCCGTTCAGGTAGACGACGTCGTCGATGCCGCGGCCGGCGCCGTAGCGGTGCTCGGCGATGGCCCCGAGCGTCGCATCATTGTCGACGAAGGCGGCAGACGACGTGGCCGCGGAGACGAGGTCGGCGAGCGGCACGTCGGTCCAGCCCAGATGCGGCGCGTTGCGCACGACCCCGTCGGAGGCGCGCACGAGACCGGGCACGGCGACGCCGATGGCCGCGATCCGCGTATCGGCGAGCGGCCCCTCGCGCCATGCGGCGATGCGCTCGGCGATCGTCGCCGCGACGACTCCGGGTGTCGGCACCGTCTCGTTCGGCAGGCGTTCGCGCACGAGGATGCTGCGGTCGAGGCCGACCGCAGCGATCTCGATCGCATCGACCTCCGGGTTCACCGCGATGGCGACGATGCGAGCAGAGGCAGTCACGACCGGCGACGGTCGACCCACGCGACCGGCGACGTCCGGGACCCGCTCGTCGACGAGCCCCCGTCTGACGAGCTCTGCGACGAGGTCGGCGATCGTCGAGCGGTTGAGCCCCGTCTGCTCGGTGAGAGCTGCTCTCGACTGGGCGCCGTTCTCGTGCACGAGCCGCAGGATGAGGGAGAGATTGTGGGGGCGGGTGCCCAGCGCGGGGCTCGACTGCGACGGCATCCCTTCACTGTAGGGGGTGGACGCGCCCCCTGTCATGAGATATGTTGTCAAGCACAACTTATTCGATGACCTGCACAGGAGCAGCCATGAGCACCCCCACCCGCGATGACAAGTTCTCCTTCGGCCTGTGGACCGTCGGCTACAACGGCGCAGACCCCTTCGGCGGCCCCACCCGGCCCGCGCTCGACGTGGTGCACGCCGTCGAGAAGCTCGCCGAGCTCGGCGCCTACGGTCTGACCTTCCACGACGACGACCTGTTCGCCTTCGGATCGACCGACGCCGAGCGCCAGACGCAGATCGACCGGCTCAAGGGCGCCCTCGACGACACGGGCCTCGTCGTGCCGATGGTCACCACCAACCTGTTCAGCGCACCCATCTTCAAGGACGGCGGCTTCACGTCGAACGACCGCGATGTGCGCCGGTACGCCCTGCGCAAGGTGTTCCGCCAGCTCGACCTCGGCGCGGAGCTCGGCGCCAAGACGTTCGTCATGTGGGGTGGGCGCGAGGGTGCCGAGTACGACTCCGCGAAGGACATCCGCCAGGCACTCGAGCGCTACCGCGAGGCCGTGAACCTGCTCGGCGACTACGTCACCGACAAGGGCTACGACATCCGGTTCGCGATCGAGCCGAAGCCCAACGAGCCGCGCGGCGACATCCTGCTGCCGACCCTCGGACACGCGATCGCCTTCATCGATTCGCTCGAGCGCCCCGAGCTCGTCGGCGTGAACCCCGAGGTGGGTCACGAGCAGATGGCCGGACTCAACTTCACCGCCGGCATCGCGCAGGCGCTCTTCCACGGCAAGCTCTTCCACATCGATCTCAACGGTCAGCGCGGCATCAAGTACGACCAGGACCTCGTCTTCGGTCACGGCGACCTGCACAACGCCTTCTCGCTCGTCGACCTGCTCGAGAACGGCGGCCCCGGCGGAGTGCCCGCCTACGACGGCCCTCGCCACTTCGACTACAAGCCGAGCCGCACCGAAGACGAGAAGGGCGTCTGGGACTCTGCGGCCGCGAACATGCGCACCTACCTGCTCCTGAAGGAGCGCGCTGCGGCGTTCCGCGCCGACCCCGAGGTGCAGGAGGCACTCGCGGCGGCTCGCGTCGACGAGCTCTCGACGCCGACCCTCAGCCCCGGAGAGAGCTACGACGACTTCCTCGCCGACCGCTCGGCATACGAGGACTTCGACGCGAACTCCTACTTCGGCGGCAAGGGCTTCGGCTTCGTCCGACTGCAGCAGCTCGCGACCGAGCACCTGCTCGGCGCTCGCTGATCGACATGCCGCTGGTTCTCGGGGTCGACTCGTCGACCCAGTCCTGCAAGGCCGTCGTCGTCGACACGGCGACCGGAGCGGTCGTCCGCGCCGGTCGAGCGACGCACCCTGACGGGACGTCGGTCGACCCCGAGGCCTGGTGGCGTGCCCTGAACGCCGCGATCACGGAGGCCGGCTCTCTCGACGAGATCGAGGCCTGGTCGATCGGCGGGCAGCAGCACGGCCTGGTGGCGCTCGACGAATCCGGCCGTGTCATCCGCGATGCACTGCTGTGGAACGACACGCGCTCCGCCGGCGCGGCGACGGATCTGATCGCCGAGTACGGGGCAACCGAGCTGGCCGCGCGCACCGGGCTCGTTCCCGTGGCCTCGTTCACGATCACGAAGCTGCGCTGGCTGCGCGATCACGAGCCCGAGAACGCGGCACGGGTGGCCGCGGTCGCTCTTCCGCACGACTGGCTGACGTGGCGCCTGCGCGGCTTCGGCCCCGAGAACCCGGTGCTCGACGAGCTCGTGACCGATCGGTCGGATGCGTCGGGCACCGGCTACTGGAATCCGTCGACGGGCGAGTACGACCGTGAGCTGCTGGTCGCCGCTCTGGGGCACGATGCGATCCTGCCCCGGGTGCTCGCACACGACGAGTGGACGACGGATGCCGATGGTCGGCGCGTCGGCGCCGGAGCCGGAGACAACGCCGCTGCCGCACTCGGACTCGGCGCCGTGCCCGGGGATGTGGTCGTGTCGATCGGCACATCCGGCACTGTGTGTGCGATCAGCACCACCCCGCTGAGCGATGCGACCGGAACTGTGGCAGGGTTCGCCGATGCCTCGGGCAACTTCCTCCCTCTCGTCGCCACGCTCAACGCGGCCCGGGTCGTCGACGTGACGGCAGCACTGCTCGGTGTGACGCACCACGAGTTCAGCGATCTCGCTCTGCAGGCCACGCCGGGCGCGGACGGACTCACGCTGCTCCCCTACTTCGAGGGCGAGCGCACACCCAACCTGCCGGATGCCACGGCATCCCTCTCGGGCATGACACTGGCATCCACGACGAGGCAGAACCTGGCACGCGCTGCGGTCGAGGGGATGCTGCGCGGACTGGGCGCGGGCCTCGACGCGCTGCGCGACCTCGGCATCCCTCTCGAGCGCGCCCTGCTGATCGGCGGCGGCGCGCAGTCGGAGGCCGTGCGCCGCGTCGCGCCGGAGATCCTGGGTCTCCCTGTCGAGGTGCCGGAACCCGGTGAGTACGTGGCGCTCGGCGCTGCGCGCCAGGCTGCTCTGATCGTCGACTGATCCTGCGCACCTGCCCCTCGGGAGGACAGCCCCTCGGGAGGAGATGTGCGCCTCGGGAGGAGATCTGCGCTTCGGGAGGAGCCGTGAACGGCATCCGTCCTCCCGAGGCGCAGTACTCCTCCCGAACCGGTGGCGACTGCGTCGGACGCGTACTGCGAACCACGCGCGAGGCAGCGGATGCCGAAGGCGGATGCCGAATGCGGATGCCGAATGCGGATGCGGTCAGCCGGCGAGCACCCGAGCGTCGCGCTGGGCGATGATGCTCAGCTCGGCCGCGGCGAAGGCGTGCTGCTGCGTCATCGCATGCTCGGTGCGGTCGAGGCAGTCGCGGATCAGCCGGCCGAAGAACGGGAACCCCGTCCTGCCCGTCGCATCGAACCGGAACTGCCCGTCCTGATTGACGAGCAGCACCTGACCGCCGCCGTTGTCGGTCGTGATGTCGGTGTACTTGCGCAGCTCGATGTACCCGTCCGTGCCGAGCAGCACGGTGCGCCCATCGCCGAAGACGTCCAGTCCTGCCGGGGTGAACCAGTCCACGCGCACATAGCCGGTCGTGCCGTTGTCGAGCACCACGTGTGCATCGCCGAAGTCCTGCAGCCCCGGGGTCTCGCGATGCGCGTAGTTGGCGACCGTCGAGCTGACCACCTCTCCGTCCGTCGCGCCGGTGTAGTAGAGCATCTGCTCGAAGTTGTGGCTGCCGATGTCGCAGATGATCCCGCCGTACTGCTCGGGGTCGTAGAACCAGTCGGGGCGCCCGGTGCCGATGCGATGAGGGCCGAACGACGCGACCTGGAGCACGGTTCCGATCGCTCCCTGATCGATCAGCTGGCCGGCGAGGATCGCCGCCTCGGAATGCACCCGCTCGCCGTAGTAGACGGCGAACTTGTGCCCGGTGCGCTGGACGGCCTCGCGGGCCGCGGCGAGGTCGTCCATCGTCGTGATCGCGGGCTTGTCGGCGAAGAAGTCCTTGCCGGCGTCGAGGACGCGGACACCGAGCCGAGCCCGCTGATTGGCGATCGACGCGCTCGCGACGAGTCGCACGTGCGGGTCGTCGAGCACCTCCTGCTCGCTGGCGGCCGCCCGCGCCTGCGGGAACCGCTCGACGAAGTCGGCGAGCTTCGCGGGGTCGGCGTCGTAGACGAGCGACAGCGTGGCGCCAGCCTCGAGAAGCTGCTCGACCATGCCGAAGATGTGGCCGTGGTCGAGCCCCACGGCGGCGAACACGAACTCACCGGGGCCGACGACCGGCTCCGGCAGCGGATCGAAGGTGTAGGTGCGGGTCATCGCAGGGTCTCCTCATCGTTCACGCCACCATCGTTCACGCTATAGGTGCGCAGGCGTCCGCACATGCCGAATGCGCGCTCTCCCACCGAGGGTGCGGCCCGGTGCACGCGGGCGTCGGCCAGATGCGCCACAGAGCCCGATGCCACCGCCTCGGCGAGCGCGAGCGAGTGCTCGGCCTGAGCCAGTGGGCCCTCTCGCACCAGGTCGGGCCATGTCCGGGCACGGTCGAGCACGAGCGCCGCAGCAGCATCGTGGAAGGCGGTGAGAGCGGTGCGGTCGCCGGCGGCGACGGCGTCCCGCAGCGTCTCGAACCCCGTCACCGCGAGGTCGCGTCGTCGTCCGGCTCGTACTGCGCGTTCGCCGTCGTCGTCCCCGAGCGACACCGCTGCGGCATACGCGTCGGGGTCGCTGACGACGTCGGACGGAAAGGTCAGCACGGCATCGCCTGCCTCGGGCAGCCCGGCATTGCTCATGAGCACGACCACGCGCAGGTCTCCGCGGTTCACGGCGCGGTGGATCGTGCCGGGGGTGAACCACACGACCGACCCGGCAGTCAGGGTCGTCTCACGGACTCCGTCGGCGTCGATCGTCTGCAGCGCGCCCTCACCCGAGATCACGACATAGGCCTCGGTCGAGACGAGGTGCATGTGGGGGCTCCCTCCGCAGATGCCGTCGGGCGCGGCATCGGCATACACGTCGAGATGCGACAGCGAGGTGCCACCCGGGAACGAGGATGCGGTCACGATGCCGCCTCCACCAGCGACGAGGTCTTCTCGAAGAAGTGCGGAGCGTGCGCGACCAGCTGCCCGGCTCGGTAGTAGGGGTCGGACGCGGCGATCGGCAGCGACACGAACTGGCGTTCGAACCCCGCCTTGTAGATGGCGGTGACCACCTCGACCGCATTGCGGCCGTCCTGACCCCCGGCGATCGGCGGCCGGCTGTCGCGGATCGCGGCGATCAGATCGCCGATCTGACCCTCGTGGCCGAGATGCGCGAGCGGTGTGCGGCCCGCGACGAGAGCCTCGATGCGCGCCACGGCGTCGGGAGCTCCGCCCTCTTCGGGGAATCCGTCGCGCCGGGACTGCTCTGCGACGACGGAGAACGGCTGCGACACCCGCGCATCCGCACCCTGGATCACGATCGCCTGCTCCTCGCCGTGGTGCACCACCGAGCTGGTCAGCTGGGCGAGGCCGCGGTCGTACCGGAAGATCGCGACCGAGAGATCCTCGACCTCGGCGTTGTCGTGCTGCGCGTTGGCGAGCATGGCGGTGATCTCGGTCGGAGTCCCCAGCAGCCACAGCAGCAGGTCGATGTGGTGGATGGCGTGGTTCAGCGTGCATCCGCCACCCTCTTTCTCCCACGTACCGCGCCACCAGAGGTCGTAGTAGGGCAGCCCTCGCCACCAGGCCGAGTCGACGCGCACGTGCGAGATCGAGCCGAGCAGACCGGAGTCGACGACGTCTTTCAACGCGGCGAGGTCGTCACGGAACCGGTTCTGCGCGACGACAGACAGCACTCTGCCCGAGCGCTCCTGTGCCGCGAGCATCGCGTCGCACTCTTCGAGCGAGGGGGCCATCGGCTTCTCGACGAGCACGTGGATCCCCGCGTCGAGGGCGGCGATCGCCAGCGACGCGTGCGTCGACGGCGGAGTCGCGATGCTCACGACGTCGAGGTCCGCGTGGGCGATCATCTCGAGCGGATCGTCGAACGTCGCCGCATCCGCGAGTCCGAAGGACTCGGCCTTCTGCGGCGCCCTGCCCGGGATCACGTCGGCGAGCGCGACCACCTCGCACTCGTCGCGGAACGCGAGGTATCCGCGGATGTGCGCGTCGGCGATCCCGCCGGTGCCGATGATGCCGATCCTGAGCATTCGCTGCCTCCTCAATGAGGTGTTACTACGTATTACTAAGACGTAGTAGATACTATCGAGAGGCACACCCGTCACGTCAAGCCCGGAAAGGACGGATGCCGTGGACAAGAGGCCGACGAGCCATGACGTCGCACACCTCGCCGGGGTGTCGCAGTCGACCGTGTCCTTCGTCTTCACCGGGCGCGCCGGAATCTCGGAGGCCACCCGAGACCGGGTGATGCGAGCGGCATCCGAGCTGAACTACCGGCCGAACCTCGCCGCCCGCTCCATGCGCACGCACCGCACCGGGCGACTCGCGGTCGTCGTGCCGATCGCCACCATGAACCCGCTCACCCTGCTGTCGGGTGCGATCTCCGCCGCCCGCGAGGAGGGCTACGTCGTCGAGGTCGTGAGCCTGCCCGAGGACCCGACGGCCCGCGACGAGCGCCTCTCCGAGCTCGTCGACTCCGGTCAGTACGAGGGGGTGCTCGCATTCACCCCGCTCCCCTTCACTGACACGAACGGGGGCGGCGGGCCCGTCGTGCTGTCGGTGGGCGAGTTCGACGACGCCATGCACATGACCGGCGAGTTCACCGATTCCCGTCCGATCGCCGAGATGATCGAGCGACTCGCCGAGCAGGGCCACAGGAGATTCGTGCACCTGGCCGGCCCCGACGACTTCCCGTCGGCGCGAGCCCGCCGCGCCGCCTATCTCGACACGATCGCCCGACTCGGACTCGAGTCACTGGGGGTGTTCGGCGACGAGTGGAGCGGCAGCGCCGGTGAGGCCGCCGTCGACGCGCTGCCGTCGGATGCACCGCCCCTGGCCGTGATCGCGGCGAACGACGTCATCGCGACGGGCGCCATCCGCGCGGCGACCAGGCGCGGATGGACGCTGCCCGACGACGTCGCCGTCACCGGGTGGGACGACCACCCCCAGAGCGCGTTCCTCGTGCCCTCGCTGACGAGCGTCTCGCAGGACCGCGAGAGACTGGGGGCCTACTCGATGCATCGCCTCATCGCCGCCGTGCGCGGTGGAGAGCCGCCGACGAAACCCGACGGTCTGCTCACCGTGATCTGGCGCGAGTCGACCGAATCCCCCCCGCTGACCGCCGTGAACTGGAGACGCACATGAAGATCCTGATCCCGAACACCATCGCGCTGCCGCTGACAGCAGACGTCGAGACCGTCGTCTACGACATCGACGCGGACGTCCCCGATGAGCACCGCGACGCCGAGGTGCTGGTGGTCTGGCACAACTCCTCGTCGTGGCTGCAGCACGCAGCTCGCGTGCTCCCCCGGCTGCAGCTCGTGCAGGCTCTGGCCTCGGGAGCCGACGCGGTGCTGAACGCCGGGTTCGCGGCGGACGTGCGCATCTGCTCCGGTCGCTCGCTGCACGACGGTCCGGTCGCCGAGCACGCCCTGGCGCTGATCCTGAGCGCGGTGCGCCGACTCGACCGCCTGCGCGACGCCCAGCGCGAGCACCGCTGGGACGACGAGTTCATCGACGAGCAGAGTGCTGCCGAGACCCGGGCGCTGCACACGCTCTCCGGTGCTCGGGTGACCATCTGGGGCTTCGGATCGATCGCTTCGACGCTCGCTCCGTCGCTCACCGCACTCGGGGCCGAGGTGCAGGGCATCGCCCGCACCGCCGGCGAGCGGTCGGGCTTCGACGTGCACGCGGATGCCGATGCGACCGATGTGCTGGCAGACACCGACGTGCTGGTGTCGATCCTGCCCGCCACCGACGAGACCGCCGATCTGTTCGACGCCGAGGTGTTCGCCGCGCTCAAGCCCGGTGCCGTGTTCGTGAACGTGGGTCGGGGTGCCACCGTCGACGAGGGCGCCTTGATCGCGGCACTCGAGTCAGGGCAGCTGCGCGCCGCAGCGATCGACGTCGCGAAGTCGGAGCCGCTCCCGGCATCCGATCCGCTCTGGGAGGCGCCGAACCTGCTCATCACACCGCACATCGCCGGCAACCGGCCGGTGGGTGCCGCCCGGCTCGTCGACGACAACGTCACCCGCCTGCTCGCCGGCGACGGTCTCGTGAACCAGGTGCGGCCATAGGGTCTGGACACCTCGCCGGGAGCGGCGCATGCTGAACCCATGACCGCCTTTCAGACAGCACACGCGTTCAGCGGATTCAGCGTCGACGACATCGATGCCGCCCGCTCCTTCTACGGCGACACCCTCGGCATGGACGTCACCACCAACGCCATGGGGTTCCTCGACATCAGCCTGCCCGAGGGCGGGTCGATCCTCGTCTACGCCAAACCGAACCACGAGCCCGCGAGCTTCACGATCCTCAACTTCCCGGTGGATGACGTCGAGGCCGCCGTCGACGAGCTCAACGGCCGCGGGGTCGTGACGAAGATCTACGACGATTCGGAGTTCGACACCGACGACAAGGGCATCCTTCGGGGCGGCCCGGACCGCGGGCCCGATATCGCCTGGTTCAAGGACCCCGCGGGCAACGTGCTCGCCGTGCTCGCCGCCGGCTGATCCGGCGTCAGCCGAGCAGGCCGTCGAACAGGGCGTTCACGGCAGGGTCGACCCGCTGCAGGTCGGGGTGCGCGTCGTGCCAGTCGATGATCTCTCGCGCCGCCGTGTGCAGAGGAATGACGGGGGTGAAGTCGGGCACGACCCGGCGGATCTTCGTGTTGTCGAAGACGACCGAGTGCGCCATGTCGCCCGAGAGCTGACCGGCGCGATCCGGTGCGGCATCCTCGATCGCCGCGCTTGTGGCATAGCGGATCTTCGGCTCGGCCCCGGCCGCGCGTCCGAGGATCGAGTAGATCTCGTTCCACGTGTAGACGAAGTCGCTGGTGATCTGGAAAGTGTCGCCGTAGGCGAGCGGGTTGCCGAGCAGCCCGGCGAATCCGACGGCGAAGTCGCTCGAGTGGGTGAGGGTCCACAGCGACGTGCCATCGCCGTGCACGATGATCTCCTGGCCACGGCGGATGCGATCGATCGCCGTCCATCCGCCGAACGCCGGGATCGTCCACTTGTCGTAGGTGTGCGAGGGGCGCAGCACCGTGACCGGGAAGCCGCGGTCGCGATAGGCGGCGGTGAGCAGATCTTCACACGCGATCTTGTCTCGCGAGTACTGCCAGTACGGGTTGCGCAGCGGCGTCGACTCGGTGATCGGCAGGCGGGCGACGGGCTTCTGATAGGCGGATGCCGAGCTGATGAAGACGTACTGCCCCGTGCGACCCTCGAAGCGGTCGATGTCGCGCTGCACCTGGTCAGGCGTGAACGCGATCATGTCGGCGACGACGTCGAACTCGCGCCCGGCGAGCGCGGCGTCGACCGCGGCGGCATCCGTGATGTTGGCCGTCAGCACCTCGACGCCCTCCGCGGGCTCCCGGCGCGACTGACCGCGATTCAGCAGCGTCACCTCCATGCCTCGGGATGGGGGGGG
>NZ_JAPFGV010000008.1:0-140777 GCF_059803615.1 Microbacterium sp. SWDP-B6 | reverse complement strand
GCATACGCCGCCTCCCCGCTCTGTGTCACTGTCGTCAGTTGTTGAAAGCGTCCTTGACGTTCTCGCCAGCCTGCTTGACGTTGGCCTTTGCCTGGTCGGCGCGGCCCTCCGCCTCGAGCTTCTCGTTGTCGGTCACCTTGCCTACGGCTTCCTTCGCCTTGCCGGCGAGGTCCTGCGCGGTGTTCTTGATCTTGTCATCGAGTCCCATGGGGGATCCTTTCTCTTACCAGCGGTGGTCTGCAGTCGGGGTGCTGTGATGTCGTCTCACAGGGGGATGTCGAGCGCGGAGGCCGCCAGCGGCAGGGTTGCCGCGGCGATGACCGCGATGAGGCCGGCGACTCCGGCGGACTTCCAGAGGGGAGGTCGCGCAGGGGCCACCGGGACCCGTCGGATCCCCGTCGAACGGCCGACGGCCGCGCGGGCCGAGAGCGGGGCGACGTCGACGGAGTCCATCGGAACGAGACGGCGCGATCGGAGATCGCGGCGTGTGCGGTACTGCGCTGCTGTCGACATGATTCCCCTTCCTCGGTGAAAAGATTACTAGATGAACTAGTGATTCGCCAGCCTAGTGAAAACTTCAGGATTCGCGCCTACGCTCGAGTCATGACCGAGCTCACGCAGCCCACCGGGCACGAAGAGGCCCTGCGCGCCCTCCCCCGCGACGACGGATCGGCACCTCGCGCGCTGGTGCTCGGTGCCACCGGATACATCGGCGGGCGGCTGACCCCGCGGCTGCTGAACGCCGGATACCGGGTGCGCGCACTGGCCCGTGACGCCGCGCGTGCGGCATCCTTCCCCTGGGGTCCCGACTGCGAGATCGTCGAGGGCTCGGCCGACGACGCCGAAGCCGTCGCCGAGGCCATGAAGGATGTCGACGTGGTCTACTACCTGATCCACTCGATGACCGCGGGCAAGGGGTTCGAAGAGAGCGACGAACGAGCGGCCACCACGGTGGCGGATGCCGCGGCCAAGGCCGGAGTGCGTCGGATCGTCTACCTCGGCGGGCTGCACCCCGAGGATGCCAAGCTGTCGCCGCACCTGCGATCCCGCGTGCGCGTGGGCGAGATCTTCCTCGAGTCGGGCGTGCCCACGCTCGTGCTGCAGGCGGGCGTCGTGATCGGCTCGGGGTCTGCATCGTTCGAGATGATCCGCCACCTCACCGATGTGCTGCCCTACATGCCGGCGCCGAAGTGGGTGCGCAACCGCATCCAGCCGATCGCCGTGCGCGACGTGCTGCACTACCTCTTGGGCGCTGCCCGCGTCGACGACGACGTGAACCGCGCGGTCGACATCGGCGGACCCGACGTGCTGCGATACGGCCAGATGATGAACGGATACGCGCTCGAAGCCGGACTCCGTCAGCGTGCGATCGCCGCACTGCCGGTGCTGACCCCCGGTCTCGCGTCGCACTGGGTCAATCTCGTGACTCCGGTTCCACGGTCGATCGCCCGACCGCTCGTCGCGTCGTTGCAGAACGAGTGCATCGTGAAGGACCACGCGATCGACGACCTCATTCCGCAGCCGGACGGCGGGCTGACCCCGTATCGCACGGCGGTCTCGCTCGCGCTGGGTCGCGACGCCGCAGACACCATCGAGACGAGCTGGAAGGATGCCGAGGTCTCGGGCGCCCCGAGCGATCCGCTGCCGAGCGACCCCGACTGGGCCGGTCGCACGGTGTTCACCGACACGCGCAAGCTGCGCACCGAGGCACCGGTCGACGGCCTGTGGCGCGTGATCATCGGCATCGGCGGCTCGAACGGCTGGTACTCGTCGAAGTTCCTGTGGGCCGTGCGCGGGTGGATGGACCGCCTCGTCGGCGGCGTGGGCCTTCGCCGTGGACGCCGCAGCAAGGCCGAGGCGCGCGTCGGCGACGCCATCGACTTCTGGCGCGTCGAGGCCGTCGAAGAGCCCGGCCGCAAGACCGACTCTTCCCCCGCGAGCGGCGGACTGCTGCGCCTGCGCGCCGAGATGAAGGTTCCTGGCGATGCGTGGCTCGAACTGCGCGCGCTGCCCGACGGCGACGGGTCGCGCTACGAGCAGCGCGCCGTGTTCTTCCCCCGAGGGCTCGCTGGTCGGCTGTACTGGCTCGGCGTGCTGCCGTTCCACGGCTTCATCTTCGCGGGCATGGCGGCGAAGATCACCGCCGCCGCGGCCGTGCCGGTCGAGACCGTCGCACCCGGTGAGGCGGACTCTGCCGAGACGCCGGCCGTGGCCTGACACCCCGGGCCGCGCGGGGGTTGGATGCTCGGCTGATCCCGTCGGCGGCGGCGTGGATGGTCAGTTTCGCATCCCTGGCGGCGCGGTTGGTCAATTTCGCACCCCTGGCGGCCGTTTCGGATGCTTGATTGACCCCGCACCGGTGCGAAGCCGCGTGCGCGGCACTTTCGCACCGCCGACGGCGTGGATGGTCAATCTCGCACCTTCGGCGGCGTGGGTGGCCAATTTCGCACCGGAAACACCCGTTTCGGATGCGTGATTGACCCCGCACCGAGGCCGATCCCGCGTGCGGGGCCGGTATCGCACCCGAAGTCAGGACGGGCGCTCGGCGAGGCCCGCAGGGTCGGCACCCGCATCCGCATCCGCATCCGCATCCGCATCCGTGGAGCTGGCGGCGTCGGCGGGGATGATGTCGATCGCCTCGGTGGCCGTCGCGTAGACCTCGGCCAGGCTGTCGTCGACGTCGGCCTCGTCGATCCAGGCGAGGTCGTCTCCCGAGTGGTCGTACTCGACCGGCACGAGGGCGAAGTCGTCGCCGTACTCCTCGAGACCGGCCATGACGCTGTGGCGCACGGCCATGCGGGCATAGCGCTCGCGCAGGATCATCGGGTCGCGCCGCAGGTCCTTCATGAACGCGACCATCATGAACGCCATGATCACCGCGAACGGCAGAGCGGCGATGATCGTGACGTTCTGCAGCGATTTCAGACCGCTGCCCTCTTCGCCGGTGACGAGCAGCACCGCGGCGATCACGCCGACCAGGACTCCCCACACCACGGCGACCCAGCGAGACGGCTCGGGGCGGCCCTGCTGCGAGAGCGTGCCCATCACGAGTGAGGCCGAATCGGCTCCGGTGATGAAGAAGATCGAGATGAGCAGGATCAGGACGATGCTGGTGATCAGCGGGAACGGCAGGTTCTCGAGCACGCCGAAGAGCACTTCCTCCGGCGGATCGACCGAGAGGTTCGCGCCGTTCATCTGCTGCTGGATCGCCGTCGTGCCGAAGATCGCGAACCACACGAGCGAGATCACGGCGGGCACGACGATGACGACCGAGACGAACTGGCGCAGCGTGCGGCCGCGCGAGATCTTGGCGATGAACATGCCGACGAACGGCGACCACGAGATCCACCACGCCCAGTAGAAGATCGTCCAGCTCGACAGGAACATCTGCGCCTCATCGCCCTGCGATGCCGAGCGGGCGACCATCTCGGGCAGGTCGCCGAGGAACTGCACGGCGACGGAGGGGATGACGTTGAGGATGAGCAGCGTCGGACCGACGAAGAACACGAAGAAGGCGAGCAGCAGCGCGACGACCGCGTTGATGTTGGAGAGCGCGCGGATGCCCTTCGATACGCCCGATACGGCAGATGCGATGAAGCAGGCCGTGAGCACGGCGATCGCGGCGATGAGCACGCCGTTGCCGAGCTCGCCGATGCCGCTCACGATCTCGACGCCGTGGCCGATCTGCAGTGCGCCGAGGCCGAGTGATGCGGCGGTGCCGAACAGCGTGACGATGATCGAGAAGATGTCGATCGTGCGGCCGAGCGGGCCCGTGGTGCGGCCCTCACCCAGCAGCGGGGCGAAGATCGACGAGATCAACGGGGTGCGGCCGCGGCGGAACGCGCCGTAGGCGATCGCGCCACCGACGAGCGCGTAGAACGCCCACGCCTGCGGACCCCAGTGGTAGAGCACCTGGGCCTGCGCGGTGTGCATGGCCTCGAGAGTGTCGGCCTCGACGGTGCCGGGCGGCGGGTTCTCGAAGAAGGTGAGCGGCTCGGCGGCGCCCCAGAAGACGAGCCCGATGCCCATGCCGGCGGCGAAGAGCATCGAGATCCACGAGAACATCGAGAACTCGGGCTCTTCGTCGTCACGGCCGAGGGGGATGCGTCCGTAGCGGCTGAAGCCGATGAACAGCATGAAGACGAGGATGACCGTGGCGATCGTCGTGAAGAAGAAGCCGAAGTACTCGACGACCCATGCGAGCACGGTGGACGTCGTGCCCGAGAGGTTGTCGCCCGCGAAGACTCCCCATGCGATGAAGGCGACTGTCAGCGCGACGGCGATGCCGAAGACGAGCGGATCGGTGCGATAGGTGCGCCCGGTCTCTTCGACCGAGACCCCTGGCACGAGCGCGGGGTGCACGCCGCGCGGCGGCACGGCCGCGATGTCGCGGACGATCTTCTGGGCGGCTTCCGTGGCCTTCGCAGCCTGTCGGACTGCGGCGGTGTTGGTCTTCGGAGCGTCGGTCCGTGAGGTGGGGGTGTCGTCCGGAGTGTCCATGGGAACCAATTCTCCCATGCCGGCATTCTGCGGCCGGGGTCGGCCCGTCAGCGCGGCTGGCGGCGACCGCCGAAGACCGAGTGCAGCAGGGGCAGTGCCGAGACGCAGATGAGCGTGATGCCGAGCGGCGGGATCGAGGGCACCAGCAGCGCGCCGCCGACGAGCATCGCGGCGAAGAGCACCCCCGAGCCGATGCGGCGCGCGATGCCTTCGAGTCGGTCGAGGCGGCGTTCGAGGGCCGAGGTGTCGAACGTGACGTTGCCGTCGTCGACGCGGGTGATGATCGCGTCGATGCGCTTGGGCAGGCGGTATGTGACGGCGGCGGTCTCCATGGCCTGCTGCGCCATGTCCTGCATGAGGTTGCCCGATTCGTCGCGCAGCAGCCGTGCGGCGTAGGGCTCGGCGGCATCCCACACGTTGAACGAGGGATCGAGGCTCGAGCACATGCCCGAGGTCAGCGACACCGCGCGGATCAGCAGCAGCATGTTCTCGGGCAGCTGCAGCGGCAGCGAGCGCACCATGTCGCCGAACTCGTCGGCGAAGTCCGTGAACTCACGGGGGTCGACCTTGCTCAGCTCGGCGAAGCCCATGCCGCCGAAGCGGGCGAACAGCGCACGGAGCGCCCGTTCGAGCTCGGCGGTGTCGGCCGACGGCAGCAGCACGCCGATCTCCTGCGCCGCGGTGACGAGCCCGCGGCTGTCGCGACCGGCGACCGCGATCAGCAGCGTGCGCAGGCCGTCGCGAAGGTTGTCCGGCACCTCGGCCATCATGCCGAAGTCGATGAAGGTCAGGCGGAAGTTCCTGCCGGTGGCGGATGCCGGCTCCGGCGTCACGAAGATGTTGCCGGGGTGCGGGTCGGCGTGCACGAAGCTGTGCGTGAACACCTGATCGAACATGACCTCCGCGAACACGTCGGCGACCTCCGACGGATCGATGCCCGCTGCACGCAGAGAATCGGTGTCGTTGATCTTGATCGCCGTGACGTCGGACAGCGTGAGCACGCGGCGCGTCGACCGCTCCCAGACGATCTCGGGGGCGTCGACGCGAGCATCCCCGGCGAAGTTCTCCCGGAACCGCTCGGCGCTCGCGGCCTCGTGCAGGTAGTCGATCTCCTCGAGGCTGGTCTGGGCGAACTCCTCGACGAGGCCGGGGGCGTCGACGCGGTCGCTGACGAGCCTGACGCGCATCGCCCAGCGAGCGACGCGGCGCAGCGCCGCGAGGTCGACCGCGACGATCTCGTCGATGCCCGGACGCTGCACCTTGACGACGACGTTCGCGAGTCCGGTGTCGACGGCATCCTGCGCCGACAGGCGGGCTCGGTGCGCCTGTCCCAGGGATGCGGCAGCAACCGGTGTCTCGTCGAACCAGGCATACGCCTGCTCCAGCGGCATCCCGAGTTCGGCCTCGGCGGCCGCGCGGATGCCGGTGAACGGCACCGCCGGAACCTCGTCCTGCAGGCCCTCGAGCTCTTTCGTGATCTCAGGGGGCAGCACGTCGAGGCGCGACGACATGAACTGCCCGACCTTGATCATGAGTCCGCCGAGCTCGACCGCGAGCACGTGGAACCGCTTCGCGAAGCGCTGCATGCGCGGGGCGCGGGTGCGCTCGGCGATCGAGCTCATGCCGAAGCGCGGCAGCACGAGCTCGAACCACCAGACCTTGATGAACTCGCGCGCCGCGAACGACAGGATGCGGCGGTACCGGGCACGATGGGCGCCCTGCGCCGCAGCATCCGTCATGTGTCGTCCCTGGGTCGTGTGCGATCAGTCCTGAGCGAGGATCGAGTACAGCCTACGGCGGGCCTCATCGAGGATCTCGACCGCCTGCTGCACCTGCTCGGTGCTGCCGCTGCGACCGACGGCTGCGGCGGCGGCCGCGAGGTCGACACCGGCCTTCGGCAGTGCGCTGTAGCGGGGGTTGTCGTGCGAGCCCTCGCCCTTCGACTGCGACTCCCACGGGGCAGGGGTCTCGGTGTGCTCGGCGGCGACGGCACGGCCGGCCTCGGTGAGCGAGTAGGTCTTGCGACCGTTCTGCTCATCGGCCTCGATGAGGCCCTCGTCGGCGAGCAGCTGCAGCGTGGGGTAGACCGAGCCTGCGCTGGGCTTCCACGAACCGCCGCTGCGATCGGCGATCTCGTTGATGATCTGGTAGCCGTGCATCGGCTTCTCGGCGAGCAGCGACAGCACCGCGGTGCGGACGTCTCCCTTCGCCATGCGCGAGCCGCCGCTGGGGCGCTGCTCGAACGTCTTGCGGAGCTGGTCCATGGCATCGAAGATCGCGGATGCGGGTCCGCCGGGGCCCGAGCCGAAGCCGGATCCGCCGAACGGGTTCGAGGGGAATGCGTTGTTCATGATGACCTCCCGGAAGTGGTGAGCGATAGTCAACGATATATCGTTAAGGCTGAGTGCCGGGTGGGAATCCGGCATCGTCGAGAAACTCCGGCGGATGTGCGCAGCTCACACCCAGGGGCGCTGACGCGCACTGCACGCACGGGCTCCTGAAAGCAAGCCCCCTGCGCTCCACAGCCGACGATGTTTCACTGATGTCGATGTCGAATTCTGCTGCCGTTTCCCCTGCGTCCACTTCCATCCGGGTGAGCGTGGTCGTCCCTGTGTTCCGACCGGGAGCGGCATTCGACGAACTCATCGACTCCCTCAACCGACAGACGCTCGATCACGACCGGTTCGAGGTGCTGCTGTGCGACGACGGCTCGGGCGAGGAGACGGCCGCGCGATTGGTCGAGATCGCGCGCGATCGCGACTACGTGCGCGTGGCGTACCTTGCGCATTCGGGGTGGCCGGGAACCCCGCGCAACCACGGCATCGACGATGCACGCGGCACGTACATCCAGTTCGTCGATCAGGACGACTGGCTCTACGACGGCGCCCTCGAAGCCCTCTGCGACTATGCCGACCAGCACTCCTCCGATGTCGTGGTGGGCAAGGAGGTCGGCATCGGCCGCCGGCTGCCGAGCCGGATCTTCCGGAAGGACGTGCCCCGGGCGCGCCTCGGCGAGGATCCGCTGCTCGAGATGCTGACGCCGCACAAGATGTTCCGCACCTCGTTCCTGCGCGAGAACCGCATCCGCTTCCCCGACGGCAAGGTGCGGCTCGAAGATCACCTGTTCGTGATGCGGGCATACTTCGAGGCGTCGACGATCTCGATCCTCGCGAGCCAGCCCTGCTACGCGTGGGTCAAGCATGCGGGCAGCGCGAGCTCGTCGCGCATCGAGCCGGAGACGTACTTCCCTCATCTCGAGGCCGTTCTCGACCTGGTCGAGCGCTACACCGAGCCCGGGCGACTGCGCGACAGGCTGCTGCGTCACTGGTTCCGCGGAAAGATCCTGAAGCGACTGACCGGCAAGAAGTTCCTCGGCTACCCGGATGAGTATCGCGACCGTCTGATCGACGTGGTCGGGCCGCTCGCGAAGCGCCGATTCGGACCGGGCGTCGACGGTGGCCTGTCGTTCCCGAACCGCATCCGGGCAGGGCTGCTGCGCGCCGATCGGCGGGCCGACCTGGTGGGCTTCGCACGGTTCGAGATGGAGATGAAATGCCGCGCGGTCGTGACGTCGGCCCGGTGGTCGCGGGGTGGCGGCCTGTATCTGACGTTCGACGTCTCGGTCACCCGCGATGGACAGGAAGCCCTCGTGTTCGAACACGGCACGGGGCGTCTGACCTCGTTGCCGGTGTCGATGGACGGCCTGCCGACCGCTCTGCTCGAAGCCGGGCGCGAGCTGCAGAACGATCAGGTCGAGCTGGTGCTGCGCGACAAGGCTGCAGGGGTCGAGCGTCGCATCGCCTCCGTGCATCCGCGCAGCCTCGGTGCGATCTCGGTCGCGATCGATCCGCTGAAGGTGTTCGGGCCTGCCGACGAGTCACGCGGCGCGAAGCTGTTCGTGACGGTCAGGCGGGCGGGGTGGACATTCGACGTGCCCCTCACCGCGGATGCCGAGACCCTCGCGGCCGCGGGGCACTCGCCGCTGCTCGCGGGTCGCACGTGCACGCCGGTCGTCGGGCGCGGCGGTTCTGTCGAGCTGCGCCGGCAGTGGCCCGGCGGGCGACTCAAGGACCTGGCCGGCCGTGCGGTGCGCCGCGTGCGGAGCGGGTCGCGCAAGAAGTGACGCTCAGCGCGGGAGCGTGAGGATCTCGGCTCCGGTCTCGGTGATCGCGATCGTGTGCTCGGTGTGGGCCGTGCGGCAGCCGGTGGCGCTGCGGAGGGTCCAGCCGTCGGCGTCGGTCACCAGCACGTCGGTGTCGGCCATGACCCACGGTTCGAGCGCGAGCAGCAGACCAGGGCGCAGCGTGTAGCCACGACCGGGGCGCCCAGCGTTCGCGACGTGCGGGTCCTGGTGCATCGTCGAGCCGATGCCATGGCCCCCGAACTCGAGGTTGATCGGGTAGCCGGCATCGCTGAGCACCGTGCCGATCGCGTGCGAGAGGTCGCCGATGCGGGCGCCCGGGCGGGCGACGGCGATGGCCGCGGCGAGCGCTCGTTCGGTCGCGTCGATCATCGCCAGATCTGCGGATGCGGCATCGTCGGTGGATCCGACACTGTCGCCGACCACGAAGCTGATGGCGGCATCCGCCGAGATCCCGAGCAGAGTGACCGCGAGATCGAGGGTGAGCAGGTCGCCGTCCGCGAGCGCGTAGTCGTGCGGCATCCCGTGCAGCACCGCATCGTTCACCGCGGTGCAGACGTAGTGTCCGAAGGGCCCGCGGCCGAACGACGGGGCGTAGTCGACGTAGCAGGACACTGCGCCGGCATCCTCGATCATCTGCTTCGTCCAGCGGTCGAGATCGAGCAGGTTCACGCCGACCGTCGTGCGCTGCTTCAGCGACTGCAGGATGCTGCCGACGAGCGCCCCGGCATCCCTCGCCCGGGCGAGCTGGTCGTCGTTGAGGATCTCGATCATCGTGGTCTCCGCATTCGGCGTCGTGGTCAGTCCAATAACTATCCCGGTAATACTATCCCGGTATTAGAATGGGCACATGATGGTTCGCATGCCACTGACTCCCGCCGAGGTCGAACGCGGAGAGCGTCTCGGCGCCCTGCTGCGGCGAGCGCGCGGCGAGCGGTCGATGCTGAGCGTCGCCCTCGACGCGGGTGTCTCCCCCGAGACTCTGCGCAAGATCGAGTCGGGTCGGGTCGCGACTCCCGCCTTCTCGACCATCGCGGCGATCGCCGGTGTGCTGCACCTCTCGCTCGATTCGGTCTGGGCCGAGATCGAGCCGCCGGTGCACGCGATCGGTCGTGCGCAGGTCGCGTCCTGAGATGGCGCATGCGCTGATCACGGGCAGCTCGCGAGGCATCGGTCGCGCGGTCGCTCAGGCGTTCGCCCGCCGAGGCGATCGTGTCGTCGTGCACTACGGCCGCGATCGGGATGCCGCAGAGCAGACCCTCGCCTCACTCGAGGGATCGGGGCACGCGGTCATCGGCGGCGACCTCGGGGATCCGGTCGAGGCGCAGCGCGTGGTCGAGGAGGCCGTCGCCGCCCTGGGTTCGCTCGACATCCTCGTGAACAACGCCGCGGTCGCGCCGAGCGCTGCCAACGCGCATCGCGTCGACTCGGCGTCGTATGCCGAGTGGCAGGCCGCCTGGTCTGCGATGGTGTCGGTCAACCTGCTCGGGGCGTCGAACGTGACGATGCTCGTCGCGCAGCACATGATCGAGCGCGGATCCGGCGGGGCGATCGTCAACGTCGGGTCGCGTGGAGCGTTCCGCGGCGAGGCCGACCACCCCGCATACGCCGCGACGAAGGCGGGGCTGCAGGCGTTCGGCCAGTCGATGGCCCTCGTTCTCGCCCCGCATGGCATCTCGGTGACCTCCGTCGCTCCCGGCATGGTGGCGACCGAGCGACAGTCGGCGAAGCTCGAGAGCGAGCAGGGCGACAGCATCCGCGGGCAGAGCCCGTTCGGTCGCGTCGGCACCCCCGAAGAGGTGGCGGATGCGGTCGCCTACCTCACGTCTTCCTCGGCGGTGTGGGCTTCGGGCACCCTGCTCGACCTCAACGGGGCGTCGTACTTCCGCTGAGCTCGCCGCTCCCTCAGCCCCGCACACCCTCGGGCTCTCACACCCTCGGGCACACACCCTCGGTCTCGCACACTCGGGCTCGCACACTCGGGCAGACACCCTCGGGCTCGCACACCCTGGGGCTCGCACACCTTGGGGAGGAGATCTGTCCGTGGGGAGGAGACTTCGCACGAATCTCTCCTCCCGAGGGGCAGATCTCCTCCCGAGCGGCGAGCTCGCTCCGCGCGCGCGGACCGGTGTTCAGGCCCGGAGAACGGACTCGAGCAGCCCAGGGAACAGCGCGTCGAGATCGTCGCGCCGCAGCGTCAGCAGCCGTCGTCGGCCGTTGGCCTCGTTGCGGATCACGCCCGCCTCGCGCAGCACCTTCATGAAGTGCGACTTGGTCGACTTGGGGAGGTTCGGATCGGTCGAGTGGCACGCGGCCATGTCGAGCGGGCCGTCGGCGAGCTGCCGCGCGATCGCCAGGCGCTCGGGGTCACTGAGCGCGAAGAGCACGTCGGTGAGCTGGATCTCGGAGCGATCCGGGTGCGGGAGTTCGCCTGGCATGGTTCGAGAATAGTTGAACAATCCGTGGAACGCGAGTACGCTCCGATAGTTCGATGATTCTCGAACTCAGGACTCGAGACCGACCCCGCGGGAGCACGCATGACCACCACGGCACCGATCACCACGACCCCGGGGCCAGCATCCGCCATCCGCCGCCCGCGGTTCGGATTCGCGCTGGCGATCGTGACGCAGATCGCGATGATGACCGGCGCGAGCGCTCCCTCGCCGTTCTATCCGGTGCTCGCCGCCGAGATCGGATTCGACGCGATCGTCATCAGCGCGGTCTTCGCCGTCTACGCAATCGCACTGCTGCTCGCGCTGCTCTCGGCCGGCTCCCTCTCCGATCACATCGGACGCCGTCCCGTCGCGATCGGCGGGCTCCTGCTGCTCGCCGGCAGCATGCTGCTCTTCTGGCACGCCGACTCGGTCGCGACTCTGATGCTCGCGCGCATCCTGCAAGGTGCCGCGAGCGGTGTGCTCATCGCAGCACTCTCGGCCGCTGCCCTGGATCTCGCACCCGGCGGACGCTCGAGGGTCGCCGCCCTCTGGAACGCCCTCAGCCCCGGAATCGGCCTGGCGCTCGGCGCGCTCGTCTCGGGCATCGCACTCGATGTGACCGGCCAACCGCTGCTCGACGTCTTCGCACCGCTCACCGTCATCTACCTCGTGCTCGCCGCACTGTTCTTCCTCGCACCCGAGACTGCACCGCTGCATCCTGGGGCGTGGGGGTCGCTGAGTTTCCGGCTGTCGGTGCCCGCCGGCATCCGCTCGGACTTCTGGCGGGGCGCACCGGCGATCATCGCCGGGTGGGCGACGGGCGGGCTCTTCCTCTCGCTCGGCGCCAACATCGTGCGCACCGAGCTCGGCGGCGAAGCGCATGTCTGGCAGGGTCTCGCCGTCGCGATGCTGGCGGGCATCGGCGTGATCACCGCATTCGTGTTCCGCAATCGCCGACCGCGCACCTCTGTGATCTTCGGCACCGCGGCTCTCGCGACCGGCACGGCGCTGTCGCTCATCGCACTCGGCGTCGAGTCGCTTCCCTTCTACCTCGCCGCGACGGCTGTGACCGGCATGGGCTTCGGCACCGCGTTCTCCGGAGTCGTCGCCTCACTCGCACCGCGCATCCCCGCCACCGATCGCGCCGACACTTTCGCCGTGATCTACCTTCTCGCGTACCTCGCGTTCGGCGTGCCGGCCGTCGTCGCCGGAACCCTGGTCGGCGTGTTCGGGCTCGGCGCGGTGTGCGTGGGATACGGGGTCGTGGTCATCGTGCTCGCGGTGGTGGCCCTCGTGCTGCGGGTACGCCGCGCGGAGTAGGCGGGCGCGGGGTTGGCGCGCGCGGGCCCTCACTTTTCGTGAGGCCGCATCGGGGTGCGCAGCGAGAGGACCCGCATCACAAGGTGCTCACCTCTTCGGGAGGAGAACTGCGCCTCGGGAGGAGACTTCGCGCGAATCTCTCCTCCCGAAGGGCGGATCTCCTCCCGAAGCGCCGCGTCCCCGCGGGGCTCACAGCCCCCTTCGGGAGGCCGTATCGGGAGGACGCGCATCACGAAGCCCCCACTTCCTCGGGAGGAGTCCTGCACCTCGGGAGGAGAACCGCTGCGGAGGACTCCTCCCGAGGGAGGAGAACCGCTCGGGAGGAGAACTGCGCCTCGGGAGGAGACTTCGCGCGAATCCCTCCTCCCGAAGGGCGGATCTCCTCCAGAAGCGCCGCGACCCGCATCCGCCGACTTCCCCTATCGAACGATTAACGATAGATTTCTGTTGTTGCTCGATGAGAGGTGGAGTCATGGGGAAGTCGACGATCGTCGTGTTGAAGGTCGTGATCGTGGTGGCGCTGATCGGATCCGTGGCGGTGCAGGCGCTCATCGTGCGGCTGCTGTGGATCGACCTCGCGGCCGAAGAACTGTGGGGCCGGATCGCCCTCGTGTCGATCGTGGTTCTCGGCGTCGGCACCCTGCAGGTCTTCGGCATCTGCGTATGGATGCTGCTGACGAAAGTGCGCCGCGGATCGATCTTCTCGACCTCGTCGTTCCGCTACATCGACGTGATCATCGGAGCGATCCTCGTGGCCGCGGCACTCGCCTGGATCCTCGCGGCGATACTCGCACCGGGCTCGGCCGCGCCGGGCCTCGTGGCGCTCATCGGCGGCGCGGGCGTCGTGCTCGGCGGCATCGCCCTGCTGGTCGTCGTCATGAAGGCGCTGCTGCGGCAGGCCATCGAGCGCGACACCGAAGCACAGTCGCTGCGCTCGGAGCTCGACAACGAGGTGATCTGATGCCCGTCGTCGTCGATATCGACGTGATGATGGCGCGGCGCAAGATGGGTGTCGGCGAGCTGGCCGAGCGCATCGGCATCACCCCCACGAACCTCGCTGTGCTCAAGAACGGGCGCGCGAAGGCCGTTCGCTTCTCGACCCTCGACGCTCTGTGCGAGGTCTTGGAGTGTCAGCCGGGCGACATCCTGCGCTGGGAGGCGTGAGGGTCGGAAGGCCTGCGACGCGGATGCGACGCACGCGCAGCATCGGATGCCGGATGCCTACCGCCCCGCGAGCAACTCCCGCAGCCGTTCAGCCTCGCCCTCGGCCATCCCGTATCCGTGCTCGGGCCCCGGGTACACGCCCTCGCGCACCTCGCTCGCGTACGCCGCGACTCCGGCCACAGACACAGACCGCACATCGGCATAGCGCTTGACGAACTTGGCGACCCCGCCGGCATAGATTCCCAGCAGGTCGTGGAAGACGAGCACCTGGCCGTCGGCATCCGTTCCGGCTCCGATGCCGATCAGCGGAATGCGCAGCAGGGGTGCGAGCGCCGCGGTGACCTCCGACGGCACGGCTTCGATGACGATCAGTGAGACTCCGGCGTCCTGCAGGGCGAGGGCATCGTCGATCACGGTGAGTGCGGCGTCGGCGGTGCGTCCCTGCGCGCGGTATCCGCCGAGCGACGTGGCTGTCTGCGGCGTCAGCCCGACGTGCCCGACGACGGGGATTCCGGCATTCACGAGCGCGCGGGCACGATCGACCGTGGCGCCGCCGCGTTCGATCTTGACGAGGTCGACTCCCGCCTCTTTGACGAAGCGCTGCGCGGTCGCGATGGCGATCTCGTCCGACGCCTCGTACGACCCGAAGGGGAGATCGCCGACGAGCAGCGGCGTGGTGAGTCCTCGCCGCACCGCCTTCGTGAGCATCAGCATCTCGTCGGTCGTGACGGGCACCGTGCTGTCATAGCCGAGCACCGTCATCGCGGCCGAGTCGCCGACGAGCACCATGTCGACGCCGGCATCCTCGACGATCTGCGCGCTCGGAAAGTCGTACGCGGTGACCATGACGATGGGTTCGCGGGCATGCTTCTTCACGTCGAGATCGCGCAGGGTGAGGCGCTTGGTCGGGGCGGCGTGAGCGCTCATCGGGTCGCCACCAGTTCACCGACGGCGTCGTCGACGCGGACGATGGCGTTCGACCGATCCACGTGCACGACGACGGGTTCGTAGTCGGCGAGGTCTTCGGGCGAGTAGTCGGCATAGGAGATGACGATGATCGTGTCGCCGGAGTGCACGAGGCGGGCGGCGGCACCGTTGACCTGGATGACGCCGGACCCACGTTCGCCGACCAGCGTGTAGGTCTCGAAGCGCGAGCCGTTGTCGACGTCGACGACGTGCACCTGCTCGTGCGGCAGGATGTCAGCGGCCTCGAGCAGGTCGGGGTCGACGGTGATCGAGCCGACGTAGTGGAGGTCACTGCCCGTGACGGTGGCGCGGTGGATCTTCGACTTCAGCATGGTGCGTCGCATCAGGCATCTCCCTTTCCGTCGGTGGTCGTGCTGGTCTCGGTGGTCGAGGTGGTCTCGCTGGTCTCGGTGGTCTCGGTGGTCGAGCTGGTCGAGGTGAGAGTCAGCAGGTGGTTGTCGATCAGCCGGGCAGCGCCGACGCGCGCGGCGACGAGCAACAGCGCGTCCCGGTCTACGACCGCCACCGGCCGCAGGGTCTCGGCATCCCGGAGTTCCAGGTACTCGGCGTCGATTCCGGCCGCCGAGAGCACAGCGTGGGCGGAGGAGAGGATGCTGTCGCCGTCGCGCTCCCCCGATCGGTGCGCCGCGTCGGCGGCATCGAGAGCGCGGTTGAGCGCGGTCGCCTGGGCGCGAGCATCCGCGTCGAGGTAGACGTTGCGCGAGCTCATCGCGAGCCCGTCTGCTGCGCGCACGATCGGGCACGCCACGACGCGCACGTCGAGGTCGAGGTCGCGCACGACCCGGCGCACGACCAACACCTGCTGCGCATCCTTCTGACCGAAATAGGCGACATCGGGCTGGACGATGCCGAACAGCTTGGTGACGACGGTGGCGACGCCGTCGAAATGGTGGGGTCCGCGGCTCGCTCCGTCGAGCACCTCGGTGATGCCCGCGACGTGGATGTTCGTGGCGAACCCATCGGGGTAGATCTCGGCCCGATCCGGTGCGAACAGGATGTCGACGCCTTCGGCCTCGGCGAGCGCGGCGTCGCGGGCCTCGTCGCGCGGGTAGGTGCTGAGGTCTTCGTTCGCGGCGAACTGGGTCGGATTGACGAACAGCGAGACGACGACGAGGTCGTTCTCCGTTCGCGCCGCCCGCATGAGCGAGAGGTGCCCCTCGTGGAACGCGCCCATCGTCGGCACGAGTCCGACCGACCGGCCCGCTGCCTTGGCGTCGCGAACCGCGGCTCGCACCTCGGCGATCGTGCGGAGGATTCTCATGCCTGTGGCTCCTCGGTGACGGCGGTCTGTTGGGTAGCCGCGTGATCGGCGGTCGTGTGGGCGGTCGCATGTGGTGCGCGTCCGGCGACCGCGCGGGTGGCGGTGGCGAGCGCGTCGAAGAGGTCTCGGTAGTCGCCGGATGCTGCGCGCTGCCGCGCCACGGTGGTCTCGTCACCGCGGGCGATCGGCCCTGTGAGCGAGGATGCCGCGCCGCGCGCCGCCCAGTTCTCGACCGTCTGGCGCACCAGCGGTGCGAGGTGCTCGCGGTCGACGCCTGCATCCTTCGCGAGGTCTTCAGCGGCATCGAGCACGGTCAGCACGAAGTTAGAGGCGAAGGATGCGGCGGCGTGATACTCCCCGCGGTGGGCGTCGTCGACGTGGAAGGGGTTCGCACCGATCACCCGCGCGAGCGCTTCAGCCGTCTCGAGCGCCTCGGGCGTGCGCCCATCGACGGCGACGCCGATGCCGCGGAAGACCTCGCTCGTCTCCTTGCCGGTGAAGGTCTGGAGCGGGTGGAGGCTGAAGTCGACGTCGGTGAGCGGCGTCGCACCGGAGACGTGCGCCACGAGCCGCGCGTGGGGCCGGGCGGCGAAGGCCACCGCTGCGATGGCGGAGTCCGGGACGCAGAGCAGCGCGATGTCGGCATCCGGCATCGAGTCCTCCCGGCGCAGAGGCCCCCGGACGACAAGGCCTGCCGCGCGCAACGCCCGTGCGAGTACGCCGCCGAGACGGCCGGCGCCGACGATGGCGATGGTCGTGTCAGGGGCGAGAGCAGGGGTTCTGTGCATGTCGATTCCCGGCCGAGACGTGCGGCGCGGATGGGATGAGTATCCGCCCGAGACGGGGTGCGCGCAAAATCTGAGAGCGATGTGCACACCGTTTCGCTTGCATGGGTTGCAGAAATCATCAACTGTCGCGCTAAGAGCCGTGCTTATTGATTCGGCTCGACTTCCGCCCGATCGTCGAGCGAGGCCGGCGAAGCCGCCCGAGACGAGACGCCCCGAACGCTGCGACGCCGCAGTCCCGAGTTACAGGTAGTACGTGCGCGAGAGCAGTTCACCGTCTTCGCGGACCCACTCGATCGCGACGCCGCGCACCGCTGGACCTCCCAGAGTCCGACCCAGAAGCACCTCGAACGACGCCGTCGGCGGCACGTCGAGCGGAAGCTGCTCGCTCAACGTCGCCTCGATGCCGGCCGTCGCCGTGATGCCTGACACGGTCAGAACCTCCCCGCTCGTGTTGCGGAAGCTCCCGACCCGTCCATCGCTGCGGAACATCCACGGCTCCGGCTCGGCAACCGACGACGCCCGGAGGCTGCGGCCACCCGGCTGTGCCGTCGGCTCGCGGTTGAGCGCCTCCCCGATCTCGCGCACCCCGCCCTTCGCCGACAGGCTGTTGATGAACGCGATGACCGCCACGGTCGACGCCGCGATGGATGCCACGGCGCCGAGCCACGAGGGCACGACGACGCCCCAGAAGTCGGTCGGCACGGGTTCCATGACCGCACTCTATCCGCGGCCGCCGACACCGGACAGGGGCGCTCAGCTCGATGACGGGCCCTCGCCGCGTTTCGTCTCAGTCGACTTCGTCGTCTTCGCTCAACGACCGGGGACTTCGCTCAACGACCGGGGGACGTCACTCAACGACCGGGGACGTCGCTCAACGACCCGGGGAACGGCAGGCCCCCGCATCCGCCGTACCCTTAACTGTTCTGCCCCACCCCCGGGCACCTTCTCTGGAGCATCCCCATGTCTGCAACTGCGGTCGACGATCGTGCCCGCTATCGGGCGAACCCGACGGTTCTCGAAGCGCTGAAGAGTCCGAGGATGCTGACGCGCGAGGTGCTCGCGGGTCTGGTCGTGGGTCTCGCGCTGATTCCCGAGGCGATCGCGTTCTCGGTGATCGCGGGCGTCGACCCGAAGGTGGGACTGTTCTCGTCGTTCATCATGGCGGTGTCGATCGCCTTCCTCGGTGGGCGTCCGGCGATGGTGACCGCGGCGACCGGAGCCGTCGCGCTCGTGATCGCCCCGGTCGCGCCGACGTATGGGATGGACTACTTCATCGCGACGGTGATCCTGGCGGGCATCTTCCAGGTCATCCTCGGGGTGCTGGGTGTCGCGAAGCTGATGCGCTTCATCCCCCGCAGCGTCATGGTCGGGTTCGTGAACGCGCTGGCGATCTTCGTGTTCAGCTCGCAGTTCCCGCAGCTGATCGATGCGCCGTGGCTGGTCTACCCGCTGGTCGCGCTGGGAATCATCGTGATGATCGCGATGCCGAAGATCACCACGATCGTGCCGGCGCCGCTCGTGTCGGTGATCATCGTGACCGCTGTGGTGATGGCGTTCGCGATCACGGTGCCGACGGTCGGCGATCAGGGCGAGCTGCCGAAGAGCCTGCCCGAGCTGTTCATCCCGAACGTGCCGCTGACTTGGGAGACGTTCACGATCATCGCGCCGTTCGCGCTCGGGGTGGCGCTGGTCGGACTCATGGAGTCGCTGCTCACCGCCAAGCTCGTCGACGAGATCACCGACACCCACTCGAACAAGACGCGGGAGTCGTGGGCTCAGGGCGTGGCGAACATCCTCTCCGGAACCTTCGGAGGCATGGGCGGATGCGCCGTCATCGGCCAGACCATGATCGGCGTCAAGGCCTCGGGCGCGCGCACCCGCATCTCGACGTTCTGCGCCGGCATCTTCCTGTTCCTGCTGGTCGTCGTCTTCGGCGACTTCGTGAGCACGATCCCCATGGCCGCCCTCGTCGCCGTGATGATCATGGTCGCCATCGGAGCGTTCGACTGGCACAGCGTCAAGCCGTCGACCCTCAAGCGGATGCCGAAGAGCGAGACGTTCGTGATGGTGGCGACCGTCGTGCTCGTGCTCATCACCCACAACCTCGCGGTCGGCGTCGTCGGCGGAGTGCTGGTCGCGTCGGTGCTGTTCGTGCGGAGGGTCGCGCATTTCGTGTCGGTGAGCCGGACCCTGTCGGATGCCGGCGACGCCGTCACCTACACGGTGACCGGCGAGCTGTTCTTCGCCTCGAGCAACGACCTGACGACCCTGTTCTCGTACCCGGAGGATCCCGACCGCGTCGTCATCGACCTCACCGGATCGCACATCTGGGACGCCTCGACGGTCGCAGCTCTGGATGCGATCGAGACGAAGTACACCGCGCTCGGCAAGACGGTCGAGATCATCGGGATGAACGACAGCAGCCAGCGGATGCGGGGAAGGCTCACCGGCGGGTTCGAGTAGTCCCGCGCCGAGCATCCCCGGTCGTTGAGCGAGCACGGCGGAGCCGCGCGAGACGAAACGCACCTCACCGGGTCCGTCGGATCACCACGTTTCGTCTCAGGCGACTACGTCGTCTTCGCTCAACGAACGACAGGCGCCCGTTCAGCGCACCAGAGAGGGCCGCTTGCTGTCGAACTGCCAGCCGGGCACGAGGTACTGCATGCCGGTGGCGTCGTCCCTGGCTCCCAGCCCGTGTTCGACATACAGCTCATGCGCCTCGGCGAGCCGAGCGCGGTCGATCGTCACGCCGAGCCCCGGGCGGTCGGGCACTCGCACCGCCCCGTCTCGGATCTCGGGCGCATCGACCGTCAGCTGCTGGCCGTCCTGCCAGATCCAATGCGTGTCGAGCGCGGTGATCTCGCCTGGCGCCGCTGCGCCGACCTGTGTGAACATCGCCAGCGAGATGTCGAAGTGGTTGTTCGAGTGCGACCCCCACGTCAGGTCGAAGTCGTGGCACAGCTGCGCCACCCGCACCGAACCGGCCATGGTCCAGAAATGCGGATCCGCGAGCGGGATGTCGACGGCGTCGGAGCGGATCGCGTGCGCCATCTCTCGCCAGTCCGTCGCGATCATGTTCGTCGCTGTTCGCAGGCCGGTGCGGCGACGGAACTCCGCCATCACCTCTCGACCCGAGAATCGGCCTTCCGCGCCGCACGGATCCTCGGCGTAGGCGAGCACATCGGCCAGGCGGCGGCCGATGCGCACCGCGTCCTCGAGCAGCCACCCGCCGTTCGGGTCGAGCGTGATGCGCGCTTCGGGAAACCGTTCAGCGAGCGCGGTGACGACGTCGGCCTCGACCTCGCCGTCGAGCACGCCGCCTTTGAGCTTGAAGTCCGAGAACCCGTAGCGCGTCTGCGCGGCTTCGGCCAAGCGCACGATGCCATCGGCTGACATCGCCTCTTCGCGCCGCACGCTCTCCCACCCGTCGCCGCTCTCGCGCAGATAGGGGAGGTCGGTGCGGTCAGCATCGCCGATGAAGAACAGATACCCCAGCATCGGCACACTGTCGCGCTGCTGGCCGTCGCCGAGAAGCTCCGCGACCGGCACGCCGAGGTGCTGGGCGTGCAGATCGAGGAGCGCCGACTCGATGCCGGTGACGGCGTGCACGGTCGTGCGCAGATCGAACGTCTGCAGCCCACGACCGCCCGCGTCGCGGTCGGCGAAGCGGGTCGCGATCGCCCGTAGCAGCGAGCGGTATCGGCCGACCGGCTGGCCCGCGAGGAACTCCGCGGCCTCGGCGATGGTGCCGCGGATCGACTCGCCGCCGGGGACCTCGCCGAGCCCCTCCCGTCCGTCCGAGTCCGTCGCGATGACGATGTTGCGTGTGAAAAACGGCCCATGCGCGCCCGAGAGGTTCAGCAGCATCGAGTCGTGGCCGGCGACCGGGACGACCTCGATCCTCTCGATCGTGGGCACGGAGGTCATGCCGACACCTCGCGCCGCCCGTCGACGAGACGCGACACGTGCCAGGGGTTGGCGTCGCGCAGCACCTCGGGGAGCAGTCCATCGGGGATGTTCTGATACGCCACCGGGCGCAGGAAGCGCTCGATCGCGAGGCTTCCGACGCTCGTCGTGCGCGAGTCGCTGGTGGCGGGGAAAGGTCCGCCGTGGACCATCGCGTGCCCGACCTCGACCCCGGTGGGCCATCCGTTCGCGAGGATGCGCCCGACCTTGCGCTCGAGCACCGGAAGGAGCGCGGCGGCGAGCTCATGATCATCGGCGCTCAGCTGCAGCGTGGCGGTCAGCTGACCCTCGAGCCGCGAGGCGGCCTCCACCAGCTCGGCGACGTCGCCGTAGCGCACCACCAGGGACGCGGCCCCGAAGATCTCCTCGTTCAGCACGGGATTCTCTTCGAACGACGAGAGCTCGGCGGCGTGGATCACCGGCGCCGGAGCGTGCGGCCCCTCGCCGTCGGTTCCCCGCGCGAGCACCTCGGCGTTCTCGTCTCTGGTCGCGACACCGTCGCGCCACGCGTGCGCGATGCTCGGCGAGAGCATGGTCTGCCCTGTGGCCGCACGCAGGGATTCCGACACGGCCCGCAGGAACGCCTCGCCCTCGGCGCCGCGAGGGACGAAGACGACACCGGGCTGCGTGCAGAGCTGCCCGCTCGACCCCGTCGCACTCTGCACGTACCCCGCGGCGAGCGCCTCGACGTCGCCGTGCAGGGCCCCCGGCAGGATGAACACCGGGTTGACCGAGCTCATCTCGGCGTAGACGGGAATCGGCACCGGTCGCGCCTGTGCCGTGCGTACGAGCGCGAGACCGCCCTCGCGTGATCCGGTGAACCCGACGGCGTGGATGTCGGGGTCGGCGACGAGCGCCTGCCCGACGCTGCGTCCGGGGCCGAAGATGTGCGAGAACACTCCGGGGTGCAGTCCGTGCGCGTCGATGGCGCGTGCGATCGCCGATGCGACGAGCTCGCTCGTGCCGGGATGCGAGCTGTGCGCCTTGAACACGACCGGGCACCCGGCGGCCAAAGCGGATGCGGTGTCTCCCCCGGCAGTCGAGAACGCGAGCGGGAAGTTCGACGCCCCGAACACGGCCACCGGCCCGAGCGCGATCTTGCGCTGGCGGATGTCGACACGCGGAAGAGGTGTGCGGTCCGGCTGCGCCGGGTCGATCCGCACGCCGCGGTGCTCTCCGGCACGCACGACGTCGGCGAACAGCCGCAGCTGCCCGGTGGTCCGAGCACGCTCACCGAGGAGTCGCGCCTGCGGCAACCCGGTCTCCTGCATCGCCCGCGCGATCAGCGTGTCGCCGATCGCGTCGATCTCGTCGGCGATCGATTCGAGGAACGCCGCGTGAGCCTCGGGGGCGAGTCGGGAGAACGACGTGAAGGCCTCGGCCGCGGCGGCGGTCGCCGCGCGGAGCTGCTCGACGTCGATCTGCGAGTAGGGGGGTTCGAGCTGCTCGTCGGTGGCCGGGGCGATGGCGTACAGCGCGGTGCCGGTGCCGGGCACCGAACGTCCGGCGATCGACGAATGCCCGGTGAGGATGGCGGTGGTCATGTCACACTCCTTGAGTCGACGGCGGTGGTGCCGAGAGGATCGGCGAGGTCAGGCGGGAACGGCGGCGAGCAGGCCGGCGCGCTCGAGAAGCTGCGCCAGATCGGCGTCGTCCTGCGCCGACAGGTCGTGCAGCGGCGGGCGCACGGGGCCGACGCCGTGTCCGGTCAGACGGAGACCCGCCTTGACGATCGAGACGCCGAATCCCTTCCCTCGATTGCGGATCGCGATGTACGGCAGCACGAAGCGCCCCAGCTTCTCGGTCACCGCGGCCCGGTCCTGAGCGCGCACATCGCGGTAGAACTCGAGCGCGAACTCGGGGACGAAGTTGAACATCGCCGACGAGTACGTGCTCATGCCCATCTGCAGCAGCGGCAGCGCGTAGGTCTCTGCGGTGGGCAGACCGCCCAGGTAGAACAGGCGCTCGCCGTTGCGCACGTAGACCGATGCCAGGTGCTCGATGTCGCCCGTGGCGTCCTTGAACCCCACGACGTTCTCGTGCCGTTCGGCGAGGATCGCCATCGTCTCGGCCGAGTAGATGGCGTTGCCGCGGTTGTAGACGATGATCGCGAGCTTCGTCGCCGCGGCGATCGCCGAGACGTGCTCGACGAGACCCGCCTGGTCGCACTCGGTGAGGTAGGGGGGCAGCACGAGGATCCCCTCCGCGCCGGCCTCCTCGGCCGCCCGGGCGTTCGCGATCGCGTGCCGGGTCCAGCCGCCGGCCGAGGCGAGCACCGGAACCTCGGGTCGCGACGACTGCACGGCCGCGCGGACGACTGCTGCGGACTCGGCCGCATCGAGACTGAACCCCTCGCCGGTGCCACCGGCGGCGAAGAGACCGGCCACCCCGAAGCTCGCCTGCCATTCCACGTGCTCGCGGTAGCGCTTCTCGTCGAATTCGAGCTCCGGCGTGAACGCCGTCGCGGGGAACGAGAGAAGACCTTCGCGAAGGTGGTCGGCCAGCTCGGTGGGCGTGAATCGTGCCACGGTGCACTCCTGGGGTGTCGCGCCGGTATCCGGCTCGGATCTGAACAATCGTCACGCTATGCGTGAAACGATGCGCTTACAAACCAAATGGTGGATGGATCAATGCGCCGTCTGCATCAGAGTGCCGACATCTCCGCCACCGGTGTCGGCAGCGGCCGACCGTCGAGGTGGGCCCGCAGGTTCGCGAGTGTGAGGTCTCGCATGTCGATCCTGGTCTCGTGCGTGCCGCTGCCGACGTGGGGCAGCAGCGTCACGTCATCGCGGATGAGCCGCGTGGGCACGTACGGCTCATGCGCGAACACGTCGAGGCCGGCTCCCGCGATCCGACCGTCCTCGAGAGCGGCGATCAGTGCATCCTCATCGACGACCGAGCCGCGTGCGATGTTCACCAGGAAGGCGTCGGGTCCGAGCGCGTCGATCACCTCGGCATCCACGAGGTTCTCGGTCGCCGCCCCACCGGGAACCGCGATGACCACGACGTCCGATCGGCGCGCGAGGTCGACGGCCGATGCCACGTGCTCCCACGGCACGCCCTCGACAGGACGTCGGGTCGTGTACAGGATCGTCGTGTCGAAGGCGGCGGCGCGTCTGGCGATCGCCTGCCCGATGCGGCCGAGGCCGAGCACGCCGACCGTGCTGCCCGAGAAACGACGCGTGAGCGGAAACCCTCCCGACTCCCACGCGCCGTCGCGCAGGAACCGCTCGGAGGCGCCGAACCGGCGGAAGACATCGAGCATGAGCCCGAGCGCCGTGTCGGCGACGCAGTCGGTGAGCACGTCGGGCGTGTGGGTCACCCGGATGCCGCGGGCGACCGCCTGGGCGACATCCGTCGTGTCGTATCCGACGCCGAAGTTGGTCACGATCTCGAGGTTCGGGAGGGCGGCCATCAGCTCGGAGGGAACGCCGTTGCGACCGCTCGTGACGACGGCGCGCACCTTCGCGGCATCCGTCGGGTCGAGGGCTGCGAGGTCGTCGGGCAGGCGCACCACGGAGTACTCGTCCTGCAGCGTCCGCTCGAGAGAATCGAGCAGCGGCCCCGCCTGAGCGACGGAGCCGGGAGCGAACGGAGCGGAGGTTTCGGGAGAGTTGGTCATGGCGCGAGACTACGTCCGGCCAACGATGCAGTTCCATAAGCGAAGTTGCATGGATTGATGCGCCGCAAGCATCTATGGGGTGAGACCGGCGTAATCTCGCGGATCGCGACTCGGCCGACGGATGCCGCACGGCACCGGCCCTCGGCAGCGGCCGCCGGTGCGGCCTTCGCACCTGTTGACGCTCGGGAGGCGGTCTGCGACATTCACAACGGGCCGACAGCCAACGAGGGCCGCGGCCGTCCCCTACCTGGAGGAACCCGATGAAGCTTTCTTCCCCCCGACGCAGAGGCACCCGGGCAGCCGCGGTCACTGCCGGAATCGCATCGATCGCACTGCTGGCTTCGTGCTCCGTCGCCAACTCGGAGTCGGAAGGCGGCGGCGAGGGCGGCACGGGCGACACCCTCCGTGTCGTGCTCACGCAGGAGCCCCCGACCCTCGAGGCGTGCGACGCCAACCTCACCTCCACCGGCGTCGTCGTGCGCAGCACGGTCACCGAGCCGCTGGTCGAGCGCAACCCCTCGACGGGCGAGCTCGAACCGTTGCTGGCCACCGAGTGGGAGCAGACCGGCGACACGGAGTGGACGTTCACCGTCCGCGATGACGTCACCTTCCAGGACGGCACGCCGTTCGATGCCGAGGCAGCCGCCTACTCCATCGATCGCGCCGTGAACGGCGACCTCGGCTGCAACGTCGAGGGCTACATCTTCGGCGACGACGACCTCGAGGTCGAGGCGACCGACGCCACCACGCTCACGGTCACCACCCCGAGCCCCGACCCGATCCTCCCCCTGAAGCTGTCGTTCATCGAGATCGTCTCGCCCGAGACCTCGAACACCGAGTTCGTGCGCGAGCCGGTCGGCACCGGCCCCTACGCGATCGGCGAGTGGCAGGCCGGCACGAAGCTGACGCTCGAGCGCAACGACGACTACTGGGGCGACGCCCCGCAGTTCGCCGACGTCGAGTACCAGTGGCGCTCCGAGGGCACCGTCCGTGCCGCGATGATCACCAGCGGCGAAGCCGACATCGCCCTCGGCCTCAGTGCCGAGGACGGCATCGGAGACCTCGGCGTGAGCTACCCGAACAACGAGACTATCGCCCTGCGCTTCTCGGGCGAGACGGCTCCGCTCGACGACATCCGCATCCGTCAGGCGATCAACTACGCCATCGATCGCGAGGGCATCGTCTCGTCGCTCTACCCCGATGGCGACAAGGTGGCCGCGCAGCTGATCCCCGAGGGCATCGTCGGGTTCAACGCCGACCTCGAGCCGTGGGAGTACGACCCCGAGAAGGCGAAGGCCCTGGTCGAGGAGGCTGCGGCCGACGGCGTCGCGGTCGACACGAAGATCCTCATGCCGGTGCGCACCGCGCAGTTCCCGAAGGTCAGCGAACTGGGCGAGGTGCTGCGCGAGCAGCTGGCGGCCGCGGGGCTGAACGTCGAGCTGCGCATGGTCGACACCACTCAGCACCTGCAGTACCAGCTGAGTCCGTTCGTCACGAACGAGGGTCCGATCTCGATGCTCATCCAGCACGGAAACCAGGCAGGTGACGCGCAGTTCACGGTCGAGCAGTACATGCTCACGGGCGGCGCACAGGCCGAGTTCGGCGACCCGGCCCTGGACGAGCTCATCACCACCGCGCGGACCCTCACCGGCGACGAGCGCCAGGCCGCGTACGAAGAGGTCTTCGCCTACGAGCGTGAGAACGTCGTGGCCCTGGCCCCGATCGCGCACCAGACGGTCATGCTCGGTCTCGCCGACCGGGTGACCTACGAGCCCAACTCGTCGACCGGCGACGAGCTGCGCATCAAGGAGGTCTCGCTCGCGGGCTGACCGCGAGCGAGAGTGAGAGTGAGAGGCGGGCGACCATGTGGACCTACCTGAGAAAACGAATCCTGCAGAGCGCGCTGCCGCTGATCGCAGTCGTCCTGGGTGTCTTCGTGCTCGCCCGCCTCACCGGCGATCCGTCGCAGCTGTATCTGCCGCTGAACGCGACCGATCAGATGCGCGAGGACTTCGCGGCCCGCAACGGCTTCGACCAGCCGCTGTGGAAGCAGATGGGCGATTACTTCCTCGGAGTCCTGCAGCTCGACTTCGGTCAGTCGCTGCGCACCGGTGAACCCGCAGCCGAGATGGCGCTGCGCGCCTTCCCCGCCACCCTGCAGCTCGCCGCGGTCACGATGGTCCTGGCGATCGTCATCGCCGTGGCGCTCGGCAGCTGGGCGTCGCTGAAGCCGAACGGCATCGCCGACCGCATCGTGAGCTTCTTCTCGATGACGGCGGCGAGCGTGCCCGACTTCTGGGTGGCCATCCTCGGCATCTGGATCTTCGCGATCACGCTGGGCTGGCTGCCGACCTCCGGCACCGACGGAGCGCTCGTCTGGATCCTCCCGGTCGCGACGCTCATGCTGCGTCCGGTCGGAGTTCTCGCCCAGGTCGTGCGCGGGTCGATGGTGACCGTGTTGGGTCAGCCCTACATCCAGGTCGCCCGCAGCCGCGGTGCAGGGCAGATGCACATCGTCTCGAAGCATGCGCTGCGCAACGCCGCAGCCCCCGCCCTCACCGTGGCCGGCGACCTGACCGTCGGCCTCATCAACGGCGCCGTGGTCGTCGAGTCGATCTTCGGCTGGCCCGGCATCGGCAAGCTCATGATCGACTCGATCCTGCAGCGCGACTTCGCGGTGCTGCAGGCCGCGGTGCTGATCACAGCACTGGCGATCTTCGCCCTGAACATCATCATCGACCTCGGTTATGCACTGCTCGACCCGCGAGTCAGGCCGACGTCCGGCTCTCGCGCCCGTCGTCGCGGCCCGGGGGCGCTCTCCGACACGAAGGCAGAGGTGCTGACGAATGTCTGACAACAACGCATCGACAGTCACCGTCCTCACTCAGAAGGCGCGCGGAGCACGGTCGTCCGGCCGCGCCAACCTCTGGCAGCTGCTGTGGAAGGACAAGGTCGCCGCATCCGCCGCCATCATCCTCGCGTTCATCGTGCTCACCGCGATCGTCGGTCCCCCGCTGTTCGGCGAGATCGCGCAGCGGCAGGATCTCGGGGCGCGCAACATGCCGCCGTTCAGCTTCCAGCTCGGCTGGGAGTACGCACTCGGCAGTGACTCGCTGGGACGCAGCCTGCTCGCCCGCATCATCACCGCGGCAGGCACCACCCTGGGTGTCGCCGCCGCGGCCGTGGTCGTCTCCGCGATCGTCGGATCGATCTGGGGCATGTGGGCCGGATTCCACCGCGGATGGCGCGAGTCGGTGTCGATGCGCATCGCCGACGTCATCATGAGCTTCCCCTCGCTGCTGCTCGCCGTCGTTATCCTCTACGTCTTCAACCCGAGCGCGGCGAACATCGTGCTCGTGCTCGCGATCACACGCATCCCTCTCTACCTGCGCACCGCGCGAGCGGATGCCGCCGAGCTGCGCTCCCGAATGTTCGTCGATGCCGCGACGAACTTCGGAGCCACGAACCGCGCCATCGTCTTCCGGCACATCGTCCCGAACGTGCTGCCGACTCTCGTCACGCTCGCCACGCTCGAGTTCTGCTACGTGATGCTGGCCGAGTCGTCGCTGAGCTTCCTCGGCATCGGCATCCAGCCGCCCGACGTCAGTTGGGGCCTCATGGTCTCGCAGGGGCGCCAGTACCTCGCCGAGGCGTGGTGGCAGTCGGTGCTCCCGGGTCTTGCGATCGTGATCACCACGGTCTGCGCCAACGTGCTGGCCGCGTGGCTGCGTCTTGCGACGGACCCTGGCCAGCGCTGGCGCCTGCAGAGCAAGAAGCGTCGTCGTGTGATCGGCTCGATCGCCGCGCGCAGCTGAGCCCCTGGTGACGGTCCTCGAGTTCACGCTGCTGGGTGCGGTGATCCTCGCCGCCGCCTGCATGCAGGGCTCGATCGGATTCGGCATGGGCATGCTGGCTGCCCCATTCATCGCCCTCATAGACGCCACGCTGCTGCCGGTGCTCGTGATCATGCTGGCGATGGTCGTGACGCTGATCGTGGTGGTGATGGATCGCGCAGCGCTCGACCTGCGAGGCGCCGGCTGGGCGCTGGCAGGCCGCGTGCCGGGAACCGTCGTCGGAGCGGGGCTCGTCGCCGTCATGTCGGCGACCGCGCTGTCATGGGCGGTCGCCGGCGTCGTGCTGCTGGGCGTCGTCATGTCGCTGCGCGGCTGGCACCCGCGGGTGACCAGGACGACCCAGGCGGTGGCGGGGGCGCTGTCGGGCCTCATGGGAACGACGACGTCTGTGGGCGGCACACCGATGGCGATCATCTGGCAGGGGTCAGAGGGGCCGCGGTTGCGCGGCACGATGTCGGCGTTCTTCCTCGTCGGGTCGTCGCTGTCGCTCGTGGCCCTGTTCCTGTGGGGCGCGGTCCCCGCGCATGCGCTCGCCACCGCCGCCTGGATGGCGCCGTTCGCCGTGGGCGGCGTGGTGCTGTCGCGGTTCGTGAACAGGTTCCTCAATCGGCGGCGTACGCGAGCGATCGCCCTCGGGGCGTCCGCTCTCGGCGCCGTGACGCTGATCGTCACCCGCCTGGTCGAGATGTTCTGACCGGATGCCGAGGCGCTCAGCGCCTCAGTCCTCCTGCTCAGCGAGCTCGATCCTCGTGCTCAGCGCACCTGACGCTCGAGGGGAAGACCGGCGTCGAGCAGGTCGATGTTGCGTGCGATGTCGGCGGCGCGCGCGCTGAAGACCTCGCTGGCGTGACCCGAGTGGTGCGGGGTCAGCACCACCCGGTCGAGCGCGGCGAACCTGTGCACGACAGGAGGTGCCTCGGTGCCCTGCGGCGCATCCCACCACACGTCGATCGCCGCCCCTCCGATGCGTTTCTCTGCGAGGGCTGCGTACAGGGCGTCCTCGTCGATGAGCGCGCCACGGGCGACGTTGACGATCAGCGCGTCGGCGTGCAGCTGTGCGAGCGCGTCGGCATCGATCATCCCGCGCGTGCTCTCGGTGAGGGGTGCGGTGACGACGACCACATCGCTCTCGCGCAGCAGCGGATGCAGCTGCTCTTCGCCGTACACGCGGTCGAGCAGCTCGGTGCCGGGTCCGCCCGCGTCCGGATGCCGGCGCAGGGCGACCACGCGCATCCCGAACGCCTTCGCGAGGTGGGCGACGGAGCGGCCGATCTCGCCATAGCCGATGAGCCCCAGGGTGCTGCCGGCGAGCGATCGGTGGTACGGCACGCCCGCCGGAGGAGAACCCGGCTCGGTGGCGATCGTGCGCCACTCTCCCCGGCGCATCTCGGCGTCGGCCTCGAGCGCTCGACGGCGCAGCATGAGCGCCGTCATGATCACGTGCTCGGCGATCGCGGGGCCATGATGACCGGTGTTGCACAGCGGCACACCATCGGGCACGGCTTCGGCATCGATCCGGTCGACTCCGGCACCCGTCGCGTGCACGAGCCGCACGTGATCGGCGCCGGCCATGTCGTCGGTCGTGAGCCGCGAGCAGATCACCACGTCGGCACCGTCGATCGCGGCGCGCGCGGAGCCGGGCACGCCAGGATCGGCGAACACCCACTCGTGCGGCCGCTCGGTGCGGCGCAGATCGTCGGAGAACGCCGACATGATCGCGTCGGTGACCGCGATGCGCAACGGACGGCTCGCCGCGCTCACCAGCGGGGACTTTCCAGCACGTATCCGGGGTCGACCCGCTGCATGTAGCCGGTGTCGTCGCGCTCGCGGATGCCGCCGTCGAGGTACTGCCGATGCAGCCGCGCCAGCGCCTCGGGGTCGAGGTCGACGCCGAGGCCCGGTGCGGTCGGCACCGCCAGCGACCCGTCGACGAAGCTCAGTGCGCCCGGCGCGATGACGTCCTCGTCCTCGCGCTTCCAGGGCCAGTGCGTGTCGCATGCGTATCCGACGCCGGGAGTGGCCGCGGCCAGGTGGGTCATCGCGGCGAGGCTGATGCCGAGGTGCGAGTTCGAGTGCATCGAGAGCCCCCACCCGAGAGTCTCGGCGAACCCGGCGAGCAGGCGCGAACGCTCGAGGCCACCCCAGAAGTGGTGGTCGGAGAGCACGATGTCGATCGCGCCGAGGCGCACCGCCTCGGGGATGTGCGAGAACGCCACGACGCACATGTTGGTCGCGAGCGGCAGATCCGTGTGGCGGCGCACCTCGGCCATGCCCGCAAGGCCCGGGGTGGGGTCTTCGAGGTATTCGAGCACGTCTTTCAGCGCGTCAGCGACCCGCAGCGAGGTCTCGACGGTCCAGGCGCCGTTCGGATCGATGCGCAGCGGGTGATCGGGAAACTCCTCGCGCAGCGCTAGGATCGCCGCGATCTCGTCGTCGGGCGCGAAAACCCCGGCCTTGAGCTTGAGCGCGGTGAAGCCGTAAGCGTCGACGATGCGCCGCGCCTGCGCGACGATCCCCTCGGGCGTGAGGGCTTCGCCCCACTCGTCGACGGACCCTCCCGGATGACCCGCCCACTTGTAGAAGAGGTAGCCGCTGAACGGAACGGCATCGCGCACGCGCCCGCCCAGCAGCACGCTCGCCGGCACCCCGAGCAGCTTTCCGCGGATGTCGACGGTGGCGACATCGAACGGCGAGAGCACGCGGTCGCCCGTGCTGGTGCCCGTGACCATGCCCGACATGCCATGCCCACCACGGATGCCGTCGCCGGCCACACTGCGTTCGACCCGCGCGCGCAGATCATTGGTCGCGAACACGTCGCATCCGAGCACCGCGTCGGCGGCGACCTTCATCCGCTGCAGGTGCGCACTGTCGCCATAGGTCTCGCCGAGCCCGACGACCCCCGACTCGGTGGTCACCTGAACGATGGCGCGCAGCGCCAGGGGCTCGTGCACGCCGACGGTGTTGAGCAGTGGTGGGTCCTGGAAGGCCACGGGCGTGATGCGGACGGACCGCACCGCGTTCTCGGCCAGCCGCGTGGCAGCAGGGACAGACAGCAGGAGCTCTTCGGACATCACGCCTCCGTTGGTGAGACTCCGGGGACTCCGCATCAGCGGATTCCGCGTCATCGAGTTTCTCCGACACTATGGTGGGGACAGATGCGCAGACAAACCAAAAGTCGCACTGATTGATGTCGGGAGTGGATCGATGATCTCGCTGGTACAGCTCGAATGCTTCATCGCCGTGGCCGAGGAACTGCACTTCGGGGCGGCGGCGACACGGCTGAAGATGACCCAGCCGCCACTCAGTCGTCAGATCCAGCAGCTCGAGCGCGAGCTCTCGACCAGGCTGTTCGACCGCACCAGTCGTCGTGTGGCGCTGACCCAGGCCGGGCGCGCGCTGCTTCCCAACGCGCGCCGCCTCCTCGACCTCGCGGCGAAGGCCGTCTCGGATGTGCGCTCCGTCGGCGAGGGCGCGGCCGGCACCGTCACGATCGCGTACACGGCGATGGCGGGCCAGGCGGTCGTGCCCGATCTGCTGCGCCGCGCGTCAGCCGAACTGCCCGGCGTCACGCTGCTGTTGCGCGAGCTCGTCTCCCTCGACCAGGTGGAGGAGCTCGAGAAGGGCACGGTCGACATCGGCCTGATGCGGCCGCTGCTCGCCCGACCGCAGATCAGCAGTCGCGCGGTCTACCGCGAGCACCTGTCGGTGGCTCTTCCGAGCGATTCGGCCCTCGCGCAGCGTGGCGAGCCGCTGAAGCTCATCGACCTCAAAGACGAGTCGCTGCTCATGTACTCGCCGAGCGGCGCACGGTACTTCCACGACCTGCTGCTGTCGATGTTCGTGGCGAGCGGGGTGCATCCGCACATCGTGCAGTACGCCGGGCAGGTGCCCGCGCTGCTCGCGATGGTCAGCGCCGGCATCGGGTTCACGCTGGTGCCCGAGTCCGCCGAGCGGATCTCCCCCGACTCGGTGACGCTGCTGCCGATCAGCGACGCCGATCCGTCGTCGCGGGTGAACAGCGTCGAACTCGACATCGCGTGGAACGCGGAGTCTCACAATCCGCTCGTCGAACGACTGCTGAGCCTGGTCGACGAGGTGGATGACTCCGCGTGATCGATGCAGCGGGTGCATAGCCCAATGCCGATGTAGGGCTTGATCGGGATGAATCCGCACGCCTAGCGTGAACGGAAGATGATCAGTGCTGATGGCACGACCCGTGCTCGATGAGGAGGACGCATGCCGAACGACGTCGCCGCGACCGCCGATGAGTCCGCTCGACTCGGCGAGTCCGTGAACCCGACGCCCAGCGGGCAACCCGCCGCGCGTGATGACATCCTGCGTGTCGAAGACCTGCGCGTCGCCTACCGGATCGGCGACCGCGAGGTCGATGCGGTGCGGGGCGTCGACCTGAGCGTGGGTCGCGGCGAGGTGGTCGCGATCGTGGGCGAGTCGGGCTCGGGCAAGAGCACCGTCGCGCAGTCGATCATGAATCTCCTCGCTCCCAACGCCGAAGTGGTGAGCGGGCGCATCGAGTTCGAGGGCGAAGACCTCATCCCGCTGAGCGAGCGCCGCTGGCGCAGCATCCGCGGGCGTCTCATCGGGCTGGTGCCTCAGGATCCGGCACTGTCTCTCAATCCCGTGCGGCGCGTGGGCGTGCAGGTGGCGGAGCCGCTGCTCGTGCACGGACTCGCGACGAAGCATGACGCCCACGATCGCGCGGTCGAACTGCTCGAGATGGCAGGGCTGACGTATCCGGCCGAGCGGGCGAAGCAGTACCCGCATCAGTTCTCGGGTGGCATGAAGCAGCGCGCGCTGATCGCGGGGGCACTGGCCGCGCAGCCGAGCCTGATCATCGCCGATGAGCCCACGAGCGCTCTCGATGTGACGGTGCAGAAGCAGATCCTCGACCATCTCGCGAACCTGACCCGAGAACTTGGAACGGCGATCCTGCTCATCACCCACGACCTGGGGATGGCGGCCGAACGGGCCGACCGGGTCATCGTCATGAAGCAGGGCGAGATCGTCGATTCCGGGCCCGCAGAGCAGGTGATGAATGCTCCGACGCACGAGTACACGCGCAAGCTCATCGCTGCAGCGCCCCGGTTGAGCGCGCACGAGCGACGGACCGCATCGACCACGGCCCGCATCGAGTTCGGTGGCGAGCCGATCGTGCGGGTGACCGAGCTGACCAAGATCTTCCCGCTGCCCAAGGGCGCAGGCGACCGTCGTACGCTCACGGCCGTCGACGCCGTCTCGCTCGAGGTGCGCCGCGGTGAGACGCTCGCCGTCGTGGGCGAATCCGGATCGGGCAAGAGCACGCTCGCGCGACTCGTGCTGCGCCTCGAGGAGCCGACGTCGGGATCGATCTCCTTCGCCGGCGAGGACATCACGCACCTCAAGGGCGAGAAGCTGCGTCAGCTGCGGCGGCGGTTCCAGATGGTCTACCAGAGCCCGTTCGACTCGCTGAACCCGCGCATGACGATCGAGCAGCTCATCACCGAGCCGCTGCTGTCGTTCGGCGAGGGCGATCGACAATCACGGTCGAAGCGCGCTCTCGAGCTGTCGGAGCAGGTCGCTCTCCCCGACGGGATGCTCGGCCGCTTCCCCGACGAGCTCTCCGGCGGCCAGCGACAGCGCGTGGCGATCGCCCGCGCCCTCGCGCTCGATCCCGAGTTCCTCGTGCTCGACGAGGCGGTCTCGGCGCTCGACGTGTCGGTGCAGGCGCAGATCCTCGCCCTGCTCGACGAGCTGCAGCGCGAGCGCGAGCTGACCTACCTCTTCATCACGCACGACCTCGGAGTCGTCGCCGAGACGGCCGACCGCGTCGCCGTTCTCAAGAACGGAAAGCTCGTCGAGTGCGGTGACGCGACACAGATCTTCACGGCTCCGCAGGAGGAGTACACCCGGATGCTGATCGAGGCCGTGCCCGCGTTCTCCGCCTGACGCCAGCCGCGGTCGTTGAGCGAGCACGGCGAAGCCGAGCGAGACGAAACGCCCCCGCACCGGCCCACCACGTTTCGTCTCAGTCGACTTCGTCGTCTTCGCTCAACGAACGGCATACCCCCCGGTCGTTGAGCGAACCGTCGTCGCCCCCCGGTCGTTGAGCGAGCACGGCGAAGCCGAGCGAGACGAAACGCTCCCCTATCGGCCCACCACGTTTCGTCTCAGGCGACTTCGTCGTCTTCGCTCAACGAACGGCATCCCCCCGGTCGTTGAGCGAGCACGGCGAAGCCGAGCGAGACGAAACGCGCCCATCGAACGGCATACGCCCCGGTCGTTGAGCGAGCACGGCGAAGCCGAGCGAGACGACACGCGCCCATCGAACCGCGCAACGTTCACTTCGCACTCCCCGTGCGTTCACTTCCGCCGCCTATCTTGAGTGCGGTCGCGCGAACGCGGCTAAGAATCAGACAGATCGTTGTACATAAACCACAACTCCGGGGTAAAGTCGGATCAGACATACCTCGATGACGAGAAAGGCGACCATGGTCGACATCCGAAAGAAGCGCTGGTCTCTCCTGGGAATCGCTGCGGTGGCGGCCGTGACCCTGACCGGCTGCGCAGGCGGCAGCACCGAGACCGACGGCGGCTCGAGCGACGGCGGGTCGGATGCGACCCTCATCGTCTACACCAACTCGAACAGCGACGGCCGTGGTGAGTGGATCACCGAGAAGGCAGCGGATGCCGGCATCGACATCGAGATCGTGGGCCTCGGCGGCGCCGACCTCACCAACCGCATCATCGCCGAGAAGAACAACCCGGTCGGCGATGTCGTGTTCGGTCTGAACAACATGTTCTTCGAGCAGCTCAAGGCCGAAGAGGCGATCACCGCCTACGAGCCCGAGTGGAGCGGAGAGGTTCCCGCCGACGCGGGCGACCCAGCCGACGGCGCCTTCTGGCCGCTCGTCGAGCAGGCCATCGTCACCGTCTACGACGAGAACACGACCACCGATGCCCCCTCCGACGAGGAGGACCTCTGGACCGAGGAGTACGCCGGCCGCTACGAGGTCAACCCGGCACTGGGCCAGGCCACCCCGCAGCTCGTGCTCGCCAGCATCCTGTCGCGTCACCTCGATGAGGACGGCGACCTGGGCGTCAGCGACGAGGGCTGGGAGCTCGTCGAGGCGTACTACGCCAACGGCTCGCCCGCGGTCGAGGGCACCGACCTCTACGCCCGCATCACGCGTGACGAGATCGACTACGGCGTGCTTCCCTCGAGCGGCATCGCCGCCCGTGACGAGGAGTACGGCACCAAGACCGGCATGATCGTTCCCGACTACGGCGTGCCGTATGTCACCGAGCAGATCGCGCAGATCAACGGCACCGGCAACGAGGCCAAGGCGCAGGAGTTCATCGACTGGTTCGGCAGTGCCGAGGTGCAGGGCGAGTTCGCCGCCGAGTTCAACTCGATGCCCGTCAACGAGGGCGCGGTCGAGCAGGCCAACCCCGAGGTCGTCGAGCTCATGGGCACCCTCGACCGTCAGGACATCGACTTCGGCTTCGTGAGCGAGAACCTCGGAGCGTGGGTCGAGAAGGTCACGCTCGAGTACATCGGCTGATCGAACCGAACCCCTCTTCACCACCTAGCCGGAAAGACAGCATGATCCGTTTCGAAGATGTCGAGGTCGCGTTCGGCGATCACCATGCGGTCTCGCACCTCGATCTGGAGATCCGGGAGGGTGAGTTCTTCACCCTCCTGGGTCCGTCCGGATGCGGCAAGACCACGGCCCTCCGCACACTCGCCGGGTTCGTCGAGCCGACCGGCGGGCGCATCCTGATCGGCGGGCGCGATGTCACGCGCGTGCCGAGCGAGAAGCGCGGCGTGGGCATGGTGTTCCAGAACTACGCGCTGTTCCCGAGCATGAACGTGCGCGAGAACATCGCGTTCGGCCTCTCTGTCCAGAAGACGTCGAAGGCCGACCAGCGTCGCCGCGTCGACGAGATCGCCGACCGCACCGGCCTCGCGCAGTCGCAGCTCGACAAGAACGTGTCGGAGCTCTCGGGTGGGCAGCAGCAGCGCGTGGCGATCGCCCGCGCGCTCGCGCTGACCCCCAGCATCCTGCTGCTCGACGAGCCGCTGTCGAACCTCGACGCGAAGCTACGTGTGCAGCTGCGTGAGCAGCTGAAAGAGCTGCAGCGCGAGGTCGGCGTGACCACGGTCTACGTCACCCACGATCAAGAAGAGGCGCTCACCCTCAGCGACCGCATCGCCGTGCTCGACGCCGGCACGCTGCAGCAGGTCGGCACTCCTGAGGAGATCTACGACCGCAGCGCGACGCCGTTCGTCTGCCGATTCATCGGCGAGAACAACCGTCTCAGCCCGGCGCAGATCACGAGCCTCGGCGGCGGACTGGATGCCACGGCAGAGAGCTACGTACGGCCCGAGAAGCTGCACCTCGCCGAGGCGCATGAGGTCTCTGCGGCATCCGCTTCGCTCGATGGCACCATCGTCGACCGCACGTACCACGGCAGCCACAGCGTCTACACGGTGACGGCAGAGGATGCCGCGCTGCGCGTCAGCGTTCCCGCCGCGGCGAGCGCCCGCCAGTGGAACCCGGGCGACGCGGTGCGCGTCGACGTCGACCCCCGCTGGATCCTGCAGTACCCGGCGGCGTGACATGTCGACTCCCCAGAACTCGCAGAACTCCCAGAACCCCACAGACCCCGCGGTCCCGCCGTCAGCGGCCGTGACCGGAGAAGCCGGCTCCTTGACCACCCATGCGGTCGTCGAGGGTCAGACGCCGGGACCGCGGCCCCGTAAGAGAGGAAAGCCCGGCAGCGTGAAGGCGATGCTGCGCTCGCCGCTCGCCTGGATCACGGGCATCATCGTGATCTGGTTCGCCGCCGCCTTCCTCGTGCTGCCGAACGCCGCCCTGCTCGGCGTCACCTTCTTCCCCGACGGGCAGTTCAGCATCCGCGCCGTCGAGAAGCTGTTCGGCAGCGAGCGCGCGCTGAAGACGCTCGGCAACAGCTTCCTGCTCGCCGTCACCCTGTCGATCACCGTCAACGTGGTCGGCGTGTTCATCGTGCTGGTGACGAAGTACTTCCAGGTGCGAGGCGCGAGGATCCTCTGGCTCGGCTATGCCACGACCCTGATCTACGGCGGCATCGTGCTGGCCGCGGGATACAACTTCATCTACGGCCGGTTCGGGTTCTTCACGAACATGATGGTCAACGTGTGGCCCGACATGGACCGCGACTGGTTCTCGGGCTACTTCGCCGTCGTCTTCGTGATGACCTTCGCGACCACGACCAACCACATGCTGTTCCTCTCCTCGTCGCTCGGCAAGGTCGACTACGCGTCGATCGAGGCGGCGAAGCTGATGGGCGCGTCGACGTGGACGATCCTGCGCCGCATCGTGCTGCCGGTGATGAAACCGATGCTCTTCGCGGTCACGGTGCTCACGTTCCTGATCGGGCTCGGGGCGCTGACCGCTCCGCTCGTGCTCGGCGGTCCCGACTTCCAGACCGTCGCACCGCTGATCATCGATCTCTCGCGCAGTCCCATCACGCGTGACATCGCGGCGCTGCTGGCGATCGTGCTCGGCATCGCGACGATCATCCTGCTCGCGATCATGAACCGCTTCGAGAAATCGGGCGTGTACTTCTCGGTCGCGAAGGTGGCGACGCCGATTCAGAAGCAGAAGATCCGCAACCCGTTCGCGAACGTCGTCGTGCACGTCATCGCCTACCTGCTGTGGGTGATCTACCTGATCCCGGTCGTGCTGATCGTGATCTTCTCGTTCGTCGATGCGCGCAGCATCCTCGCCGGGTCCATCACGCTCGACAGCTTCACGCTCGACAACTACATCACCGTGTTTTCGAGCGCCGAGGCGATCCGCCCGTTCATCGTCAGCGTCGTCTACAGCGCCGTGGCCTCGATCGTCGTGGTCGGCGGTCTGCTGTTCGTGGCGCGGATGCTGCAGAAGCACCGCAACCTGCTGACCACCGCGATCGAGTACGTGCTGCACATCCCGTGGATCCTGCCCATCGTGTTGATCGCCCTCGCCCTCGTGACCGCATTCGACGAGCCGCGGGCGATCGTCGGCGGACTCGTGCTCACGGGCACGCCGATCCTGCTGCTCATCGCGTACATCTGCGTGAAGATCCCGTTCACCCTGCGCCTGCTCAAGGCCGGGTTCGCGTCGGTGCCCGACTCGCTCGAAGACGCCTCGCGCATCCTCGGGGCGAAGTCGCTGACTACGTTCCGCAAGGTGCTGGTTCCGCTCGTGCTGCCGACCGCTGCGGCGATCACGGCGCTGAACTTCAACAGCCTGCTCGACGACTATGACGCGGCGATCTTCCTCTACCACCCGTTGTTCAAGCCGCTCGGTGTCGCGATCCAAGAGAGCACGCGCGGCGAGAACAATCTCGACGCGATGCCGATCACCTTCGTCTATACAGTGCTGCTCATGATCATCATGGGTGTCACCATGTATCTCGTGTATGGACGAGGTTCGCGCGCCGGAGCGCCCCGCAAGGCCAAGAAGGCGCGCGCGTGAGTGGTGCGGATGCCGGTGCTCCGGGGCTGCGCGTCACGGTCAGCGATGTGGCGGCGGCCGCCGGGGTCTCCCGGGCCACCGCGACCCGGGCGCTGAAGGGCGAGGGGCGATTCGCTCCCGAGACCCAGGAGCGCATCCTCGCCGAGGCCGAGCGCCTCGGATACGTGCGCAACACGATGGCCGCCGAGCTCGCCGCCGGTCGCACCGGCACGGTCGGGCTGATGCTGCGCGACGCGAGCAACCCGGCATACGGCCTGCTGTTCTCGCGGCTGCAGGATGAGGCGCACAGGCGTGGCCTCGACCTCGTGACCGTGACGATCGGCGCCGACGTGCAGGGCGCCGAGCAGGTCAACGCGCTGCACCGGCTGCTCGGCATGCGGGTGGCCGGACTGATCGTCGCGACCGGTGGCATCACGGCCTCGCAGCTCGAGCCGTTCGCCGACCAGGTGCCGATCGTGCGCGCCGGGCGGGTCGAGACGGCGGAGCGGATTCATACCGCGCACTATGACGATCCGGAGCACGGGCGGATGCTGGCTTCACATGTGTTGTCGTTGGGGCATCGGCGAGTGGTCGTGCTCTCCGGCGCGGAGGATGTCTCGTTTGCTGAGCATCTGCGGGCGTCGGCCATGGAATCGACGCTGGTCGCCGGCGGGGCGTCGGTGACTCTGGTGTCTGCGGGGGCGGCACCGACCGATGGAGTGGATGAGGCGCTGGATGCCGTGCGCGACGGAGCCACGGCCGTGATGTCCGCGTCGGACTATCGGCAGTTGGCGGTCATGCGCGCTTTGCGCTCTGCGGGGCTGTCGGTGCCCGGCGACGTGAGCGTGACGGGGTGCGACGGCATCCTGCCCGGTGCCGACCTGCTGGGGCTGACGACGCTGCGGATTCCGGTCGAGGCTGTCGCTGCGGCGGCTGTGGAGACGATGCAGCTTCTTCTGAGTTCTGACGCCGACTCTGCGCCGACCGTTCGGCAGCCGTTCGTCGGAACCCTCGTGCCCGGGTCGACCGCCGCGGCCGTCTGACTTCTGTCCTGTACTTGTTCGTCGTCTCACTGGAAGAGAAATGATCCTCACCGAACACTCTCGCCCATCGCACACCTTCGTGCACATCTCCGATACGCACCTTCCCGGTGAACGCGCGCCACTGTATGGCAGCGGAGCGGATGCCGATGCGAACCTCGCTTCTGCGCTGGACCGGTTGGTGTCTTCGGGGCTTCGCCCTGACGCTCTGCTGTTCACGGGGGATCTCGCGGATCGGGGGGACGCATCGTCGTATCGGCGGTTGCGGGAGTTGGTGGCGCCGGCTGTTGAGGCGCTGGGGTGCGAGGTCGTCTGGGCCATGGGCAACCACGACGAGCGTGGGGCGATGCGGGCGGAGTTGGGGCTTGCTGGCGGTGCATCGGATGCTGTGGTCGAGGTGCGCTGGTTCGGCGGGATGCGGGTGATCGTGCTGGACTCGACGGTTCCCGGGCAACACTGGGGGCGCGTCGACGAGGAGCAGTTGGAGTGGTTGGCGGCCGAGCTGTCGACGCCTGCGCCCGAGGGTTCGCTGCTGCTGATTCATCACCCGCCGCTGCCGACGGTGCTCGACCTCGCGGTGACGGTCGAGCTGCGGGAGCAGGCGGCGCTGGCTGAGGTGCTGGCCGGATCGGATGTGCGCGGGATCCTGTCGGGGCACGTGCACCACCCGTCGTTCGGGACGTTCGCGGGGATTCCGGTCGCGGCCGCGTCGTCGAGCGCATACGGGCAGGATCTGGCCCAGCCGGTCGGAGCTACACGGGGGCAGGATGCGGCGCAGGGGTACAACCTCGTGCACGTGTATGAGGGGACCATCGTGCACTCGGTTGTGGGGCTTGAAGTCGGTGCCGATGTTGGGGAGCCGGTCGCGGCGGACGAGGCCGGGCGGCGGATCGCTGGGCGGGGGATCTCTTGGCGGGAGCGGGTTTAGTTCCGCCCGTTCGTTGAGCGAGCACGGCGATGCCGATCGAGACAAAACGCCCCACCCTCCCCGTTCGGCGAGCGAGCGGAGCGAGACGAAACGTCCGCAGTTAGTCGATGACGCCCGCCGCGCGCAGAGCCTCGCGAAGGCCAACAACTCCCGTGAAGTGATGCGTCGGTATCCCGAGCGCTTGCGCCCCGACGGGCTTGCCGTCCAAGTCATCGGTGACGAACACTCGTGGGTGCGAGCTGCATCGCGTCAAGCACGTGCCCGCGCGGTGCGGGTACGGCCCTGACAGTTCGAAGCTTGTCAGAACGTCTAAAGAGTACGGGATGAGACTCGATTCTGTGCGTGTGACGGCTCTATTGAGTTCGTCGCTTAGATGCCCACCCCAGGTGTTCTCAGACTTATTGGGTGCTGGATGGGCCACGGCCGCCGTATGGTGGCCGCTCGCCGGAGGGACTGCTCGACAGATGAGAATCAGCGTCCCTCAATGGCTCAGAAGATCGGCCTCCACACCGCGAGGCGCGCTCTCGTCCGCGGCACAGATTAGTCTTCGCGCAACGATCGCCGCAGGGGCTCCGCTGATCGGAACCTGATTGGCGGCTTTGATCATCAGTCGCTGAACTGTCGGGTTCTCGAAGGCGGAAGCAGACAGCACCCGCGATGGAAGTGATCTTTGAGTGATTGCGATGGTCTCGGCCGGCGTCACATCCCGTTTGACGTGAATCGAACTCATCTCATTCGCGGCGTCCAACCAGAGCGTCCGCTCAGCGTCCGTGAGCTCTGCTAGATCGAGATGTTCCTCCAACGCCTCTCCGACCGGTGACGTAGGTCGTGATAGAAGACGCTCATCCTCAGTCTCAGGCCGCCAGTGAACCAACTGCAGTTGCTTCCGAGCGAACGCTCCGCTCCGACCGCTGTCGCCCTTCCAGTCCCGCAGAATCGCGATCGCCCCGAGATGGGCCCGTGACCCTGACGAGACGCCCTCCTCAAGCCGACTCAAGACAATCTGCCGCGCCATGTGGTCATTTCCGTTGACGGCCTCACGTGCGATCATCGACAGCCTCTTCCAGTCCGGCCCGAGCCACCGGGAGAGGCTTGTCATCGCCAGTTCCAGAAGTGACCTGTAGTGCAGCGGGATCGATGATGCGAAGTCGTCACGCAGGAGTTCCAGCGCCATACGTGATCCACGACCGATAAACGCAGCCTCGACCGACTCGTTGTCCCACTGGCGTAGGCGTTCCAGAAAAGTGTCTCGGTCTTGCGGCCTCAATGAGTACAAGCGTCCAGCTGCAAGAAGCCAGGTGTTGCGCCAGTATGCCGATGGGGCTAGCGCCCGCAGCCGCCCAAGGACCGTTTCGAGGTCGCCAGAAGCGATCCACCGAGCCGCCATGTACTCCTGCAAGCTCCGCACCTCAAAAGAGATCTGATCGTGAACCCGAGGGATCAGCAATACCAGACGCTGCTTTGTTGCCTTATCCAAGTCGGAAGACAGCTTCTCGACTTCGGCATCGAGGAAACCATTTTCGGTCAGCTTCTCGCGAAACAGCGTAGTGATCTCAGCATCCGGGAGTGACGAGTACGCTTCTCCAGTGTGCTCGGACTGCATCTGCAGCCCTGCCGCGACTCGCTCGTGCACCCATTCGATCTGCTCTCGATGTCGTTTGAGAAGAGTGCCGAGGTATCCAGCTTTCTTGCTTTCGCGAGCAAATATCGCCCGATAATAGCCGTCAAAGAGTTCGTGACGTGTCGTTGGCACTTCGGCGAGTTCCTCGAGAAGGAACTCCATGATGGAGACCTGTAGCGGAGTCGTCATTAGGCGCGAGGAGTGCGCCTGAACGCTGGCCTCTTCCAGATGCGCGACGACGGCGGCGATGGCTTCAGGGTTGTCCGCTAGCTTCGTCTCAACGATCGTCTTGCCGTACGCAAGCCCCTCGGCGGGGGTCAAGGTCTTTAGTCGAAGCTGGTCCGGCCGAAGTTCGTCGAACTCGTTCTCGTATCCTTGCGGGCGTGTCGTGCCGATGATCATGAGATCCCAGTCGTTCAGCCGCGATTCGGTCACGAGGTCGTTGGTGGCGTTGACTACCGCTTCACGGCTCGAGCGGGCCGGGACTTCGTCCAGACCGTCCAACACAAGCACCCAGGGCCAGATTGCAAGCCATGACGCGAGTTGAGTAGTGGAGACGTCGGAGCTCTGTACACGCAACTGGCGTGCGGCATACTCAACTACCGTCAACGTCGGTGTCTGAGCAAGAGCGTCGGCGAAGGCCGCGACGTCCACGACGATCGGCCATCGCTTGTTGTTCGGAAGAGCGAGACCCATCTCCTCAAACCGGCGTCGAGTCTCGGTCAGAGCACGGTCGATGGCAGGAGTAATGGACATGGTCGCGTCCTGCAAGAGCGCGACGCGGTAGGCCTGAGCCACGATTTGGCCGATCGTGCTCTTTCCCTGTCCTGGACCACCGACGACGACGAACGCGTAGGGCTCGTCGAGCCCGTGACTATTTCTGAGGGAATGGTCTCCCCGCTCTAGAATGCGTTTCACCGTCATCACCGCATGCCCCCGCGAATCCTCCGAGGGTAGGTCGATCGCTATATCGCTCAGGTGCACCTTGGTCGTCTCAGTGATCTCGCCAGTCTCGAGCTTGAGCGACTCCTTCGCGGCGATCTGCCGTGCCGCGTTCAACCGCAAGATCGGCCCAAGCGACTTGGTAGATCCGCCCAACACGTCCATGAGGAGGGAAAGCACGTCGCCCGGCGTGACGAACCCCGCGAACTTTCGTCGAATCCCGTCGTGCTTATCCAAGAGACGGCAAAGGTGTTCGTAGTGCCAGATGGCGAAGTCAGCCAAGTTCACGGGATGTTCAGTGAGGGCCTTCGCGACAGTGTCGATCCCGCCGTTCCCCTCCGCCGGCGATAGCCGCACGTTGGTTGCCAGTATGTAGTACCGCGGCGGATTCTTTCTGGCGGCGGGTTCGCCGTTCTTGCCGACGAAGAGATCCAGCTCTGTCTTCACCACTCCGGCAATCGACTTCGAATCCGATGACTCATCGCTTTGAAACCGGATCGTTTTCGCCTGGACGATTCCGTAGCCGTCCCAGTTGACGAGGGAGGCGTCTCTCGGGTTGACCACACGACCCTTGAACGTAGCCTCACGGCCGCCATCGCGGCCAGCCCCGAATGTCGTGACAGTAATCCCCAACTCGGCAATCGCGAGATCCTGAATCATGTGTTCGAACTCGAGCGGGCCGAGCCGATTGAAGTCGTAGTCCACAACTTCATCATTGTCTACGCAACGCCTCGATGGCCTCATTCACGAAAGAAGCCGCCAGTACTGCGATGATCAGTCCGTGGATGCTCAACAGACTCTCGCCCGACACCTGCTCGAGATAGGCAAAGAGCACGCGATCAGAGCGCTGATGTTCGAGCCGGAGGGCAGCTCGAAGTTCGATCAGATCGACTTCGCCTACCGCGCCGGTGCGACCATTGAGATAATCAGTAAGGGGGTTCTCGCGCTCGAACATCCAGCCCTCGCATTCGACCTCAGCAAGAACAATGCCCTGACCGGTCTTCTCCGCGGTTCGATGCATCATGAGGAGGCATCGAACCACCGGGCGCGAACATCGTTGTCGGCGAGCATGGCTTTAGGGGCAGCGTGCTCCCTTCGTGCGATCGAATCACCGGAGTTGGCGCAGAAAATACTCCAGGAACGCAATGCGGCAGTCCACCTCGGCATCGCGCCTGTGGACTGCGAGACGCTGAGAGATCGTCTCATCACTTGGCTAAGTCAACTTGCCGCATCGGGTCCCGGAATTTCGGCGGAGCTGGTCGAAGAACTAGCCTCCGGAGTCCACGCTCTGCGGGAGCGAGTGAGTCACAAGATTGGTGAAGCAGCTCGTCGAGTGCGAGCGGAAGCTAGGCGCTCAACCAACGATATTGATGATCCAGGAATCGATCGGATCGAGAAGGTCGAATGCCCCGCGTGCAACCGCGCCGCCGAGTTGTCGGCCAGAATCATCGACGTCGAAACTGTTTGGATCAGCGGCTCGTACACGTACGACATCTCTTATGAAATTGACCTCAATTGCCCTTTCTGCGATCTGGAGCTCTCCGATGCGGAGATCGAGGCTGGAAAGATCGAACTCAGAGCTGTCGACCACACTTCAGTTCCGGAAGAAAGCTGATCCCTCGCGAACCGGATGCTTCTGAGGGGTAACGCCCGTCGATCTGAGCAGTGAGCATCGTCGCTTCCGCCAGGATTCGAGGCACCCAGCGTCACACCCTACGGTCGGTCTCGTTGGCGTCGCCCCGTTACTACTCGGTCAAGAGCTGTCCCGCCTTCCTGACTGGGTGAACGGTGCCGCGAGCACACGCACCGATCTGAGGTTCTTCCCGCTTGTCCCCTGTCATGCTCTCTAGCGCCTCGGCGATTCGCGACGCCGGCCCTCCTCGGAGTAGCCACAACACAGGAGTTATCGGTCTGTCACGATCGCGTTTGACACAACTGATTCAGCCTAGATCTACCGCGAGTGCGCCATGATCAAAGGTGTGCCCACCGGTGGGCCGCGACGGGAGGGCAAGATCCATGGGTGACGCAGACCTGAGCGAGATCGAGATCGTCAGCGACGGAGACGGAATCGCCCTGATCGGGTCATCATCCTCGATCGAGATATTCCTGGCGTCGAATCGACTCGAGTCGCGCGAATTGGACCTGCCAAGGCTGAGCACCATATTCGGCGGCGGCGCTGCGGTCACCAAGGCCGGCTCCGAGGTCGCCGCCAACTCGGGCCGCTGGATGAAGCTCACGGAAGAGTCATGGGCGGCCGTGCAGAAGCTGCCCAAGACGGCCCAAGTGACCAACTCATCGAGCGGCCATCTCCACGCCACGCTCCGAGCGCCCACCGGACAGTTTGCGAAGAACCTCCAGTTCCTCAAGACGCCAGGGGCAATGCTCACGAACCCGGCGATGCTTGCCGGGGTTGCAGGGATCATGGCGCAAGTTGCGATGCAGCAGACCATGGACGAGATCACGGACTACCTCGCCATCATCGACGAGAAAGTAGACGACGTTCTACGAGCACAGAAAGACGCCGTCCTCGCCGACATGATCGGCGTCGACATGATGCTCGAAGAGGCGATGACGATCCGCAAGGAAGTCGGAGGCGTCTCTGAAGTGACCTGGTCCAAGGTGCAGGGGAGTGCGATGACGATCGCCCGCACTCAGGCGTATGCACTGCGTCAGATCGACGCGCTCGCCGACAAGCTCCAGAGCAAGTCGGTGAGCGACCTCGCCGACGCGTCGAAGAAGACCGACCGCCAAGTGCAGGATTGGCTGGCCGTGCTCGCGCACTGCTTCTATCTGCAGGAGGCGATGGGAGTGATCGAACTCGACCGGGTTTTCAGATCGTCGCCGGAAGAACTCGATCAGCATCGAGTCGCATTGCGGACGGCTCGAACGAACCGCGCAGACCTGATCGCGCGTACCACTCGACAGCTCCTCGACCGAATGGATGGGGCGGCGTCGATCGCGAACTCGAAGGTTCTCCTCAACCCGATCGAGTCGCCGACAATCGTGCGATCGCGGAACAAGGTCGCTGGTGCGGTCGGAAATTTCCACGCGCGCCTCGGCATCGAAGCCGTCGCAGAATCGCTGGAGTCGCGGCGCTGGGCGTCGGCGGTTGCTGACACCCGCGACGGTCTACTCAAAGCAGGCGGCGATGGAGTGGGTGTAGCCCGCCGGATCGGCGCCGACGGTGTCGGTGTCGCCGCTCGCGCCGGTACCGAGGGCGTCGACAAGGCGAAGGAGATCGCAGGATCCTTCGCGGGTCTCGCCGGCCGCACGTTCAGGCGTCGCGGTTCGAAAGACGAGCCCCAGGAGTGAGCGACACCCCTGCAGCCGCCGAAGGCGACGCAAACACCGTGACCTACATCGGGCAGTTCGCGATGCCGAAGCCCGTGCGCATTACCGGACGCAGTTCAAGCATCACGAACTCGTTCGTCAACGGCCTGATCCCCGTCATCGTGCCGTCAGAAGCTGAGGTACGCGAGGCTCTCGAAGTCCTCGGAATGCTCGAACGCGTCACCTGCTCGTATTGCGGCGACACAAGCACGGAGTGGGATCACCTCCGCCCTCTCGTCCAGCACCAGCGGCCCACAGGGTATATCTCGGAGATCCACAATCTCGTACCGGCGTGCGGCAAGTGCAACCAGAGCAAGGGCAACAAGCATTGGCTCACCTGGATGCGCAGCACCGCTCGACTATCTCCTGCGGCTCGGGGCATCCCTGACATCGAGGAGCGGATCGCGCGGCTGCAGGAGTACGAGGACCGCGGCGTTCCTACAAGAATCGAGTTCGAAGCAGCCGTAGGGACGGAGCTGTGGGAGAAGCACTGGGCTCACCACAGAAAGCTCCTGGAACTCATGCGCGTCGCCGACGAGGAAGCGCAAGAGATCCGAGTGCGGGTCCGAGCGGCATATACCGAGCAGCGCGCTGCGCTCGACTGAACCAGCCACCCCGATCATTCGCGGCTTGGTCCCGGATGCGCGAACAAGGCGCGCCCGGGGCCAATGCGGCGATCGGAGTGCCGATCGTTACGGGATGACGATGACCTTGCCCGAGATCGGCCCCTCGGCCGCCTCCGCGTGCAGCGCCGGAAGCTCGGTCAACTGGATCCGCCGCGTGACCTCCAAAGTGAGCACACCACTGTCGACCAGCGAGACAAGCTCGGCGAGCTTCTCCGCATCGCTCCGAACGAATACCACTACAGAATTCACACCACGGTCGGCGTCATCCGGCGCTGCCATCCACGCGGTGGTACTCACCACGACTCCCCCATCTCGCACGAGTCGCACCAGGGCGGTGAACTCCTCCGGCTCGATGGGAGCCAGGTTGAGCAGGAGGTCAACATGCTCGGTGACGGCATCCAGGACGTCGGTCTCGGTGTGGTCGATGATCTCGTCGGCACCCGCCGCACGCACAGCACCCACACTCCGCGGGCTGGCCGTCGCGATGACGTACGCGCCCGCACGCTTCGCCAGGGCGATCGCGCACTTGCCGACGACTCCGCCGGCGCCGACGATGAGCACTCGTTGCCCTGCCTCGAGACCACCCTCGTCGAAGAGCGCCTGACGCGCGGTCAGCGCGACCGACGGGAGTGCTGCGGCATCCGCGAGCGGCACGCTGGTCGGCGCCGCGACGAGCGCATCCGCCGGGGCGATGACGTACTCCGCAGCTCCGCCGTCGGTCGCCATCGGCAGGAAGGCGATCACCGCGTCACCCACAGCGAACCCGTCGACTCCGTCGCCCAGGGCGTCAATCGTTCCGGAGACGTCGTATCCGGGGACGTGCGGCAGCACCACCGGAATCGGCAGGAATCCCGCTCGCATGCCGTTGTCGGCGGCGCTGAACGCGGATGCTGCGATGCGCAGCCGCACCTGGCCGGCGCCCGGGATGGGCTGGTCGATCTCCTCGTACTGCAGAACCTCGGGGCCGCCCACTTCGTGGAACCGTACTGCCTTCATGATCTTTCCTCTCGTCAGGTACTTCGAATTCGAAGCAATAGATTGATGTTAGCACTGCTTCGAATTCGAAGCAACACGTATACTGGATCCATGAGCACACGACCCCCTCAGCTCTCCTCGACGGAGCTCGCGGCCTACTTCGCCTTCACCGAGGTGAGCAGCCTGCTGCGGCATGCGGTAGAGAAGCAGCTGCGCGACGTCGGCAAGCTCAGCTACGTGCAGTTCCAGCTGCTCGCGCGGCTCGGCGACGCTCCGGATGGGGCGCAGCGAATGACTGATCTTGCGGATGGCGTCGTCTACAGCCGGAGTGGGCTGACGTATCAGGCGCAGTCTTTGGAGGAGCGCGGGCTCGTCACGCGCGGGCCGTCACCGGAGGACGAGCGCAGCACGATCGTCGCGATCACGGACGAAGGCCGGGATGTGTTGGCGAAGGTGCTCCCGGGGCACATCGAAGCGGTGAAGACGCATCTATTCGAGTCGCTCGATGCAGACGATGTGGAGATGCTCGCTCGAGTGATGCGTCAGGTCAGCGGGCGTTTGCGGGCGGAGCCGCCACGGAGTGCTGCGCCGCGGAAGCGGGCCATTGGCCCTTAGTAGCCTCTGGCCTCAAAGCGATATCGGCCGCGACCTTCAACCTGCGTTCGTTAAACCCAGCGACACCTTAACGGCTTCTGCGACTGCCAACGCCAGGCGCGGAGGCACGGCATTTCCGATCTGCCGGAACTTCGCCGACTGGGGACCTTCCCACTTCATACCGAGTGGGAAGCTCTGAATCGCAGCCGCCTCCTCGACGGTCAGTCGACGTAGATGCGCAGGAACGTTCTCCGTGGCGTGCATCCCATCGGCAGCCCATAGGCTCGCGTGGTGGTCGACGACCCATGACCGCACGGATTCGCCATCGAGGTCAGTCTGATCGACGATCGGAGTCTTGTTTCCTCCCATAGAAGCCGCGAGCGTCATCGATGGGGCATCGAGATTTAGCGGGCGCCCAGCGCCGTTGAACAACATTCCAGCGTAAGGCGATCTCCTGAGCACCGGCGCTTTCGCGAGCGTGATCTTCGCCGTACAGCGAGAGTCGTTTCCGGTCTGGCCGTAAGGCGGAAGCTGCCTCAACGCCTGTCGAACAGTCGGCGGATCATCCGCTGTTGTGGGTATCGGCATGCCTGGCAGACCAAACCCTCGTCTAATTCCGATTAGGAACATCCGCTCGCGAGCCTGCGGGACTCCGAAATGCGATGCGTTGGCGAGCGTGAGAACGGTGTCGTACCCGAGTTCATCGGCTCGCGCTCGCAGTCCGTCGCGTATCCCCGCCCAGCGACGATTCTGGTACAGAGCCTTCACGTTCTCGAGCACGAACGCCTTCGGCTGAACCCGATCGACCACGTCCATGAAATGGAATACATGCTTCGATCGCTCATCGTGCGGATCCATCTTGCCTGCGACACTGAATCCCTGACAGGGCGGACCGCCAATAACAAGATCAGCGTCGCCGCGCCGTGGGAGCTCATCCTCGTCAAGGGCGAGGATATCGCCAACCTTCGCTTCGTAGTCCACCCCGGACAAATGCGGTCGTTCCGTCTTCAGTTGATCGAAGATCCCATCATGCGTGCGCAGCGCGTCCGCGTCGAGTTCACTAACCCAAACGGGAGCGAATCCCGCCAGCGCGAACCCGATGTCAAGCCCTCCAGCTCCGGCATAGAGGGAAATGAAGGTTCCGATCGGACGCTCCACAACATCCACATCGCTGTAGTCGCTCGGCCCGCGGGTGGAGCGGCGCGAGTCAAGGTCCTGAGGGGTCATCAGATTAGGATAACCGACCGAGCTCAGGTGGTGGCGGCCGTCTCGGCGTGTCGAACATAACAACGAGCTCTCCGCGCGATGCGGGCGAAATCGCCGCAACTCATGCCAGTATGGCAGCAAGCCGCTGTCGAACGGAGATACGAGGTCATGGGCACGCCACTCTCGCAGGAGGTGCGCGCGTTATTGCTCCCGATCGAGCGAACCGCGCACGACTCAGTCATGCAGGCACTCGAGAGCTACGCCGACACGCAGGGCTTCACGTCCGATGACCTCGCGATTGTTTTGCGGGAAGACCTCGATGCATGGGCCCAGCAGGGCGAAGTCAGTTCGACACTCCGGAGCGTCATCGATGTTGCGCTCAAATTTACCCCCGACGTCCTTCGCGCCGTCAACGCACGCTCGTACCTGGGGATGTATACGAAGCTCCGCGCTCGCTCGAACGATGTCGCAGGCCTGACACATGCTGTCGCACGGGACCTTCTGTCTCGCGCAGGCCTAATTGGTCACCTGCTCAAGGAAGAACGCTTCTCGTGTACGCAGGTGGCGCGGCTCCTCGCTTCGACTGACGCCGCTCTAGATGTCTCGCACGGATCAATTGCTGTCATCGCCCGAGCTCTCAAACTATTGCCGACGCTTCCCAGCGGACCCGAATACGCAGCACTATGGCAGCGCGACCGAAACCTGTCGTCAGACCTGTTCCCCGATTCAACTGCCGAGGAGACAATCGAGATCGCGGCCGAAGTTCTTCAGCCGTGGATCCGGGAACACCCGGTAGCTGACCTCCTGAAGTCACTCTGCCGCTCAGAAGCCAGCACAGTAGATCCAGTATGGCCGTATCTACAGATACTGCACTGGTGCCTCACTCCGCTCGAGTACTTCGATCATCCCGCTAGTTACCTATACGAGTTCCGGCCGCGCGGCAAATCGGGCGACACCCTTTTTGCGAACTATCCCGCGGTGACTGGAAATCCGGTCCTAAACAACGCCAAAGCGATTGAAACCCTAAATCGGACCTGGTCTCGGAACCGAGGCGGAGAGGATGCACACGCTCTCGTGACTCTGGTCCAGGCCCTCGAGGCATTACCCGCCGTCTCTCGCCGGGAAGCCGCAAGCGTGCTCCGAGCTTGGCTATGGAGAATCGTCGACTTGCGGACAACCGAACCCAGCAGCTTGGACGTCGACCCCACGCGCGAGCTAATCGAGACCGTCGTCAACTCCGTCTCGGCCACCGAGACCTCGACCCGAGGTGTCATCGAACAGCGAGTTGTCGACTACCTAAGCTATCTCGCCTATGCACTGCCTGACTGGCGACCGCGGGGCCTCGGCGACGGCGTAAACGCCTCAAACTTCAGTCGGCACAAGCTCGGAGACGTCGAGTTCGCGAAAGTTGACGATCGCTCGGCGGTTGCAGTCGAGGCTCACGGCGGACATCTGTCACGGACTTACGTTCGGGACCACCGCCGTTCCCTCGCCCGAATTGTTAAGCAGCGACTCGATGAGTCCTGGGCCAACCTCGATGATCCAAGCAAGTGGTCAATCAAAGTCGTCTTTGTGTCGCATAGCCGCGACGCAGACCTCCCGCTTCACGAGACTATGCATGGAGTACCGGTTGCGTACCAGTACCTCCAATACCCGGAGCTAGTGGCGCTCGCGCACAAAGACACATCCGAGCTCGACCAGCGCGATGCGTTTCAGATTTATGTCGTGGATGCCCTCAACCGGCGTAACGTTCGCGAAAGCACCCGCCTACGGTTCCAAGAGATTGCTGTCACAAGCACCCCGCGTGACTAAGCCACGATTCTCACCTCGTCGTCGTGGTAAGCGCGCCATCTCACTAGGCGCGGGCGATCAGACCCAAGGTCGTCGCGATCCATCGACCCAGCAACATCGACCAAGAGGCTAGCGGCGGGCCGCGGAACCCCACTATTCTGGCGCCGTAGAACTAATGTTCAGTTTTTGAGCCGGAGGTTGCTTTGAAGATCGAATCCGAAGACATTGATGTCGAAAGCTTGCTGGAAGGGAAGTTCTTCAATATCCCCAGATTTCAGCGACCTTACTCGTGGGATGACGAGAATATCTCGGACCTCTGGGACGACGTCATGTCTACGGAGGGGGAAGATTACTTCATCGGTTCGATGGTCGTGTATCGCGAAAGCAAGCAAGAGCTCAGTGTGGTTGACGGACAGCAACGCCTCACAACCATCACTCTACTTCTCTGCGCCCTGCGAGACGCCTTCGCGGCGCTTGAAGACACCGATCTCGCCGAGGGGCTGCACCAGCTCATCGAGCGAAAAAACCGCTCGAATAAGAACGAGTACGTTCTCCGCACCGAGACCTCCTTCCCATACCTTCAGGAGAAGATCTTGAAGTACGGGGAGGCCGACTTAGCGAACATTCCCGAACAGATCGAAGAGAAGACGCTCAGGCGAGCAGACGAACTTCTCACGTCGAAGGTTCAAAGTCTTTTGAATGTTGTTGATCTGGATGAGAGCATCCCAGCAGACCAGAAACTTAGCGCAAAGATCGCCAAGCTAATGAAGGTGAGAGACTCGGCACTGAATCTCAAGCTAATCCTCGTCAAGCTGGAGAACGAGGACGACGCATATTTGATCTTCGAGACGCTCAATACTCGAGGCAAAGATCTCTCGGTGACAGACCTAGCCAAGAATCTCTTGACAAAACTGCTAAAGGCGAAGGGGTCGGTTGATGCAGTAAAGATCAAATGGACATCCATTCTGGAGCAGATCCATGACTCAGCCGCCGATATCGAAACCGATGCCTTCTTCTATCATTTCTGGGCCTCGAGGCATGAAGCGATCCCTGTCAAGAAGCTATACGCAGGCATGAAGAAGAAGATCTCTGCGAAGAACGCAATGACTTACCTCGACGCCCTCGTATCCGACGCCGCCCTATACCGTTCCATCCACGAGCCAACATTCATGTGGGAGAAGAATGAGCGACGCGTTGCTCAGTCCCTCGCAGCGATCCAACTGTTTCGAGTAGCTCAACCCACGCCCGCCCTGCTCTCTCTTGTCCGCGCGTACAGAGATAAGAAGCTCAAGTATGCCCGGCTCGTCGAAGCCGTCGAAGCCATCGAAAAGTTCCATTTCACCTACACCGCTGTGACTTCATCCCGATCATCTGGTGGAACCTCTGCAATGTACGCGGCATTCGCCCGACGGCTTCACGAGAGCTCTGATGCCACTCAATCAACGGCCGAGATCCAGACGCTAACCAAAAAACTGCGCGAACGCGCCCCCAGCCTTCCTGAATTCAAGCTGAGCTTCGACGAGATCGTGTACACGGACAAATTCACCAAGCAGAAGGGCCTGGTTCGATACATACTTCGTAAGTTCGCCGAGCATGAGGAGTTCAAATTCGCCGTCGACTGGGACGAGCTGACTATCGAACACCTGCAACCGCAGTCATCAAGCGGGGGGTCGTGGGACGATCACGATATCGGAATGCTTGGAAACCTCTTCCTCCTCGACGCGAAGAAGAATGGGGAGATCGGAAACTTGGACCCTGTCGAGAAGATTCGAGTGCTCAAGGCTGACGGTTACAGCATTCCGGCGCACCTTGCCTCGATCAAGGAGTGGACTCCGAGGAGCGTTCGACGTCACACGGCTCTCATGGCTAAGACCGCTCACGAAAAGATCTGGCGGATCTGACGTACGGCGCAACGCGAGTGATCGGCAGGCGTGCGGCGTAAGTTCTCGCCGCAGAATGGACTGATCCGGGGCAGTAGCCGAGAGATCCGTGCGTGCACTCAGGTCTTCGGAGCGTCTCGAGCGTCCTTGGCGGCACCGAATCCGCCTAGGTGAGTTGCTGCGCCGACTTCCAGAGCACGACGAGCTGGTCGACGGTGAACCAGCCGTGACGGTGAATCATCCGATGACAGTTGCTGCACAGCAACGCAAGGTCGGCCAGAGAGCTCTCTACCTCGTCAGAAACGTGCAGAGGGGTTCGATGGTGCACTTCGATGTAAGAGACGCCGATTTCCCCGTAGGAGCGGGCAAAATCAAAGTGGCAGACTTCGCACGCGATCCGCCGTCCGGACTCCGTGACCTCGGCGAGCTTCGCCTTTCGCAAGGAAGCGCTTCTCTCCCGACGTATCGCCTTCACGTACCGAGGGCCGCCTTCGACAGCTGCCAGAGTCTCCTCCCCATCGAGAGTCACGTTGCCCGGCGCCTCAGATCCCATCGTCGAACGCGCACTTTGCCGTAGCGAATTCGCCAGCGCTCGCATGATGGGCCGGTCGGACAGAAACTGCGCAACCACTTCCCTCTCGCGGCCGGTTGATCGAAGTCCGCCATCGACGCCCTGGTTGGCTCCTTTGAGGTTTCCAAGCTTCATCGAAACCGAGTTTGGAGAGCGAAAACTCGAGTTTAAACTCTCGAACCTCGGGAAGTTGATTGCGCGCAGCAGTTCGGACAGCTCGACGATTTCAGGAGTGCGAGAGCCACCCCCAACCCACTTGCGGCGATCGATCAAATCGACTGCAAGAACTAGTTCCTCATAGGTCCAAGATGGGTTTGGCGGCACATGAGCCGACGCTAGCGGAATACCGATATGCACGCCAGCGTGGACTTGAGTTCGTCGCGCCGCGTCTCGACAGCGGCAGGCGTACACTTCTTGATAAGTAGACGCACCGTTGCGAAACCTCACCCTCAAGGAGCTCGACCATGGCCCTCACCGCACACTCCACCATCGGCGACTGGATGAACGACCCGACCGGCGGGCCACTCATCCGCGCACTCTTCGAGCAGACGGGCGCCGACCCCGAGCTCCTCACCCCCGTGCTCGGACTCCCGCTGCAGCAGCTTGTCGCGATGAGCCAGGGCCAGCTCCCCCAGTCGGTCGTCGACGACCTCGTGCGCGCAGCCAACGGCGGCGAGATCCCCGAGGCCGACGAGTCCGAGGGATGGACCGAGAAGCCCACCACCGGCCGCTTCGCCGGCAAGACCGTGATCGTCACGGGCGCAGCATCCGGAATCGGCAAGGCCACCGCATCCCGCATCGCCCGCGAAGGCGGACGCGTCATCGCCTCCGACATCGCCGCCGACAAGCTCGACGCGCTGAAGGCCGAGCTGCCGGACGCCGACATCACCACCGTCGCCGGTGACCTCACGAAGCAGGACGCGATCGACGCCGTCATCGCCGCTGCGGGCGACCGCATCGACGCCCTCGCGAACGTCGCCGGCATCAACGACGACTTCTCCCCCACGGGCGAGACGACGGATGCCGTCTGGGACCGCGTCATCGCCATCAACCTCACCGCTCCGTTCAAGCTCATGCGCGCGGTGCTGCCGATCATGGAGAAGGCCGGCCGCGGCTCGATCCTCAACGTCTCGAGCGAAGCGGGACTGCGCGGCAACGCATCGGGCAACGCCTACACGGCCAGCAAGCACGGCATCGTCGGCGTCACGAAGTCCGCGGCGTTCATGTATGGGCCGAAGGGCATCCGCGTGAACTCCGTCGCACCGGGAGGTGTCGCCACCGGCATCCCGATGCCCCCGAACATGTCGGAGTACGGCTCCGGACGCCTGGCCCCGTTCCAGCAGGCGATCCCGACGGTTGCGACTGCCGAGCACCTCGCCGCGTCGATCACGTTCCTGCTGTCGGACGACGCCGTGAACATCAACGGTGCCGTGCTGGCATCCGATGGGGGATGGTCGGTGCAGTAAGCACCCCCGATGACCCGCCCCTGCCGACCCGAACGGCAGAGGCGTTCTCTTCCAAGGACCTCCTCTTGCGCTCCCTTGACGAAGATAGATTCCCACCGATACCGCATCTGAAAGCGTGGAATCGGCAGCTCCTGTCGCTCGAGGATCCGGATCCTAGCTGCACCCCAATACGTACAGGCGATTCGAGGCCCTAGTCTGACGGCATGGACCTTGAGCAGCTGCGCAATCTACCGCTGGAGGACCAGGTCACCATGCTTGTGGGCGTGTCCGTTCGACATGCCGTCGAGATGGAAGGGGCACTGCGGTCAGTCTTGATGACTCTTGACACTGCATTCGACCCGTCCACTCGGCTGCGATTCTCCGATCTGGTACGAACGTTTCGTCGGGAGATCTCACAGAATCCTGCATTCTCGTACGAGGGTCGCGTTGCATGCCAGTCGATGGCGGGAGAAGCACTGGAAGCCTACGAGAAGCGAAACAGTAACGTGCACCACCTGATGAGCGCGTACACCGACGCGTCCATCGAGCGCTTCCGGTTCGAACGCGACCATGACTACAGCTTCGACCGCGATCCGGAGATTCTCAGTGTTGAAGACCTAATCCAGCACTGCATCGACCTCATGCATGTAACGTGGCGACTTCGCGGCGTGATCTTGTACCTGCAAAAACCGGATGAGCGAGCTCGCTGGAACAGACTGCTCGGTGGAGAGTTCCAGGCGCGCTGGGATGGATCGGCTCATCACTCCGAGGTCATGCGCTGAATGCCGACGCTTGGCTCACTCGGTTGAATGCCAAGGAATTGCAGCACACCCAGGAGTGAAACCACGCGAGGTTCATATCTGCCCCGCCTACCCTGGCCTTATGAAGAAGCTCCCCACGCTCGCGTCGCTGGCCGTCGGCATCCTCCTGCTCTCCGGATGTTCGCAGGCGTCGACCATCGCTGCGTGCGGCCAGGTCGCCGCTCAGGCCGCGCAGGTGACGGGTGTGATCGGCAGCGTCAGCTCGCCGACTCCCGAGGCCGCGCAGGCGGCTCTCGATGAAGTCCAGACGGTCGCCGAGAACATCCGCGGTGTCGACGGACCCGAGGAGTTCGTCACGCTCCGCGACTCGTGGACGACGAGCATCGACGCATTCGCTGCCGAGGGCGAGAAGGCCATCGCGGGTGACATCACAGGCCTGGACGCGGCGACGACAGAGATGCGTGCGGCGACCGACGCGATGCTCGCGTACTGCACTCCGTAGTCGGCACCGCCCGCGGGCACTTCAGCCGCTCGTTCGGCGGAACCCTCATCGCGATCTCGACGCTCTCGCCGATCGCACGCCCGCCCTCGAAGGCACGAGGCCATCACCGCGGACCTCCCCTGCATCCGCTCGGACGAGACGTTCACCCGGATTCCGGGGCAGCGACTGCTTCTAGTTCAGACAGCTCTGTAGTACCGTTCAAGCCACGCTGACGAACCGAGACCCGTGATGCGACTTCGACTGTTTCTGATTTCCGTGGCGGCCGTGATCGGCGCTGCATTGACCTGGTGGGGCGCCACCACGCTGTTCGCCTCCGGTGTGCGGGCTGACCTCGAGGGAACTGCCGGCGGTCTCGACCTACTGCCTGCTGCTGCGGCCGCAGGGGGAATCGCATGCGTCGTCTGGGCGCTGTGCGCGCTCGCCTGGCAGGTGGGCATCATCCGGACGCGACGACGGTCGCGGCGCACACCGGAGGGACAACCCGCGCGCTGACCTGGGCGCTGACACCAGCTCGGCGACGGTGCAACCCACGGGCGTGACCTATCGCGCAATGCCTCGCAGCAGCCGCGTCACCGTCTCCTCGACCCGCTCTGCGCTCAACGGCTGACCGATCAACGCCGCGTACGACGCCATGGCGATGAGCTGGTCGGCGATCGCGTCGGCATCCACGTCTGCCCGCACCTGCCCGTCGACCTGTCCACGCGCGATCCGTTCGGCGACCCACGAGCGGATCGGAGCCGCGAGACGCTCGTTGAGCGCCAGGCCGAGTTCGTGGTCGGTGGCGGTCACCGCGATCAGCGCCCGGGCGAGTGCGACACCTTCGGGCCTCGCGAGCCCGGCGGACATCGCGGAGAACCAGGCATGCAGGTCGGCCCGGATGTCATCGCTCATCGCGACGGCGGGGTCGGCTCCTGGAAGGTCTCCTTCGAGCAGCGCCTCACCGAGGATCGCCGCCTTCGACGGCCACCAGCGGTAGATCGTCTGCTTGGCGACTCCGGCGGTCTCGGCAAGCCCCTCGATCGTCACGGCTTCGTAGGTGCCGGCCACCACGGCAGCGCGCATCGCCTCGAGCACAGACTGGCGCGCTGCTTCACTTCGGGGACGGGGCACCTGAACAGGTTACTGAGGTGGGCGGGTGCCGCAGACCCGCGCAAGACTCCAGGGCCTAGGAACCGCCCGGCGATAGAGTCGCCGCATGGGGGACGTCTCTGAAGAACCGCGCGCTGATCACTCGGTCGCATCAAGGAGCAAGACGCGCGTGCCGACCCTCCCCCTCGCCCTCTTCGGCCTCGGTCTCTTCACCACGGTGATGGCGGCGACGCAGGCGGTTGCGGTAGTCAGCCACCTGCCTGATTCGCAAGCCAGCATCGGATGGATCATCTGGCTCATGATGATCCCGACGGTCGTGACCGGCATCATCTCGGGCCTGACCGCAGCGCTCGGTGCGTTCGTCGAGAGGTTCACGGCGCCGACCTATTTCGATGCAGCGAAGGCCGACCGAGGTATGGCCATCGGAGCAGGCATCGGCGGATCCGCGGGCAGCCTCCTCCTGCTGATCTACCTGAGCGTCGTCTATCAGGACGGCGCCGGTCTCTGGATCCTCGTGCTGGGATCCGTGGCGATCTTCGGCGCCTTCGCAGGCTTCACTATGTTGGTGACGCGTCGGGGAACCGGCAGGTATCTCCACGATCAAGCCGAGCGCACCGACCGACAGGTGTGTGCGACCGCCCCCGACCCGAACTCCCTTCGTTCCACCAACTCCAGCCGCGTCCGCTCACTCAGCCCATCCAACAATCGCGGCCCGTGCCCCGCGATGATCGGATGTACGACGAACGTGTACTCGTCGATCAACCCCAGCTCAGCGAGCGCGCGAGGGAGAGTCACCCCACCGACGGACAGGCCCTGGCCCGGCTGCCGCTTGAGCTGCTGAACGGCCTCACCCACGTCGCCTCGGATGAGCTCGGCGTTCCAGTCGACCGCATCCAGCGTGCGCGAAACGACGTGCTTCGGCACGCGATCGATGGCCTCGGCGAAAGGGATCTCCCACTCGCTCATCCAGTCCGGCCAGACTCCGGATGCCGGGCGACGCCACGCGGACTCCATCATCTCGTAGGTCGTTCGGCCATAGAGCACGGCATCCGCCCGCTGCATCTCAGCCGTCCAGAAGCCCATCAGCTCCTCATCAGGAGCGACGCCCGCCTCGTGATGGACGCAGCCGTCGAGCGTGACGTTGATCGAGTAGCGCAGTGGTCTCATCTCGCCGATCTCCTTCGATGCGGGCGGTGGTTTTGCGGGATGGGATTCAGACTATTTTCGGGGGTCGACCGCTGGAAGCCCACGATCCAACTGCGGAGGCGCGCTCGAAACGCGGCCGCCGCCAGCTAGCCACTACTGACGACTCAGGCCCGGTTTCCCATTCGGAGCTCGTGCGCCTGCTGGGCACGAACCTCTTCAGCATGGCGCGCTGCATCTGCATCGGCATGGGCCCCGAGGGCCGAGCGGGTCTGGAGCCCCACAGCACGCGCGTGCATAGCGAGCAGACCCGCGAGGACACCGATACCGATGAGCGTCGAGCCAATAGACAGGCTGAAGCCGGCGGTGCGCAACTGCTCCGAATCAATGTCGAGCAAAGATCCGCTCGGCCACGAGAGGTACCCGTCGATTGCAAAACCGGCACCGACGACCAGCGCGATGATCGTCGTCCACACCAGAAGTCTCATGGACGGATCCTATTAGGCAACCAGCCGCTGCGATCCGGAGCAAGCCCCCTGTTCCGCACGCGCCGGCCGCTCTAGTGTGACGGCCATGTTGAAGATCGTGTCGATCGTGATCCGCGTGAACGACCTCCCGGCGCAGTCGCGCTTCTGGCAGGCAGCCCTCGACTATGTCGAGCGCGACCAGGCATCCGACGACTGGGTCGTGCTGAAGCCGCGCGACGCGGACGCCCCCTGCATCGCGCTCGACGCCCACCAATCCGAGCGGGTGCTGCCGCCCCGCATCCACCTCGACATCTACGCCGAGGATCAGGATGCCGAAGTGCGCCGCCTGGCCGAGCTCGGCGCCCGCGAAATTCACTGGGACAACCTGCCCGACGATGCCGACTACGTGATCATGGAGGACCCCGAGGGCAACCGGTTCTGTGTCGTGGACCGACCGGACTGGGCGGGGTGGGAGCGGGCTCGGGCCGAGTGACGCACCCCCTCGTCGGCACTCAGATCGCCAGACGTTGCCGAGCGGACCCCGGGAGAGTGCGAGCGCTCGAGGTCCGCTCGAACGGTCGGGAGATGTCAATCGGCGCCTTTGCCCGTCTTCGCGACCGCATGACGTAGCAAAGCACACATATGAGGACAGTGCAGTATCTTGCATCGCCGTCCGACCGGGGAGTGCGACGCGGTCCCGCTCCAGCGCTGACGCTCTCGCCGGCCGAGGTGGCATTCCGGTCTGAATCGTTACTTGTCCGACGCGTCCAGCAACCGATATACAGGTCAAAGCGCTCTGGGGGCGCTGGCGATTCGTCGCCTCACTGTCGAGGGGAACTCTCATGTCACTGCCGCCTGCCTCCTGGCATCCAGATCCGCAGAATCCGCATCAGCTGCGCTGGTGGGACGGCCATCGCTGGACGGATGCCACATCGCCGTCGCCGGCTGCTGCCGTGACATCGCAGCTGTCGCACCTCGCTCCGGCCGCAGCATCAGTCGCCTCGAAGCGACGCAGCGGGTGGCGCACCGCCGGCATCATCTTCGGCGCACTCGTGGTCGGCGGGGTACTGGCCCGTGTGTCGCCGATCGCGATCCTGCTGGTGGCCACGGCGATGGTCGGCATCGCCCTCTATGTGATGGCCGCTCGCCCTCTCCCGGCACTGGGACTGCGGTCACGGATGTCGGGAGTGGTCGCGCTGGGTATGGCCGCTCTTCTGGTCACGGGTGGTGGCATCGCCAGCGCGAACGGGGGAGGCACTCCGACGGCATCCGAACCTCAGAACTTCGCGGCCGTGGCGACATCGACTCCGAAGCCCAGCCCGACCCCCACGCCGACCACGTTCGAGACCGCGACCGAAGAGGTGCCCGTGCCGTTCGAGGCGGCCACGGTCGCCGACCCTCAGCTCGATCAAGGCGCCACAGCGCTCGTCTCCGCCGGCGTGAACGGTGTGAAGGTGATCACATACCGCGTGACCATGGTCGACGGTGTGGAGGTGTCTCGCGAGGTCGTCAGCGAGGCTGTCTCGGTGCAGCCGGTCAGCGAGGTGACAGCGATCGGAAGCAAGGCTCCCGCACCGGTGGCCGTGCCCGCTCCTGCGCCCGCGCCGGCGCCCGCACCGGTGCCGCTCGTGCAGCAGGGCGGCGGCGGGTGCGACCCGAACTACACCGGCGCGTGCGTGCCGATCTCCAGCGATGTCGACTGCGCAGGCGGCAGCGGAGACGGACCTGGATATGTGCAGGGCCCGGTGCAGGTCGTCGGCTCGGACATCTACGACCTCGACCGCGACGGTGACGGGATCGCCTGCGACTAGTCGCGCGAGTCGATGCGGGCCCGGTCTAGGCGAGGACCCGCCCCATGACCTGTCGGTCCTCTCCATACGTCGCGAGGGTGACCCATCCGCTTGACGAGTAGAGACGAACGGCCGGATCATCCGAGCGGGCCGACGTCGACAGCAGCGCTCGCTCATGCGTCAGGTCGGCGACGAGCGCGTCGTGCAATCGACGCCCGATTCCGCGGCCCCGCGCATCGGGTATCACCGCGAGCTCGACGAATTCGAAGTGACCTCCGATCCAGTCATCGACGCTCGAGCCGACCTCGCGTGAGATGAAATCAGACCAGTACTGCCCGCGCTCGCCGGTGTATCCCCAGGCGAAGCCGAGCATCCGCTCGTCGTCACGCGCTGTGACGAGGCGGAAGCCCGCCCGCGATCGATGCCGGTCCCAGACGGATGCTCGCCACTCGTCGGCATCCGCGACCTCACCGAAGACTGCAGCCCAGACCTCAAGGATCTCAGGGTCGAGCCCGGCCGCTTCCGCGCCCGAGAGCGTGACGACCGTGGGCACGCTCACCGTCCGACGTAGGGCCGCGCCGGTCGAGCCTCTTCTGCCAACGCCTGACGGTGCGACGTGAGCGCCGATCGCACAGCCGTGTAGATCACGAGCCAGAGGATCAGCAGTCCGATCAGGAAACCGGCGACGGGGATGAGGATCGAGAGGAGAAGAGGGTCCATGGCGCCAGGATAGCGATCGCGTGTGCGGGGCTAGTCCCCCGCCTCCAGCGACCGGTAGAAGTAGAACGCACGCTCGCCGGAATCCGGGTCGACGCCACTGAACCCGTGCCGTTCGTAGAAGCGCATCGCCCCGGCATCCGACTCGTCGACGTTGATCTCGATCGCCGCGACGCCGAACTCCCGGCAGATCTCGACCATGTGCTGCAGGATCGCGCTGCCGATTCCGGTGCCCCGCTGCTCGGGCTCGACGTACATCTCGTCGAGCAGCGCGACCGGCCCGTCAGACCACACGTTCGGGCGCAGGGTCACGAGGGCGACGCCGACCGCGGGTTCGCCTCCGAGCACTGCGAACGTCGACGGTTCAGCGAGCAGCACCTGCAGGCGTTGGGCGAGAACCTCGGTGCCGGGAGTCTCCGTGTCGAACTCGGTGTTGAACGCGTGCAGCATCTCGGCGATGCGGGCGGCATCCGCGGGATCAGCCCTGCGGATGCCGGGAGTCGGGTTCATGTGGGTGCCGTCCTTGTGTCGTGGGGCGTTTCGTCTCGGGCCGCTCCGCGGGCCTCGCTCAACGAACGAGGGAGAGGGCGTTTCTTCTCGGGCCGCTCAACGAACGAGGAACACGGCGTTTCGTCTCGGGCCGCTCCGCGGGCCTCGCTCGACGAACGAGGCCCGCGGCACCCTCAGCGATCAGGCGCTGTCCGAGTCGGCCTTTCGCGACCCGGCCTCGAGCACGTCGCCGGCCGGAAGCTCCTGGTGTCCGCCGAACTGCAGGCGCATCGCCGACAGCACCTGGTTCGCGAACTTGTCCTCGTCGCGCGAGGCGAAACGTTCGAACAGCGACGCCGCGAGCACCGGCACGGGCACGCCCACGTCGACCGCGGCCTTGACCGTCCAGCGGCCTTCGCCCGAGTCGGAGACCCGACCGGCGAGGCCGTCGAGCTGCGGATTCTCTGCCAGCGCGGCGGCGGTCAGGTCGAGCAGCCACGACGAGATGACGGATCCGCGTCGCCACAGTTCTGCGACCTTCGACGTGTCGATCGGGAACTGGTAGAACTCCGGCTCTTCGAGAGGGGCGATCTCCGCCGAGTGCTCGGCCTCGCGCACTCCGGCATCCGCGTTGTGCAGCAGGTTGAGGCCCTCGGCGATCGACGCCATGATGCCGTACTCGATGCCGTTGTGCACCATCTTCACGAAGTGCCCCGCACCCGACGGCCCGCAGTGCAGATAACCCTGCTCCTCGGGGGTGAGGTCTCCCGTGCGACCGGGCGTGCGCTCGATCTCGCCGACCCCGGGAGCGATCGTGCGCAGCACCGGCTCGATGCGCTGCACGGCCTCGTCCGGTCCGCCGACCATCAGGCAGTATCCGCGGTCGAGCCCGAACACTCCACCGCTCGTGCCGACATCGACGTAGTGGATGCCGCGCTCGCGGAAGACCTTCGCCCGCCGCACGTCGTCGCGGTAGTTCGAGTTGCCGCCGTCGATCAGGATGTCGCCCTCGTCGAGCACCTCCGCGACCTGGTCGGCCACCGCTCCCGTGAGCGAGGCGGGCACCATCATCCATACAGCCCGCGGCGCTTCGAGCTTCGACGCCAGGTCTGCCATGCTGTCTGCACCCACGGCTCCCTCGGCGACCAGCGCCTGCACCGCATCGGCATTCACGTCATAGACCACGCACTCGTGCCCCGCCCGCATGAGGCGGCGCACGATGTTGGCACCCATCCGACCGAGTCCGATCATCGCCAGCTGCATGAGAATCCCTTCGTCCCCGCCCCCGATGGGCCGAGTCGGGGCAATCCTGGCACGGGTTCAGGGGTGGCTCAATGCCGTGGCGCGGTGGGCGCTCGATACGGGGTCGATGATGCACCGCTGGCCTCGGTTTGCGGTGCAGAAGTGACCTCGCACGCATCGGGCACTCGGTGCGGGGTCGAAAACGCATCCGAAAGGCCGTCTTCCGATGCGAAAGTGACCCCGCACGCGGCCCGCCCTCGGTGAGGGCCGCGTCCGGGCAGCCCTCACAGACGCACGCTCAGATCACGGATGCAGGCCGAGCCCGTCGTTCTCGGCATGCATCTGTGATCCGGACGTGCAGGTGTCGACGTGTGAACAGCCCAGACCTTCCGCATCCGGGCCGAGGGCTCCCGGTGGATGGAAGGATTGAAGAATGACCACCGGAACGTTCGACCAGATCACGCAAGACGACCTGCGAGCGGCAGGCAGCCTGAAATGGACGAACTTCCCTGACATGATCGGCGCGTTCGTCGCCGAGATGGACTTCGGACTCGCCCCCGCGATCAACAGCGCGGTGAAGGATGCGTTGGATCTGGGCGTCACCGGCTACCTGCCCGAGAAGCTCGCCAAAGACCTCTCGCAGGCCACGGCCCGCTGGTACTCGGATTCGTATGGGTGGGAGATCTCGCCCGAGCGGGTGCACCATGTGCCCGATGTGATCGCCGCGTTCGAGCTGGCGATCGAGCACTTCACGACTCCCGGCTCGGCGATCATCGTGCCGACGCCCGCATACATGCCGTTCCTCCTGGTGCCGCCGATGCATGACCGTCGAGTGTTCGAGGTGCCGAGCATCGAGGTCGACGGACGCTGGGTCATGGACCTGGATGCCGTCGCCCAGGCGTTCCGTGACGGCGGTGAGATGCTGGTGCTCTGCAACCCGCACAACCCCCTCGGCACCGTGGCGACCCGTGATGAGCTGCTCGCGATCGCTTCGGTCGTGACGGATGCCGGTGGCCGGGTGTTCTCCGACGAGATCCACGCGCCCATCGTCTACGCGCCGGCTCAGCACATTCCCTACGCCTCGGTGTCGGAGGCGGCGGCATCGCACACGCTGACCGCGACGTCGGCGTCGAAGGCGTGGAACCTCGCAGGCCTCAAGTGCGCGCAGGTCATCCTCTCGAACGATGCAGACGCCGCGCTCTGGGAGAGCCTCGGATTCTGGGCAGGGCACGGCACTTCGACGCTCGGCGTCGTCGCGAACATCGCCGCCTACACGGGCGGCCGCGAGTGGCTCGATGAGGTGGTCGACTACCTCGACGGCAACCGGCGGATGCTGGCGCAGCTCGTCGACGAGAAGCTGCCCGGCGTGCGGATGATCGTGCCCGAGGGCAGCTACATCGCGCTTCTCGACTTCCGCGAGACCGAGGTGACCGGAGATCTCGGCGAGTGGTTCCGTGAGCACGCCGGGGTCGCGATGACGGACGGTGCCGCCTGTGGTGAGGCAGCGATCGGATACACGCGCTTCGTCTTCGCGCTCCCCCGACCGGTCATGGTCGAGGCGGTCGACCGGATCGCCGCCGCACTGCGCGACCGGGCCGTCTGAGCGCGTTTCGTCTCGCTCCGCTCGCTCAACGACCGGTGCTCCTCTTCCGCTTTCGGTCGCTGGCCGAGGACGGCGCCACTCCCCACCCCGGTCGTTGAGCGAGGACGGCGCCCCTCCTCCCCCCGGTCGTTGAGCGAGGACGGCGAAGCCGACCGAGACGAAACGCACCCACACCCCCTCCTCCCGGTCGTTGAGCGAGGACGGCGAAGCCGCCCGAGACGAAACGCACCCACACTGCGGACGGCGGCGAGTGTCGGCATCCGCGCGTACGCTCCGCCTGCATGGGATACGTCTACATTCTTCGCTGCTCCGACGGCACGCTCTACGTCGGCAGCACCCGCGATCTCACCAAGCGGATCGTCCAGCACCAGGAGGGGATGGGCAGCGAGTACACGAAACGGCGGCTCCCGGTCGAACTCATCTGGAGCAGCGAGCACGCCCGCATCGATGACGCCTTCGCGTGGGAGAAGCGCCTGCAGGGGTGGAGCCACGCAAAGCGACTGGCGTTCATCGACGGCGGGCTGGATGCGGTGCGTGGGTGGAGCGTGCGGGAGCGGCGCGAGCGGGCGGCTCGGGGGAAGCGTCCCGCGGTGAGGTAGCGCGTTTCGTCTCGGGCGGCTCCGCCGGCCTCGCTCAACGAACAGGGTCGAAGGCGCTCAACGAACAGGGACGAAGGCTCCGGCGGGATCCGGAACATCGCCGCCGCATCCGCATCCGCATCCGCCAGACCATCGCCGATCCCAGGGGCGCAGCTGCGCCAGGCGACGCTGGGCTCCCGTGACGCCGAGCATCATCGCGCCGGTGACCATGCGCGATTCAGACCCCAGGCCAGAACCAGACGAATAGGTATACTTATTCCCAGGCAGCAGCGCCCAGAATCGCGCGATCCCGGCCGTCTCGTACATAACTAAACATATAAATAGCTTTAATCTGCATTCCGGGCTACACTCGGCGATGTCGCCCAGAGCGGGGCGACCTCAGGTTCACCGAGGAGCATCGTGGCTCAGACCCATTCGGACTTCATCCACTCCGTCGCAGAGCGCGTGCGATCGCGGACAGACGAGGCGACAGCGGCCATGTTCGAGCGCTGCTTCGAGAACACCCTCGGCACCACCCTGCGCGAGATGCCCGACGGCACCCTGTTCATGCTGACGGGCGACATCCCCGCGATGTGGCTGCGCGACTCGACCGCCCAGCTCGGCCCGTACCTGCACTTCGCTGCCGAGGACCAGACCATCAGCGACATGATCGCCGCGGTGTCGCGCCGGCAGATCGAGTACGTGCTGCTCGACCCCTATGCCAACGCCTTCAACGCCGCACCCGATGGCAGCGGACACCAGAGCGACCGCACCGAGCAGTCGCCCTGGATCTGGGAGCGCAAGTACGAGGTCGACTCCCTCTGCTACCCCGTGCAGCTCGCACACGACCTGTGGGCGACGACGGGCCGCACCGATCATCTCGGCGATTCCTTCGCCCGCGCCGCGCGTGTGATCATCGAGCTCTGGCGCACCGAGCAGGACCACGAGGCCCACTCGACGTACCGGTTCGAGCGCTTCGACTGCCCGCCCAGCGACACACTCGTGCGCGAGGGGCGCGGCAGCGAGACGGCGCCGACGGGCCTCACCTGGTCGGCGTTCCGCCCGAGCGACGACGCCTGCGAGTACGGCTACAACGTGCCGGGGAACATGTTCGCCGCAGTCGAGCTGCAGCACATCGAGACCATCGCGATCGAGGTGCTGCACGACGAAGACCTCGCGGCGAGCGCTCGCGACCTGCGCGCCGACATCGAGCGCGGCATCGCCGAGCACACGGTCGTCACGAGCCCTTCGGGCGACGACATCTATGCCTACGAGGTCGACGGTCGCGGCGGCATCCTGCTTCTCGACGACGCGAATGTGCCGAGCCTGCTGTCCCTGCCGCTGATCGGCTGGTGCGGAACGGACGATCCGCTCTACCTCGCAACCCGCCGCTTCATTCTGAGCACCGCGAATCCGGTCTTCTTCACGGGCACCCTCGCCTCGGGAACCGACTCGAGCGGCCTCGGCAGCCCGCACACCCCGGTCGACCACGTCTGGCCGATCGGGCTCTGCATCGAAGCGCTCACGACTGACGATCGGGCCGAGAAGGAGCGCATCCTGCGGCTGCTGCTCGAGACGGATGCCGGAACCGGCCTCATGCACGAATCGTTCCTCGTCACCGATCCATCTGTCTTCACCCGGGAGTGGTTCTCGTGGGCGAACGCGATGTTCTGCGAACTCGTGCTCGACATGACCGGACTCGCCACTCCCCGTCGAGAGCCCGTCCGCCGTGAGCCCCTCACCGAAGCGCGATCGGCATGAGCGCCACGACCACGGACGCTCCGGCATCCGTCGACGAGTCCCGCCCGACCAACACGGGGCCCACACCCGGCAAGCCGCGGAAGTCCCGCAACCCCAGCGCGAGGCAGATGGCCTGGAACGCCTGGCTGTTCCTGCTCGTGCCCGGCGTGCTGTTCGTCGTCTTCATGGCGCTGCCGATCGTCATCGCACTCGTGCTGAGCCTCACCGACTACGCGATCGTCGGCGACTTCGAGTGGCTGGGCATCCAGAACTACCTCGACATCGCGGTCGACCCGTTCTTCTGGATCGCCCTGCGCAACACCGCGTACTACACGGTGCTGTACGTGCCGGCGGGTCTCGTCGTCGCCCTCGGCACCGCCCTGCTTCTCAATCGCCGCCACCGTGCGGTGCGCCTGTTCCGCACCCTCTTCTACATCCCCGTCGTCGCCTCGACAGTGGCGACCGCGACGATCTGGTTCTGGATGCTGAACCCGCAGAACGGTCTGCTGAACGTGGCGCTCAGCTGGTTCGGCATCGACGGGCCCGCGTGGCTGTACGAGTCGCAGTGGGCGATGATCGCGATCGTCATGATGAGCGTCTGGGCCGGGTTCGGCGCCAACATGATCATCTTCCTCGGGGGCCTGCAGGGAGTGCCCGGGGAGCTCTACGAAGCGGCCCGCCTCGACGGGGCGAACGCCTGGCAGCAGTTCCGCTACGTGACGCTCCCGTCGCTCACGCGCACGACGTTCCTCGTGTCGACGCTGCTCATCATCGGCGCGTTCCAGGTCTTCGACCAGGCCTATGTGCTGACGAAGGGCGGACCGGGCAACTCGACCGTCACGATGGTCTATTACATCTACAACAAGGGCTTCGGCGCGCTCGAGATGGGCTACGCGTCGGCCCTGTCGTTCGTGCTCTTCCTGATCATCCTCGTGTTCTCGCTTCTGAACGCGAAGCTCAACAACCGGAAGGGCGTCTGATGACGAACACGCTCAGCGGTGGCCGCGCCATCGAGACCGCGCTGGCCGCCGGCACCCCGGTGGCCCCACCCCTGCATTCGCGCCGCAAGCCGACGACCCGCAAGCGCATCGCGACGGTCGGCTGGTACATCGGCGTCATCCTGATCAGCGTCGTCACCGTCGCCCCGCTCGTCTGGACGATCTCGACCTCGTTGAAGCCCGCCACCGAGATCCTCTCGGGCGCGCTCAACCTGATCCCCGCGAACGCCACACTCGAGAACTACCTGCAGGTGTTCGAGGAGGTGCCGTTCGGCCGCTACTTCGTGAACTCGCTCGTGCTCGGCATCGGCGGGGCCGTGACGAACATCTTCTTCGGCGCCCTCGGCGGCTATGCCCTGGCCAAGCTGCAGTTCAAGGGCCGCGCGGCGGTCTTCGCAGTGTTCCTCTCGTCGCTCATGATCCCCGGCATCATCACGATGATCCCGTCGTTCCTGATCCTGCGCTCGATCCCGTTCGCCGGCGGCAATGACGTCTTCGGACAGGGCGGTCTCGGCCTGATCAACACCTACTGGGCTGTGATCATCCCCGGTGCCGCCGGAGCCTTCGCCGTGTTCTTCATGAAGCAGTTCTTCGAGACGCTTCCCGACGAGCTGGGCGAAGCGGCCCGCATCGACGGCGCGAGCGAGTTCCGCATCTTCGCGATCATCTACTTCCCCCTCGCCAAGGCCGGGCTCGCGGTGCTGGGCATCATCAGCTTCCAGGCCGGATGGAACAACTTCCTCTGGCCGCTGATCGTGCTCAACAGCCAGGACATGATGACCGTCCAGGTCGGCCTCGCGTCGTTCGTCAACAACTACGAGACCGCTTTCGGTCCCCTCATGGCCGGCACCGTGATCGCCAGCCTCCCGGTGCTGCTCGTGTTCCTCTTCGCGCAGCGCTACATCATCGAGGGCGTCGCCCACGTCGGGTCGAAGTGATCCACCGGCTTTCCCTTTCCCACCACACCCACCACACGCATCACACCAAGGAGATTTCGATGAAGAAGCACCTGAGAGTCCTGACCGTGTTCGCCACGGCATCCCTCGTCGTGACCGTCGCCGGCTGTGCATCCGGCAGCGACGCCGGCGGCGGCGACGGCCCCGAGCCCGTCGTCATGTGGGGCTCGTGGTCCGGCGACCAGGTCGACCAGCTCGAAGCCCAGGCCGAGCGGTTCAACGAGTCGCAGGACGACTACGAGGTCTCGTACGTGCCGCAGGAGCTCGTCGAGGAGAAGCTCCTCACCTCGCTCGCCGGCGGTCAGGTTCCTGACGTCGTGCTCTGGGACCGCTATCAGACCTCGCTCTACGCGCCCAAGGGGGCACTCGCCCCGATCGACGGGTTCATGGAAGAGGATGCCGTCGACACGAGCATCTTCTACGAGCCGGCGCTCGGCGAGATGGAGGTCGATGGCGAGCTCTACGGCCTGCCGCTGCTCGTCGACAACCGGTCGCTGCTCTTCAACCAGACGCTGCTGACGGATGCCGGAGTCACCGCACCCACCGACTGGGACGAGCTGAAGACCGCCGCCGAGGCGCTCACCGTGAAGGACGGCGGCAAGCTGACGCAGGCCGGCCTCGACCTCAGCGACCCCGGCCTGTTCAACATGTACCTCGCGCAGGCGGGCGGTCAGCTGCTCAACGACGACCAGACGAAGACCGCGTTCAACAGCCCTGAGAGCCTCGAGGTGCTGAACTTCTGGCAGAGCCTGCTCGATGCGGGCGTCTACGAGCAGGGCTTCGGCGACACGGGACACTCGTTCGCCGAGAGCCGCACGGCCATGAAGCTCGACGGGCCCTGGGCGCTCTCGACCCTCGACAAGGTCGACGGCCTCGAATACGGCGTCGTGCAGCCGCCCGCCGGACCGAACGGCGACCAGGGCGCCTACATGGGCGGCTTCGGACTCGTCATCCCCGAGGGCGCGAAGAACGCCGAAGGCGCGTGGGAGTTCATGAAGTGGTGGACGACCGAGGCCGAGAACGGCGTCGCGTTCGGTGAGATCTCGGGCTGGATCCCGGCCAACATCGAGGCCGCGAACGACCCGTTCTTCACCGAGGACGAGCACTACGCCGCCTTCATCGAGACGATGAACTACGCGCAGACCCGCCCCAACGTGCAGGGATTCTCGGACGTCGAGGGCAAGGCGCTCGTGCCCGCGCTCGAGCGGTTCCTGTCTGGCGAGATCTCGGCCGAGCAGGCGCTGAAGGATGCCCAGGAGCAGGGCGACCAGCTTCTCGAACAGAACCGCTGACCCCCGTCGGATCGCGCAGCCGTCTCAGGCGGCCGCGCGATCCGCCGCCATCCACCCTCAGGAAAAGGACACATGACCAGCACTTCCGCGCAGACCTGGTCGGCCCGTGCCGACACCGCGCAGCAGAGCCTCGACCACTTCTTCGGTGTTCCCGGCATCCAGTTCCTCGCGAACAGCCACCCGCATGACCGCGGCAACACCGAGGTCTTCAACTACTGGTGGCTCGCCCACGTGATCGACGCCCGGGTGGATGCCTGGGTACGCACCGACGACGACGCCTGGATCGCGCAGGCGATCACCGCACGCGACAACATCGTCGAGCGCAACGGCGGGCAGCTCTTCAACGACTACTTCGACGACATGCTGTGGTTCGCTCTCGCGCTCGAGCGCGTGCACCGGGCCACCGGCGAGCAGCAGTACCTCGACGAGGCGATCGCGATCTGGGATCACGTCATCGCCGAGGGCTGGAACGAGACTCTCGGGTGGAGCCTCGCCTGGCGCAAGCAGCAGCTCGCCTACAAGAACACTCCGGCGAACGGGCCGCTCGTGATCCTCGGGGTGCGGTTGAGTCGCCTCGACACGTCGCGCGACTATCTGTCGTATGCGCGGCGGGCCTTCGACTGGCTGACCGCGAACCTGGTCGGCGACGACAGCTTCGTCGAAGACGGCATCAACCGCACCGGTGACGGCACCGTCGACACCCAGTGGCGCTTCACGTACAACCAGGGGCTCTACGTCGGCGCCGCGGTCGAGCTGTTCCGCGCCACGGGCGACGACGTCTTCTTGCAGCGGGCCGTGCAGACGGCGATCACCGCGGTGCGCGAGCTGAGCGACGGGACGGTCTTCCCGGACGAGGGAGACGGCGGCGACGAAGGCCTCTTCAAGGGCGTCTACTATCGCTACCTCGGTGAGCTGCTGGCGGTTCTGACCGAGTCGGACTCCTTCGCCTCGGAGCGGGTCGAGCTCGATGGCTTCGTGCGAGCCGGCACCGATGCGCTGTGGCAGAACGGCCTGGTCGACGGGCACCTGCGCCCGGGCAATGACTGGTCGCAGCCGCCGGTCGAGTGGATCCCCTACTCGACCATGGTCAGCGCGATCTTCGCCGTCGAGCAGCGGGCACGACTCGAGGCTCGAGAGCTCGGCGGTGTTGTCGGCGGTGGTGTCGGTGCTGCGGTCGGTGCAGCGGGAGCTGAGGCTCCGGCGGGTGCGGCTCCGTTGCGTGCGGCTCAGGTGGGTGCGGCGCGCGTAGCACGCTGAGACCGGCTCCATGATCCGCCCGTGGGCTTCGGCCTGCGGGCGGATCGCTGCGTTCGGCGGGTCTCCGCGTCCGACCGGATCTCGGCCTGCGGGGGTGGGGCAGCGGTCTCGTATTCAGCATGATCGGCCGGGATCAGCGCCTCTACGACGGTTTCGAGCCGCGAATCCGAGATCCGTGCTGAATTGTGAACGCGCAGCCGGTCAGACGCGACGAGTCAGCCGCGCGGAGCGGCCGACGACGAGCCGAGGATGAGCTCGGTGGGCAGCACGACCTTCTCGATCTCGCTCGGTGCGCTGATCTGGCGCCTCACCGACTCGACAGCCTTCTCGCCGAGAGTGCGCTGTTGCTGGCGGATGTGGGTGTAGCGGAACAGCCGTGTGTCGAACGTGGCATCCGGGTGGTCGAAGCAGACGATCGAGATGTCCGCCGGAACCTCGAGCCCGAGTCTGTGGCATGCCTCGCGCAGCATCAGCGCGATGTTGTACTCGGCCGCGACGTAGCCGGTGATGTCGGGATGCTCTTCGATGAACGCGACCAACCGGGCGATGTCCTGCTCGATGGTGTCGGCGCTGCCGGGCACGGTCGAGCCGATCGTGCGCAGCTCGGCGCTGTTCTCGAGGGGCAGATGGTTGGAGGCGTGAGCGTGGATGTACCCGTTGCGCCGATCGTCGCTCGATGAGACGTGGCTGGTCGAGCTCACGAATCCGATGGTCTTGTGCCCGAGGTCGAGCAGGTGCTCGGTCGCAGCGCGCCCACCCGCGAGGTTGTCGGAGCAGACGGCCGAGACCGGGATCCCGTCGAAGAGGCGGTCGAGGATCACGACGGGGAACTTCTTGGCGACCAGTTCGAGGGCGGCGGGCGGGATGTACTCCGACGAGCTCGGAAGCAGGATCAGGCCCTCGACACCGGCGCCGACCAGGGCGCGGATGCAGGCGTCCTCGTCGGCGAGGTCGCCTCCGGATCGTTTGAAGACGACATGGGTGTCGGCGCCGGTCGCCGCGAGGATGCCCTCGATCACCTTGTTGCCGAAGCTGTCGTCGAAGCTGGTGATCACGCACCCGATCAGAGAGGGGCTGCGGTCGGCGTCGTTCTGCGCACGGGCGGGAGCCTGCGGCGCCGTGGGCGTGAGGCTGGTGACCACCGTGCCGATTCGCGGGCGGCGCATGATCAGACCGTCGGTGCGCAAGAGATCGAGCGCCCGTTTGATCGTGATGGGGCTGACATCGAACCGGCTCGACAGCTCCGCCTCGGACGGCATCCGGTCGCCGACCGCGTACTCGCCCCGCAAGATCGACTCGCGCAACGCTTCGTACACCTGCTTGTAGAGCACGTCTGTCCGATCGTTTCAGCCAATAGTTATATTTAATCTACAGGCTTCGTGAACGGATGTCGCGCCGTACGCCACCGCGCCGTCACGGGAACGATTCACCGCGCGAGAACGGCATCCCCCATCGCCGCGAACGCCTCGCGGAGGATCGGCCGGGGAGTCGCGAACACGACGCGTACGAAGTCCTCGTACCCGCGTCCGAGCAGCGCCCCCTCGGTCAGCACGACTCCCGCGTGGTCGCGGAAGAAGGCGGCCGGCGCGCCCTCGATGCCCAGCGCGCTCGTGTCGATCCAGCCGATGTAGGTCGCGTCCGGTTCGCGATAGATCGCGCCGGGAAGATGTTCGGCGACGAGCGACCCCAGAAGGTGTCTCGACTCGGACAGATACGCGAGCACTCCGTCGAGCCACGACTTGCCCTCGCGATACGCCGCGGTCGACGCGACCACGCCGAGCGTCGCGGCTCCGTGCTGCACCGAGAACCCGAACCGGCGGTAGAGCTCCTGGTCGGCGTCATTGGACGTGATCAGCTGAGCGGTCTTGAGCCCGGGGATGTTCCATGCCTTCGACGCGCTCGTGCCGGTGACGGTGTGCGCGGCCGTGGCCTCAGACACCGATGCATAGGGGATGAACGGTCGGCCGTCGAAGCGCAGCGGCGCGTGGATCTCATCCGCGAACACCCGACCGCCGTGGCGCTCCACGATCTCGGCGAGCGCCTCGAGCTCGGCTCTCCCGACGACGGTTCCGGTCGGGTTGTGCGGGTTGCAGAGCACGAGCGTGCGGGCACCGGCGGCGAACGCCTGATCGATGCGCTGCAGGTCGTGATGCCAGCGTCCGTCGACCTCGACACCGGGGATCTCGATCACCGGATGCCCGATCGCGGGCAGATATGTCAGGAACGGCATATATGCGGGAGTGGGCACGATGACCGGAGATCCCGCGGGTGCGTACTCCTCCACCGCGACGCGCAGCGCGGCCATCACGTCGGACACCGGATGCACGCGCTCCGAATCGATCGCCCAGTCGTACTCCCGCTGCATCCACTCGGCGGTCGCCTCACCGAGCCGGGCGGCCAGCGGGGGCGACAGGTATCCGAGGTTCTCCTCGTCGATCGCTCGGTGCATGGCATCGGCGATCACGGGCGCGACACCGAAGTCCATCTCGGCGACCCACGCGCCGATGCGTCCAGGGTGCAGACTCCATTTGCGGCTCTCAGGTCGATCGAGGTCGAACCTCGTGCGGGAGTCGAACGGATGCGGGTCGGTGCGCGCGCGGTGATCGGTCATGGCGAGCGGCTCTCAGCAGCCCGCGAACCGACATCGAGTAGCGCCACCGGCACGACGGGTGCTCACGCGGGCACTCGTCGTCGGTCGACCGGCGCGGTCGGTGGTCGTGATCTCAGACACGAGTACTCCTTCACAGCGTGAGCTTCCACACTAAGGAAGGTCCTGTCGTCGTGCGATTCTCGTTTCGGTGAGTGACGGTCAGGATGCCGCGTCGCGTCGGCCGGCGAAGGCGATCCCGCTCGCCGTGCGCACCAGCGTCGCGTTGTCGGGAGCGGTTCGCCCGTCGGGGAGGGAGAGCGTGTCTTCGAGTCCGATGCGCGAATCGAGTTCGAGCTCGACGGCGAGCGTGAACGCGGGCCACGCCGATCGCAGTTCCCCATGCAGCAGGATCGGGATGTTCGGCTCGTCGAGCCGGACGTGCGCGATCAGCCCCTCCGCGTGGCGACGAACGACCTCGACGGCCTCGTCGGGCAGTTCGATGAGCACGCGTGTGCACCGGCTGCGGACAGGCGACTGAGTCCAGGCCTCGAGCCCCGTCGCGTCCCAGATGCCTGCTTCGACTCCGACTCCTCGGCTGAGCAGCAGCTCGGCCACGTCGTCAGCGCCGGCCTCGTGCCAGTTGACGGATGCAAAGTCGGGGAGGTCCGTCCACTCCGAGATCGCGGCCAGCCGCCGCTCGACATCGGGCGCGATCCACGCTCCGGTCGTCACACCGATCGGCACCTCGGGGCACGCGGCCCTCAAGGCCCGCAGCCACCGCCCGACGTCAGCGGCAACCAGGCTGTCGCGCCCCGCAGCATCCTTCGGGTGCACATGGATCTCGGTCGCTCCCGCGGCCACGGCCCGCACCGCATCAGCTGCGGAGAGGGCAGCGTCGGCGCTCAGTGCCGGATGCTCTGTTGCCGAACGGGTGCCGTTGATGCAGGCCTGCAACAGCATCCGTCGGTCTGATCGGTCCAACGAATCGCCGCCCATCAGTTCATGAGGTCGCGCGGATGCCAGTCATACAGATTTCCGGTGTCGGATGGTCCCTCGTCGGTGCGCACGGTGTGCTGCACCTGACGCGCCGCCGCTGCTCCGCGACCGGCCCGGACGGCTTCGTCTTGGGTCCCGAAGCTGGAACCCAGGGTGCGGGATTCGCCCTCGATGCGGTTGAACCAGATCCCGTCACGCTGGAAGGTCTCGATGTCGCCTGCGGCCATGCCACGTCCTTTCGATCTGCCTCCTTTCTACGTGACGGGCCTGACACCGGGTGAGCCCCTTGACAGTGTGCCGCCGCGTCGTCAGACGAGCCATGAGCGTCGCGATGAGGGTCGAAAGAGCGGACCATTCACCAATTAGTCGCGACGTCAAGCCCTGTGACGAGCTCGGCTCGTGCGGTTTATGTTTGTCGGATGCATGACCCGGATGCATCAGCAGGGAGCAAGTGATGACGTTGGAAGTGGTCTCGCCCACGGCTGCACTCCTCGACGGACGGTACGTGCTGCACGACCGCGTCGGGCAGGGCGGCATGGCGACCGTCTATCGCGCTGAAGACACGCACCTCGGACGCATCGTCGCGATCAAGATGATCCACGGCGAGGGCCCGGTCGCATCGATCGAGCGGGCGCACACCGAGAAGGCGCTTCTCGCGTCGCTGAGCCACCCCTCTCTCGTGACGCTGTACGACGCGCAGCTCGTCCCCGGGCGGCCCCAATACCTCGTCATGGAGTTCGTCGACGGACCGACCCTCGCCGCGCGCATGGCCGAAGGCCCGCTGCCACCCCGAGACGTCGCGCGCATCACTCGCGACCTCGCCGAGGGACTGGCCGCGGTGCACGCGGCGGGGATCGTGCACCGTGACGTCAAGCCGTCGAACGTGCTGCTGGCACGGGGTCGGTCGGGCCGGCCCCTCGCCGCGAAGCTCGCCGACTTCGGCATCGCCACGTCGATCGAGGACACTCGGCTCACGACGCCGGGGATCGTGCTCGGCACACTCACCTATATGGCTCCGGAGCAGCTGCGCGACGCCGCCCCCGGCACTCCGGTCGACATCTTCGCGCTGGGCCTGGTCGTGCTCGAAGCCCTCTCGGGGGAGACCGGGTACGCCGCGCTCGGCTCCGGACGCGCGGCGGCGATCGCCCGCCTCGCGCAACCGCCGAGGATCTCCGAGACGGTTCCCCAGGAGTGGCGCGATCTGCTGACCCGCATGACGCGGCTCGAGCCCGAAGAGCGACCGACCGCGGTCGAGGTCGCTCGTGCAGCGCGAGGTCTGCTGAGGGGCTACGCGTCTGACGCCAACGGTTCCGCAGTCGCCGCGGCGGCGGCAGCCATCGTCGCGTCGGCCGGAGCCGATCCTGTGGGGAGCACGGCGCCGGTGGAGGATGCCGGTGCGGATTCAGCTCGCGGCGGGACTCCGCCGAGTGAGGCTGTCGTCGGTCAGCCGGACGGCAGCGTGGCACCGCCGGCGGCGCCGGAGGCCGCTGCCAGCCCGACAACCCGGACGACGCAGATCGCCGGCACCACCGGCGCGACGGCGGTGCTCGATGCGTCGTCACTCCCGCCGACGCGAGTGCGCACGCGTCCCCACCCCCGCCGACGAATGCTCGTCGGCGCAGCGGGACTCGTCGCGACGGGCGCACTCGTCGTGGGTCTCGCGGCCTTCACCGCGCCGAGCCCCGATCTCGGCCGACTCGCGTCGGCTGTGGCGGCTCGCACCGCCGTGACGCCTGCGGAGACCACGCCCGCAGAAACCGTGACCGAAGAGGCCCCCGCCGCACCGGTCGAGGTCGTCACCGACTCGGGCAATCAGGGCAACGGCAACAAAGAAGACAAGGCCGACAAGGGCAACCCGGGGAACTCCGGGAACTCGGGGAACTCGGACAAGGGCCAGTCCAACGGCAAGACGCCGAAGGAGAAGGACAAGTAGCACTGGCGAAACCCCTCGCGCTCGGCAGGTTCGTGCTGGCGGCGGGGTGGGTTCCGCGTCTCGGTTGACACCTCCCGTCGGCATCCACTCCGAACACCGACAGCAGGTGCCAACCCAAGAACTCGACCGCCGTCGCCCGGCCGCCCGGCCGCGACGGCGCGACAGTCTCGCTGTGCGTCAGCCCGCGTAGGCGGCCCGCACGTCGAGCACCCAGGTCACGCCGAAGCGGTCGGTGAGCATCCCGAACCCGGGTGACCACGCCGACGCGGCGAGCGGCTCGACGATCGAGGCGCCGTCTGCGAGAGCGTCCGAGTATCCGGTGAGCTCGTCGAGCGAGTCGGCGCGCAGCGACTGGAAGAAGGAGCGGTCGGTGATCGTCATCCCGTTCTCCCGCGAGGTCGTGCCTGCGGTCGCGTCAGAGTCATCCGCACCCGGGATGTCGTATGCCATCAACCGGAAGCCGTCGGCGTTCTCGACCTGCCCGAACACGATCTTGTCGGCGCCGGGCACGCCCGCAGGCATCCCGAAGTCGCCGTAGGTGGCGAGTGTCACCTCGCCGCCGAAGACAGCTCCGTAGAACTCGAGCGCCTGGCGAGCGGTGCCGCGGAAGTTCAGGTGGGTGGTGTTTGCGATGCTCATGATGTCTCCTCGATCGTCGTGCGGCGGATTCGCCGTCGAGACCAACACTCACAGCAGAAGAGGACAGTTTCGGTCCTCTACCTGACGCAGAATGGATGCCATGACCGGCAGCTCCTCACGCATGCTCGCCCTGCTCTCGCTGCTGCAGACGCAGCGCGACTGGCCGGGGCAGGTGCTCGCCGACCGCCTCGACGTCACACCGCGCACGGTGCGCCGAGACGTCGACCGCCTGCGCGAACTGGGCTATCGGATCAGCGCGATCAAGGGTCCTGACGGCGGATACCGGTTGGCCGCCGGCTCCGAGCTTCCTCCTCTTCTCTTCGACGACGAGCAGGCCGTCGCCATCGCGGTCGCGCTGCAGAGCGTCTCGGCCACGGGGATCGACATCGACGAGGGCGCCGCTCGCGCGCTGGCCACCGTGCGGCAGGTGATGCCGTCGCGCCTGCGACATCGGGTCGACGGCATCCGCTTCACCGGCGTCGAGAACGAGACCCGGGTGGATCCGGCGGTGCTCGAGGCCGTCAGCGCCGCAGTGCGAGACCGGCACGTGCTGCGCTTCGACTACGGCGACCACGACCGCCCGGCCCGGCGCACCGAACCGCACGCCGTCGTCGCCCGCGAAGGGCGCTGGTACCTCCTCGCGTGGGATCTCGAAGCCGACGACTGGCGCACGTTCCGACTCGATCGGATGACCCCGCGCATCCCGACCGGCCCCGCCTTCACGCCGCGCGAAGTTCCCGCCGCCGACGCGCAGACCTACCTCGCGGCTCGCGCGAAGGGGTCGACCGGGCGCGATGAGTGGCCGCATGTCGGGCGGGTCGAGGTCGACCTGCCCGCCCGCGAGGTCGCTCGATGGCTGGGCGTCGACGGCACAGCCGTCCCGATCGACGATGCGCGCTGCCGTGTCGCCGTCGGCTCCTGGTCGTGGAACGGAGTGCTCGCCTTCCTCGCGTCCCTGGATGCCCCGTTCCGCATCGAGGGCCCGTCCGAGCTGCGCGATGCCGCGACCGCGCTCTCGCGACGCCTGTCCGACGCGGGCGAGGCCCGCTGACCGGTCACCCCTGACCGCATCCGAGACCCCGCACTCCGAGTCGCCGAGTGCTCACAGATCGATCTGCGTTCGCCGCGCCTCCCCCGCTCCGCGGTGCGCCGTCACCTCGATCTCGGCCTTGTACTCGCCCGCGAGCGGGCTGCGCGTCATGGTGAGCGCCGGGTCGATGCCGCGGAACACCTCGCCGAGCACCTCGATCGTCTCGTCCTGATCGGACGCATCGGGAACGAAGACCTGGATCCGGACGACATCCGACAGCGATGACTCCACCGCGGCGAGCGCCCGTGCGACGGTGGCGATCGCGAGGCGCAGCTGCTCTGCCGCCGTCTCCGGCAGGGTCCTCGTCTCGTAATCGATGCCGGCGGTGTTCGAGATGAAGATCCAGTCGCCGATCGCGACGGCCCGCGAGTAGCTCGCGAGGGTCTCGAACTTGCTTCCGCTTTTCACACTGGTGATTATCAACGGTTCCGTCTTTCGTGTCAGTGGCCCTGGAGGACCGGATAGTCGTCTGCGAGGACAAGATCGTCGGCGCGCGCCTGAGCGCGGCGACGGTGGTGACCGAGCGTGAACAGGGGGTGCTGGAGCGCACTCGACCCGCTCTCGGCGAGTTGCGCCAACACCCGCCCGTAGGCGGGCGAGAACTTGAAGCCGTTGCCGGAGAACCCGGCTCCGATGACGATCCGCCCCGACTCGGAGATGTCGAGGATCGGGACATGATCGGCCGTCGTGGACTCCGGGTGGATGGACGACCGGACCACCTCGGGCAGGATGCCGGGGAACATCCGGGTGGCGATCGCCGCGCAGCTCCGCAGTTCCGCACGCGACAGTTCGCGGGGATCCGTGTCGGGGTCCTCGATCGTGTCGATGCGTGTCGTGGGTGCGATCTTGACCGAGTAGCCGTCGAGTGAGGGGACGCCGAAGGCATGGTCGCCGTCCAGGTCCCGCATCCAGCAGGGGAAGCGATCAGGGGTGAACTGGCTGATGTCCTCCGGCATGAACCACGTGAGCGGGATGGCGATCGCGCTCACCAGATCGCGCAGCTCCGGCACGATCCTCGTCGTCCACGCACCGGTCGTCACGATCACCTTCTGCGCGTGGACGATCCCCTCGGATGTCGAGATCGCGACACCGCTCTCGCCCTCATCGATGCCGAGCACAGGGGTGTTGTACAGGATCTCCGCCCCGCGCCTGATCGCGGCCCGCTGCGCGGTCGCCACCGCCAGCTCCGAGCGCAACCCGCCGCCGAGCACGTCCATGATCCCGATGTCGCCGTCCTCGACGGCGAACTGCGGATACTCCCGGCGGAGCTCCGCGGCATCGAGGAACCGGTGCGGCAGATCGCCCTCCACGATCGAACGCCGCGTGGACTCGAGGAATGGATGTCCCTCCGGCGCGATCGCGAGGACGCCGGTCTTCAGCAGCAGCTGGCGGCCGGTCTCACGCTCCAGCTCGGTCCACAGCGCCCTGGCCTCGAGAGCAGCGGCCGTGTAGAGCGCCCCCTCCTTGTTGGCCGCGCGGAACAGACGCGACTCACCGGCGAACGCTGCGTGGCCGTGCGCCGGTCCGTACTGCTCGATGCCCAGCACGGACATCCCCGTCGATTTTGCGAGGTGCCACAGCGCCATCGATCCCATGGAGCCTGCACCCACCACCGCGACGTCGACGGTCCGGATGACCTCTGCCGCACTCATGCGAGAGCCGGCTCGGTCCACAGGTTCAGCTTCTGGCCGATGCCGCGCTCCAGGGCGTTGCGGTACACCTTCGTCCCCCACGCGACGTCCTCCACCGGCATCCCGCCGACCGACATGATGACGATCTCGTCGTCGCTCTGCCGACCGGGCCGCTTTCCGGAGACGACATCGCCGATGTCGACGAGCTCGTCACGGGAGAGCTCCCCGGCCTTCACGAGATCCATCCACTTCTGCCCGACCATCGGAATGTACTCGAACGACGGCTTCGGGAACTCCTCGTACCAGGTCTCGTACAACCCGTACGCATCGACGACCTTCGTGATGTCGCTGTCCAGCAGCGAGTCATCGGTATTGCACAGGGACGGCATCGCGAAGAACGCCCCGGGCGTGATCCACTCCCGCTGGATCGTGGGGTAGTTCTCCGAGCCACCCGCACCGGTGCCCGTGGTGCAGAAGCTCACCAGGTCGCTGCCCCGGACGACGTCCTCGATCGAGTCGACGACCTCGATCGTGGTGATCGTGGGGAACTCCTCGCGCACCCACTCCTGGAAGCGCTCGAGACTCTCCGCCCCTCGCCCCTTGATCTTCAGCGTGTCGATCAGCGGGCACGCATCCATGAAGGCCAGGAGCACCGTGCGTGCCATGACGCCGGGCCCGGCGATCCCCGCGACGCGCGAGTCCTTGCGGGCGAAGTGCCGCGCACCGACCCCCGGCACGGCACCGGTCCGGTATGCCGACAGCAGGTTCGCCGACATGAACGCGAGTGGCGCCCCGGTGTCGGTGTCGTTGAGCGTGAACATGAGGATCGACCGCGGCAGACCCTTCTCGCGGTTGGCGATGTTGGATCCGTACCACTTGACGCCGGTCGTCTGGAAGTCTCCGCCGAGGTACGCCGGCATCGCCATGAACCGTCGGTCCTCAGTGGGCACCGGCATGTTCGGGAACGGCGACGTCTCGGGGAACGTCATCATCGCGCCGTGCGAATCGTTGCTCTCACCGGTCATGCGGTAGTCGCCGGCGGCGAACAGCGCGAACATCTCCTCCATGGTGTCGACGCACTGGTGCATATCGGTCACTCCGGCCGCGATCATGTCGGCTTCGGAGAGGTAGAGGAAATCCACGTGGGGCAGGGGCATGACGGTCCTTCTCGTCGAGGGGGTGGGGGAGAGTGTGTCGGTCGCGTTCATGGTGCGCCTCAGCCGGCGATGGCGTCGGTGAGCTTGGCGTATGCCGCGGGCCTGCGGGCTCTGATCCACGCGGCCTGGGCGTACCCGATGAGGGGGAAGACGATCACCAGCCCGAGCAGACTCCAGCTGACCGCGCCGAACACGGGCGCTCCTGTGGCATCCGCATCGCCGACCATGATCGGGAAGTAGACGACGATCATGACCACGGAGAGCACCAGGCCGATGAAACCGAGCACGGGGGCGATCACGGTGTTCCAGATCCTCCGGTCCTTGCGTGTCCTCGCGAAGTAGACGATGACCGCGATCGAGGTGACCGCCATCAGGAGGGCGATCGCCACGGTCGCGACCCCGGCGAACCAGGTGAACACCTGCAGCACCGGGTCGAGCTGCAGAACGGCGAACAGCGCGACGAGGACGATCGCGGTGATGCTCTGCACGAGCGAGGACACGTGCGGAGACATGTGCCGCGGGTGCACGGCGCCCACCCGGTCGGGCAGCACGCCGGCGCCTGCCATGGAGTACTGGTAGCGGGCGACGACGTTGTGGAACGACAGCACGCAGGCGAACATCGCGGTGATGAGGAGGATGTTCGTGATGATCTCGCCGGTGGCGCCGAGGTACGCCGACATCGTGCGGAGGATGAGCGTTCCCGGGTCGGCCGCTGCCTCCTCCAGGATGTTCGACGGCCCCCACGCCATGACGAGGCCCCATGAGGCGAGGGTGTAGAACACACCGACGCCGATCACGGCCATATACGTGGCGCGGGGGATCGTGCGGTCGGGATCGCGCGCCTCGCTGCGGAAGACGGCGGTCGCCTCGAACCCGATGAAGGCGGCGATCGCCATCATGAGGCCGACACCGGGGGAACCGCTCGCGACGTTCTTCGGCTCGAACGGTGCGAGGCTCAGCCCTTCGGGGCCGCCGGAGATCACGACCGCCGCGACGAGAAGGAGGACGATTCCGACCTCGGCGCAGAGCAGGACGCCCAGCACCTTGCTGGACAGATCGATGTGGCGGTAGCCGAGGAACCCGACGAGCGCGACGACGGCGATCGAGTACAGCCACCACGGGAGCGTGATGCCGAACCCCTCGAAAGTGAAGCTCAGCACGTAGCCCATGTACCCGTACACGGACACCTGGATCGTCGTATACGTGAGCATCGCGATCCAGGCGGACGCGAGACCGGTCGAGCGTCCGAGGCCGTATCCGACGTAGGTGAAGAACGCCCCGGGGTTGGGGACGTGCTTGGCCATCGCGGAGACGCCGACGGCGAAGAGCACGAGGACGACGGCGCTGATCGCATACAGCGCCGGGAACCCCGACCCGTTGCCGAGCAGGATGCCGAGCGGGGCCGACCCGCCGATGACAGTCAGGGGCGAGGCGGCGGCGACGACCATGAAGACGATCGCCGTCGCACCGAGCGATCCCGACAAGACCTTTTTCGGGGAGGTCTCGGTGGCGCTGGGCTGAATCTGGACCATGTGCAAACCCTTCGGAGAGAAGCGGAGTGGAGCGGTTCCCCCACCCTGCCGCGGCGGGATTTCCCGCCCGTCTCGCCGGAGTGACGTCTGCGGTCGCCGCGAACGGGACGCCGGAGCTCCGGCCGTCTCATTCGGGTGACATCTGCGTGAAACACCACGGACGCGCTCCGGCAACAGCCCGCTCGTAGCCTCCTGCCATCACGAGACAGGCGGAGGCCCCATGTCTGCACTGGAAGAGGCGATCGAGCGCCCGCAGACCGTGCGCTCGTTCGCCGCCCGCTCGCCGTTGCACGGGCTGGACAGACACACCGTGGGTTTCGCCGACGTCCTCGCGCAATCGGTCGCGGCCGTCGCCCCGGCGGCCGCCTCGGCGATGGCGGTGCTGCTGGTGGCGGACCTGGCTGGCGGTGCCACCGTCCTCGTGATGGCCCTCGCCATGATCATCACGTTCCTGGTCGCTCGGACGATCAACCAGTTCACTCGTCGGTTCGCCGCCAGCGGCTCGCTGTACACCTACGCGGCGCGCGGACTCGGCGCGGCGGGAGGACTCGCGACCGGTGCAGCGATCCTCGTCGGGTACGCCTTCATCTCGATCTTCGCTCTTCTGGGCGGCGCGCATTATGCGACCATGCTCGTGACCCGACTGTGGCCTCAGCTCGACGCGATGCCGATCGCCCTGGGCGCCCTCGTCGTCGAAGCAGCGGTGCTCGCGATCGTTCTCGTTCGCGGCATCCGCCTCTCCTCCCGGGTCGCGCTCGTCGTGGAGCTCATCTCCGTCGCGCTGATCCTGTTGCTGATGATCGTGCTCCTCGTGCACATCGGACCGCTCCAGCCCGCGGCGATCTTCTCGGCAGACGGCATCTCGATCGCCGGCGTCGCCGGCGGTGCCGTTCTCGCGATCACCGCCTTCGTGGGGTTCGAGAGCTCCGCGACGCTCGGCGTCGAATCCCGCTCGCCACTGAAGAACATCCCGCGCGCCATCGTGTGGAGCGTCGGCGTCGCCGGAGTGTTCTACCTCATCGCCGCCTACACGCAGATCGCAGGAGCCGCCGCGATCGGGGGGACGGCATCGGTCGCGCTCCTCGACGATCTCGCGTCGCGATTCGGCCTCTCCGCATGGGCCGCCGTGGCGGACGTCGGCATCGCCACCTCGGGTCTGGCCTGCGCGATCGCCTCGACGACCGCCCTCACCCGTATCGTGTTCGCGCTCGCGCGCGACGGCGTGCTCCCTGCCCGGCTCGGCCGCACGCACGGACGCCACCGCACTCCGATCGGCGCGGTCGTCGTCGCGGTCCCGCCGATCGTCATCGCACCGATCGTGATCGTCGCGGCCGGCGTGTCACCGTGGGACGCGATGAAGGCCGTCCTCTTGATCTCGGCAGCGGGCTACATCGTCGCCTACGTGCTGGTCTGCATCGCCGCTCCCCTCTTCCTGCGCCGTATCGGGGAGGTCACCGCCGGTTCCGTCATCGCCGCCGTCAGCGCGGCGGCGGCGCTCACGGCATGCCTGACGGTCTATCTCGTCGCGGAGGCGGCCGCGGGAAACCCCGGGGTCTGGTTCGCTCTCGGCTTCGCCCTGATCGCGGCGGTGCTGATCCGGTGGCGACGGCGCTCGCCTCTTGGCGAGGTCGGGCGCTACGACGAGCCGGTCGCCGCCCACGTTCTCGGCGGCGTGGCCCGAACCGGCGGCGGTGGCGCGCGCGGGGGCGAACCGGGGGACGCCGACGGATGACGGCTGGCGACGCGGTATCGATCACGGCCCGCCAGCCCGCCGCCATCCACAGCGCGCTGTCGATGCTGGAGGCCGTCGCTGCGATGGGTGCCGGCGTCACAGCGCGGCAGCTGGCCGAGCGGCTCGGGATTCCGCGCGCGACCACCTATCGCCTGCTCAACCTGCTGGTGCAGGACGAGTACCTCGTCCGGACGCCGGATCTCACCGGATTCGCCCTGGGCACGAAGGTCGCGCTGCTGGCCGGCAGCATCGGCGTCGAGCGCATCCCGCGCGCCGCGCGGGACGTCCTCGAGCGCACCAGGGCGAGCGCGCGGGGCGGCATCCACCTCGTGCTCTATCGTGACGACCGGGTCGTCGTCGCCGACGAGGATCCCGACTTCCCCCTCTCGAATCGACAGGGTCTGCAGCAGGAGCCCACCCGCTACGCCCTCGGCCTGCTGCCGCTGGTCGTGCGCGGAGAGGGCGTCGCCGACGACCTGGTCACCGAGCTCCGCTCGCAGGGGGTGATCCGCGCCGGCGAGGGTCAGCGTGGCTGCCTGGCCGCGCCGATCACCGACGCCTCCGGCACGCTCGCCGGAGCGCTCTCCTACTCGGGTCCGCGCCGGCAGATCGACAGCTCCGACTCGATCGCCCTCTCCCTCGTCGCGGCTGCACGCGAGCTCGGGCCGCTCCTGACGTAGACCCCGCAATCCGCCCGGGCGATCAGCCACAGCATCCCCCGGTAGACTGGCCATGCCCCGCCGGCCCCTCATCTAGGAGTGCGCGTGACCACCGCCCCTGCACCTGCCCACAAGCACGTCCCCGACTCCGTCGAGAACGCAGCCGCGACTCCGGAGAAGGAACAGCCCTACGCAGCGCTGGGCCTCAAGGACGACGAGTACGCCCGCATCAGGGAGATCCTGGGCCGCCGCCCCACCTCCGGTGAGCTGGCCATGTACTCCGTGATGTGGTCGGAGCACTGTTCCTACAAGTCGTCGAAGAACTACCTGCGCCGTTTCGGCCAGAAGGTCTCAGACGAGATGAAGGAACGCCTGATGGTGGGCATGGGCCAGAACGCGGGCGTCATCGACGTCGGCGAGGGCTGGGCCGTCACCTTCAAGGCCGAGTCGCACAACCACCCCTCGTTCATCGAGCCGTTCCAGGGAGCGGCCACCGGCGTCGGCGGCATCGTCCGCGACATCATCTCGATGGGCGCGCGCCCGGTCGCGATCATGGACGCCCTGCGTTTCGGCGCGATCGACCACCCCGACACCGCCCGCGTCGTGCACGGCGTGACCAGCGGCATCAGCTTCTACGGCAACTGCCTGGGCCTTCCGAACATCGGCGGCGAGACGGTCTTCGACTCCGTCTACCAGGCCAACCCGCTCGTCAACGCGCTCGCGGTCGGCGTTCTGCGTCACGAAGACCTCAAGCTCGCCAACGCGACCGGCGTCGGCAACAAGGTCGTGCTGTTCGGTGCCCGCACGGGCGGCGACGGCATCGGCGGCGCCAGCATCCTGGCATCCGACTCGTTCGACAGCACCGGACCCACCAAGCGCCCCGCGGTGCAGGTGGGCGACCCGTTCGCCGAGAAGGTGCTCATCGAGTGCTGCCTCGAGCTGTACCGCGACGAGCTCGTCGAGGCGATCCAAGACCTCGGCGCCGCGGGAATCTCGTGCGCGACCAGCGAGCTCGCGGCCAACGGCAACAGCGGCATGAAGGTCTCGCTCGACAACGTCCTGCTGCGCGACCCCTCGCTCACGGCTGAGGAGATCCTCATGTCGGAGTCGCAGGAGCGCATGATGGCGATCGTCGCCCCCGAGAAGCTCGACGCGTTCCTCGCGGTCGTGCAGAAGTGGGACGTCGAGACGTCGGTGCTCGGTGAGGTCACCGGAGACGGCCGCCTCATCATCGACTGGCAGGGCGAGCGCATCGTCGACGTCGACCCCTCGACCGTCGCGGTCGACGGCCCGGTCTACGACCGCCCGGTCGCCTACCCGACGTGGATCGACGCACTGCAGGCGGATGCCGCCGAGAACCTGCCCCGCTCGAACGACCCCGAGGTGCTGCGCGAGCAGTTCCTCAACCTGGTCGCCTCGCCGAACCTGGCCGACACCCGCTGGATCACCAACCAGTACGACTACTACGTGCTCGGCAACACGGCCCTCTCGTTCCCCGATGACGCCGGCATGATCCGCGTCGACGAGGAGTCGGGTCTCGGCTTCGCGATCTCGACCGACGCGAACGGCCGCTACTGCCAGCTCGACCCGTATGCAGGTGCGCAGCTGGCCCTGGCCGAGGCGTACCGCAACGTCGCCGTCACCGGCGCCGTGCCCACCGCGATCACCGACTGCCTGAACTTCGGCTCTCCCGAGAACCCCGAGGTCATGTGGCAGTTCGGGCAGACCGTCGACGGTCTCGCCGACGGATGCTACGAGCTCGGCACCCCGGTCACCGGCGGCAACGTCTCGTTCTACAACCAGACCGGCGACGTGCCGATCCACCCGACCCCGCTCGTCGGTGTGCTCGGCATCATCGACGACGTCTCTCGACGCATCCCCTCGGGATGGCAGGACGAGGGCCAGAACATCTACCTGCTCGGCACGACCTCGACCGAGCTGTCGGGTTCTGCGTGGGCCGAGACCGTGCACCAGCACCTCGGCGGACTGCCCCCGAAGGTCGACCTCGCGGGCGAGAAGCGCCTCGCAGGTCTGCTCGGCGCGGCCCGCGACGAGTGGCTGATCTCGTCGGCGCACGACGTGTCGGAGGGTGGCCTCGCACAGGCCCTCGCCGAGGGCGTCTCGCGCTTCGGCGTCGGCGCACGCGTCTGGCTCAACGAGATCATCGAGCGCGACGGAGTGGATGCTGCGACCGCACTGTTCTCCGAGTCGACCGGTCGCGTCATCGTGACGGTCCCGCGTGAGGACGACGTGAAGTTCCGTGGGCTCTGCGAAGGCCGCGACTACCCCGTGATGCGCATCGGCGTGACCGACTCCGAGGGCGCGAAGCTCGAGGTGCAGGACGTCTTCACGGTTCCCGTCGCCGAGATCCGCGAGCGCTCGCAGGCCACCCTGCCCGCCGCCTTCGGCCCGACCGTCAGCGAGCCGGTCAGCGCATGAGCGGCGACGGCCTGAGCGAGGACTACGGCGACCTGGGCGAGAAGCGCAATCGCCGCCTGCGCATCGTCGCCTGGAGCGTCATCATCGCCCTCATCCTCGGCGGCGGCGGCGCGACCGTCATCACGCTGCTGCTCGGCTGAGTTCGGGTCCTCCTCCTTCGGGTGCCGGGGCGGGTCGTGTGCTCCTTCGCGCCTCGTGCTCGTCTCCCGTCGGAGCCGGGTCGACGAAGCAGTCGACGAGATGGCGACGAAGGCCGCCCGGCCGAGGCGAGGAGCGGATGCGACGTCGTTCGCGTACGGGCATCGATCGGGTCTGGATGCGCAGACAGGTGGCCAGACAGCGGTGGCTCGGTGACCCGGACGACTACCGCGAGAAGAAGAAGCGGGTCAGCCGCACGATCGAATCCGGATCGTGGTGCTCGCGCCCCAGCGATTCGACGATGATCGCGCCGAGGATCGCTCGTCCGAGCTGCTCGACAGGCGCCTCCTCAGCGAGCTGCCCGTCGCGGATGCCACCTCGGAGGCGTTCGGTGAGGTACTTCTCGACCCCGAGGCTGTCGCCGAGGTGCGCTCCGACTCCGGCGTCCTCCGTCGCCGCGGCGACGAGCGAGCGCAGAAGAGCGCCTCCCTCGGGCGCCTCGAGGATCGACAGCACGCTGCGCAGCCAGGTCTCGACATCGGCGGCGAGGTCTCCGGTGTCGGGAACGACGAAGTCGACGGGGATGAGCCGACCTTCCGCAAGGCATTCGCCGATGAGGGCTCCGCGCGACGGCCACCAGCGATAGATGGTCTGTTTGCCGACGCCGGCCTCTTTCGCGATGCCTTCGATCGTGAGCCGGTCGTACCCCTGGTTGTGGAACAGACGAGAGGTCGCGTCGAGGATCGCTTCACGGGCAGCAGTACTGCGCACGGGTCCGCTTCGATGCTCGTTCACCACACGTTCAGGATAACCACAGAACACTAGACGAGACGCCCCGTATGATCTATCCGTCTGAAGGAGATCGTTGTGGCTGCACTGCTGTACCGCCTGGGTTCGTTCGCTGCACGCAAGGCGTGGACGGTGATCGTCTCGTGGGTCGTCATCCTCGGCCTGGGTGTCGGCGCGTTCCTCACCCTCGGGGGCACACTGAGCAACAGCTTCGACATCCCCGGCACTGCCTCGGGTGCCGTGACCGACCAGCTCGCCGAGAAGCTGCCCGACACCGCCGGCGGCACGGGAACCGTGGTCTACCAGACGACCGACGGATCGGCCTTCACCGAACAGCAGAAGCAGGAGATCTCGGATCTCGCGTCGAGCGCCGAGGATCTCGACGGCGTCGCATCCGTGATCGATCCGTTCGACGCTCAGCAGCAGCAGGCCGTGCAGGCGCAGGACCTCGCTGACGGCAAGGACCAGATCGACGGCGGCCGCGCCCAGCTGGATGCCGGTCAGACCCAGCTCGATGACGGACGCACCCAGCTCGATGCGGGTCTCGAACAGCTCACCACCGCTCGATCACAGGCCGAGGCGGGCGGTGCTCCCGCCGAGCAGCTCGCGGCGTTGGACGCTCAGATCGCCGCCCTCAATGGCCAGCTCACCGAGCTCGACGCCCAGCAGAAGACGATCGACGAGTCGCGCGACGAGCTCGACGCCAACGCCGAGAAGGTCGACCTCGGATCCACGCTCCTCGATCTCACGAACGGCATCGGCGTCGTATCCGAAGACGGCTCGACCGCGATCGTCAACGTCTCGTTCGAAGACCCCCGCCTCGAGCTCTCCGAAGAGGTCAAGCAGGGCACGATCGAGCACTTCGACTCCTCCCCGATCGATGGCGTCGAGGTGAACTTCGGCACCGACATCGCGCAGGGGGTCCCCGAGATCTTCGGCGTCGGAGAGGCGATCGGCCTCGCGTTCGCTGCGGTCGTGCTGATCGTGATGCTCGGCACGCTGATCGGCGCGGCCCTGCCGATCGTCACGGCAGTCGTCGGCGTGGGCGTCGGCGTGACCGCATCCCTCGCCTTCTCGGGCGTCGTCGACATGGCATCCGTCACCCCGGTGCTGGGTGTGATGCTGGGCCTCGCGGTCGGCATCGACTACTCGCTCTTCATCGTGAACCGGCACCGCAAGCAGCTGCTGAACGGTGTGCCGGTGAGGGAGTCCATCGGCCTCGCCACCGGCACCTCGGGCACCGCCGTCGTGTTCGCCGGCACCACGGTCATCGTCGCTCTGCTCGCCCTCAACGTGACGGGCGTGCCGTTCCTCGGCCTCATGGGCACGGTCGGCGCAGTCTGCGTCGCGGTCGCCGTGCTCGTCGCGATCACGCTCGCCCCCGCGATCCTCGGACTCGTCGGCACTCGCCTGCTCAGCGGCAAGGCCCGCGCCATGATCGGGCAGCCGCATGCCGCGGGCAAGCCCGTGAAGCAGATGTCGACGCTGCGTGCGATCGTCACCGTGCTCGTCAGCGTCATCGCGCTGCTGATCGTCGCGATCCCGTCGATGTCGATGCGCCTCGGCCTGCCCGACGGCGCGAGCGAGCCCTCCGACTCGACCAGCTACCGCGCGTTCCACATCGTCGACGAGCAGTTCGGCGAGGGGGCGAACGGCCCGCTGCTCGTCACCGCCACTCTCGACGACGCGGTCGACGACGACGACCTGCTCGCCACGCAGGTCGAGATCGCCCAGACTCTCTCCGACCAGGACGACGTCGTCGGCGTCGCCCCGATCGCGACGTCCGACGACAACACGCTGCTCGCGTTCCAGGTGCTCCCCGCAGAGGGCCCGAACAGCGCCTCCACAGAGAAGCTCGTGCAGGACATCCGCGCACTGCCGCAGCTCGACGGCGGCATCACTCTCGGAGTCGCCGGCCAGGCGGCCACCAACATCGACATCTCCGAGGCGCTGGCCGGCGTGCTGCCGCTCTACCTCGTGGTCGTGGTCGGGCTCTCGCTGCTCATCATGATCGTCGTGTTCCGCTCGCTGCTCGTGCCCATCATCGCGACCGGAGGCTTCGTGCTCTCGCTCTTCGCGACCTACGGCCTGATCGTCGCCGTGTTCCAGTGGGGCTGGGGCGCCGAGATCATCGGTCTGCACAGCACCGGTCCGATCCTGAGCTTCCTGCCGGTGATCCTCGTCGGCATCCTGTTCGGGCTCGCGATGGACTACCAGCTGTTCCTCGCCTCGGGCATGCGCGAGGCGTATGTGCACGGCGCCTCAGCCCGGGATGCGGTGGCCCAGGGCTTCCGAGCCGGACGCTCGGTCGTCGTCGCCGCGGCACTCATCATGGTCTCGGTCTTCGGCGGGTTCATCTTCTCGGAGTCGACGATCATCCGCTCGATCGGCTTCGGCCTCGCCTTCGGTGTGCTGCTCGACGCCTTCGTCGTGCGGATGCTGCTCATGCCAGCCCTCATGCACCTGCTCGGCCGTTCGGCCTGGTGGCTGCCGCGGTGGCTCGACCGCATCCTCCCCAACGTCGACATGGAAGGTGCAGCGCTCGAGCGCGACCACCCCGGCGTGCGGACCGACACGGTTCAGGTCGTCGCGGCCGCAGACGACGCAGAAGCGCGCTGACGTCACGCACCCCGGAACCCGGATGAGGCGGCAACAGCACGCCGCCTCTTCCGCGGACGATCGAGCGTGGCTAGCCTCGGCCAGCAAGGAGGACCCATGGCCATCGCACCCGTCGACGTGGCCCTCGATGCGAACATCGAGGGCCACCTGATCGGCTCACCCGTCAGCATCATCCGCGAGTTCACCTCGACCCTCGGCAGCGGGCCGCGACTGCACCGGCATCCGTACGTCGAGACCTTCGTGATCCACCGAGGCCGCGCGCTCTTCACCGTGGGCGACGAGCAGGTCGTCGGATCCGGAGGACAGGTGCTCGTCGTCCCGGCGCTCGTCAGCCACCGTTTCGAGGTGCTCGACGGCGGCACCTATGAGGCCACCCACATCCATTCGAGCGATCGGTTCATCACGGAGTGGCTGGAGTAGTCACTCTTCTCGTCACCAGGCGTGCGATCTCCAGCCGGATGAACTCGGCGACCCGCACACCCGGTCAGACCACCATCCCGCGCCAGATCACCTCGACGGCAGCCCTCAGACGGGCGGCGACCGCAGGGTCGTCCATCCGGTCGCCGCGCACGACGATCTGGTAGTACGCGGTGCCGGCGATCGCATCGAAGCACGCGTCGACGTCGAGATCCGGGCGCAGCTCACCGCGCGCGATCCCTGCGCGCAGCGCGTTCAGCAGCGGCACCCGCCTTCGCGACACATGTGACTGCCAGTACGCCTTCTGCAGTGCACGGTCCGACATCACGAGCCGGATGCGCTGACGGAATCGCTCCTCCGCATACCCGGATGCCGCGACCGACAGAGCCACTCCGCTCTCGCCGAGCCCGAGCCCGTCGAACAGCGCATCGCGAAGATCGACATCGTCCGGATACTCCGGCGGCACCATGCGACCCACGTCGAGCGCGGCCGCGATCAACGTCGTGAGCGACGGCCATCGGCGGTACAGCGCCGCCCGACTCACCCCGCTCCGCGCGACCACGCGGCTGACGGTCACCTCCTCCCCCGCGTCGATGATCTCGAGCGTCGCGGCGACGATCTGCCCGTCGATGTCCTCATCACGCGGACGGCCGGGGCGGCGGCGAACCGCAGCCCCGACAGCATCCTGTGCCACAGCCGTGATCACACCAGCGCCCGCTCGCGAAGACGCGTGATCGTCGCGTCCGACAGCCCTGCCGCTCGCAGCGGTGCGAGAGCATCGCCGTGCTGCTCGCGCAGCGTGTCGAGCAGGGTGCGCATCGACACCTCCATCGAGCCTTCGAGCAGCGCCGCGCTGGCCCCGGCGGCACCCGCGTCGAACCCGAGCGCCTTCCACATCGCGCCCATCACCGGAGCGGTGCGCTGCATGATCGCGACCATGTTGCCGCCGGTGAGGGCATAGTCGGCGACGATGTCGTCATCCGCCGCACCGAGAGCGAGCAGCAGCATCGCCGCGACCACACCGGTGCGATCGCGCCCGGCCGCGCAGTGGAACGCCGCGGTTCCCGGTGTGTGCGCGATCACGTTCAGCGCCGTGACCAGCTGCGGTGCGGCGACCTCGACCATGCGCAGGTACATCCGCCCCATCGCGTCGTGGGTGAGCTCGGGGGCATCCCGGTTCATCGACTCTCCGACATCCGCGATCAACGGCAGGTGGTGGTAGGCCACGGGGTACTCGGCGAGAGGGCCGCGACCGGTGACAGACACCTCCAGCGGCGAGCGCAGGTCGATGATCGCGGTGAGCCCCGCGGCGACGAGCTGTGCGGCGACGTCCGTCGTGACGTAGGCGAGGTCGTCGGTGCGAATGGCGAGGCCCTCGCGCAGCACGCCGCCGTCGATCGGAATGCCGCCGAGATCGCGCAGGTTGACGGGGGCGCTGAGCACCAGGTCGATGTCGGCGATGGTCATGTGATTCTCCTTCGGATGAGGGCGCTGCCCTGGTCGATCGCCGTGACGAGCACGATGATGCAGATGATGATGGCGCTGAGGTGTCCGTAGTCGTACATGCGCATCGCGGTCGTCAGCTCGAGGCCGATGCCACCGGCGCCGACGAGACCCAGGATGGTCGCGCCGCGCACGTTGCCCTCGAACAGCAGCAGCGTGTACGAGGTCAGCAGGGGTGCGGACTGCGGCAGGATGCCGTATTGGATGACCTGCCGCTTCGAGGCGCCGACGGCCTCCATCGCGACGACCGGCCCGCGGTCGACCTGCTCCATGGCCTCGGCGAAGATCTTGCCGATCGATCCGATCGATCCGAGGGTCATGGCCAGGATGCCGGCGAACGGGCCGAGTCCGACGGCCGAGACGAACATGAGCGCGAACACGAGATCGGGCACCGAGCGGATGATGTTCATCACCCATCTCGTCGGGTAGTAGACCCACTTCGGCGCGATGTTCGACGATGCGCCGAACGCGGCGAGCAGCGACAGCACGGCGCCGAGCACCGTGCCGACGACAGCCATCTGGAACGTCTCGAGCAGCAGCGCGAGGATGGTGCCGATCTTCGAGAAGTCCGGCGGGAACAGCCGGGAGAGGAACTCGCCCATGTTGATGGCGCCGTCACCCAGCTTGATGAAGTTGAACTCGGCGCCGTTGAACGACCAGATCAGCAGCAGCGCGGCGATAGGCAGGCCGATCAGGAAGCGAGCCCGCGGGATGCGGAACGCGCGCTCCAGGCGCGAGCGCTCCCCGGCATCCAGGGTCGGGCGAGTGGACGGCCGGTCGGCCTTGCCGCCTGGGCCATCCGTCGAGCGGCCCGCCGGGCCATCCGTCGAACGGGGATCAGTGGTGAGCGTCATCGTCGTGCTCCTCGTCGTCATAGAGCGGCGCGAGTGCCGCGGCATCCAGCTGCGATGTGGCGCCGGCGACCAGCATCCGTCCGTGCCGCAGGCCGATGATGCGGTCGCTGTGCGCGAGGGCGAGCGGCAGCACATGCAGGCTGACGAGCACCGGGATGCCGTCTTCGGTGGCGATCTCGCGCAGCAGTTCGAGCACCGAATCGGCGAGCTTGGGGTCGAGCGATGCGACCGGCTCGTCGGCGAGGATCACCTTGGGCTGCTGCATGAGCGCCCTGGCGATCGCCACGCGCTGCTGCTGGCCGCCCGAGAGCGACCGCGCAGGGGCAGTGGCCTTGTGAGCGATGCCGACGCGGTCGAGCAGTTCGAGCGCGCGGCGGCGATGCGCGGTCGAGAAGCCGCCCACCAGATTGATCGCGCCGGCGCCGTGCAACGCTCCGGTGAGCACGTTCGTCATGACGCTGAGCCGCGGGATCAGGTTGAACTGCTGGAAGACCTGGCCGACATCCGAACGCAGCGTGCGCAGCTCGCCGCGCGCGAGGTTGGTGACGTCATGGCCGGCGACCCTGACCGACCCCGCAGAGATCGGGGCGAACCCGGTGAGGCTGCGCATGAGGGTCGATTTGCCTGAACCCGAGGCGCCGAGAAGCGCGACCATCTCACCGGGGAACAGGTCGAGGTCCACGCCGTCGAGCACCGTGGTGGCGTCATACGCGACGCTGAGGTCGCGCACCGACACGAGCGGGAGCGCCTGCCGGACTTCGGCCGTGGGCGTGCGGCCGGGGGCGGACGTTTCGTCTCGTCGCTCCGCTCCTCGCTCAACGACCAGGACTTCTTTGCTCGTTGAGCGAGCGGAGCGAGACGAAACGCTCGCACTCGTCATTTCAGGTCCTTGAGCTCGACACCGGCGACCGCCGCGATCTCGGCGAACGACTCGAACGACGAGCCGTCGGGGTCGACCGTCTGCTCGGCCGCGGCGAAGGCACCGTAGGCTCCGAGAGCTTCGGCGTTCTCGGGGGAGAAGACCTCGGCGATGCCGTCCTGGATGAGCTTGCGCGTCTCGTCGTCGAGCGACTGACGTCCGAGCACCGCGCCCTGGATGTCCATGGCCGGGCTCTCGCCCACCGCGCGCCACTCGCCGTCGGCGAAGGGGAACATCGGGGCGCCCAGCTCGGTGAGCATGACAGCGGTGCACGCGGCATCGACCTGCCCCTGCTGCAGCGCCGCGAAACTGCCCTCGTGGCCGCCCGCGAAGATCGCCTCGTAGTCGGTCCCCTGCTCGAGCCCTGCCTCGTGCAGCATGTACACCGGCATGAAGTAGCCCGAGCTCGACGCCTGGTCGGCGAAGGCGACGGTCTTGCCCTCGAGGTCCTCGACGGTCTCGATCGGCGAATCGTTCAGCACGACGCAGGTCGAGACGGGCTTGCCGTCTCCCTGGAAGGCGACGAGTGCGTCGACCTCGCCCGTGTTGACGGCGAGCGCCGAGGGGAAACCGCTCATGATGCCGATGTCGACGTGGTCGGCGCGGATCGCCTCGACCACGCTCAGGTAGTCGGGCACATCGGTGATCTCGACATCGCGGCCGGTGGACTCTTCGAGGAGTTCGGCGAAGACCTCGATCGGGTTCTCAGCGGTGGGGTCGTCGCCGACGGGAAGCGTCGCGATCGTGATGGGAGCGTTCGGGTCGGCGGGAGCCGCTTCGGCGGTCGGGCTCTGGCAGCCGGTCAGGGCGAGGGCGGCGAGGCCGAGGAGGCCGACGGCGGGCAGGGTGAGGCGGCGCATGATGACCTTTCGGGAGGAGGCGTTCCCGAATTCCGAGAACAGGAGTATTCCAACTCGCGAAGGTGACAGGGAATTACGAGACCGCCGTACTCGAAACGGAACGCTGAGTGAACGGCTGGTGTCGGTGCTCGCGGGCACGGATGTCGGTGACCGGGCCTAGAGTGTGCGGATGACCCCTGACGTCCGTGCTCGCCTCGAGCAGCTGCGCGCCCGGGCGGCAGAGCGGGTCGCAGCGACCGGGGCCACCCTCGCCGAGCTGATGCACGACCGGGAGGGGTCGAACGACGACGACGAGCACGACCCCGAGGGCGTCACGCTCTCGTCGGAGTGGTCACGGCTGACGGGGCTCGCCGAGGCGGCGGCATCCGAACTCGCGCAGGTCGACGATGCGATCGCTCGGTGGGATGCCGGCACCTACGGAATCTGCGCGAACTGCGGCCGCCCGATTCCGCAGGCTCGCCTCGAGGTCCGCCCGTTCGCGACGCACTGCGTCGCCTGTGCCGAGAAGCTCGGCCTCTGAGCCGGAGCTCTTGCCGACCTGACGACGTGTCATCGCGGACGGCTCAGCCGTCGTCGCTCGACGACTGAACGCGCCGCGACGCCCGACACCAGGTCACCAGGTCACCGGGTCACCAGAGGAACGTGACGCCCACGGTGAGCACCGCTCCGAGCACGGCGACCGCCCACCAGTACCACGCCCGCCGGCGAGGGAGGAAGGGCAGGCGAGCCCGCGACCCACGGAGGACGAGGAGGCCGATCGCGGCGAGCGCCGGCGCGAACGCGATGCCCCACAGCCAGCCGCCGACGGAGAACCACGGTCCGCTGTGCCAGAGCAGCAGGAGGCCGAAGGCCGCCCAGATCAGGTCGCCGATCGACGGCAGCAGCGCCTTCCCGCGGAACGCGCGGATCAGGGCGACCAGGCTCAACAGCAGTGCGAGCCCGAAGATGCCCCACGCGATGCCGACGGATGCACTGTCGACCGCGGGAATCGGCGCGCCCGACACATACGACATGGCGATGTAGTCGGCCGGGGCCACGGTGTTCGACAGCGCGAGGAAGGCGGTGCCGGCCTCCCGGTCGAGGGTGAGCATGGTGCGGAATCCGCCGGTTCCGCCGTTGTGCCAGGTCTGCAGGCCGTCGCCGTCGAACGATGCCGACGTGATCCATCCCCATCCGATCTCAGCCCCCTCTCCCATGGGCGCGGTCGGGTCGAGGGCTGCTGAGCCTGGGGCGGTGCCGTCGAGGTTGGCCTGCGCCCACAGCGCGAGGTCTGCCGCGGTGGTGAACGTCGACGCACCGGCGGGCAGGTAGCCCTCTCCCCACCACCGAGGAGCGGGGACGCCGTTGATCAGGAATCCGGGCACGGCATCAGCCGGCACCTCGTCGGCCGTCGCCGTGACGACCGTGTCGTCCATGCCGAGCGGTTCCGTGATGCGCTCCCTCAGCAGGGCCGCGTAGTCGTCGGCATCCGCTGCCTCGACCAGCGCCGTTCCGAGCAGCGAGACGGCGAAGTTCGAATAGACCGACCCCTGATCGGGGTCGACCGGGGCGACTGCGGCGTCGGCGATCAGCTGCTCGGTCGTCGTGGTCGCGTAGGGGTTCTCGTTGAGGAGGACGCCGCTCAGTGCCTCCGCCTCCGCCGTGGCGCCGAGTCCGGGCAGCCCCGACGAGTGCTGCGACAACGACGCGAGCGTCACCTCGCCGGCGGCCGTGCCCTCGAGGTCGGGAAGATGTTCGGCGAGCTGATCGTCGGGCTGACCTCTCCGCGCTCGATCGCGTCGGCGAAGAGTGCGCCGGTGAAGGTCTTGGTGATGGATCCGAGCTCGAACACCGTGTCGGCGGTCGGGGCTCCAGTGTATGACGGGTCGGCGTCGCCGAGCCCGGCGAAGACCGCTCCGTCCGGGCCGATCTCGGCGACCGAGAGCGCCCGGAAGCTGTCGAGACTGCCGGGAAGCGAGCGGATGCGGTCGGCGAGCGCCTCATCGCCTGCGGTCGACGCGCTGACGGTCTGCTGCTGCGGACCGATCGCCGCACCGAGCGCGACGCCGACGACCGCAGCGACGCCGATCACGGCGAGGATCGCTCGCGTGGGGCGGCGGCGCGGGGCATCCGCTGCGCTCTGGCGGTCCTGCAGGTCTGGGGACGGGATCGAGGGGGTGGTCACGGTGGGCTCCTCAGCTCGAAGCGATCATGGTCAGGACGAGAAGGGGCACCACGCGGGCAGCCGGCACCTCGTAGTACCCGCGGCGCGGAGAGACGAGCCACCCCGCAGTGACGAGCTGCCGCAGGTGGTGGTAGAGCTGCCCCGACGAGGCGAGGTGCTCGAGCTGCAGCAACTCGGCCGTCGTGTGCGCTCCGCGCATCACCTGCCGCACGAGCTCGATGCGTGCCGGGTGCCCCAGGGCTTCGAGCGGACGGGCGAGATCGCTCCAGTCGTGCGCGAGCAGCCCTTCGGCGTGCAGGCCGTACTGCCAGCGCACCGGCCCCGCCTGCGTCTCGACCGCACCGGCCATCATCACCGCGCCGGGCGCGCGGCGTCCGAGCTCGTTCACGAACCAGAGCGGATCGTCGGCGCCGGTCGGCTCGGGCGCAGCATCCGCCGCCTGCGGTTCCGCACCCGATTCCGCACCCGATTCCGCACGATCAGCGGGTGCGGAGACGTGAGCAGCGAGTGCGGACAGCCGTGCGACCTCGTGCTCGAGGTCGGCCAGTCGGCGCTCGATCGTGCTCTGGTCGTCGGGTTCCATGGTTCGAACCTATCAAAAGTACGTAATTACGGAAAACAGATGCGTGAGAAGGCGGAACCGCGGGCGACGCCGCGAAGCCCGAGAAGTAGGCTGAGGACATCATGGACGAGTTCATCCGGGGCTTCTGGATCTTTGCGGGCAACTACTGGTGGCTCGCCTTCCCGATCCTCGGCATGGCCGGAGGTGCCGCGAAGGCGTGGGAGCGCAGCGCGAAGCGCCGCCACGAACGACGCATCGAGACTCTGCGCCTCAAGGCCGAGATCAAGACCGCCCAACTCGAGGCGCGCAACGGCCGTGCGAAGCGCATCGGCCCGGCCGTCGTCGACACCACGGCATCGGTCACACCGAACACCCTGCTCGAGCGTCTCTTCTCCGAGCACGACGAGATCACCGCCCGCTGGCTCGACTACGAGCTCGACGTCGCGAAGCTCATCGCCTTCCCCGCCATGAGCGACGGCCGCCAGCCGCTGGTCGCCGCCTTCCTGCGGGCCAAGAAGACGGCGGATGCGCTGCGCCCGCCGTCTGCCGACTCGACCGTGACCGAGCGGCAGGTCTCGGAGTACCTCGACGCGGTCGGCGCGTATGCCGTGGCATTCGAGATCGCCGAGAGGGATGCGCGCAGGCTGCGCGACTCGACCTTCACCGAACCCGAGCGCAAACGTCTGGACCGTGCGCAGCAGCTGCTCAAGGTCGCGGTCGACGAATCCGCCACGCAGGCCGAACGCAACGTCGCCTACCGCCGCGTGCGCGACGAACTGGAAGGGCTGATCCTGCTGAGCGACGAGGCCGTGCAGGTGCTCGAGAAGCAGGTGGCCCGTGAGCTGCCCGAGCACGCGACGGCCGCCGCCTCGCCTGCTCCGGAGCCCGAGAGGATCGTCCTGCCCTCCGCGACGAAGACACCCCCGCCCCGAACCAGAACAGCCGAGCCCGCGCAGCCGAACGCGAACGACGACCGGGAGACCCCGCAGTGATCACCCGATTCGAAGAGCTCGACTGGCAGAAGACCCCGATCGGCGAGCTGACGCTGCGCCGACGCACCGAGCCTGCAGTCGGCCAGGAGATCTACGAGGTCAGGCTCGGCGACGAATACCTCATGTCGAGCCTGTTCACGGTGGCCGAGGAGGAGCTCTCGAACCTGGGTCTGGCTGCTGTCGGCGGCGACGGTCTCTCGGTCCTCGTCGGAGGGCTCGGGCTCGGATACACGGCGGTCGCCGCACTGCGAGACGAGCGCGTGGCTTCGCTCACCGTGGTCGATCGGCTCGGGGCTGTGATCAGCTGGCACCAGCGCCGCCTGCTGCCCGTGTCGGCAGAGCTCGTCGACGACCCGCGCACCAGTCTGGTCGAAGACGACTTCTTCGCCCTGGTCCGGGCAGCACCCCGTGAAGACCACCCCGGATACTCCGCGATACTGCTGGACGTCGACCATTCGCCGCGCCACCAACTCGACCCCACGCACGCCGACCTCTACACCGCGGACGGCTTGCGTGCGCTCGACCGGCACCTCGCCGCCGCCGGCGTCTTCGCCCTGTGGTCGGACGATCCGCCCGACGAGGACTTCATGGGCCTGATGCACGCCGTGTTCGATGATGCGGTCGCCCACGTGGTCGACTTCGCGAACGCCGTCACGGGCGGCACCTCCTCGAACACCGTCTATGTCGCGCGCAGCCGCCGTGCGGCGGATGCGGATGCGACCGCCGGGCATGCACAGAGGGTGGCCTCGTGACCCCGAAGACGGTCGTGCTCACCGGAGCATCCGACGGCATCGGCGCAGCCGCAGCGCGCCAGCTCACCGCATCCGGTCACCGACTCATCCTCGTCGGCCGCTCTGTCGAGAAGACGAGGGCGGTCGCCGCCGACACCGGTGCCGAGTGGTTCACCGCCGACTTCGCCAGACTCGACGACGTGCGCGAGCTCGCGACGAAGATCGCCGACACGGTGGGCGACGGCGGGATCGACGTGCTCGCGAACAACGCCGGTGGCATCTTCGGCGATCGGACCCCGACGGTCGACGGCTTCGAGAAGACCCTGCAGGTGAACCACCTGGCGCCGTTCCTGCTGACGAACCTGCTGCTGCCCCAGCTGCGCGCCGGCCGCGCATCGATCATCAACACGTCGAGCGTCGCGCACCGCCTGTTCGCGCGGCTGGACATCGACGACCTCGACAATCGCAAGAACTTCAGCGCGAACAGGGCCTATGGCGACGCGAAGCTCGCCAACGTGTTGTTCACGAAGAGTCTCCACACCAAGTTCCACGGCGAGGGCCTGAGCTCGGTCGCCTTTCACCCCGGCACCGTGCAGACGAACTTCGCCTCGGACTCGAACACACTCATGCGGTTCGTCTACCGCACCCCGCTCAAGCGTCTGCTGCTGATCAGCAGCGAGAAGGGCGGCAGCACGCTGAGCTGGTTCATCGAGGGAACGCCCGACGAGACCTGGATCTCGGGCGAGTACTACGACGAGCGGGTGCTGACGCGTCGCGTGAATCCGCGCATCGAGGATGCCGCACTCGCCGAGGCGCTGTGGCAGAAGAGCGCCGAACTCGTCGGCATCAGCGCCTGAACGCCTCCGCTCCGCCCGGAGATCGCGTCCAGGATGCAGGAGTATGCTGGCGAGTCGGGTCACGTGACCCGTTCAGAGCGCGAGAGGCGGTGACGGCGATGTCCGGTGATAGTTGCGACGCCGCCCCCGTTGCGTCGCGTCTGACGGCATCCGTGCGTTGAGCTTCGGCCCCGCACCTGCACGTCCTGCTTCGCAGCCGTCGGCGGCGTCTTCCGCCCCCTGACGAATTCTGCGCACGCCCTCTCTGATCCGGCGTGCGCCTGCGAGAACGGAGCCAGCCATGGCCCTCATCGACAACGGCGTGTACGTGCACGGACGCCGCGTGGAGACCCCGAAGAACCTCGACGAGACCTACCGGTCGCTCGACGCCCACGGCGGCATCGCGTGGATCGGCCTGTATCGACCGAGCCCCGTCGAGGTCGCCTCGGTCGCGCGCGAATTCGACCTGCATCCGCTCGCCGTCGAAGACGCGCTCTCGGGCCACCAGCGATCGAAGGTCGAGCGCTACGGCGACACGCTCTTCGCCGTGCTGCGCCCCGCTCGCTACCGCGACGAGCAGGAGTCGATCGAGTTCGGCGAGCTGCACCTGTTCGTCGGCCCCGACTTCGTGGTGACGATCCGGCACGCGGAGTCGCCCGACCTCGCGGCCGTCCGCCGCCGCATGGAGGCGCACCCCGAGCTGCTCGCGATGGGACCGGAGGCGGTGTTCTACGCGATCCTCGACGAGGTCGTCGACGGCTACGAGCCGATCGTCACCGGGCTGCTCAACGACATCGACGAGATCGAGGACCAGCTCTTCGGCGACAGCGACGACGACGCCCTGTCCCGGCGCATCTACGAGCTCTCGCGCGAGGTCATCAACTTCCAGCGTGCGGTGCACCCGCTCGCCGGGATGCTGGAGTGGCTCCGCCGCGGCTCCGAGAAGTACCGCATCGACGAGGAGCTGCAGCGGTCGCTGCGCGACGTGCTCGACCACGTCATCCGCGTCAACGAGCGCGTCGACTCGTTCCGCGCGATCCTCGAGAACGCCCTCACGGTGCATTCCGCTCTCGTCGCACGACGGCAGACCGAGGCGGGGCTGGCCCAGAACGACGAGATCAAGAAGATCTCCTCGTGGGCGGCGATCATCTTCGCGCCCACGCTCGTCGGCACGGTCTACGGCATGAACTTCGAGGTCATGCCCGAGCTGCACTGGGCACACGGATACCCGATGGCGATCGGAGCGATGGCCGCCTTCGCGGTCGCCCTCTACGGGGTGTTCAAGTACAAGAAGTGGTTGTGAGGCCGGGCGGGCTCAGCGGTCGTCGCCGCTGAGCCTGTCGAGCAGGTCGTCGATGTCGTCGACCTCGACGGTCTCGACCTCGGCGCGATCGCGCACCTCGATGTTGGCGACCTCGAGGTCGTCGTCGAGCTGCACGAGGATCCGCGAGTCCGGGAACTGCTTCGGCGCGTCGAAGGCGATCAGCACCGCGTCGGCGAACACCACCACGGAGGTGGCCTCGAGATCGTCGCGCAGGTCGATCTGCTCGAGCACCGGCTCGTCGTCGACAGCCTCGTCGATGTCGTCGGCGACCTCGTCGATCACCGCACGCCACCGCGTCTCGGACACCGACAGGATGCGCGTGATCGCCTCGAGCAGCGCGTCGTCGTCGAGTGTCTCCTCGTCGTCCTCCAGCTCGGGATCGACGTTGACCGTCACCACCGCGCCGGCGGCATCGATGGTCGCGCGGCCGTAGATGAGACCGTTCTCGGCGACCGGATCATCGAGAAGGCCGCTGTCGACGATGCGGGCGAGAAGGTGGTCGAGCAGTGACGAGGCCATGAGACCAGTCTTCCACGTCGCCGCCGCTAGGCTCGTGTGCGTGCCGAATGCAGACGCCCCCGCCTCCGCCGCATCCGACCTCAGCCGCATCGCGGCGTCGCTCGTCGGCCCCGATCCGCTGAACTGGGTCATCACCGGCGACTCGATCACCCACGGACTCGTCCACACGCAGGGCGGTCGCAGCTATGCCGAGCATCTGCACGAGCTGATCCGCGGCGAACTCGCGCGCACCCGTGACGCCGTCATCAACACCGCGATCAGCGGGCACCGCATCACCGACATCCTGGACGACTGGGATCGCCGCGTCGCGTCCTGGCAGCCGGACATCGTCACCCTCATGATCGGCACGAACGACATGGCGACCGGCCCCGGCCAGGTCACCGTCGAGCCCGCCGCGTTCGCCGCCTCGCTGCGCGAGTTCGTCTCGCGGGTGCGCGCGTCCGGCGCTGTTCCGGTGCTGCAGACCCCGCCGTCGATCGACGTGGCGAACGCACCCGGGCGCGAGCGGATCATCGAGTTCGCGGATGCCGTGCGCGAGGTCGCCGCATCGGAGGACGTGATCCCCGTCGACCAGCACGCCCGTTTCACCGAGCTCGGCAACGGCGGTGTGCCGTGGGGGCTGATGGGCGACCCGTTCCACCCGAACGCCGCGGGTCATGCCGCACTGGCGCTCGAGCTCGCGAACGCGCTCGACATCTGCCCGCCGCACGACCGCGACCGCACTCTGCCGCTGCTCGAGGCGCAGGTCGCGATGGCGCGCCTCAACGCCTGAGCCGACTCCGCCCACCCCGTGGCGGCTGGTCACACGCGCATCCGGCACTCGGTGGGTGGTCGAAAACGCATCCCCCAGCCCTGACAGCGCTGCTTTTCCGACCACCCACCTCTCGCCCGCCCCTCAGGACTCGACCCGCAAGATGCACTGGTGCATCGATTCGTATACCAGTATCTTGAACCGCATCCGAAGTCGTACCGCGGGGGAGCGATGAAGGGGGGACGCTGTGTCTCATGTAGTGGCAACAGGTGCAGGCAAGGCGATGATGGAGCGCCGGAACGATCCGACGCACGACTACATCCTCGGGCTCACTCGAAAGAAGAGACCGCGCGTGCTGTTCGTCGGCACCGCGACCGGCGACGACGCGGCCTACATCGTGAGTTTCTACTCGACGTATGACTCCGACCGCTGCGCGCCGCATCACCTGCCGCTCTTCCACCGCTCGGTCGACGACCTCGCGGGCTTCGTGAAGGGATTCGACGTCATCCACGTCGGCGGCGGCAACACGGCGAACATGCTCGACGTGTGGAAGCGGCAGGGCCTCGACGAGATCATGCGCGAGATGTGGGAGGACCCCGACTCGAACGTCGTCTTCACCGGAGGCAGCGCCGGCGGCATCTGCTGGTTCGAGGGCGGCACGACCGACAGCTACGGACCCACGCTGCAGGTGCTCCCCGAAGGGCTCGGATTCCTGCACGGCAGCTTCTGCCCGCATTACGACGCCGAGGATCAGCGCCGCCCGCTGTTCCACGCATCGCTGCTGAGCGGCGAGCTCGCCACGGGATACGCGGTCGGCAACCTGCAGTCACTGCACTTCGAGAACTCCGAGTTCGTGACGGCGATCAGCCCGGTCGAGAACCCGCTCGCCCTGCGCGTCGAAGCCATCGACGGCAAGATCGTCGAGACAGAGCTGGCCACCGAGATCCTCACCGGCTCTGGCCCCATCACGAAGGGGCCGTCGACATGAACGACAACGTGTGGCTCCTCATCGCCCAACTGATCGTCGTCATCCTCGCGATCTACATGGGTACCCGCACCAGCGGGATCGGTCTGGGAGTGTGGGGTCTCGTCGGTGTGGCCGTGCTCATCTTCGTCTTCGGAGAGGCCCCGGGCAACGCCCCGGTGGATGCGGTCTTCATCGTCATCACGGTGATCACCGCCGCATCCACCATGCAGGCCGCCGGAGGCATCGACTGGATGGTCTCGGTCGCCGCCAAGGTGATCAGGCGCAAACCCAAGTCGGTCGTCTTCCTCGCACCGGCGATGTCGTTCCTCTTCACGGTCGGAGCGGGCACCGGGAACATCTTCTACCCGTTGCTCCCGGTGATCTACGACGTGTCGTACCAGCAGAAGATCCGACCGGAGCGCGCGCTGTCGGTCTCGGCCGTGGCCTCGCAGGTCGGCATCCTCTGCTCCCCCGTCTCCGCCGCTACGGCCTCGATGGTCGTGCTGCTGGCGCCCCAGGGCGTCGATCTCGGTGGACTGCTGCTGATCATGTGGCCGGCGTCGATCGCCGGTCTCTTCGTCGCCGCACTCGTGATGATGCGGCACGGCAAAGACCTCGAGGACGACCCCGAATTCCAGCGCCGTCTCGAGAGTCACCAGATCAAGCCACCGGTGGTGGACGCGCACGACACGAAGCTGCCGCGCACCGCGGTGCTGTCGGCCGCGCTGTTCCTGATCGGCGTCGGCGTCATCGTGCTGTTCGGGCTCTTCGAGGGGCTGCGCCCGGTGATCGGCACGGATGACGCCGGCGACCCCGTTCGTCTGAGCGTGACCGTCATCATCGAGGTGGTGATGGGCATCATCGCGGCTCTCATCTTCGTGTTCTGCAAGGTCAAGGCCGCAGACGTGCCGAAGCAGCCGACGTTCCCCGCCGGTATCGTCGGTGCGATCGCCCTGTTCGGCATCGCCTGGCTCGCCAACACGTTCGTCGCGGCGAACCAGACGCTCATCGTCGATGGCCTCGGCTCGGTGGTCTCGGGATCGTCGGCGTTCCTCGGCGCGCTGCTCTTCGCGCTCGCCCTGTTCGCCGTCGCGATGCTGACCACGAGCCAATCCAGTGCGACCAACGCGATCGTCCCGATCGGCATCACGATCGGACTGCCCGCGCCGCTGCTGGTGGGGCTCTGGCCGTCGACCATGGGCATCTACACGCTGCCGGCCAACGGCAGCCAGGTCGCGACCGTGGCGTTCGACCAGACCGGCACGACGAAGATGGGCAAGTTCGTCTTCGACCACTCGTTCCAGCTGCCGAACCTCGTCTACGTCGGCGTCGCGATCGTCGTGGGTGTGGTGCTCTCCTTCCTGTTCTCGTGACGCGAGGGTCCCCTGAGATGCCGGTGGACCTCGATCGCTCGGCCCTGCGCCAGTTCCTCCTGGGACTCGCGCAGGGCATGAACGCGTCAGCCGAGTCGGTCGACCGCATCCGCGACACGGTGACGACGGTCGCAGAGGCCTACGGCGCCGACGACACGGACTTCGTCGTGCTCCCGACGATCATCATCGTCGAGACGGGTGACGACGAGGATTCTCGCGTCGCGATCCGCTCGGCGACCAACGCGTCGTTCCGGTTCGACCAGATCGCCGCTCTGTACGAGCTGATAGCGCAGGCGCGCACGGCGTCGGTGTCGCCCCTCGACGGCATCCGCCGCCTGAACGAGATCGGAGCCATGCGACCTCGCCTGGGCTGGGTCACCCGCACGTTCGGGCACGCCGTTCTGACGACCGGCCTCGCCCTGCTGCTCGCTCCGACCTGGCAGGGAGCGATCGTCGCGTTCGCCCTGGGGGCGGGCATCGGTCTGCTCAAGCTCGTGCGCTCTCCCACTCTGCAGCTGATCATGCCGATCGCGGCGGCGTTCGTCTGCGCGGCCGCGGTGTTCCTGCTCGCCGAGGTCATCGAGATCGGCGATCCGATCCGCCTGCTCATCGCGCCGTTGGTCACGTTCCTTCCCGGGGGCGTGCTCACCACGGCGACCGTGGAGCTCGCGTCGGGGCAGATGATCTCCGGCGCCTCCCGCCTGGTCTACGGCTTCGTGCAGCTGGCGCTGCTCGCCTTCGGCATCCTCGCGGCCGGCACCGTCGTGGGTGTCGAGTCCCGCACCTACGAGCCGCTCGAAGTGGCGTCCTCGCTGCCGTGGTGGGTCGCGTTGATCGGCATCCTGGTCTTCGCGCTCGGCAACTACCTGCATTTCTCCGCACCCGCCTCGACGTTCGGCTGGGTGCTGCTCGCGCTCATCGTCGCCTATGCAGGACAGTGGGTGGGGGCGGCGTTGCTGGGCCCCCTCGTGGGCGGCTTCGTCGGCGCCGTCGCGATGGCCGTCGTGGTGTTCTGGATCGGTTCACTGCGGCACGGCACACCGGTGCAGATCACCTTCCTGCCGGCGTTCTGGCTGCTGGTTCCGGGGGCTGCGGGGCTGGTCGGGCTCACCGAGGCCGTCGCCACCGACGGCGGACTCGCCGACTTCATGGAGGCGCTCGTCTCGGTCATGTCGATCGCGCTCGGCGTTCTGATCGGCACCGCGCTCTACCGCGTCGTGCACCATGGCGCGGAGGAGATCGTGCAGTTCGCCGTCGCGGTGCCGACAGCGGTGACGGATGCCGTGCAGCCGCGCCTGTGGGAGCGACTCCTGCCGTGGTGGCGGAGAAGGGCCGACGCGCCCTAGCGACGCACTCGCCGGGCAACCCGTGGCACGATCGCCGCCGCGGCGAGCGCGAGTGCCACGCCGACGAGTGTCATTCCGACGCGTTCCACGAACCAGTGGGCGGGTGTGCCGCTGTCTTCGAGCAGCAGCAACGACAGCACGATGAATGTCGAGAACAGCGGGAAGACGTACCACCGACTGCCTGCCGTGCCGGTGCCGAGTGTCAGGATCACGACGAGGAGTATCGCCGAGACCGCGGGGAGCGGATGCAGGGCCGCGACGGCGATCGCGAGCAGAGCTCCGGCGACGACCGCCACGGGCCTGCCCCATCCGCGTGTGATCAGCATCGCGTGATTCGGCCGACTCACCATGAGCGCCGCGGTGCACGCCCATCCGGGGTGGTCGACGCCCAGCGCGAAGCCGATCGCGGCGCCGATCGCCCCCGCGAGACCGATCTGGATGCCGTAGACGAGCATGGCCGAGCGCGTCGTCGGGGGTGGCGAGGGGCGCGGGCCGGATGACGAGTCCGGCCAGACCAGCGACACGAGGAATGCGTAGAGCGACCCCGCGAGGATGAGCCCCGCACCGGCGAGCCCGGTCGCAACCGACGGGAACGAGAGCCCGACGCCGAGCAGCGGCACCCCGAGCACGAGCACCGGTGTCGCGAGGTGCCGTGAACGATCGGCGGCCAGCACGGCGACGACCACGCACAGCGCGAACACCACGAGCACCGCCAGCGCGGGGGTGCGCGTCACCGCCGACCCGAGCAGAACCGAGATCGCCGCGATGCCGCCGACGACGAGACTCATCGCCCGCTGCCTGCGAGTGCTCGACACCCCGAGCCCCGCCGCGGGGAGCACGCCGACCGCGAGCGCCAGCCCGATCTGCGGGTCGCTCAGCGTCGCGATGCCCGCTGGCAGACCGATCACCGCCCCATGCAGGGCGTTCCTCCACGACCAGGCCAGTGCCGCCATGTGCTCACTCTGGAGTCTCCCGCCCCGGAAGTACAGAACCACGCGCGGCGTGATGCGCATGCGCCCACCGGGGGCCACACGAGAATGATCAGTATTCGGTGTTGCTAAGTACCGGTACTCAGTGTTACTTTGTACTGGTACCCAGCAACACTGAGTACCGACCAACGAGAGGAGGCCTTCATGGGCAAGCAGATGACCGAGATGCTCAAGGGCACCTTGGAAGGCATCGTTCTGGCCCTCCTCGCCGAGCAGCCGGCATACGGATACGAGATCACCACCCGCGTGCGTGACCACGGATTCACAGACATCGCCGAGGGCACGATCTACGCCCTGCTCGTGCGCGTCGAGCAGAAGAAGCTCGTCGACGTCGAGAAGGTGCCGAGCGAGAAGGGGCCGCCCCGCAAGGTGTACTCCCTCAACCCGGCGGGAACGCAGGAACTCGAGGAGTTCTGGAAGACCTGGAGCTTCCTCACGCAGCGCATCGACAGCCTGCGCATTGCAAACACAAACACCGACACGACCAACAAGGAGAACTGACATGGCCGCGAAATGGATCGAAGCGCTCACCGGATCGCTCGAGCAGAAGAAGCAGTACCGCGATGCGAAGAAGCGCATCGACGCCCTCCCCGAGCCCTACCGCACGGTCGCCAACGCCCAGCACCGCTACACGATGTACTACGGCGGCATCACCGACGGCGACATCCTCGTGCAGATCTTCCTCGATCTCGCCGACCTGTGGGAGCGCGCCGCCATCGACGGCACCCCGATCGACGACATCGTCGGCGATGACCCCGTCGCCTTCGCCGAGACCTACGCCGAAGCGTACGGCGGAACCCACTGGATCGACAAGGAACGCGCCCGCCTGACCGCGGCGGTCGACGACGCGAAGAAGAAGGAGACCCGATCATGACCAGCCCCGCCATCGCCGTTCGCAGCCTCGAGAAGTCCTACAAGGACCTTCACGTCCTGCGCGGCGTCGACTTCGACGTCGAGAAGGGATCGATCTTCGCCCTGCTCGGCTCGAACGGCGCAGGCAAGACCACCGTGGTGCGCATCCTCTCGACGCTGCTGAAGCCGGATGCCGGCACGGCCGTGGTGCAGGGAGTCGATGTCACCGCCGACCCGCTCGCCGTGCGGCAGAGGATCAGCCTCACCGGCCAGTTCGCCGCGGTCGACGAGATCCTGACCGGACGAGAGAACCTCATGCTCGTCGCGAAGCTGCGGCACCTGCCCGACGCCGCGAAGGTGGCAGACGATCTGCTCACGACGTTCCGCCTGACGGATGCCGGAGCTCGCAAGGTCGGCACCTACTCGGGCGGCATGCGCCGTCGCCTCGACATCGCCATGAGCCTGGTCGGCCACCCCGAGGTCATCTACCTCGATGAGCCGACGACCGGGCTCGACCCCGAGTCCCGCATCGAGGTGTGGGACGTCATCACAGAGCTCGCGAACACCGGCACCACGGTGCTGCTCACGACTCAGTACCTCGACGAGGCCGAGCATCTGGCCGACCGCATCGCGATCCTCCACGAGGGTCGGATCATCGTCGACGGCACCCTGGCAGACCTCAAGCGCCTGCTGCCGGCGGCCAAGGTCGAGTACGTCGAGAAGCAGCCCACCCTCGAGGAGATCTTCCTCACCCTCGTCGGCCCGAAGTCGGGCTCCGCAACCGGAAAGGAGAACGCAGCATGAGCACGCACTTCGTCGCAGACACCGCGACGCTCACCGGCCGCTCGATGCGGCACATCTTCCGCAGTCCAGACACCATCATCACCACGGCGGTCACACCGATCGCGCTGATGCTGCTGTTCGTGTACGTCTTCGGAGGCGCGCTCCGCGAGAGCACCGGCTCCGAGAACTACGTGAACTACCTGCTCCCCGGCATCCTGCTCATCGCCATCGCGTCCGGCATCGCCTACACGGCCTTCCGGCTCTTCAACGATCTGCGGAGCGGCATCTTCGAGCGGTTCCACTCCATGCCGATCGCGCGATCGAGCGTGCTCTGGGCGCACGTCCTCACCTCGCTCACCGCCAACGGCATCACGCTGGCGATCATCTTCGGCGTCGGATTCCTGATGGGGTTCCGCACCGGAGCCGGTCCGCTCGCGTGGCTCGCCGTCATCGGCATCCTGTTCCTCTTCACCCTCGCCCTCACCTGGCTGGCCATCATCGCCGGCCTGAGCGCCAAGACGGTCGACGGGGCGAGCGCCTTCTCGTATCCGCTGATCTTCCTGCCGTTCATCAGCTCTGCGTTCGTGCCGACCGAGACCATGCCCGGTCCGGTGCAGTGGTTCGCCGAGAATCAGCCGGTCACCTCGATCGTCGACACCATCCAGGCGCTGTTCGCCGAGGAGCCGGTCGGCACCGACATCTGGGTCGCCCTCGCCTGGTGCGTCGGCATCCTGATCGTCGCCTACGTGTTCGCGATCATCGCGTACCGCAAGAAGGTCAGTTGAACGTCTGCAGTGAGACGGAACGCTCCGTCCGGGCCCCGCGCCCGGCCGGGGCGTTTCGCCGCGCTCGGCGTCGGAGTTCGTGGCGCTCGGCCGTGGCCATGTGACGCCCTTCGGGGAGGAGATCTGCCCTTCGGGAGGACGGATCAGCGCGAAACCTCCTCCCGAAGAGCAGTCCTCCTCCCGAGGAGGTGAGGGCGAGGACGAGGTGAGGGCGAGGAAGGGGTGAGGGCGAGGAAGGGGCGAGGGCGAGGAAGGGGCGAGGGCAGGCACGGATGCCGAACAGAGCAGAGGCTGGCACCCGCCCTACCGCAACCCGAGGGGGCCGAGCACGATCCGCTGGCGCGTGCGCACCCAGACCACACCGTCGGCGCGCCGTTCGGCTCGGGTGGCGAAGCGGTAGCGATACGACACCGCTCGCACCCACCGAGGCTGCTCGCCGTCGAACGGGTCGGAGCGCAGCAGCGCGAGGGTCGGCGCATCCGCTTCGAGAAGTCGCAGCAGGAACACCGTGAACCAGTCGTCGAGTGAGCGCCCGAGCGGCAGGAACCACATCAACCAGTCGAGCCGCAGATGGTACGGCGCGAACTGGCGAGGGATGCGGCGCACGTCGCCCGGCTTGCCCTTGAACTCGTATTCGCGCCACAGCAGTCCGTCGTCATCGACCGATCCCTCGACGACGATCTCGATGCGCTCCTTTGTCACGGTGCCGAAGGCGCCGTAGGCGTTGCCGATCTGCCACCTGTTGAAGCTCGCGTTCATCAGCTGGCGACGCGCGAACAGGTTGCGCAGGGCCCGCCAGCTCAGGGCCACGACGAGGGTCCCGACGGCCGTGGTGATCACGAACCAGTACAGGGGGATGCCGGGCCACAGCGACTCGTCCGGGTCCGTTCGATCGGCGACCCGAGCGCCCACCCCCGGCATCCCGATCGCCGAGAACGCGATGACGATGGTCACCCAGTTCAGCCAGGCGAAGTTGCCCGTCGCGACGAGCCACACCTGCGTCGCGATCACGATCACGGCGGCTCCGGCCCCGACGATCTGCGGCACCGGCCCGGGGACCCACACCGACAGCAGCGGCGCGAACACGAAGAAGGGCACCACGAGCTGCGCGAAGTGGTTGCCGACGACCTCACCGCGATGGAACCACCGGGGCAGCAGGTGCGCCTGACGGCTGAGCGGCCCCGGCATCGGCTGCGTCTCGTGGTGATAGGTAAGGGCAGTGAGGTCTCGCCACTCCTGCCCACCGCGGATCTTGATCATGCCGGCGCCGAACTCGACCCGGAACAGCAGCCACCAGAACAGCACGATCACGACGGTCGGCGCCGGCTGGCCGTTCGACCCGAGGAACGCGGCCAGGAACCCCGCCTCGAGCAGCAGCATCTCCCAGCCGAACGAGTAGAAGGTCTGCCCGATGCTGACCACCGACATGTATCCGAGCCACAGCGCGAGGAAGCACAGCATCGGCACCCACGGCGGACCCCACTGCGGCACGCCGATGACGAGCAGCGCCGACACGACGATCCCTGCCCCGCACAGCAGCGCGAGTCGTCGATCGGAGTACCGGATGCGGACGAAGAGGGTCGGATGCAGCATCCGCCGCCGCTCTCGCTTCTCGCCGATCCAGTCGAGCAGCACCGGCGCCGGCAGCAGCCCGTTGTCGCCGAGAAGCGCCCGGAACTGGTTCAGAGTCGAGACGAACGCGACGAGGTACAGCGCCGCGATGCCCCGCTGAAGGACCTCACGGGCGAAACCGAAGTCGACCGCCGCGAACCCGTCCACGGCCACAGGCTACGCCCCGACCGCACAGCGCAGGAGGGGGTTGCGGACAGCCGGCACCGCCACCCGCCCCGGCGGCCGTCGAGCGACCCCGGCGAAGCCGAGCGAGACGAAACGCGGTACCGATGCGCTATCGGCTCGCCACGTTTCGTCTCAGTCGACTCCGTCGTCTTCGCTCGACGACCGGCGGGATGTCGACGGTCGACAGGCGGGTCAGGTCAGCTGACGACCCAGTCGAAGTCGTCGCCGTGCTCTTCGAGCCATGCGTCGACGGCATCCGCTTCCTTGCCCTCGCCGTACTCGTTGACGACGAGGTCTTCGAGCGAGCCGTACTGCGCGTCGTCGAGCTTGATCTGCTCGATCAGCTCAGCGGCCTCGGGGTACTCCTCGGCGAAGCCCTTCGTACCGAGGAAGTGCAGGGCCTCGGCCTCGCCCATGGCGCCCTTGGGGTCTTCGAGGTCCTTCACGGGGAAGGCGTCGTTGGCCCAGAACGGACGCCACAGCGTCACGACGATGTCCTCCTGCTTGTCGGTCGCAGACTTCAGCTCGGTGAGCATCGCCGCGGTCGACGAGGTGACGAGCTCGTACTCGCTGTCGAGACCGTACTCGGGCATCATCTTCTGGGTCTGCGCCGTGAGGCCGGCCCCGGGCTCGATGCCGAAGATCTTGCCGTCGAGCTCTGCGCCCTTGCCGGCGAGATCCTCGATCGAGTTCAGGTCGGAGTACTCGGGAACCGCGAGCGTCAGCTTGGCGTTCTCGTAGTACGCACCGAGATCCTCGATGTCATCGCCGTAGGTGTTCATGTACTCGGCGTGCGTGAGCTCGGGCCAGGCCGACGGGTAGATGTCGACGTCACCCTGCGCGAGACCCGTATACAGGGGGCCGGCCTCGGTCAGCGTCTTCATCTCGACCGTGTAGCCGATCTTCTCGAGCTGGTCCTGCAGCAGGTACGCGGTGCTCAGGCCGTCGGTCCACGAGGGCAGGAAGCCCAGGGTGATCGTGCCCTTGTCGCCCGAGCCGGACTCGCTGCCGCCGGTGTCGCCGCCGGTTCCGCCCATGCCGTCGCCGCTGCAGCCGGCGAGGGTGAGGGTCGCTGCGGCGCCGATGGCCGCGATCGTCAGGATCTTCTTCTTCATGTGTATCTCTCTCGTTCCGTATATATGTGCTGTGTTGCTGTGTTGCTGTGTACTGCTGTGTTGCGTGTTCTCTTGCGGGAGGGATGAGTCAGTGCACGCCGCCGCCGACGGGGGCGCGGCGCGGGGAGGCCTTCATGCGCTCGGCCTCGTCTTCGGCATCCTTCGCAGCGGCTGCCTCGGCCGATGCGGGGGCGGATGCTGTGGCCGGCACCTCGGCGGATGCCGCGGCGAGGCGCTTCTGCGTACGACGACGAGCCAGCAGGCCGAGCAGCGACGAGCGGTTGCTGCCCAGGTCGCCGAGCGCTGCCGTGACACGGTCGAGGAAGACGGCGATGAGCACGACGCCCAGTCCCGCCTCGACGCCCTTGGCGATGTTGATGGTCGAGATCGCCTCGACGACGATCTTTCCGAGGCCGTCAGCACCGGCCATACCGGCGATGACCGCCATCGACAGCGCGAGCATGATGACCTGGTTGACGCCGGCGAGGATCGTCGGCATCGCGAGCGGAAGCTGGATGCCGCGAAGGATCTGACCCGGCTTGGCGCCGAACGCCTGGCCGGCCTCGACGGTCTCGGAGTCGACTCCGCGGATGCCGAGCTCGGTCAGTCGCACACCGGGAGGCAGAGCGAAGATCACGGTGGCGACGAGTCCGGGGACGACGCCGATGCTGAAGAACACGATCGCCGGGATCAGGTAGACGAACGCGGGCATGGTCTGCATGAAGTCGAGCACGGGCTTCAGCACCGCACGCACGGTGGCGTTGCGGGCAGACCAGATGCCCAGGGGCACCGCGATGAGCACCGCGATCGCCGCCGCGACGAGAACCAGGGCGAGCGTCTGCATCGCCGGCACCCAGAGACCCATGGCCACGATCAGTCCGAAGGAGATGACCGTGCCGATCGCCAGCTGCCACGAGCGGACGAGCCACGCGATGAACGCGGCGATCACGATGATGACGACGAAATGCGGGCTCAGGAGCGCGCGGGTGAGTCCGTCGACCAGGAAGCTGACGACGAAGGAGATGACGTCGAGCAGACCGTCGAGGTTCGTCTTGATCCAGTCGACTCCGGTCGCGACCCAGCTGCCGAGGGGAATGCGGAAACCATCCATCAGCGCACCTCCTCTGTCTTCACGGCGTCCGCCGGGTCGGCGGTCCACCCGTCATCGAGCACTGCATCGATCTCGGCCTGCGGCATCGGAAGGAGCGGCAGGGTGAGCTCGCCGGTCGCTCCGGGGCCGGGGCCCAGGGCGGCGAGCAGGGTGATGCGCGGAATCACGCCGGTCAGGCGCCCCGTGGCATCCACCACTGCCAGCGGCAGCGGCGACTCCACCGACGGGATGAAGAGGTTCATGAGGACCTCGTCTTCGCTGACGCTCTGCGGCACCGGCTTGATGATCGACGCGAGGGTCGACACGCCCTGGCGGACCAGCCTGACGGCGTCGCGGTCGGTGACGATGCCGAGCAGCTTGCGGTCGCGGCCCGTGACGTACGTGGCCGACATGAACGCGTCGCGCATCTGGCGCAGTGCCGTGCGGGGGCCGGCGGTCTCGGCGACGACCGGGCGCGGGCGCTCCATGACGTTCGCGGCCGTGAGCACACGAGCGCGGTCGACATCCTGCACGAACTGCTCGACGTAGTCGTTGGCGGGGTCCATGAGGATGTCTTCGGGCGTGCCGATCTGCACGATGCGGCCGTCGCGCATCACGGCGATGCGGTCGCCGAGGAACATGGCCTCGTTGAGGTCGTGGGTGATGAAGACGATCGTCTTCTGCAGCTTCTCCTGGAGTTCGAGCAGCTGCTCCTGCATCTCGCGACGGATCAGCGGGTCGAGGGCGCTGAACGCCTCGTCCATGAGCAGGATGTCGGAGTCGGCCGCGAGCGCACGGGCGATGCCCACGCGCTGCTGCATGCCTCCCGACAGCTCGGACGGCAGCTTGTCGGCCTGTCCCTCGAGGCCGACCAGGGTGAGGATCTCCTCGGCCTTCTTCAGGCGCTCGTCCTTGCCGACACCCTTCAGCTCGAGGGGGTAGGCGACGTTCGCGGCGACCGTACGGTGCGGCAGCAGTGCGAAGTGCTGGAACACCATCGAGATGCGGTCGCGGCGGATCTCACGCAGACGCGACGACGGGATGCCGGTGATGGGGTCGCCGTTCACGACGACCGATCCGTCGGTCGCGTCGTGCAGCCCGTTGAGCATGCGGATGATGGTGGATTTGCCGGAACCCGAGAGGCCCATGATCACGAAGATCTCGCCGCGGTTCACGGTGAAACTGGCGTCGATGACGGCGGCGGTTCCTGCGTCGCCGACCTCGGATCTGCTCTCACCGGCCTTCAGTCGACGGACGGCACTGCTCGGATTCTTCCCGAACACCTTGTACAGATTGCGCGCTTCAAGAGCGATTTCGGACACGTTTCCCCTGCGGCTCGCCTTCGGGTGGCTGAGCCTGCTTCGGTTACGCCCGGGTGATCCTCCCGGCCGTTTCGACATGGTGCTGTGGCGGCGCGGACGGCGGATTTCGGATCCACCGCGATAGAGCATCGACCGTACGTCCACGCCTCTTCGCAGCACAGCACATTCGAAAGAAGGACGTGATCGCGGACTGGTCTTCGGGCCGTCAGGCCCACCAACCAACGTAACGAAATGGCCGGTCAGGGGCAAATCCGTCAATTTTATCGACGTTCAGTTTCGTCGGCTGACCGGGGGATTGCGCGGGTTTCGGACGCGCGTGCGAGGTCGGGCGTGGCGGGGGTGCGACACGGGTCAGCGGGCGCGCCGCGAGACCGTGGCGTGCGCATCCGACGTCCATGTGCACCTGTGAAGTCCGGATGCCGGGAAGTCGGACTCGCGAGGCGCTTTCGGACTCGCGAGGCGCACGCGATCAGCGACGGATGCTGCGCGTCACGGTGAACTTCGGAGTGCGATGCACCTGCTCGGTGGCGCCGACGAGGCGGGTGAGCTCGGCGCGGTAGCCGAGCGACGAGTTGTAGACCGTGAACAGCTCTCCGCCGGGCCGGAGGATGCGGGCCGCGGCCTCGAACAGACGGGTCGCTGCCCCGGTGTGCACGCTGCTGCCGAGATGGAAAGGCGGGTTGAGAAGCACGACATCGGCACTGGCGTCCGCGATCTCGGAGCCCGCGTCGTCGTGCATGACGGTGACGCGGTCTGCGACGCCGTTCGCGGCGACCGTTGCGCGGGCGGAGGCCACTGCCGCTGCCGATCTGTCGGTCGCGATCACGTGGGATTCGGGGTGCGCGAGAGCGTACGAGGCGGCGAGCGCGCCGGTTCCGCAGCCCAGATCGACGACGACCGGGGTCGGGCTCGGCTCTTCGGCGTTCACAACGCAGCATGAATCGGCCGCATCGGCCGGTTCCGGGGCGTTTTCAGTCCGTGCCGGCTCATCCGCGCTGAATTGTGAACCATCGGGGCCGAGCACCTCGAGCAGCACACGCGTGCCGATATCGAGGCGAGCCCCCGCGAAGGCACCGCCGTGCGCGACGAGGGTCAGGCCGCCGTGCCGCGCTGTCACGGGGAACGGCGGCTCTGACGGCACCGGTCGCGGCCCGGATGCGACGACCAGCCGTGACTTGCGCTCCGCCCGCTCGGCCTGCACACGCGCGAAGCTGCGCCCCAGCACCTCGTTCTGCGCGATGGTCATGTGCTTCACGCGGCCGCCGGCGACGAGCACGACGTCCGGGGCTGCCCAGCGCGCCACGGCATCCGCGATCTCTTCGAGCTCTGCCAGCGCCTTCGGCAGCTGCAGCAGCACGAGTCGGGCGCTGCTGAGCAGAGAGGCATCGAGCTCGTGCGACGAGAAGCCCGAGAGGCCCAGCTCGTCGGCGTTGCGAGCGAGCGCACGGCGACCGGTCGCGAGGTCCTGGTGCACGCGGATGCCGTCGAGACCGGCATCCGTCAGCGCGAGGGTGATCGCGCCGTATTCGTCGCCGATCACCGCGATCTCCGACCCGGCGATCCCGAGCGCGAGAGCCCGCTCGACCAGCAGCAGATCGGTCGCGTCGTGGGCCTGCAGGTTGTCGGCCTCGACGTCGGGCCAACGGCGCAGTCGATTGAAGGGGAAGTCCACCCCTTCAGCCTAGGAGCGCCCTCTCTTGACACGGACTGAACACGTGTTTAGTCTGCTGTACATGCGTTCAGTCTCCGACGACATCACGGCTCGCGCCCGCATCCGCGACACCGCCATCGCCGCCTTCGCCCGCGACGGCTACGACGCCGCGAGCCTGCGCGCGATCGCCAGGGAGGCCGGTGTCAGCCCGGCTCTGATCGTGCATCACTTCGGCGACAAGAACGCCCTCCGCAGCGAGTGCGACGACTACGTGGTCGGCGTCTTCATCGACGAGGAGCACGACCTCATCGTCGCGCCGACCCGCGACCGCATCCGCACCGCCCTCAACGACCTCGAGCGCTACGGCCCCTACATCGACTACCTCGCGAGGATGCTCGTCGACGGTTCGGCTGCTTCCGATCGACTGTTCGACAGCTTCCTCTCCCACACCCGCGCCGTGCTCGCCGAACAGCGCGACGCCGGGATGCTCGAACCGATGAGCGACCCCGAGATGACGACTCTGCTGCTGACCCTGATCGGCCTCGGACCCGTCGTGATGCGCGCCCAGATCGCCCGCACCCTCGGAATGGACCAGCTGAGCCCCGCTGGGCTCCTGCGCACCACGCTGCCGACGCTGGAGCTGCTCACCCACGGCATCTATTCGACGACCGCGCTGCTCGACGGTGCGCGAGACGCACTCGCGGCTGAGGGGAACACCTCGGGAGGAGACGCATCATGACCGACACGATCGAGATCGACCGTCTGCAGAAGCGCTACGGCAGTCGCATCGCGCTGCACGAGCTCGACCTGCACGTGCGACCAGGCACCGTCTTCGGACTCATCGGCCCCAACGGCGCCGGCAAGACGACGACGCTGCGCACACTCGTCGACGTCATCCGCCCGTCATCAGGCTCGGTGCGCGTGCTCGGTGAAGACCCCCGCCACGGCGGCGCCGCGCTGCGACGGCGCATCGGCTACGTTCCGGGAGAGCTGCACCTCGAAGGGCGATCGAGCGGACACCGGATGCTGTCGTTCTACGCCCAGGTCTCGGGCGAGCGCGATTCTGCGACGACGCTGCGCACCGGCCGCGAGCTGGCCGACCGGCTCGGGGTCGACCTGTCGCGACCCGTGCGCACCCTGTCGAAGGGCAACAAGCAGAAGGTCGGGCTGATCCAGGCGTTCATGCACCGACCCGAGCTGCTCATCCTCGACGAGCCCACCAGCGGCCTCGATCCGCTGGTGCAGCGCGAGTTCCTGCAGATGGTCCGCGAGGCGAAGAGTGCCGGGCAGACCGTGCTGCTGAGTTCGCACGTGCTCAGCGAGATCCAGCAGACCGCAGACGAGGTCGCCGTGCTCGCGAACGGGCGGGTCGTCGCCGACGGCGATGTCGCCTCGCTGCGCCTGGGATCGATCCGCCGCGTGCGAGCCGAGATCTCGACGACGGATGCCGCGGCCGCCCGCGCCGACTTCGATCGCGTGCCCGGTCTCGGCGGAGTCGAGGTGCATGACTCCGACGGCATCCTGAGCATCTCCGGCACCGTGGACGGCGCGATCGATCCGTTCATCAAGGTGCTCGCCCGCTTCGAGGTGCGCGACCTGACCGTGGAGGAACCAGACCTCGAGGAGTCCGTGCTGCGGCTCTACGGCGCCTCTGCCGCGAACGCCGGCGCTGCCACGAGCGAGGCGGCCTCCACGAACGAGCCGCCGACGAGACGCGCCCGCCGCGGCAGGGAGGGCCGGCGATGAACGGCATCCTGCCGGTGTTCCGACGCAACCTGCGCGAGTCGTGGCGCAGCCTCCTCGGGTGGACCATCGGCATCTCCGCCGTGCTGTTCCTCTATCTGCCGCTGTATTCGAGTCTCGGCGGCGACGGTCAGCTCGAGGCGATGATCTCTTCGCTGCCGAAGGAGCTCGTCGACACGCTCGGATACGACCAGATCTCGACGGGTGCCGGATACGCGCAGAGCACGTTCTTCGGCCTGATCGGCTTTCTGCTGCTGACGATCGCGGCGGTGATCTGGGGGTCCGCGGCCATCGCCGGCGCCGAAGAGAGCGGACGAGCAGAGCTCGATCTCGCGCACGGCATCGGCCGCGGTCAGTATGCACTCGAGTCCGCTCTGGCCGTGCTCGTCAGGCTGCTGTGGCTCGGCGCCTTCGCGGGCCTCGTCGTCTGGGCGCTGAACGGCCCCTCCGAACTCGGCATCGACGACCGCAACATCGTGGGAGCGAGCGCTGCGCTCACGGGTCTCGCGTTCCTCACGGCATCCGCCGCCCTGCTCGCCGGCGCCGCGACCGGTCGCCGCATCTGGGCGACCGGGGTCGGCGCGGGCATCGCCGTGCTCGGCTACATCCTGCAGGCGCTGGCGAAGCAGTCGAAGGACCTCGAGTGGCTGAACGCACTCTCCCCCTACGCATGGGTCTACCAGCGACCGCCGCTCTCCGAGGGCGTCGACCTCGGCGGGCTCGCCCTCACCTGGGGCCTCGCGATCGTGTTCGTCGTCGCCTCGGTCTTCGCGTTGCGCGCTCGCGACCTCCGCGGCTGACCCCGTTCGCGTCCACTGCCCCGCGCGACCTCCCCGCCCCCACCCACTGCCCCTGGCGTGGTCAAAAACGCACCCGAATCGGCGACTTCGGGTGCTTTTCTGACCACGGGCGCGCCGCAGGCGGAAGAGACCGTTGACACGATCGAGGTTCAGTGGTTACCTAGTCGAGTAACTAACCCATCAACCACAGCGGAGGACTCGTGATCGAAGAAGGCAAGCCGCTCTTCCTCCAGATCGCCGAGCAGATCGAGGACTCGATCCTCGACGGCTCACTCTCGGAGGAATCGCAGGCGCCCTCGACCAACGAGCTCGCCGGCTTCTACCGGATCAACCCCGCGACAGCAGCCAAGGGAGTCGCCATGCTCACCGACAAGGGAGTGCTGTACAAGCGCCGCGGCATCGGCATGTTCGTCGCCGCCGGAGCGAAGGATCTGCTCCTCGGCGAGCGCCGCGCCGCATTCGCCGACCGCTACATCGACCCGCTCCTCGCCGAGGCCCGCACGCTGGGGCTCGGCGCCGAAGACCTCGCCGCCCTGCTCCGCGAGCGGGCAGCGCAGGCAGCCCAGACATCGCAGACACCCCAGACAGAAGGGAAGACCCCCGCATGACCGCCGTCATCGAGGTGCAGAACCTCACGAAGCACTACAAGGAGAAGAACGCACTCGACAACGTGTCGCTCACCCTCGAGGGCGGCGCGATCTATGGACTGCTCGGCCGCAACGGGGCGGGCAAGACCACGCTCATGTCGATCCTGACCGCGCAGAACTTCGAGTCGTCGGGCACCGTGCGCGTCTTCGGCGAGCACCCCTACGAGAACACGCACGTCCTCAACCGCATCTGCTTCGTGCGCGAGAGCCAGAAGTACCCCGACGACGCATACCCGCGTCACGCGTTCAAGGCTGCGAGCCTGTTCTTCCGCAACTGGAGCCAGGAACTCGCCGACGAGCTCATCGAGCAGTTCCAGCTGCCGATGAAGCAGACGATCAAGAAGCTCTCGCGCGGCCAGCTCTCGGCCGTCGGGGTCATCATCGGTCTCGCCTCGCGCGCCGAGCTGACCTTCTTCGACGAGCCCTACCTGGGTCTCGACGCGGTCGCCAGACAGATCTTCTACGACCGCCTGCTCGAGGACTACGCCGAGCACCCTCGAACCATCGTCCTCTCGTCGCACCTGATCGACGAGGTGTCGAACCTCATCGAGAAGGTCATCGTGATCGACAACGGGCAGATCCTGCTCGACGAAGACACGGATGCCGTGCGCGACCGCGCCGTCACCGTGGTCGGCGACGCCGCCAAGGTCGACGCCTGGGCATCCGGCCGCGAGGTTCTGCACCGGGAGTCCCTCGGCCGAGTCGCCTCCGTCACCGTGCTCGGGGCGCTGTCTGCCGCCGACCGCGCCGAGGTCACGGCATCCGGTCTCGATCTCGCTCCGGTGTCGCTGCAGCAGCTGATCGTGCGTCTCACCCAGAAGGCCGAGGCGGGCACTGCCACCAGAGCCTCAGCCGCGAAAGAGGAGGCCCGCTGATGCGACGCACACTCAACGTCATCCGCCTGCAGCTGATCAACCGCCAGACGTTCATCTGGGTGCCGCTGATCATCCTCGGCTCCGCGGTGGTCATCTCGATACTCATCTACGCGATGATCCCGACCGAGGGCCCGAAGTACGGCGGCGGCGGCCAGGCTCCGCTCTGGTACTTCTTCGCCATCGGCCTCTCGGCGATGACACTGACCTTCCCGTTCTCGCAGGCGATGAGCATCACCCGGCGCGACTTCTTCTTCGGGACCATGCTCACGGCGATCCTGGGCAGCGCGTTCCTGGGGATCGTGTTCCTGATCGGCGGGGGCATCGAGACGCTGACGAACGGATACGGCATCAACGGCTACGTGTTCTACCTGCCGTGGCTCTGGGAGGCGGGTCCGCTGGGGGCGTTCACCGTGTACTTCACCCTCGCCCTCTTCCTGTTCGTCGTCGGGTTCACCGGGGCGACGATCTACAAGAGCTGGGGACCCACCGTTCTCACCATCGCGAGCGTCGGCCTGGGCCTCGTCCTCGTGGGGCTCGCCTTCCTCGCGACGAGACTCGAGCTGTGGGATGAGGTGTGGCGGGGGATCCTCGACGCCGGCGCGCTCGGACTCGCACTGTGGGGCCTCGTCGCGACCGCGGTGCTCGCGGGCATATCGTTCCTCGCCTTCCGCAGGGCCATCCCCTGATCACCCTTTGATCACTCGGCGCCGGTCGCTCCTCATGGGGCGGCCGGCGTCGTCGCGTTCCGACCGATACCCGCCCTCACCGCCAGATGCAACCAGGTGCGAGGACGGATGCCGAACGGCTAGCGTCATCCCTTCGGGGAGGATGACGAGAGGATGCCGTGACGAACATCAGAACACGAGTGCGCGCGCGCCGCCCTGGCATCGTGCGCTCGCTGCGCGAGGCGGTCGACCCCGCCCGGCTGCTGCTCGTCACCAAGACCGCACTGGCGGTCGGACTCGCGTGGCTGATCGCCCCTCACACGCCCGGAGTCACCGACGAGTACCCGTACTACGCGCCGCTCGGCGCGCTGGTCAGCATGTATCCGACGCTGATGGGATCGGTGCGATCGGGCCTGCAGACCCTGCTCGGACTCGCCACCGGCATCGGACTCGCCGCGATCGTCGTGTTGACCGTAGGGCCGACGTGGTGGTCGATCCCGGCCGTGGTCGGCGTCGGCGTGCTGGTCTCGGGCACCGGCTGGTTCGGCGTCGGCCGAGAGTACGTGCCGATGGCCGCGCTGTTCGTGCTGATCGTCGGCGGCCAGAACGCCGACGAGTACTCGCTCGGCTACCTCGTGCAGATGGGGGTCGGAGTGATCGTCGGCCTCATCGTGAACCTGGTGATCGCCCCCGCGCCGCTCACTCTCGCCGCCGCGGCCAAGGTCGACGCCTTCCGCACGCAGCTGAGCGAGCACCTGCACGACATCGGATCGGCCGTCTCGGAATCCTGGCCCCCGGAGAACGAGAAGTGGGCCGACGATGCGTCATCGCTCGCCGACACGACGTCAGAGCTTCGCACCGCGCTGTCTGACGCCGACGACAGCCGGCGAGGCAACCCACGTGCGTCCGGGCGCCGCGGAGAGACGCAGCACATCCACGCCGAACTCGCGCGACTCGATCGCATCGCCCACCTGATCCGCGACATCTCCGACGAGGTCGCCGACACCATCTGGGATCGCCCTGGCGCGCTCGAACTGGATGCGGCGCTGCCCGAACCGCTCTCGGCCGCGTGCCACGCCGTCGCCGAGGTCATCGTGCAGCAGGATCCGCTCACGCCCGCAGATCACCGCGCTCGCGGGGAGGCGGCCCGTGCGATCAGGCTGCTGCTCGCGACCGTCGACGACCGCACGATCGATGTGCGGCGCTCGATGGGCCCCGGCGTGCTCGCGGCCATGCAGCTGCGCCGCATCCTCATCCTCAGCGGCCATCGGGAGCCGGAAGAGACAGCGGAGGACGAGGCCGCGACGGAGCCGGAGGGCGCGTAGCGGTCAGATCGTGTCGTCGGCGGCGACGAGATCGATCTGCCAGAAGCGGCCTTCAGGATCGTCATCGTCATGCGCGGCTTCAGCCTCGGCCACCGCCTTGTCGAAGATCTCCATGACCGCCGTGAACTCGGCCTCGGTGAGCCGGGTGGTCCGCTGCTGGAACACGGCGTGGATGCCCGAGGCTCGACCTCCGTAGTACTCGGGCGACCACGCGATCACACGCTGGAGAAGGTCCTGGTGCTCGGTGGCCACGGCTCGCACGACGGCGTCGCCGAGCTCCTCGTCGGCCACCGGGTGGTCGGGGTCGCCCACGCTCATCGCACCCTTCACCGGCGCCCAGACGCGGTCTCGACGATCTCGCGCGTGCTCCGGAGCCTCGACGATGAGGCCCGCATCAGCGAGGGTGCGCAGGTGGAAGCTGACGCTGTTCGCGGCGACGTCGAGCTCGGCGGCGATGTCGGCGGCGCGCATGTGGTGGCGTCGGGCGAGCAGGCGAAGGATCCTTCGCCGCAGCGGATGCGTGTAGGCCTTGAGCATGGCCGTCGTCATCCATACGGGATCTTCGCCGTGAATGCCGTCGCCCATGCTCAGATCCTACTCGCACGAGTCATTGCGCAAGAGTAGTTGCGCAAGTCTTCTTGCGGAACTACTCTCTAGAGCATGACGACGACCGTGACCGCACCACACCGGCTCTGGCGGAACGCCCGGTATCTGACCTGGCTCGTGAGCGACACGAGCAGGGGTCTCGCGGCGACGCTGTTCGCCTTCGCGATCCCCCTGCTCGCCCTGGTGGTCACCGATGACCCCGCTCAAGCGGGCATCATCGGCGGTGCGGGCATGGTCGCGCGACTGATCCTCACGCTCGCCGGCGGCATCCTGGCCGATCGGCACCGGCGCATCGTCCTCATGCTCATCGGCTCTCTGATCGGCATCCTGCTGGCGGGGGCCTTCACACTGCTGGCTCTCGCCGATGCTCTCACCTTCGGCACCCTGCTCGCGGCGAACGTGCTGCTGGCCGCGCGCAGCGGTCTCTTCGACGTCGCCGGCGAGAGCGCGATCAAGGAGATCGTGCCCGACGACGCGATGGGCAGGGCTCAGGCGGCGAACCAGGGGCGGGATGCCGCGCTGCAGCTGGCCGGCGGCCCTCTGGGCGGACTGCTTCTCGGCGTGGGCGGCTGGCTGGTCGGCGCCGTCATGACTCTCTGCCACGCCGTCGCCGCGGTGACGGCATGGATGCTGCGGCGAGCGGCGCGCCGCGCCGGAATCACCGACACGGGGGCGGAGGCCGACGCAGCTGCCGAGCGGCCGTCCGGAGAGCATCCGAACAGCGACGGGCGTATCGCCGCGGGGCTCGCCGTGGATCCGGCAGACGGTCTGGGCCTCCCCCCAGACACCGCATCGGATGCCGGTGCGCGAGGCAAGACCAGCGCATGGGCAGAGCTCCGCGAGGGCTTCGCCTGGTTGTTCTCCCGACCCGACCTGGGCGGCGTGCTCCTGATCATCACGATCATCAACCTCGGCTTCAACGCCGCGATCACGACTGTCATGTACGCACTCCAGCAGGCCGGCTACTCCGAGCTCCTGATCGGCTCACTGGGCGCTGGCGTGGGTGCGGTCATGCTCGTCGGGGCGATCGTGGCCCCGATGCTCGTGCCGCGCATCCGCACGGGAGTCCTCGCCATCGCGGGCCTCTCCGGGGGCGCGATCGGCTCGATCCTGCTCTCGATGGTCACCGAACCGTGGGCGATCGTCGTCGTGCTCGGCGCCTCGGTGCTGCTGCTTCCCGCTCTCAACGCGGGGATGATGGGCTACTTCATGGTCGCGACGCCGACACAGCTGCTCGGACGGGCGAACAGTGCCGCGGGCGTTCTCGGCATGGGCGCGCTGCCGCTCGCGCCGCTGATCGCGGGCTTCGGCCTCACCTGGATCGGCCGCGAATGGACGATCCTCGTGTGCGCGGCGCTCTGCATCGTCGCCGTCGCCCTCGCGCTCGGCAACCGCGCGCTGCGCGCCCTGCCGGTCGAGGCGCGCTGGGCCGAGCACGCGAAGCAGTACGAGAACGCCTGAGCCGTACGTTCGCGCCGCCTGCCGCGTCGTCGGCCTCTCGCGGTGGTTCACGTCGACGATCGGGAGTTCTCGAGCTTCGCGACACGCAATGAAAGGAACAGCGACAGGCTCCCGAGCAGAAGCTGGGCGATGATCACGGAAGCATCGATGCTGATGAAGGTGATGACGTCTTGGCTGACAGTGAGTGCGTGCCAGAACCGTGCGAAGAGAGCCGCTGCGATGAGCGCCGGAACATAGCGCCACAGGCCGGGCAGAGCTCCCCGCCATGCGATGACGATCACGGAGACGATCAGGAGCCCTGAGCCCAGGACAGGCGCCACGATCAAACCGTGCGCAAGAGGTTCGGAGAGTGGGAGCCGCAGAAAGTCGAACCACCCGGCGTACGCGTGGCAGATACCGAAGCCGATCAGGGCGATCCTGCCCACGATGCTCTTGCCTACCACGCTGCCGCCGCCGCGCACCCCCACCGCGAACACGATCAGAGCCGCAAGCACGAGGCTCGGTATGAGCGCACCGGGAAGATAGGCGACTCGATACTGCCAGGTCAACAGCGGGTAGACCGCGAAATGGGCTGCCTGACTCAGAGCGGCAGCGAGCAACAGCGCCCCTCCCCACAGCAGCGTCCGATTGGGCAACGGCCCTCGGCTCTCCCGAGAATCCCGGCGCCCCGCCCCATTCTCACTCGTCGCACTTCGCATCAGGCCCCCCAGCTCCATCGCGGGGCCAGCGCCCCCGGCGTCCTCACCCTACGTCCACCATTTCTGGTCCGCCACACCACGCTGGCCGATGTCGGCGCCTCTGCGTAGGATCGGCGGCACGCGCATACGCCCTGGCACGCACACGAACTGAGGAGACGACGATGTCAGCTCTGGAGATCACCGAGAAGCCCCTCCCGTTCGTCCGACTCGCGTCGCTGACCGAGACGGTGGCGTCGCAACCCGAGGTCGCGGCCGTCGTGGGCCCTCTGTTCGACCAGGTCGCCGACGCCCTGAGTGATGCGGGGGCGACGCCGGGGCTCCCGATCGCCGAGTACGACATGAACAAGCACGGCGTGCGCATCACGGTCGGTTTCGTCTACGACGGCCCCGCCGTCGACGGGCTCGTCATCATCGAGCTGCCGGCCGTCGAGTCCGCGTTCACCACCACGCACCTCGGCACCATGGCGACCATCGACGACAGCTGGCATGCGCTGAACGAGGCGATCAGCAACGGCGGCGTCACCGCCGTCGGTGCGTGCCGAGAGGTCTATCTGCGGTCGGAATCCGAAGATCAGGCCGACTGGATCACCGAGCTCCAGCAGCCGGTCACCCGCTCCTGACCGCCTTCGGGCTGACCAGGGCGCTGACCATCAGAGCGCTCCGGCGAGCCCCGCGATGCCGACGATCACCGAGATCAGTGCGAGCACCAGGGCGATCGCGATCAGCACGGCATGCACCTTCAAGAACGTCGTGGCCTTGCCGTCGGCATCCCGAGCCCGGGGGTCCGTCGCGACGCGCTTGTAGAAACGGGGCCACACCAGCACGTTGAAGGCGGCGTTGAGGAACAGGACGACAGCGAGAGCGATCACCTCCCCACGCTAACGCCTCGGAAAAAATACCGAGTCCATGTATCAGCAGGCTCTTGCCGTGCTCCTGACTGGTGTGATCACAATGGGACTCATGATCGACGGGGCACCCGACGGCGCCGGCCTCGATCCTGCACCGGACGACGGTGCGGCTCGCTGGAGGCGAGCCGCCGAGTTCTTCGACGCTTGGCGAGACGGCGACAGCCGCGCGATGGACGACCTCGTGCGGCTGATGACTCCTGTGCTCTGGCATGTCGTGCGGGCCTACGGACTCGAGCGCACCCTCGCCGAAGACGTCATCCAGACGACGTGGCTGCAACTGGTTCGGGGGCACCGCGCCATCACCGATCCGAAGGCGGTCTCAGCCTGGCTCACCACCACCGCACGCCGCGAGGCCTGGCGGGCCGGCAAAGCGCACAACAGGGTCGACACCACGGAGTCGGATGCTCTCGACGCGCTGCTTCCTGAGCAGCAGTCGGCCGAGCATCACGCCACCGTCGGAGAGGAGAATCGCCGGCTGTGGGCTGCGGTGCATCGCCTCGCCGACCGGTGCCAGCGCCTGCTGAGGGTGATCGCCTTCGAGGACCGACCCGACTACGCCCGCCTCGCCGCCGACCTCGCGATGCCGGTCGGCAGCATCGGCCCCACCCGCCAGCGTTGCCTCGCGAAGCTGCGCGACCTGCTCGACGCACCGACACCACGAACGGAGGGCGGCCCATGAGCGAGAACGATGGCGCCAACGGCGGCGACAACCACGAAGATGCCGAGCTGTTCGCGCAGCTGCGTTCACTCTGGCGCGACGTCGACCCGATGCCCGCCGCCCTGATCGATCGCATGATCGCGGCCGTCGCGGCCGAGGGCCTGTCGGAGGAGTACGCGCTGCTCACCCTCGTCGACGAACCGCTCGGTGCCGTGCGCGGCGACGCCGACGCTTTGACCCTGCAGTTCAGCGACGGCACCACCAGCATCCTGCTCCACGTCACCCGCACCGCGACCGGCGCACACCGCGTCGACGGCTGGGTCGACTCGACATCAGGTGGGATCGAACTCGCGCAGGGCGAGCGCATCCGCACGACGACGGCCAACGACACAGGTCGCTTCGTGTTCGACGACGTCCCGGACGGACTGACTCTCGTGCGTCTCAGCACCACGGTCGGCGATCAGGAACGAATCGTGTCGACCCCGCAGTTCGAGTTGTGATCCACCGCGGGGCGACCCGCGCACGATGCGGGGTGACCCGCGCAGACCACCGCTGGGCGACTCCCGCACCTCGCAGGATCCTCCTCACGGGACGCGGGGCATCCCGCACACATTGCGGGTGATCCCGCACAGGACGCGGGTCCGCCCGCACAGGACGCGGGTCCGCCCGCGAGGAGAGGACCGACGATGGAGCAGCCCAAGGGGTGGAGCTGGCAGGACAGAGCTGAGGGATCGATCAGACGCGGCACGGCACTCGATCCGTCGGTCGAGCCCGTCGACGGCGTCAGGGCGTTTCCCACGGCCTACCTGCAGGAGCGTCTGCTGATCACGCAGGATCAGGAGAACGGCCAGGAGGAATACGACCAGGAGATCCACGAGCTGCGCGAAGCGGCCGGGTCGTTCGGCTGGAACCTCGAGATCGAATCGCCGGATGCTGTCCGCGCCGCCGGTCCGCTGGTTCCCGGGGTGCCCGGCTTCGTCCGCGCCCGCCTCACCACCCCCGATGAGCCGACCCGCGGCGAGTCTCCGGTGCCGCCCGACGCCTGGCGCGTCCTGCAGCGCGCCCGCCGCAGCTCCGGCACGCCGATGGCGAGGACCAGCCTCGAGCACGTGCTGTCGATCGACCCTGTCGGCCTCAATCCGTTCAGCCGCACGAATCCCTTCAGCCGCACCAACCCGTTCAGCCGCACCAACCCGGTGCGCGGCGCGGGCGGAGGCGCCGGCGGCAGCGACGACTACCTCGAGCCGGGGCGCGGCGCGCGCCAACCGGTGACCTGGCTCGGGCCGGCACCGCGACGCACCGCCGCCCCGAAGCGCGGCCGCCGCCCCGTGGTGGCGGTGCTCGACACCGGATGCGGAGTGCACGACTGGCTGCCGGACGACATCGTCACCCGGCACCTCGAGATCGACGGCGTGCCGATCGGCCTCACCGACGATGCCGACCCCGAGCGCTATCCCGACCTCTACGGGCAGCTCGACGGCGAGATCGACGCGGTCGCCGGGCACGGCACGTTCATCGCGGGAATCATCCGCCAGACGGCACCGGATGCCGACATCCTCTCGATCCGCATGGCCGGCGCGCTCGGCGTGATCGACGAGAGCACCTTCCTGACCACGGTCGCCCAGGTCGTCGAACTGCTGCGGCGGCACCGCGAGGACCCCTCGACGGGGCATCCGATCGACGTCCTCAACCTGTCCCTCGGGTATTACCACGAGACGCCGACGGATGGCCTCTTCAGCAGGACGCTGCACGCCCTGTTGACGAAGGCGCGGGAGCTCGGGTGCGTGGTGGTCTGCTCGGCGGGCAACGACGCCATCGACCGGCCGTCGTTCCCGGCCTCCCTCTGGCCGTGGCCCGGAGCCGACAACGGCATCCCTCGCGACAAGGACGCCCCGCACGTGTCGGTCGGAGCCCTCAACCCGTCGGGCAGGTCGGTCGCGCTGTTCTCGAACGTCGGCCCGTGGGTGCAGGTGTACGCGCCCGGGGCCGCCGTGGTCAGCACGTCACCCGCCTTCGTCGGTGGCGAGCAGGCGACCACCAGGGCGGATGTCGACGGCCTGCGCCGAGAGACGATCGACCCCGACGACTACCGCGGGGGCTTCTCGATCTGGAGCGGCACGTCGTTCGCGGCGCCGTACGTCGCAGGGCGCGTCGCCGCTCAGCTCGGCTCGGTGCCCGCGCAGGGCGTCACTGCGGATGCCGCGGCCAAGGCCGTAGCCGCGGTGCTGAAGACGCTGCCGTCGCCGGTGACGGGCGGGTAGCCGGGCAGTTCGGCTGAGGATCCCCCGGATGGCTGCCCGCACAGGGCCGGTTCGGCGGCCATCCGTGCATCGGCCAGCCACCCGGCCCAGGTCGGCCACCCGCCCAGGCCAGCCATCCGGACTCAGAAAGCCGGATGCGGCCGCAAGCCTTCCCTGAGACGCGACATACCGCCATTCTGGTGAAGTGCCACTGTCTGCTGCCGAGCTGCATCAGCGCGGCGTCGACGCAGCCAACTCCCGACGGTTCGCGCAGGCGCGGCGTGCGCTGACGACCGCGTCCGCGCGCACCGACGACGCCGATCTGCGCGCGCGCATCGACGGGACCATGGCCTACGTCCTCGCTCAGACGGGGCAGCCCGCGGAGGCCGAGCGCCTGTCGCGCGCAGCGCTGTCTCGACCGGGGCTGAGCGAAGAGACTGTCGCCCTCGCGAACGGGCAGTTGGGCACCCTGCTCATGCACGGCGGACGCCTCGATGAGGCCGACCTCTTTCTCACGAAGGCGATCGACGGCCTCGACGAGGGCTCGATCGAGAGCGCGAACTGCCTGATGAGCCGGTCGATCGTCAGCATGCAGCGGCACCGACTCGACGACTGCTCGGCCGACCTGCAGCGAGCCATCGCCGCCTATGAGGCCCACGGGGCAGACGCACCGCTCGCCGAAGCCCGCCACAACCTCGGCTACGCCGCGCTGCTCGGAGGCGACCTCGTCACAGCGCTCGGGCTGATGACCCGATCGCGGCCGATCCTCGCGGCCACGAGCGACCTCGCCGCAGCGATCAGCGACCTCGACCGCGCCGAGGTGCTGCGCGACGCCGGACTCACCACAGAGGCCGAGGAGCTGCTCGGCACGGTCGCGGTGCGGTTCGGAGCACAGCGGATGCGACAGGCCCGCGGCGAGGCCGAGTTCCACCTCGCCCGGTCGCTGCTGCGGCACGACGCCGCCTCTGCCGAGCGTGCCGCCGCGACCGCATCCCGCCGCTTCGCCGCGCTGGGAAGCGAGAGCTGGGCAGCGCGTGCCGAGGCGGTGCGACTGGAAGCCCGACTGCTCGCTCACCCGAAGGCCACGCCGAATGGCGAGGACTTCGCGCGCACCGCCGCAGCGCTCGCCCGCGGGGGATTCCGCACCGAGGCCACTGCCCTGTCTCTCACGGCACGCCTCGCTGACGGAGGGCGACTGCCACGACTCACCCGCGATGCCCCGACTCCCCTGCGCCTGCGCGAGCACGAGGTCCGTGCGGTGCGCGCGGCGTATGCAGGCAAGGATGCCGATGCCCGCCGTGCCGCCGCCGCCGGCCTCGATCTGCTCACCGCGTGGCAGCAGTCGTTCGGCGCGCTCGACCTGCAGGCGTCCGTCGCGATGCACGGCACCGAGCTGATGTTCACCGGACTCGCCGCCGCCGCACGATCACGCGACCCCGAGGTGCTGTTCGAGTGGTCGGAGCGCGCCAGGCATCTGAGCCAGCAGGTCGCTCCCGTTCGCCCACCGCACGACGAGGAGCTGTCGGCCGACCTGGCCGAACTGCGCATGCTGCGCGCCGACCTCGCGGGGTCGGACTGGACGACCGATGCCCGGGTGCGCGAGCTGCGGGATCGGGTTCGCGACCGGCAGTGGTCGTCGACCGGAGTCGGCGGAAGCCACGAACGCCTCGGGCTGCGCGAGACCAGGGCCCGGCTCGACGATGACACGGCGATCCTCGCGTACGTCTTCACTCGTGACGAACTGCTCTGCGTCGTGGTGACGGCATCCGCGTCGTCGATCGTCGAGCTGTCGCTGCCGCGCATCGAGGCTGCGCTCGACGGTCTCCGCGCCGACCTCGACGTCGCAGCGCTCACCCATGGCGGGCCGATGGCGCCGGTCGTTCAGCGGTCTCTCGACGAGAGGCTGCGCCGACTCGACGAGGCCCTCCTCGCGCCTGCCCGCGCGGCGGCGGGAGGGGCTGCCCGTCTCACGCTGACGGTTCCCGGCATCCTCGGCGGCATCCCCTGGGCGATGCTCCCCGGCATGCGCGGAACGCCGTTCACGATCGCGACCTCGGTGTCGCGCTGGCTCGGCGAGTCGCCTCGACGTCCCGATTCCACGTCGACATCTCGCCTGGCGGACGCCTCGCAGATGGCGCCTTCACGCACGGACGGGGCCTCCACACCGGCCCCGACGGCAGGGTTCGCGACCGGCCCTCGGGTCGCGCGCGCCGAAGAGGAGGTGCGCCGCGCCGCCGGAGCGTGGCGCGACGCGCGGATGCTGACCGGTGAGCGCGCGCGGGTGTCGGCCGTCACCGAGCTCGCCGAGCAGGTCGACGTGCTGCACATCGCCGCCCACGGTCGTCACGCGGTCGACAACCCGCTGTTCTCGGGGTTCGAGCTCCACGACGGCACACTGTTCGGCTACGACGTCGACCTGATCTCGCGGGCGCCGGCCACCGTGGTGCTCTCGGCCTGCGAGCTGGGCCGCTCGTCGGTGCGCTGGGGCGAGGAGGCATTGGGCATGACGAGGGTCTGGCTGCACGCCGGCACCGGCTGCGTCATCGCCGCACCGGTGGTGGTGGCAGACGACATCGCCTGCGAGCTGCTCGGCGCCGTGCACGTCGAGTTGGCGGCCGGTGCGCCCCCGGCCGTCGCGCTGGCGGCCGCAGCCGAATCCACCGGACTCCGTGCACCGTTCCAGTGCCACGGAAGCGGTCTCTGAATCTTTTCTCCACTCGATGTATCAGAACATCGGTGGCCCGCTCCTTATCTCTAGAAGGTGCCGGCGAAGGGCTTCGGAAACGAAGCGCGAGGGAGGCGCAGTCGAACTGGGGAAACCCTCGTGCACTGGGGAGTGTGAGGGAACGACAGGTCACCATCTACTCCGGGGGTGCCGCGAGAGGGGTCGCGGCACCCCCACCAGGAGTCCGCACGGTTCTCGGCTTGTCAGGCTCGTGTCCGCGTGCCAAGATCACAGGCACATTCGGCACCGACGTCAGGGTGCCCCGGCGTGCGGAGAGCTGGTCGTGATGAGGTCGAAACGAGTGCTTGCAGTCGTCGCAGTGGCGTTCATCTGCGCCGCGGTGTCCGTGGGCTGCACGGACCAGGGGCAGGGTTCCGTGACGCCGAGCCCCACGGCCGCTGACCCGACACCCTCACCGGGTGCGGCGGTGGTGGGCGAATGGGCCGCGGCGGAGGGTCCGGACGTGAACCTGACTCTGAATGCAGATGGGTCGTTGGTCGGCTTCGACGGCTGCAACGCGCACACCGGGGTCTGGAGCGGCCCGGACGGTGGAACCATCCACCTCGAGTTCGGGGGGCATACGGAAGCCGGCTGCCCCGAGGGCGTCGTGCCGTGGCTCGCACTGTCCGACGGGGCGACGATGCGCGGCGACACGCTCGCGCTCTTCGGGCCCACGGATGGACCGACCGGCGAGCTGGTGCGGTCCGAGGACTGATCGGCAGGTCAGGCCGTCAGGACCTCGTAGCCCGCATCGCGGAACGCGGCGAGCGCCGCGGCATCCGCCCCGTCGTCGGTCAGGAGAACGGGGAACAGCTCCGAGCCGCCGACGGCCGCGAACGCCACCGTGCCGATCTTGCTGCTGTCGGTGACGACCACGGCGCGGCGGGCTCGCTCGGCCATCATGCGGTTCACCGCGGCTTCGCGCTCGTCCTGCGTGGTGGCTCCGGCCACCGCATCCATGCCGTTGACCCCGATGAAGGCGATGTCGAGCCGCACCCCCCTCAGCAGCTGCTCGACGAACGGGCCCACCAGCTCATAGCTGCGCGAGTGGATCACCCCGCCGGTGACGACGACCTTGATGTCAGGCCGGGTCGCGAGCTGGGCGGCGATGTTCACGGCATTGGTGACGACGGTGATGCCGGGCCCCGCCGCGAGATCGTCGCGAGCGGCGAGCGCTGCGGCGATGGCCGTGGTCGTGGTTCCGCCCGATAACCCGACGACCATGCCCGGTGCGACGAGCGCGGCGGCCGCCAGGGCGATGCTCTCCTTCTCGTGCGCGCGCTGGTGGCTCTTGTAGCGGATCGGCAGCTCGTAGGCGACCGAGTGCGCGACAGCCCCGCCGTGCGTGCGGGTGAGCAGACGCTGCTCGGCGAGCGAGTCGAGATCGCGACGGGTGGTGGCGGCCGAGGCGCCGAAGCGCTCGACGAGCTCGTCGACGTTCACCTCGCCGTCCTCGGCCAGCAGGTCGAGGATCGCATTCAGGCGGGCGGCGCGCTTCATGTCACCATCCTGCCCGTGTTCACGCGGGTCGCCCCGCAACTCCGGCGGACTCGAGCGCGAACAGCCGCAGCATCCGCGCGGCTTCGCCTGCGAGCGCCTCGCGCGCGGGCGAGAGGTACTTGCGCGAGTCGACGAGCTTCTCATCGGTGTCGAGCGTCGAGCGGATCGCCCGGGTGAAGAAGCCGTTCAGATGCGTCGAGACGTTGATCTTGGTCATGCCCGCGCGCACGGCGTCGGCGATCACGGCATCCGCGACGCCCGAGGATCCGTGCAGCACGAGGGGCACGGCCTGCTCGTCACGACCGCTGCGCTCGAGCGCCTCGCGCAGTCGTCCGATCAGCTCGAGGTCGAGGGATGCCGTGCGATCGGTCATCGCATGCGACGAACCGACCGCCACGGCGAGCGCGTCGACGCCGGTCGCCGCCACGAATGCGCGGGCCTCATCGGGGTCGGTGCGCACACCGGGTGCGTGGGCTCCGTCCTTGCCGCCGACCTCGCCCAGCTCGCCCTCGATGTAGACGCCCGCAGCATGCGCCCGCTCGGCGACGGCCGCGGTGATGGCCACGTTGTCGTCGTAGGGCAGCGCGCCGCCGTCGAACATGACCGAGCCGAATCCGAGGGCGATCGCCTCATCGACGAGCTCGGGGCGCTCGGCGTGATCGAGGTGCACCGCGACCGGCGTCTGCGCGCGTCTCGCCACCGCGAGAGTCGCCAGCGCGATCGGCTCGAGACCCCCGTGATAGTCGGCGCAGTTCTGCGAGATCTGCAGGATCACGGGCAGGCGCGCTGCCTCGGAGGCGCGCACGAGTCCCTCGGCCGTCTCGAGGTGGATCACGTTGAACGCGCCGATGCCGGTGCCGCGTGCCGCGGCATCCGTCACCAGTTCGCGGGCGGAGACCAGGGTCACAGAGGGTCCTCTCGAACGATGGGGTCATAGGGGGCGACGACCAGGCGCTGCTCGAGCGCCGGCCAGTCGTCGGAGATCTCGCCGGCGAGCGGCATGAGCACGGCGGCAGCCGACCAGGCGGTCGCGCGGCGCAGGATCGTCTCCGGATCACGGATGCCGTCGGCATAGAGCACCGCGCACGCGGCCACTCCGGCATCACCGGCGCCGGTGGGGTTGCCCGCGAGCGGAGCGTCGAGACGAGCGTGCAGCACCTCGGATGCCGTGACCGCGAGCATTCCGTCGGCACCGAGCGACAGCAGCACGAGATCGACGCCCCGCTCGATCAGCGAGCGTGCGCCCTCGACCGGGTCGGTGATGCCGGTCGCCTCGATGAGCTCGGCGGCGTTGGGCTTGAGGACGGATGCTCCGGCATCCGCCGCGTGCAGAAGAGCCGGACCCGAGGTGTCGACGATCACCGGCACACCCGCGTCTCGCGCCGTGCCGATGAGCAGCGGAAGGAGCGTCTCAGGCGCCCCGGGCGGAAGGCTGCCCGAGATGACCAGCACCTGTGCGCCGGGGAGGGCGTCGACGACCTCGCCGAGCAGCGCCGCCCACTCGGGATCGGACGGGTTCACGCCCCGTTCGTTGACGATCGTCGTGTCTCCGAGCGCCTCGTCGACCAGGGCGATGCTCTGCCGAGTCGGTCCCACCACAGGCACGAGCCGGTGGCGCACCCCACTCGCACCGAGCTCGGCGGCGAGCTCGACGCCGCTGCGACCTCCGGCCGTCGACACCGCGAGCACCGAGGCGCCCTGCGCGTGCGCGACCCTGGCGACGTTGAGGCCCTTGCCGCCGGCGCGCACGGCGCCGGCATCCGCTCTGTGCGTCTCGCCGAGGGTCAGTCGGTCGACGTGCCAGGTGAGGTCGAGGGCCGGGTTCGGAGTGACGGTGAGGATCATGCGAGCTCCCTCGCGCGCAGCGCCGCGCCCAGGATGCCGGCGTTGCCCGACAGCTCGGCCGGTACGAGCTCGGGAAGTCGATGGAAGCTCAGGCGTTCGGCGAGCCGGGCACGCAGCTCGTCGAAGAGCGCCCCACCGGCGCGCGAGAGCCCGCCGCCGATCACGATGGCCTCGGGGGCGACGACGGCGGTGAGCTGGGCGAGCGACAGGGTGAGGGCGTCGAGCGCCGAGTTCCAGATCTCGGATGCGACGCGGTCGCCGGCCGCGGCACGGGCGATCACGTCCTTCGCGCCATCGGGGCTGATGCCGGTCGCATCGCGGTAGCGACGAGCGATGGCACCTGCCGACGCGACCGCCTCGAGGCAGCCCCTCGCACCGCACGCGCACACCGGTCCATCGGCGATCGGCGAGTGGCCGATCTCACCCGCATAGCCGCCCGCGGTGTAGGGCTCTCCGCCCACGAGCAATGCACCCGCGATGCCGGTGCCGATCACGAGCACCACCGAGTTCGAGTACGCGCGCGCTCCACCGAGACGATGCTCGGCCCAGCTCGCCGCCCGCACGTCGTGATCGAAGGCGACGGGCAGGCCGAGCTTCGCCGAGGCGAGATCGCGCAGCGGAGAATCGTGCCAGCCGAGGTTGCTCGCGAAGACGCCGAGCCCGGCCTCCGCGTCGACGATCCCCGGCACCACGAGCCCTGCGGCCTGCGGAATGACGTCCGGGTGGTCTGCCCGCAGCTCGGCGGCGAGCACCCCGAGTCGCTCGATCAGCACCTCGGTGCGGTCGCCGTCGGCCACGGGGGTCGGCGTGCGACGAAGGCCGAGCGCCGTGCCGTCTGCGTCGAACAGCGCCGATTTGATGTCGGTGCCGCCCACGTCGAAGGCCAGCACCGGAGCGCCGCTGCCCAGAGGACGTGCGGCGGCGAGCTTCTCGCCGGACGCGTCGCTCACGTCGTCGACGATGCTCGCGGCATCCTCAGGGCTGGTCATCGAACTCTCCGCGGGTGGATCGGGTCATGCATCCAGGATGACGGATCGCGTGAGGTTGCGAGGCTGATCGGGGTCGAGACCCTTGGCGACAGCGCGGTCGAGGGCGACGCGGTGCAGGCGCACGAGGTCGGCGAGCGGGTCGATCGGATGCTGCACGAAACGCGCCCCCGTGGCCTCGACCTGCGCGGCCAGACCCTCGGGCGCCTCGCCGAACTGCCAGGTCACGCGGCCGGGTGCGGCGATCGCGATCGGACCGTGGCGGTACTCCATCGACGGGTAGGACTCGGTCCACGACTGCGACGACTCGCGCATCTTCAGAGCGGCCTCGTGTGCGAGACCGACGGTCCACCCGCGGCCGAGGAACGAGTACTGCTCGGCATCGCGCAGCTCGTCGTCGTCCTCTGCCGCGAGCACGGCGGCGGCATCGTCGATCGCACCCGTGAGGTCTTCACCGAGCGAGGCGCGGAACAGCGCCAGAGCGGTGGTCGCGAAGCGCGTCTGCACGACCGACTTCTCATCGGCGAACGGCAGCAGCACCGCTTCGTCCACCAGCGAGACGAGCGGCGAGGTCTCGTCGCCGATCACGCCGATCGTGGGCACTCGGCCCTTGATGCGCTCGACCAGTTCGAGAACTTCGGTCGTCGTGCCCGAGCGCGTCAGCGCGACGACGGCGTCGTAGCCGCGGTCGACGAACGACTCGGAGGCCGCGAACGCGTCGGTCTCACCCTGCCCGGCGGTCTCGCGCAGGAACGCATAGGACTGCGCCATGAACCACGACGTTCCGCAGCCGACGACCGCGATGCGGGCTCCGGATGCCGGCAGCAGCGCCTGCATGTCGCGGAGTTCGACCGCGCGGGTCCACGTCTCGGGCTGCGAGTTCAGTTCTTCGCGCATGTGTGCGCCGGGCAGAAGTTCGGTCATGTCGGGCCCTCCGGACCAGATGTTGCAAGTTTGTGATCGTTTAAGTGCTGATTCGATCATAGTATTTCGACACGAGGAAATCCTGCAAGGTTCCTCTTGATTTGTTTATTCTCCTGACAAATAATCGAACAAGTTCCACCGCCCCTCCGCAGATCCGGTCCGCGGAGGGTTCCTCGAGCCGACCCGGCTTGAACCGATCGCCCAGCCACCGGCGAAGGCGATCACACGCACCGTCGCGTGAGTTGTGCTTGCGACTGTGCACCACCTACACAGTGAGGAATGCAATACACATGAAGAAGTCACTGCGATTCGGTGCCGTCGCCCTGGCGGCGACCGCCACGCTCACGCTCGCTTCGTGCGGGTTCGGCGGCTCGACAGGAGGCGGCGGAGACGCCGAGGGCGAGACGACGCTCAACCTTCTGGTGCCCAGCTACTCCGACGCCACCAAGGGTCTGTGGGAAGACGTGATCGACGGGTTCGAGAAGGAGAACCCCGACATCAAGGTCGACCTCGAGGTGCAGTCGTGGGACAACCTCGAGAAGGTCGTCTCCACCAAGATCCAGGCCGGCGAGGCGCCCGACATCTACAACGGCGGACCCTTCGCCGGATTCGTCGGCGACGAGCTGCTCTACCCGGTCGAGGACGTGGTCTCGGAGGAGACCTACTCCGACTTCCAGGACGCGTTCCTCGCGAACGCCGAGGTCGACGGCACCGCCTACGCCCTGCCGCTGATCGCATCGGCCCGCGCCCTGTTCGTCAACAACGCGCTGCTCGAGCAGGCGGGCGTCGAGGCTCCGACCACCTGGGACGAGCTGCTCGATGCCGCGACCAAGGTGTCGGCACTCGGCGGCGGCGTGGCCGGTTACGGCATGCCGCTCGGTTCCGAAGAGGCCCAGGCCGAAGCGGCCGTGTGGCTGTGGGGCGGCGGCGGATCGTTCGGCGATGCCTCTGAGATCACGATCGACACCCCCGAGAACCTCGCAGGTGCCGAGCAGATCAAGAAGATGATCGACGCGGGCGCCACTCAGGCAGACCCCGGTTCGACGCAGCGCTCGCCCCTGATGGACATCTTCATCCAGGGCAAGATCGGCATGCAGGTCGGCCTGCCGCCGACAGTGGGCCAGATCGAAGAGGGCAACCCCGAGCTCGACTACTCGATCGTCCCGATCCCGACCGAAGACGGCTCCCCGTTCACGCTCGGCGTCATGGACCAGCTGATGGCGTTCCAGAACGACGGCGACAAGCAGGAGGCGATCACCGCCTTCTTCGACTACTACTACTCGGCCGACGTGTACGTGCCGTGGGTGCAGGCCGAGGGCTTCCTGCCCGTCACCAAGTCGGGTGCCGAGCAGCTCGCCGGCGAGGAGGCGCTCAAGCCCTTCCTCGACGTGCTGCCCGACGCGCAGTTCTACCCGTCGACGAACCCGAAGTGGTCGGCGACCGACGGAGCCTTCAAGGCGCTGTTCGGCCAGCTGCAGTCGAAGCCGGCCCAGGACGTCCTGGCCGAGATCCAGGCGCAGGTCGACGCGGGCTGAGTCCCGCTGACCCTGCCCACATCAAGCGACGGAGAGGTTCGGGAATTCCCATGAGCCAGACGAAAGAATCCTCGAACCTCGCGGGGGGGGCCACCGGC
>NZ_JAPFGV010000007.1:0-200292 GCF_059803615.1 Microbacterium sp. SWDP-B6 | reverse complement strand
CCGCCCGCGCCGCCCGCGCCGCCCGCGCCGGGCAGCGTCTCCGCGCCGCTTCCGCCGCCCGCCGGTTCAGGGCACGTCTGATGCCCGAGGGCGATACCGTCTTCCGCACGGCGAAACGTCTCGACGAGGCCCTGGTCGGCGCCGAGGTGGCGCGCTTCGACCTGCGCGTCCCGCGCTTCGCAACTGTCGATCTGACGGGTCAGCCGATCCTCTCCTCGATCGCTCGCGGCAAGCACCTGCTGCTGCGCATCGGCGACAGCACACTGCATTCCCATCTGCGCATGGACGGGGCCTGGCTGGTCTACCGCACAGGCGAGAAGTGGCGGCATCCGGCGTTCAAGGCGCGCGCGATCGTCGGCACCGCGCAGCGCGAGGCGGTGGGCATCGACCTGGCCGAGATCGAGGTGGTGCCGACGCGCGAAGAGGACGAGCTCGTGGGATACCTCGGGCCCGATCCCCTCGGCCCCGACTGGGATGCCGTCGAGGCCGCCAGACGCGTGAGCGCCGACTCCCGCAGCATCCACGTCGCCCTTCTCGACCAGCGCAACGTCGCGGGGTTCGGCAACGAGTACGCCGCCGAACTCCTGTTCCTGCGCGGGATCCTGCCGACCACGCCCGCCCCGGAGGTCGACGTGCCCGCGCTGCTCGACCTCGGTGTGCGCACGATCCGAGTGAACCGCGATCGTCGTCACCGGACCTTCACCGGAGTCGATCGACCCGGTCAGGGAACGTGGGTATACGGCCGTGCCGGCAAGCCATGCCGTCGCTGCGGAACGCTCATCAAGCGCGGCGAACTGGGCGCGGATCCGACCCGTGAACGCATCACCTTCTGGTGTCCCGTGTGTCAGCGATGACCCGCATCCATGCTCGGGAATGAATCCGGCACACCCGTGGTTATTGATATATCCGGAGCACTCCGGAACACGGGGAGGAATCGTGGGCAAGAACTACGTCGACATCGAGAACGACCAGGGCGCGACGCTGCGGTATCGCAAGCACGCCAACGGTCGCGGTCTCGTCGCGCATGGCGCGAAGGTCCATCCGAAGGCGCATGTTGAAGCGGGCGCCTACATCGAACCCGGCGCGCGTATCGGCGCGGGGGCGACCATCGCCCGCGGCGCGTGGATCGAACCGGATGCCGTGATCGGCGAGGGTGCGCACGTCGACGCTCACGCACACATCGGCCAGGGCGCTGCCGTCGGAGACGGCGCGCACATCGGGGTCCGCACCGAAGTCGGAGCAGGTGCTCGCATCGTCCGCGGCGCGCGCATCGGCGACGACGAGACGGTCGCCGCCGGCCTGACGGTCGCCACCGACCCGAAGGGGCTGTGGCTCGCGGCCTGATCACGGCCGCGACCCCAGACCGTCTCGCCGCGCGCCGGGTACCCTGGAGCACATGGCGACTCAGGGACGACGACCGGCAGGACGTGCCGGCAAAGGCTCGCCCGTGCGACGCAACAGGGCGGCACCGGCGCAGCGATTCCCGCCGCCCAAGCCGCCGAAGAAGACCGCCAAGGTCGTGTTCGATGCGCCGGAACGCGAGTCCGAGGAGCCGCGCACGTTCCGACTCGGACTCGTGCCCGGCGCCACACCAGGCAAGTGGATCGACGCCTGGAAGCAGCGGATGCCGCACGTGCCACTTGAACTCGTGCCGGTGGAGGTCGCCGATCAGCGCGCGGCGCTCGACGATCTCGACGCCGCGCTGGTGCGTCTGCCACTGACCGACGAGACCCTGCACGTCATCACGCTGTATGACGAGGTGCCGGTCGTGGTCGCCTCGATCGATTCGCACCTGCTCGCGGCCGACGAACTGACCATCGCCGACCTCGCAGGTGAGATCGTGATGGTCCCCACTGACGATCCCCTGGGTCCGATCGACATCCCGGGTGCCCTCGCCCCGACGTTCGCGCCGCTGACCGTCGCAGAAGCCATCCCGACCGCTGCCGCCGGAACCGGGATCGTGATCCTGCCCATGTCTCTCGCACGCGTGCACCACCGCAAGGATGTCCGCCATCGACTCCTCGTCGACGGCCCGACGTCGACGGTCGCCCTGGTCTGGCGCCGCGACCACACCACCCCTGACGTCGAGACGTTCATCGGGATCGTGCGGGGTCGCACCTCCAACTCGTCACGGTGATGCGAGCGTGACGTCCCGATGACAGCGATGACGGCGACCCCCTCCGGTCGTCGTTAGACTCTCGTGGTGGTCTCGCTTCTCTACGTCTGTGTGCGCCCCGAGCTCGGGGCGGCGGATGCCGAGCACGCCTCGTTCCGACGGGCGCTCGGCGTCGACGTCGTCGACCGCCTCGACCTGCTCACCGAGCCCCTCGACCCTGCGCGCCTCGCGCGATACGACGGAGTCGTGGTGGGCGGCTCTCCCTTCAACGTGAGCGACGCCGAGAAGTCTGCAGTGCAGCTGCGTGTCGAAGCAGATCTCGAGCGCATCGCTCGGCGGGCCATCGACGGCCGGATCGCGGCGTTCTTCACCTGCTTCAGCATCGGTGTGGTGACGCGGATGCTCGGCGGCGAGATCACGGTGGACACTCCCGAATCGGCCAGCGCCACCGTGATCGAGACGACCGAGGCCGGCGCAGCGGATCCGGTGTTCGGCCCGAGCTCTCCCGCCCTCACCGTCTTCACCGCCCATAAGGAGAGCGCCGCGGCTCTCCCGCACGGTGCGGTCCTTCTCGCCACGAACGGCACCTGCCCGGTGCAGGCGTATCGCGTCGGGACTCACCTCTACACGGCGCAGTTCCACCCGGAGCCGACCCCGAGGGACTTCGCCGACCGGATGACGTTCTACCGCACCACCGGGTACTTCGACCCCGACGAGTTCGACGAGGTGCAGGGGCAGGTGCTCGCAGCGTCGGTCACCGAGGGCGCCGCTCTGCTGCGCCGTTTCGCGCAGACGTTCGCCCCCGCCTGACTCCGAGCGGGCGAGCAGGCGAGCAGGCGAGCAGGGCTCAGCCGCGCAGCAGCTCCACCCGTTCGCGGAGGTATGCCTCGAGCGGCATCCACCCGCCGGCAGTGCTCCACCGCACCGACGGCGTTGCGTCGATCATCGCGAGCGGCCCCGATGCCCCACCCGCATCCACGGCGTCGAGGTCGATCACCGACCACCCGACGTGCACGACATCGCCCTCGTCGAATCCGCCCCGCAGAGCCAGCGCGCGACGCTCGGCGCGCTCTCGTGCGGACTCGGCCGTATAGCCGCGGCGGCCGGGGTCGGCAGCGCGCAGCACCTCTGCGGTCGCCAGGGCCTGCGTCTCGGTCAACAGCAGCACTCCGATGTGCCAGGCCGCGCCCACGCGAACGATGCGGCGTCCGCGCCACCGGGATTCCCGCTCCTCGCCGAGTCCCTCCTGCGGCAGGCCCGAGAGCGCACGCACGGCGTCGGCTATCAGCGCGGATGCCGTGGTCACAGCTCCCCCTGGGGTCGCGCGCGAACCAGCTCGGGGTCGACCAGTCGCGCCGCGTCGCCGCGGATCAGCATGCCGAACAGCGGGAAGAGCAGCACCGACAGCATCCCCGCGCCGACGAGCGCTGCGGCTGTGCCGGTGTCGATCATCTTGTGGTCCACCCCGATGGCCGTCACGGCGACGATGATGGGCAGCCCTGTGGCGGCCAGCAGCCCGAGCGCCGTGCGGTCCCTGACGCTCGCGCCGAGTGGGGCGGAGAGCTGTGCAGTGGTGCCCCGGAGCACGAGCAGCGCCACGAGGAAGAGGGGCAGCATCAGCATCGCCGAGGACGAGCCGGTGAGCGCTTGAAGGTCGAAGTTCACGCCGGTGTAGAGGAAGAAGATCGGCACGAAGAGCCCGAACGCGATGGCCTCGAGTTTCGTCTCCATCGCCGCTGCGTCCTTCTCGGGCGCGCGCGCCATGATGATGCGCCACACGGCTCCTGCGACGAAGGCGCCGAGCAGCATGTCGAGGTCGAGCATGACGCTGACACCGACCAGCGCCGCGATGAGCAGCAGCACGAAGCGCACGCCGAACTGATCGGAGGTGTGCAGCGTGGCGCGCACGAAGGCATGCAGGCGCCCATGCTGCATGCACTGGGCCATCCACACGGCGAGCCCCGCCAGAGCCACGAAGGCGAGCAGCACGGCGGTGGCGAGCGGCGTGGTGCGGGTGCTGAGGAAGAGCGAGATCGCGATCAACGGCAGGAACTCTCCCACGGCGCCGATCACGGTGACGGCACGACCGAACGGAGTGTCCGTCTCCCTCGCATCCCGCAGGATCGGCATCAGGGTGCCGAGTGCGGTGGAGCTGAGAGCGATGGCGATCACGACCATCCCCTCGCCGGGTGCGAGGAAGAAGCCGATCGCGATCCCGAGCACGACGCTGATGCTCCAGCCGATCGAGGCCCGCAGGAGCGGGCGCCCGGAGACGGCGCGGAAATCGATCTCGGATCCGGCCATGAAGAAGAGCATCGCGAGCCCGAAATCGCTGAGCTTCTCGAGGATGGGCGTCGGCTCGACCCAGCCGAGCACGGCGGGCCCCGCGAGAATCCCGAGCACGAGCTCGAACACGATGATCGGCACTCGGATGACGGGTCGGATGCCGCGCGCGAGGAGCGGCGCTGCCACCGCGAGCAGCGGGATCAGCACCAGTCCGAGATCGCCCGCGTCCACGCTCCCAGAGTAGCGACCCGGGGCGACGATTCGCCCGGTGGTCGCATCCACGGCAGAATCGATGCACACCCCCGAGGAGCCCCCATGTCTCAGCCCGACACCGCCCGCCTGCTGATCGCCTGCGACGATCAGCCCGGCATCGTCGCCGCCGTCGCCGGCGTGCTCTCCGCCCACGGAGCGAACATCATCTCCCTCGATCAGCACTCCACCGACTCCGAGGGTGGTCGGTTCTTCCAGCGCACCGTGATCCACCTCCCCGGTCTCTCGGCGGCGCGCACCGCGCTCGAGGCCGACCTCGCCCCGATCGCCGAGCGCTTCGGCATGGAGTGGTCACTGCACGACACCGCCCGCCGCAAGCGCGTCGCGATCTTCGTGTCGAAGTACGATCACTGCCTGATGGAGCTGCTGTGGCGCACGCAGCGCGGACAGCTCGACATCGACGTGACGATGGTCGTCTCGAACCACCCCGACCTCGCCGAGTCGGTGCGCACGTTCGGAGTGCCGTTCGTGCACATCCCCTCGGGCGACAAGCAGGCGATGGAGCAGCGCCAGCTCGAGATGCTCCGAGGCAACGTCGATCTCGTCGTCCTCGCCCGCTACATGCAGATCCTGAGCGATGACTTCATCACGGGTCTCGGTGCCCCCGTCATCAACATCCACCACTCGTTCCTGCCCGCCTTCATCGGGGCCAACCCGTATGCCAGGGCGAAGGATCGCGGCGTCAAGCTGATCGGGGCGACCGCTCACTACGCGACGGCCGACCTCGACGAGGGGCCGATCATCGAGCAGGACGTCACGCGGGTCACGCACTCGGAGTCCGCGGCCGAGCTGCAGCGCCGCGGCGCCGATGTCGAGCGCCTCGTGCTCGCGCGCGCCGTGCAGTGGCATGCCGAGGACCGTGTGATCGTGCACGGCCGCTCGACCGTCATCCTCTGAGTCAGGGCTTCTGCGGCACCCCGGCGACCAGCTCGGCGAAGGCCTCCGCCGCAGTGGAACAGCGGGCGAGCGGCGACCCCTGCCCCATCCAGAGGGATTGCAGCTCGCCGAGGTTCTGCTCGCCTGCCGCAGCCCGGAATCGCCCTGTGAGCCAGTTCTGCATCGGGAACGGGGCGATGGTGCCGCTCGCTTCGATCGCCCGCACCGCCCGGTTGCGAGCACCGCGGGCGAGGCGTCCGCTCATCGCCCGTGTGAGAACGGTGCCGTCGGCGGGTGTCGCGCGGATGGCGTCACGATGCGCCTGGTTCGCGGCGGACTCGACTGTCGCGAGGAAGGCCGTGCCGACCTGCACGGCCGATGCACCGAGCGCGAAAGCGGCCGCGACACCGCGCCGATCGGCGATGCCGCCGGCCGCGATCACCGGCACATCGACGGCATCCACGACCTGCGGCACGAGCGAGAAGGTGCCGACGAGCGACTCCTCGGGCGGTCGCAGGAACGACACGCGATGGCCTCCGGCCTCGAAGCCGGTCGCGATGACGGCGTCGACCCCGGCCTCGGCGAGGGCTGCGGCTTCGGCGACCGTCGTCGCTGTCGCCACCACGCGGATGCCTCGGCGATGCGCCTGTTCGATGAGGTCGCCGGAGGGGACGCCGAACACCGTGCTGAGCACGGGCGGCGCGGACTCCCAGATCGCGTCGAGCTGCTCGTCGAGCGGGGGCACGTACCGCTCGGGTCGTGCCGGCACTTCGAGGCCGACCGCGTCGTAGAACGGCTGCAGCGCCTGCGCGAACACGGTGTGCTGCGGGTTCGGCGGGACCTCGTCGCCCGTCGGCAGCCAGATGTTCACGGCGAACGGGCGCGAGGTCGCCTCCCGCAGCGACGCGACGGTCGAGCGGATGCGGTCGCCGTCGTAGCCGTACAGCCCGTAGCCGCCCAGTCCACCCGCCTCGCTGACGGCCGCGGCGAGCGCGACGGACGAGAGCCCGCCGAACGGACCGAGCAGGACGGGGTGTTCGATGCCGAGCAGCGCACGCAGATCAGTCATACATCGAGGCTATCTCCGCTCTCCTGCCCGGAGGTGAGCGCGGATCACCGATCCCCTGCTCGGATGCCGGTGATAATCTCGGCGGGAGGGATCAGAGAGGCGCACATGAGCGAGTGGTTCGGGCAGATGCTCGGCTTCGTCGCGGCCGCGCTCGGGATCGTCGCGGTGCCCGATGCCGCAGCCCTCGGTGTCGCGATCGCGCTGATCGCCCTGACGACGCTCACGATCGCCGTCGCTCTGAGCCTGGCACCGCCCTCGCCGAGCACCGCTCCGCATCCGCTGCGGGCGATCGACGTCTCGACGCTGCTCGCGCAGAGCGATCCTGATGCCGCCGGTCACCCGCGCCCTCGTGCGCCGGGAGTCGCCGTTCCCGCGTAGTCCGTCCTCGTACGGGACTGCGCGGCTTTCGCCGACCCTTCCCGACCTACGAACGGACTTCCATGGACATCTTCGCCTTCCCACCCCTGACCTTTCTGCTCGATGCGGCGTACGGCGCCCTCGCCGGGCTCTCCTCGCTGCTCGAGCCACTCGCCGGAGCATCCGCCGCAGCCCTCGCCGTGGTGCTCGTGACGCTTCTCGTCCGCGCCCTGCTGATTCCCGTGGGTGTCTCGCAGGCCAAGGCCGAGCAGACCAGGGCGCGCCTCGCGCCCCGGCTGCGCGAGCTGCAGCGTCGGCACAGGAAGAATCCCGAACGCCTGCAGAAGGAGATGCTCGAGCTCTATCGCTCGGAGAACACGTCTCCGTTCGCCGGCATGCTGCCTGTTCTCGCGCAGGCACCGGTCGTCGGCATCCTGTACACGCTGTTCATCCGCCCCGACATCGCGGCGCACGCCAACGACCTGCTCACGCACGACCTGTTCGGTGCGCCGCTGGGAACGAGCCTCGTCTCGGCCGTCTTCGGCGGCACGGCGACACCCGAGACGCTGCTGGTGTTCGGCGCCCTGATCGCCGTGATGATCGCGGTGGCCGAGATCACGCGGCGAGTCTTCCGGCCGGCGCCGGTCGACGATGATTCGCCGCTGAACTCGCCGACGATGCAGAGAGTGACGAGCGCTCTGCACTATCTGACAGCAGTGTTCGCCGTGTTCGTGCCGTTGGCGGCCGCGCTCTACCTCACGGTCACCGTCGTCTGGACTCTGGTGCAGCGCATGCTGCTGCGGCGTCGCTATCCCCTGCCCGTGCCGGCCGGGGTCAGCGTCTGACGTTCGGCACTCACTCCGGCAGCGGGATCGGCGCCGTGAACGGCCCGGTCTCGTCGCCGCGGCCCTCATCGTCCGCGCCGGTGTCGTCTCGTGCGGCGGCGTCGGCGCGGCGGCGCTGTCGCCGCACGCCGAGCGTCGTGCCGACGCTCGCTGCGACGACGAGGGCGATCGCGAGCATCCTCAGCGGAGTGGCGGACTGGCCGAGGATCAGCCACCCGGCGAGTGTCGCGAACGCGGGTTCGAGGCTCAGCAGCACTCCGAACACGCGCTGCGGCAGGCGACGGAGCGCCGCGAGCTCGAAGCTGTAGGGGATCACCGACGACAGCACGGCCGTGACCGCGGCGAGCAGCAGCAGCTGCATGTCGCCCGAGACGGTGACGGCCGCCGGCACTCCGACCGGGATCAGCAGCACCGCCGCCACGACGAGCCCGACCGCGAGCCCGCTCGTGCCGGGGATGACGGCGCCGACTCGGGCGCTCATGCGGATGTACATGGCCCAGAAGGCCGCGGCGATCAGGATGAAGACGACACCGAGAGGGTCGAGCGGCTCGGCGCCGATCAGTCCGTCGACGCCGAGCAGCACCATGCCGAGCAGCGCGACGCCCACCCAGGCGGCGTCGGCGAGGCGTCGGGTCAGCGCGGCCGCCAGCACCAGTGGCCCGAGGAACTCGATCGCGACGGCGGGGCCGAGCGGGATCCGGTCGATGGCCGCGTAGAAGAAGCCGTTCATCGCCGCCAGCGAGACTCCGAACAGCACGGCAGCCAGCCACTGCACTCTCGTCCAGCGCACCGGCCGCGGGCGCACGATGACCACCAGCAGCAGCGCCGCGATCGCGACGCGCAGAGAGGTCACGCCCCACGGGCCGAGCACCGGGAACAGCTGTGCCGCGACAGCGGCCCCGAACGGCAACGACAGGCAGGAGCAGACGACCAGTGCGACGCCCACGAGCGGGCGGGACGACGCGGACTGCTTCACCCCGCCAGCCTACGGCGCAGGGAGGCGGCGGCGAACGCCGGCGATCAGAGGTGCTTGCCGCCGGTGACGGCGAGCACCGCGCCGGACGTGTACGACGACTCCGCCGAGGCGAGGTAGACGTATGCGCCGGCGAGCTCGGCCGGCTGTCCCGCCCGGCCGAGAGGCGTGTCGGAGCCGAAGGTCTTCACCCGCTCATCGCTCCATCCGGTGGCCGGGATGAGCGGCGTCCAGATGGGTCCGGGGGCGACCGCGTTCACGCGGATGCCTCGTTCTCCAGCCTCTTCGGCGAGCGCCTTGACGAATGCGACCTGTGCAGCCTTCGTCATCGCGTAGTCGATGAGGTTGGGCGAGGGCTCGAACGCCTGCACGGACGCCGTCACGATGATGCTCGACCCCGGCTCCAGATGCGGATACGCGGCCCTGGCCGAGTACAGCAGTCCGAACAGGTTCGTCTCGAACACGCGACGCAGCTTGTCGGTCTCGAGATTCTCGAAGCCGTCGATGTCGTGCTGGTAGGCGGCGTTGAGCACCAGGATGTCCAGCCCGCCGAGGCCGCTCCTCGTCTCGGAGACCACCTCCGTCGCGAAGGCCTCGTCCCGCAGATCTCCGGCGAGGCTGAGCCCCTGCCTGCCTTCGGCACGGATGAGCTCGATCGTGTCGTCGGCATCCGACTGCTCCTCCGGCATGTGCACGATCGCCACGTCCGCGCCCTCCCGCGCGAAGGCGATGGCGACGGCCCTACCGATTCCGGAGTCGCCGCCCGTGATCAGGGCTCGACGGCCCTCGAGCCGCGCGTGACCGACGTATGACTGCTCACCGTGGTCGGGAACCGGCCGCATCTGATCGGTCAGCCCCGGCTGGTCCTGCTGCTGCCCCGGGAACTCCTCCTGGCGATGCTGGCTGCGGGGGTCGGGCGTGCTGTCGGCCATGGTGTCTCCTCTTCCTCGCGACCCGCGACCACCGTTCGTGGCGCGAGTCGGGCGTCAACCGAGCCTCGTGGCCTCTCGACGCCCTCGGCAGGGGGTTGACAATCGGCACCACGATCCAGGGCCGGGGCGCGGAGGCGGAGCGGGTTCCTCGACGCGCTCAGGCCGCGGGAGCGGACGGCTCGTCGTCGCCCGTGGAGACGGAAGCCTCCTGCGGCTCGGGAACCAGATAGAGACCGCTCGGAGCGTTGGCCGTGAAGGCGAGCGCTTCGATCCAGGCCCGGTTGACCGACGGCTGCCGGCTGCCGAAGTACTTGAAGACGAGCGAGCTGCCCGGCTGAACCCATACGGTCGTGCGGCCGCCTCCGACGCTGGCGTCTTCACGCCAGCTGAAGGGGAAGGGCTCCGCGCGGCGCAGCTTGGCGGTCATCACGAGCTGCAGATGGGTGAGGGCGCGATCCTCGATCTCGGTCTTCACGTTGCCCTCGTAGATGAACTTGCCCATGCCGCGTCTCCTCAGGTGTCCGGGTCTTCGCCTTGCAGTTTATGGGAATCTCCAGCCCGGCTGCGTCGATGAAACCGCCGCCGAAGTCAACCCCCTGCGCTCGGATTCCTCCCCCGCATATCCTGTGAGGGACCGCGAGGAGACCCACCATGAACGCACGACACATCGACGACCGTTCCGACGAGGGCTACACCCCCACGACCACTCACGCCGAGTTCGGCGAAGGCAACCCCCGTCTGCGGGTGACCCGCGACGGCGAGCGCACGGAGTTCGCCCTCGAGGTCGACGTGGTGCGCATCGGCTCGGCCGCCGACAACGAGCTGCGGCTCGAGGGCGCCGACCCCGTGCACGCGACGATCACGCACGACGACCGCGACGAGTACGTGCTCGAGCTGCACGGCGAGGGCGAGATGAACAGCAACCCCGACGCCACCGCCACGCACCCGGGCGACCGGTCGCAGACACTGCGCACGGGCGCGCGCTTCACTGTCGGAGAGTGGGAGCTCGTCTACGCACGCGACGAGTTCGCCGACCATGGTCGTCCCTTCGGCGGACGCCTCGGCGGCGAGTACTCCGACCAGCCGCTGCAGCCCCCGCGGCCCGACTACTCCGACGAGGCGAACATCGAGTCGGACGCGCCGACGCCCGCCGACTCCGCTGAGGAGAAGTGACGGCGGAGCAGCCGTCGCTGGATCGTCTGAGCGAGGTCGCCGCTGAGCGCGGGCTGCGCATCTGCGTCGTCGAGTCTCTGACCTCGGGGCGGCTGGCGAGCACGATCGGCGCGGGCGACGACGCGGGCGACTGGTTCGCCGGCGGCATCGTCGCCTACCTCACCGATGTCAAAGAGAGCCTGCTCGGCCTCACGCCGGGAACCGACCCGTGCTCGGCCGAGTGCGCCGAGCAACTCGCCGAGAGCGCGCGACGGCTCTTCGACGCCGACGTCTGCATCTCCACCACGGGCGTCGGGGGCCCGGAGCCCGAGGGTGGGCACGACCCCGGAACCGTCTTCATCGGGTGGGCGACCGACGACGGAGTCGGCCATCGGATGCTGGCGCTCACCGGCGATCCGCACGAGGTGCTCGACGAGACGGTCGACACCGCGATCCGACTGCTCGCCTTCCATGCCGAGGGCATCAGGCCTGCCGGTCCTCGGCGATCAGGCGCGGCGTCGACTGAGCTGAACGGGCCGGCCGACTGAGAGCCCTGCGCTCTCCACCGTGCACTCTCCGCCGGATCCGCTGAGGTTCATCGCCCAGGCACGAGTCCGATGCGCAGCGGCGCACCGGGAGCGGATGCCGCGGCTATCGCCTCGTCGATGGCTGCGAGCTGCCGCACCTCGCCGACCGCATCCGCAAACGGGTAGGCGCGTCCTCGTCCGGCGAGGAATCCGACGGCCTCGGCCAGCTCGGCTCCGGTGTAGTTGTGCACCCCGGTGACGGTCACCAGTCGACGCACGATGCTCTCGGCGTCGAGCGGCACAGGCTCGGCAGGGAAGACGCTTCCGACGAGCACGACCGTGCCCCCGGTGCCCACGCCGGCGACCGCGTCTGACACGGCATGCCCCGAGGCCTCGATCACGATGTCCGGGTCACGATCGATCCGGCCGGCACCGAACCGTGCGGCGAGCGCCAGCCGTGCGGGTGCGGGGTCGAGCACCTCGACCGTCGCGCCGTGCTCCACGGCGATCGCGGCAGCCGAGAGCCCGACGAGTCCGGCTCCGTGGATGCGCACGGCCGCGCCCTCGAGGTCATGGTCGCGCGCTGCCCTGGCCACGGCGGCCCAGGCGGTCGCGGTCGCGCACGATGCCGGCGCGAGCACCGAGGCCGGCAGCGACTCGGGCACCCGCACGATCGCGGTGCCCGCTCGCACCTGGACGTGCGTGCCGAAGGCTCCGCTGAGATCGCCGTGCACGCCGATGCGATCATGGCCGTACTTGCCCAGCGTGCGGCACTTCTGCGGCACGCCCCGCGTGCACCGGTCGCAGGTGCCGCACGAGATCGTGACCGACCAGACCACCCGATCGCCGATGCGCACCGGGGTGCCGTCGACCGCGACAGCCCCGGCATCGCCCATGGCGATCACGCGTCCGACGCTCTCATGGCCGAGCACCAGGGGCACCGGAGCCGATCGCCGCCCCTGCACGGTGTGCACGTCGGACCCGCAGATCGTCGACATCTCGACCGCGACCAGCACGTCGTTCTCGCCGAGAGCGACACCGGGCACCGCGATGGTCTCGTGCGGGTGGCCTTCGCCGATCCACACCATCGCTGTGGCTGCGGGGCGCAGAGCGACGTCGCGGCGATGGCCGGGAGGTCGGACAAGCAGAGTTCCCATGAGGGCCACTCAGACGGTGGGCACGAGCGGAAGCAGCCCGCGCTCGGCCAGCGCGCTGTGGAGATGCGTGACGTCTGCGAGCACGGCGTCGGCACCGGCGAGTTCGAGGGCACTCGAGTCGTGGGCGCCCGTGAGCACGCCGGCGACGAAGCCGGCACCGGCGCGGCGCCCTGATTCGACATCGCTGACGGTGTCTCCCGCGACGGCGACCGACGCGACCGACGAGGTCTCCGTGCGGATCAGCGCGGTGAGCACGAGGTCGGGCGCAGGGCGCCCTCGTCCGGCGTCGACGGGCGAGAGCGCCAGGTCGACGAGGCCGTTCCATCCGAGACCGTCGATCAGCGCGTCGCGGGTGACCGGAGCGAACCCGGTCGTGAGCACGACGGTCAGACCCGCATCCTTCAGACTCCGGATCGCATCCGCCGCCCCGGGGATCTCGGCGACCCCCTGTTCCGCCACGATCTCGGCATAGGCACCCTCGAACTCCGCCGTCGCCCGTTCGGCTGCGGCCCTGTCGCCGCCCGCGAGATGCGTGAAGACGTCGATCTTGGACTGGCCCATGGTCGCGCGCACATGGGCCAGCGCGTCGTCCCACGGCATCCGATCTGCGACTCCGGTGCGCTCGGCGGCGCGCTGGAACGCGGTCTCGACGACGCCGTCGTCGAGCACGGTCGTGCCTGCCATGTCGAGCACGACGAGTTCGAGTGCCGGAGGTGCGGAGAGGTGCGTGGTCATGAGGTTCCTTCCATTGAGGGTGCCCACCCGAAGGCGGCGGTGAGATTCTCTTCGGCGAGCCCCAGACCCGTGGTCATTCCGATGCCGGTGGTCGCGGCGAGCACCAGCACCCCCTCCTCGACCCTGTCGATGAGGAATTCGTGCTGCGCCTTGGCGTAGACGCCCTGCCAGCGCTCGAGCACCCGCGGTGCGGGCATGTCGAACAGCGCCTCCGCCTCGGCGAGGAACGCGGCGAACGCCGCCTCCGGCTGGAACGGCCCGGGCGCACTCGACGTGGTGTGCGAGTCGCCGATGATGAGCGTGCCGTCCGGCAACTGGGTGTACATCTGATTGAGGTCGAGTGCCGCGAGGTCGGGGCGCTCGGAGTGCAGTCGCTCACGGAGGGCACCGGCCGCCGCACCGTCGGCGAAGCGTCCGTACCGCACGAGCGACCATCCGGTCAGCAGCGGGGCAGCGAGCGGATGCGGCAGCGTCACCGCCGCTCGCATCATGTCGAGCGCGCACCGCTCGACACCGGCGCGTGCGGCCACCTCGGGCAGCAGCTGGTCGACGTCGTGATTGACCGCGACGACCACCGCGCCGGCCGTGATGGCGCCTCTCGTCGTCTCGACGCGTCGCCCGGCGACCGAGGTCACCGCTGTGCGGAAGCGGAAGTCGACTCCCTGCGCGGCGAGGTGTCGCACGATCGCGGCCGCGGCGGTGCGCGGATCGGTCTGCAGGTCGGTCTCGATGTGCGCCCCGCCGACGAGCCCCTCGGCACGGAGCGGGGCGAGACGCAGCAGCTCGTCCGTCTCCAGCATCCGGATGCCGCCGTCGGCCGCCGCCTGCTCGAGCACCGCGATCTCGTCTGCGTGACGGGCGGCGACCAGCGTGCCGGATTCGCGCAGCCAGAAGTCCGCGTCGTGAGCGAGGCGCAGCCACAGGTCGCGAGACAGGTCGGCATAGCGGCGAGCCTCGCCGGTCTGTGCGCCGATGCAGAGATGGCCGAAGTTGCGGATCGTCGCCCCGACAGGGGCATCCGCCCTGTCGACGACGATCACCGTGAGGCCCCGCCGAACAGCGGCGTAGGCCGCGCCGAGGCCGATGATCCCCGAACCCACGACGACGAGATCCGCGCTGCGCTGAGCGCCTTTGTGCTGAGTCGCGCTGTGCTGAGTGCCGTTCATCGGAACACCTTCCGCATCCACATCGCGAGTCCTTCGACGACGAGCACCGTGACGAGGATCATCAGCACGATCGCGGTGACCGTCTCGTAGCGAGAGCCCTGGCTGGCGTTGAGCAGGTAGTAGCCCACTCCGCCGCCGCCGACGATGCCGAGGATCGTCGCCGCACGGATGTTCGTGTCGAGCATGTAGAAGCTGTGTCCGATGAGCGCCTGCATCCCCTGCGGCACTGTCGCCGAGGTGTAGGTCTGCAGACGAGTGGCGCCGACCGCGCGAAGCGCCCGCTCGGGGCCTCGGTCGACCTCCTCGAGGGAGTCGGCGATCAGTTTGCCGAGCAGTCCGATGCCGCCGATGGCGAGTGCGATGACTCCCGCCTGCGCACCGAGCCCGGTGATCACGACGAGCACGATCGCGAGGATCAGCTCGGGGATGCCGCGGATGCCGACGAGCAGGAATCGTGCGACGCCGCGCGCGCCAGGGCCGGGTGCGACGTTGCTGGCCGCGAGCGAGCCGAGGATCAGAGAAGGCAGCAGGGTGAGCACGGTCGCTGCGAGTGCGATCGCGATCGTGTCGCGCATGGCGGCGATCATCGCCGACGCCTCGTAGCTTCCGAACGACGGCGGCCAGAACTTCGCGGCGACCTCGGGGAGCTTGGCCCAGAAGGTGAAGAAGTCGAGCCAGTTGATCTGGCTGACGACGACGCTGCCGATCACGACGAGCACCGCGACGATGATGCCGCTCGTGTTGCGCACGCGCTCTGCCGTCCACGGTCGTCGCACCGCGGTCTGAGGGCTTGCCGCCCATGCAGGTCGTGCGGTCCCCGTCGAACTCGCGCTCGACGAGCCGCGCAGTCGAGGGTGGATGATGCGGTCGATCCACGACCGGGTCTGCCTCTGCTGTCCGAGCATCGCCCCGCGCACCAGGCTCGAGACGATCTCCATCGCGACGCACAGGATGAAGATGACCAGCGCGATGCCCAGGCCTTTGCCGTAGTTCAGCGACTTGAACGCGTACGACATCTCGAGCCCGAGGCCCGCCACACCCACGTAGCCGAGCACGACGCTGCCGCGCAGGTTGATGTCGTTGCGATGCAGCACCGTCGCGACCCAACTCGGCAATACCTGGGGAAGGATCCCCGAGGCGAACTCCTGCATCTTCGATCCGCCGGCGGCGCGGATCGCAAGCCGGGGACCCTCGTCGATCTGCTCGATCGCATCGGCGAACATCTTCGAGATCATGCCGATCGAGTGGATGCCGATGGCGAGGATGCCGGGGAGGGTGCCGAGCGAGAACATGAGCACGAACGCCATGGCGAGCACGACATCCGGCAGCGCGCGGGTGAGCACTCCCACGAATCGGGCCGCGGCCCGCCATCCGTTGCCCGGGGTCGTGTTCGAGGCTGCGAGGTATGCGATCGGCACCGAGAGCACGGCGGCGAGCAGCGTGCCGACGAGCACGAGCCCCACAGTGAGGGCGATCAGCCATGCGAGGTCGGCCGGCTCGGGGAACGAGAGTCCGCCGACGCGGGCCACGAAGTTCTCGGCATTGCCCCAGCTCTGCACCATCGCCGGGATCGAGATGCCGACCTCTTCGACCGCGAGGATGCCGAGCACCAGGAGAGCCACCAGGGTGAGCCCGGCGGCGATGCGCTCGGCCGAGAGCGGGCGTCGGGGTGCGCGGTCGGAGACGGTGGAGTGCCCTGGGGCCGCGGAGGACGAGGGGGCGTCCGAGAGCACGGTCATGAGACCCGGGCCGTGTCGATGTCGGCGATGTCGACCGCGATCTCGGTGAGCTCGTTCTGGACGGCGCGGATCTCAGCCGTGGTCGTGGCGACGCGGCCGTAGATCTCCATGACCTCGGCCTTGGTGAGGTCGCCGGTCGGTGTGTCGAGCACGATCTCACCGTGGCGCAGGCCGACGATGCGGTCGGCCCACGAGATCGCGAGGTCGACCTGGTGCAGGCTGCAGACGACGGTGAGGCCCTCGTCGGCGGCGATCTCGCGGATCAGCGCCATGACCTGATCGCTCGACTCGGGGTCGAGCGAGGCGACGGGCTCGTCGGCGAGAAGGATGTCGGGCTTCTGCATCAGGGCGCGGGCGATGGCGACGCGCTGCTGCTGGCCGCCCGAGAGGGTGTCGCTGCGCTGATAGGCGCGATCGAGGAGTCCGACGCGGTCGAGGTGTTCGAGGGCGCGCAGCTTCGCCGCCTTCGAATAGCCCCAGAGCCCGAGGCGCGGTCCGCGGACCTCCGACAGCGATCCGGTGAGCACGTTCTCGAGCACGGTGAGCGAGGGCACGAGCTCGAACTGCTGGAAGATGAATCCCACCCGACTGCGCAGGCGGCGGAGCGCCTTGCCCTTCAGAGTCGGCACCGGGGAACCGAGCACCTCGATGTCGCCCGAGGTCGGGACCTCGAGCCCGTCGACGTGTCGCAGGAGCGTGGACTTGCCCGAGCCCGAGAGGCCCAGCAGCACGACGATCTCGCCGCGAGACACCTGCAGAGACGCGTTCTTGAGCGCCGTCGTCGTGCCGAAGGTCTTCGTCACGCCGTTCAGGCGGATGAGGGCATCGGATGCCGTGTTCATGTCAGTTCTCCTCGTGAATCTCTGAAGCTCGTCGGCAGAGGTGGCGAGCGAGACGAAGCGCATCGACCTCAGCGCGTCTCGTCTCGCTCGCCGTGACCTCCCGCTCGACGAGCGGGAGCGAAGCGGATGTCAGGGTGTCAGCCCTGGCACTGCTCCGCTTCGGTCTCCTTGCAGATGTCGCGGATGAGGTCGTAGTACGCGTCGTCGACCGGCTTCGTGGCGAAGAAGACGCTGCGGAACGAGTCGGTGTCGGCGCTGTCGATGCCGGCGGCGATGATGTCGTCGATCGTGATCTCCGAGAGGCCGTCGATGAGCTTCTGGGCGACGTCGTCGGGAAGCGTCGACGAGTAGACGAGCGGGGCACCGGGCACCATGGTCTCGTCGATGACCTTGACGGCATCCGACTTCTCGACCTCGGAGTCCTCGGCGAAGCCGACCTCGCACTCGACCCCCTCGCCGACCTTCTGCACGCTCACGTCGTGCTTGCCCGCGAAGACCGGAGTGATGTCGGTCTTCGGGTCGATGCCCGCCTCGATGAGGTTGTACGAGGGGAAGAGGTATCCGGACGTGGACGACGGGTCGACGAAGCAGACCTTCTTGCCCGCGAAGTCGTCGATGCTCGAGATGTCGCTGTCAGCGGGGACGATCGCCTGTGAGAAGTAGCCGGGCTCCTGGCCCTCCTCCGTGACGATCGACGAGATCGGGGTGAGCTTCGCACCGTTGTTGGTGGCGGTGACGTAGGTGAATCCCGAGAAGGAGGCGACGTCGACCTTGCCGGCGACAGCGGCCTCGATGAGCGCGGCGTAGTCGGTCGACTCGTGGTACTCGACCGACTTGCCGGTGATCTCGGCGATGTAGTCCATCAGCGGCTGGTAGTTCGTCTCGGTGTCGACCGAGTCGGGCACGACGCCGAAGACGAGCGTGTTCTCGTCGACTGCGAAGCCGCTCGCGGTCGACGATGCCTCGGCATCGGACGCGCCGGTGGCCTCGGCGGTGCCGGAACAGGCGGCGAGGCCGAGCGCGAGGATCGCGGCGCCGGCGAGTACGGGGAGAGCGCGGAGCTTCATGAGGACCTTTCAGAGTGGGAGGGGGTGATCCACGAGCAACTCTGACAGGGCGCGGGCCGAGATATATACCTAACTTGCAAGAGTTCAAGGTTCGTTCACCCGGGCTTTCCTGGGATGAACACAGACAGAACGCTCGACCTCCCTGTGATGTCACCAAGTAGTATGCCTATGTGGCCGAAGCTGTATACACCCAGATCGCAGACGACCTGCGCGCCCAGATCGCGGCCGGCTCTCTGCGCCCCGGGGATGACGTGCCCACCGAGTCGGAGCTCGCCGAACGCTGGCGCACGTCTCGTGGTCCCATCCGGAACGCCCTGGCTGCGCTGCGCAGCGAGGGCCTGATCGAGACCGGAAGAGGCCGCCCCGCTCGGGTCGTCTCCCGCAAGGCGAGTCAGGCCGTCGACGTGTCGGTGCCGTTCACCCGCTGGGCTCGCGATCTCGGCGTGACCCCCGGCGCCCAGACGCAGGAGCTGAGTCTTCGCCGGGCAGGTGACCGCGCCGAGCTTCTCGGGGTCTCCCCCGATGACACGATCGTCGGCGTCGTGCGACTCCGACTGCTCGACGGGCGACCGACGATGCTCGAGCGCCTCTTCTACACCGAGGCCGTCGGGCGCCGGCTGTTCGACGTCGACACCGACGAGATCTCGATCACCGAATACCTGGGGTCAGTCGGACACCCGATCGTCGGCCTCGAGCACCAGATCGACGCGGTGGCGGCCGATGACCAGGATGCCGCGCTCCTGCGGGTGCCGCAGGGAACGCCGATCCTCCGGCTCAGCCGCATCTCCCGCGATGCGAGCGGACGCATCTTCGAAGCATCGGAGGACCGCTATCTCAGCGAGGTGGTGCGGTTCACCGTCGCAGCGTCGGGAATATCGACAGACGGGCACTACATGCGTGCAGTCGGCGGCTAGGAGCCAGCAGGTCGGTTTCGATTCCTCGAGGGAAGAAGCCGATCGCGAGCGCGCTGGGGATCAGATTCCAGAGATCGCGCTCGCGATCACAGCGCTGGGGATGCGCTATTTCTGGGGTATACCCAATGTAAGCTCCCGGCTACACCATGGAACACGGTCTATAGTCGAGACCTACCCTGGACTTTCGTCTAGTCCTTGAGCGTGCATCCCCGGAATTCCGCGGGTTTTCCCCCAGAGTATCGGAATGCTGGACGAGGATTCTGACCGCGTTCCGTCGCCAAGATGCCGGAATACCGGTTTGGTCAGACGATCGGCAGGAGAGCTGTCACGACCCAGCGTCCGTCCGCTTCTCCGGCACTGAACTCACCACTGGCACCGAGAACACGTTCGGCCATCCGCCCGATGCCGGTGCGGCTCGACGAGAGCTCGCGACGCGGCGTGACAGAGAGAGGGCTACTCACCGTCAGCTTTGCGGAGTCGTCATCGATGTCGAATCGGATGGCGACTTCGCCCTCGCCCGCATACTTGAGGACGTTGGTGGCGGACTCGCGCAGGATGCGCGCGAGGATGATCTCGGCCGCGCGGGGGATGCGCTCGTCCGAGGGGTCACCGTCGACGATCACAGAGTGGCCCGCGGATTCGAATTCCTGCTGGGCTTCGTCGACGGAGGCCGCCAGATCACCCGAGGGCATGCCCTCGGATCTGGGCCCGTCGTCGGCGAGGTCGATCACGAAGCGGAGATCGGTCATCGCCTTGCGTGCGGCGATGCGGATCGCCTCCTGCGATTCGCTGCTGGTGCGATCGTCGTCGAGCATCTGCACGTGCAGCGCCACCACCGTGAGGTGGTGCGCGATGCTGTCGTGCAACTCGCCGGCGATCCAACGTCGCTCAGCGAGTACTGCCTGCCGTTCCTGCTCGGCCTTCTCAGCCAGCTGCACCTCGAGCGTCCGCCCTCGGGCGAACGCGATGCGAAGTGCGAAGCCGACGGCTCCGGATACTGCGGCGCCGACCAGGAAGATCGCGATATTGAAGGCATCCCTCGAGTCGCCAGTGACGACCAGTGCGGATGCGAGGAGGAAAACTCCGGCATAGGACAGGACCAAGGAGGTCCATCCCAGACGCACGATCAGGCCTGCCGCGAAAGCGGCGGTCGTGAGCACCTGGGCTTCGATGCCGGGGATGAAGGAGAGTGCGAACACCACGCCGAGGGCGTATGTCGCGATCAGTGGCGACCAGAGATACAGGGCCAAGACCGCGGTGGATGCGATCCCGAGTGCCGCCGTCAGAGGATCCAATCCCGGAGGAAGGAACAGTCCGACGATGTCGAAGGTGACGATCGTTCCGACGACCGACAATACGGCGATCCGTTCGATCGTGCTGAGCTTCTCGCCCTTTCCGAGTCGAGTGACGTCTGCGCGTTCACCCGCCGGAAGACTTGAAGCCATACTTCAGTATCTCCTTTCCGCCATATAGATTAACGGTAGAAGCCGAAAAAGAGTCCAACCTGGTTCCAGAAAGACATAGAGATTCACCTCCTTTATTGCACTTTTGACTAGCGATGTACTCATCTTCTCGGTGATCTTCTCGCACCACATCTGTCGCACGTCTAGACCTCGATAGCCAAAGGTCTAAGACATCGCGCCGCAGGTACACCCCGGTTAGGCTTCCTCCATGTCCCAAATCCGAGTCGTGATCGTCGATGATGATCCCCTGGTGCGCTCAGCGCTCTCTCACTTCGTCTCACGAGACCCGGAGATCACGGTGGTCGCGGAGGCGGAGTCCGGCCTCGAGGGCATTGAAGTCGTGGAGCGCGAGCATCCTGATGTCGTGATGATGGACGTGCAGATGCCGGAGATGAACGGCATCGAGGCGACTGCGGTCATCAGTGAGCGGTGGCCCGAGGTCAAGATCCTGGCGGTGACGACGCTCGATGGCAGCGACACCGTGCTTCCGATGCTCAGTGCCGGTGCATCGGGCTATCTGCTCAAGGACTCCAGCGCGGCGAGCATTCTCGAGGGCGTGCGTGAGGTGTACAGCGGAGCGAGCTCTCTGTCACCTCGCATCGCCTCGTTGCTGATCAAGCACGTGCGCGATACGGAGCCGGTAGGCGGCGACGACTCGCTCGAGGCGCTCACCGACCGCGAGCAAGAGGTGCTGCAGCGTCTCGCCCAGGGGATGTCGAACGCTGAGATCGCGCGCACGCTGATCGTGTCGGAGGGAACGGTGAAAGCGCACCTCGGCCGCATCATGTCGAAGTGGCACGTTCGCGACCGTGTGCAGATCCTGGTCACGGCGGCGCACGCCGGCCTGGTCGACTTCCGCTGACGCGGAGACGGTCGAGGCTGGCGTCTGCTCACGCGGGGGCTGCCCACGCTGGCGTCTGCTCACGGGGCGCGCTGAAGCCGGATCACGACGGCTGGATCCCACCGAAGTCGAACCAGATCCCAAAGCGTGCAAGGCGACCGCGACCGAGTCGCAGGTCACCCCGTTCGGGCGAGGTGCTTCCGGGGCAGGTCGGCGGGGAGGCTGAGTTTCGGGGTGCGCCAGTGCTGTGCGAGATCCCACCATGCCGGGCCGCGCACCTGCGGAAGGCCGTCGTTCATCCGGATCTCCCACCCCGAGGTGCCGAGGGACCGGTGATGCCACCAGCACAACGGCACACCATTATCCGTATGCGTCGGGCCGCCCCGGGCGTGCTCGGTGACATGGTGGATCTCACACCACGACGCGGGAACGTGGCATCCAGGGATCAGGCACTCCTTGTCGCGGGCGATGATCGCCCGACGCTGATGCACGGTGAAGATCCGATCCGTGGTCGTGATCCCGATGATCCGCCCCTCGTCCATGAGCACGCGCTGAATCGCCCCCGAGCACGCGACCTGCGCCGCGACAGAGACGGGAACATGAGCACCGGAACCGGGGATCGTCGCCCACCCACCATTGCCACCCGCTCCGGCCCCAGAGCCCCCGGCTGCGGCACCTCCGAAGGCGGCACCCCCGAAGGCAGCGCCGGTGGCCTGAGCGGCATGGTGGGCGAGGTCTGTCGCGTCGACCGTCACGACGACGACCGGTGATGCACCGCCGAGGGTGGGCATGTCCTTGTGCCGCGCCGCGATCGCCAGCGCTGCGGCGAGAGCGTCGTGACGTTTCTGCGCCGCGGTGCGGTCATCGAGCACGCTCCGCTCATCCGAGTTGAACGGATCCTCCCCCGCATCCGTGTCAGAGTTCGGGTCCGCATCCGCATCCGCACCAGCACCAGCACCAGCACCAGCACCAGCACCAGCACCTGAATCCGCATCCGCATCCGCATCCGCATCTGAGCCCGCGCCGCCGCCGGGGGCGAAGAACACCCCTGGCCGGGGCGGGCCGTCGCCTTTGGGGTTGAGGATCGCGTCCATGATGAGTTGGAACTGGGCCGCGACATCCGGGGTCAGATACCCGCGGATCGCGTGCACACCATCCTTGAATCGCCCGATCGTGACGCCCCGCCGACGCCTCGCGTCCTCGTCTTTGGGTTCTTCCCCGTCGGGGTCGAACATCGATGCGAGATCCTCGGCGAGAGCTTTCAGATCCTCCGTCGTCGGCGACGGACCAGGCGCATCTGGGTCCATATCCGGGTCGGCCTTCAGGCCGTGCCCGCGCGCGCACCCCGCCAACGCCACATCCGCCGCCAACCGCTGGTCGACGCTGAGCCTGTCCCAGACCTTCTCGATCGGGCCCGTCGCGGCGAGGAACCCGTCGATCCCGATCACCCCGTCCAACAGCGCCGTCCGCAACTCCGGCCACCGGGCAGGGAGCCGCTCCCCCGACACCAGGCTCACATCCCGCCGCACCCGGTCGATGACCTTCCCCACCCGGGTCGCACCCCGCGCATCGACGAGCACCGTCCGCTGCAGCAGCTCGTTCTCGCCCCGGCAGCCTGCGGAGTGCGGGAAGTCACCCATCTCGCCCGTCGCGACGGTCTCGACGACCACCGCCTCCACCCGACGAAACGCCGCCCCCGCCGCCACCAGAACGCCGATCCGCTCCGCATCGGACAACCCCGCCAACGCGTCATCGGACAGCACCGCATCGAGGTCGGTGATGACCCGATTCAGAAGCTCCGCGGTGCTGTTCATACTCCCCAGTCAACCCGCGACCACCGACATTCAGCACCCCGAATCGTCTGGATTTACCCCAGTTCAACGCCATATTCCAATCTCTCAGTACAACACGCGAGATTCGCACCCCCGGGCGCCGGAAGTTCAGGAGATGGGAAGGACGGAGAGGGAGACCGACGAGGGGAAGGAGAAGAAAGCGAGCGAGACCAACGAGGCGAGAGAGAAGAAGAGAGAGGCCAACGAGAGGAGGGAGAAGAACGGGAGACCGACGAGGCGAGAGAAGAGAAGAGAGCGGCCAACGCGAGGAGGGAGAAGCGAACGAGACCAACGAGGCGAGAGAAAAGAAGGAAGCGAGCGAGACCAACGAGGCGAAAGAAGAGAAGGAAGCGAGCGAGACCAACGAGGCGAAAGAAGAGAAGCGAGTCACACCAACGAGCCGAAAGAAGAGAAGCGAGTCACACCAACGAGCCAAAAGAAGAGAAGCAAGTCACACCAACGAGCCGAGGGAAGAGAGAGGAGAACAGAGAAGAGACGAGACGAAAGAAGTGGCTCAGACGCCGTCACGCGCGGGAGGCATCCGCTTTCATGAAGACGTCGACGGCGTCCTCGCTCTCCAGAACGAAGCCGTGGCGCTCGTACAGCCGACGTGCTGCGCTGGCCTGCAGCACGTTGAGCCGGAAAGGCAGAGTGCCGTCGGTGTCCGCGAGCAGGTGGGCGAGCACGGCTGCCCCGATCCCGCGGCCCTGCGATTCCGGCGCGAGATAGAAGTGCTCGATCCAGAGCGCGTCCGGTTCGTGCCTGACCGCGACCAGACCGACGTCATCGCCGTCGACGACGATCACGCGGGTGTTCTCGGGAACGAACGCATCGAGGAAGCGCTGCCGCACGCGCACGGGGTCATATCGGCCGAGACGCTCGAGGTCAGGTCTCATCACGACGGCCCTGAGCTCGGCCATCCAGGAGGCATCCGAAAGGCCGCTCGCTCGAAGACTCCATCCCACTGACACAGCATCCATACAACCATCAGCAGCAGCACGCCCAGCCGCGCAGAGCCACAGCCACAGCTACAGCCACAACCACAGCCACAGCCACAACCACAACCACAACCACAGCCACAGCCACGGCTACAGGGCGAGCAGCACGATCCCGCCGGCGACGACCGCGGACGCAGCCAGACGCCACCCCGGCCTGCTCTCCTTGAGCGCGAACACCCCGAAGAGGCTGACGAGCACGACACTGACCTCGCGCAGCGGAGCGACGAGAGCGACCGGAGCGATCTGGATGGCGGTGAGCACCAGGATGTACGACAGCGGCGACAGGATGCTGAATGCCACGATGCGTCGCCACTGCGTGCGTCCGAGGGTGCGGACCGCCGCCCATCGGCCACGAACGCCGAAGGAGTAGAACGGGATCTCGAGCAGCATCGTCCCGACCATGAACGCGACGGGCGACAGGTTCCAGGTGCGCACGGCATGCGCATCCCAGATCGTGTAGATCGCGATCGCGACGCCGGTGAGGAGCCCGAACACGAGCCCGAGATCGAGCGAGCGGTCCTGACGCTCGGCGCGCCCCCGATCGACGAGACCGATCGCGACGACTCCGACGATGATCGCCGCGACGCCGACGAGAGCGAGGACGGACGGCCGCTCGCCGAACAGCAGGATGGCCACGATCACCGACAGGAACGGCCCGGTGCCCCTCGCCGTCGCGTAGACGGTGGAGAGATTGCCCTCACGGTATCCGCGCTGCAGCACCGCCATGTAGGCGACGTGTAGCACACCGGACACGCCGACACCCAGCAGAAAGGCCAGCAGGTCATCGGTGCCGAGCCCGCCGGTGAACGGGATGACGCCGATCCACACGGCCGTTCCACCGACGGCTCCCCACCACAGGAACGGCATCCCTGCCCGGCTCACACCATGGGCGACGATGTTCCACGCGGCATGGGTGATCGCTGCGGCGATGACGAGAACGAAAGCGAGTGCGGACACGAGAGACCCTTCCGTTCACCGCGGGCGCGACGAACAGGGTCCTCCGGGCTTTTGTCCTGTCAGATGACGGCGCCCCTGCGGAGGGGCACCGTGGCGCCGCTCGGACCAGACGGGACGAACCCCGGAACCCTAGGCGCTATCGAGAGCGACAGTAACCGCCGCGGGTGACCGGGAGGTGAACGGCGCGCCCTTCCACCCGACCGGATCGCCGTCGTCGATACGGCGATTACGATCGAAGAACCGCCCCTGCAGGAAGGTCTCCCATGCCCGTCACCCCGGACGCTCTCGCCCACGCCGAGGATCTCGCCGACTTCGTCGCCGCCTCGCCCTCGAGCTATCACGCCGCCGCCGAGGTGGCCAGGCGACTCGAGGATGCCGGGTTCGTGCACCTCGACGAGGAACAGGCGTGGGAGGTGACCCCCGGCGGGCGCTACGTCGTCGTCAGGGACGGCGCGGCGATCGCGTGGACGGTGCCGACGGATGCCACCGCCACCACGCCCGCACACATCCTCGGCGCTCACACCGACTCGCCCGGCTTCAAGCTCAAGCCGCAGCCGACCACCGGATCGAAGGGGTGGCTGCAGGCAGCCGTGGAGGTCTACGGCGGCCCGCTGCTGACCTCCTGGCTCGACCGCGAGCTGAGCCTCGCAGGCCGACTCGCACTCGCCGACGGACGTGTGGTGCTCGCCGACACGGGAGCGCTGCTGCGCCTCCCCCAGCTCGCGATCCACCTCGACCGCGACGCGAACACGAGCCTCGCACTCGACAAGCAGTTCCAGACGCAGCCCGTGTGGGGCCTCGGAGACCCGACGCAGGAGGACATCCTCGCCGAGCTGGCCGAGACGGCCGGAGTCTCGGCATCCGACATCCGCGGCTATGACGTCGTGATCGCCGACACGGCACGCGGAGCGGTGTTCGGCAAGGACCGCGCGTTCTTCGCCTCAGGTCGTCTCGACGACCTCGCCTCGGTGCACGCCGGCGTGGTCGCCCTCGAGACGATCGACACTGCGGCATCCGGACCGATCGCGATCCTGGCAGCCTTCGACCACGAGGAGCTCGGCTCCAACTCCCGCTCCGGCGCGGCCGGCCCGTTCCTCGAAGACATCCTCGGACGCGTGTACGACGCCCTCGGTGCCGACGCCTCCGAGCGCCGCCGCGCCCTCTCGGCGTCGTGGTGCCTGTCGAGCGACGTGGGCCACTCGGTGCACCCCAACTATGTGCACAAGCACGACCCCGTGGTGCAGCCGGTGCTCGGCTCCGGTCCGATCCTCAAGATCAACGCGAACCAGCGGTACGCGACGGATGCCATCGGCTCGGCCGCCTGGCGCGACTGGTGCGACAGCGCCGACGTGGTCACGCAGGAGTTCGTGTCGAACAACAACGTGCGCTGCGGATCGACCATCGGCCCGATCACGGCGACGCGTCTCGGCATCCGGACCGTCGACGTCGGCATCCCGATCCTGTCGATGCACTCGGCCCGTGAGCTCGCCGGCGTCTCGGACCTGCACGACCTCACCCGCGTCGCGGGGGCTTTCTTCGCCAGCTGATCGCCGCCGGCGCCCCCGCGGGCCCTGCACAGTGCCAGGATGATGGCATGACGGACATCAAGCCTGCTCTCATCGAGCGCGCGGGCATCGAGATCATCCCCGAATCCGAGCGCACGGCGAAGCCTCGCGACCTGTTCTGGCCGTGGTTCGCGGCCAACGTGTCGGTGTTCGGCATGTCGTACGGATCGTTCGTGCTGGGCTTCGGAATCTCTTTCTGGCAGGCGACGATCGTGTCGGTCATCGGCATCATGGTGTCGTTCCTGCTGTGCGGGCTGATCGCCATCGCGGGCAAACGCGGATCGGCGCCGACCATGGTGCTCTCGCGGGCGGCGTTCGGCGTGCAGGGCCAGAAGGTGCCCGGCATCGTCTCGTGGCTGACCTCGATCGGCTGGGAGACGTTCCTCGCGATCATGGCCGTGCTCGCCACTGCCACCGTCATCACGCAGCTCGGCGGCGACGGCGACAGCATCGCGCTGAAGATCATCGCCACCGTGATCGTCGCCGCCCTGATCGTCGTGGCCTCCGTGCTCGGCTATCACACGATCATGAAGCTGCAGTCGGTGCTCACCTGGGTCACCGGCGCGGTGACGATCCTCTACATCGTCCTCGCCGCGCCCAGCATCGATCTCGCCGCCGTCATGGCCCGCCCTGATGGTGGCCTCGGCCAGGTCATCGGCGCACTCGTGATGGTGATGACGGGCTTCGGGCTCGGCTGGATCAACATCGCCGCCGACTGGTCGCGCTATCAGAAGCGCACGGCGTCCGATGGGGCGATCGTCGTCTGGAACACGATCGGCGGCTCGGTCGCGCCCGTGATCCTCGTCGTCTTCGGTCTGCTGCTGGCGGGATCCGACGACGACCTCAGCGCCGCGATCGCCTCCGACCCGATCGGCGCTCTCGCCACGCTTCTGCCCCTCTGGGTGCTCGTGCCGTTCCTGCTCACCGCCGTGCTCGCACTCGTCTCGGGCGCCGTGCTGGGCATCTACTCCTCGGGCCTCACGCTGCTGAGCCTCGGCATCCGCATCCCGCGCCCGTCCGCCGCGGCGATCGACGGCGTGATCCTCACCCTCGGCACGATCTACGTGGTGTTCTTCGCCACCGACTTCCTCGGCCCGTTCCAGAGCTTCCTCATCACGCTCGGCGTGCCGCTGGCATCCTGGGCAGGCATCCTGATCGCCGACATCCTCCGACGCAAGAAGGACTACGACGACGAGGCCCTGTTCGACAGCCGCGGACGCTACGGCGCCTGGGACTGGATCTCGATCGGCACCATGGTCGTCGCCAGCGTCATCGGCTGGGGCTTCGTGCTCAACGGCTTCGCGGATGCGGCCCCATGGAACAACTGGCAGGGCTATCTGCTCGGGCTGGTCGGCGGAGTCGACGGCGACTGGGCCTACGCGAACCTCGGGGTGTTCTTCGCACTGGTGCTGTCGTTCGTCTTCACCTGGTTCGCCCGCGCCGGACGGATCCGCGCGCAGGAGGCAGCTGCGTGAGCAGGGAGTCCTGGCTCGTCGTGATCGATCCGCAGGTGATCTTCGCCTCACCCGACTCGGCCTGGGGGTCACCGTTCTTCGGTGACGTGATGCCCCGCATCCGCGAGCTCGCCGAAGCCTTCGGCGACCGCGTGATCGTGACGCGCTGGATGCCGACCGCCGACCGCTCGACCTCGTGGGGCGCGTACTTCGCCGCCTGGCCGTTCGCAGACCAGCCCTCCGACGATCCGATGTTCGACCTGGTTCCCGACGCGATCGGCCTGTCGCCGCACCCGACCCTCGATCTGCCGACGTTCGGCAAGTGGGGCTCCGCGATCGAAGAGATCGTCGGCCGTGGCGCGCACGTCGTGCTGGCGGGAGTCTCGACAGACTGCTGCGTGATCTCGACCGCCCTCGCCGCAGCGGATGCCGGGGCGCACGTCACGATCGCCGCAGACGCCTGTGCCGGCTCGACGGCCGAGAACCACGCCGCTGCGATCCGGATCATGGGGCTGTATCCGCCGCAGATCACGGTCAGCGACACGGCGAGGGTGCTGACGGAGCGCTAGCCTGCAGCGCGCACGGCCGCCGCGATGTCGGCGGGTGACCCCCGCCACGGTGCTCCGTGTCCGGGAAGCACCCAGGATGCCGATACGGCGGCCAGCCGGTCGAGAGATGCATCGGCCTCATCCGGCTCGTCCGTGAACGGCGCGGGCTGCGGACCCACGCGCCCCGTCAGAACGTGGCGCGTGGTCAGCGCGTCGCCGACGAAGACCGCGTCCGCCCCGGGGATGTGCACCGCGATGCTGCCGGGCGAGTGACCAGGCATGCCGATGACGACCGGGGATCCGGGGAGGTCGAGCACCTGGCCGTCGGCGACGGTCACGACCTCGGACACGTGCCGTGTGCGAAGCGCGTTCTTGCGCACGCCGTAGGCGAAGAACCCGAGCGTCGGACCGATGCGCGCGGGCCCCATCGGGGTCTTCGGCTTCTCACCCGTGCGCACCCGATGCGCATCGGCGCTGTGGATGAAGACGGGCACGCCCGCCTCACTGCGCAATCGCTCGGCGAAGCCGATGTGGTCTCCGTCGCCGTGGGTGAGCACCAGACCGCGGATGTCGGAGAGCGGGCGACCGAGCTCGGCCAGCTTTCGCTGCAGGTCGTTCCAGTGACCGGGCAGCCCCGCGTCGACGAGAGTGATCCCCTCGGGCAGGTCGACCAGATAGGAGGCGACGACGTCGTTTCCGAGTCGATGCAGGTGCGGTGCGAGCTTCATGGTCGTCCCTTTCGAGGTGGTCTATGATGGCTACATTACGTAGCTATCATAGCTATTGTCAATAGCCATGGAGGAGCCCCGATGCCGACCCCCGAACGAACCTCGCTGGCGGCGATCGTCGACGCCGGCCGCGACATCCTCGAGACCGCCGGCCCCGCCGGACTCACCATGCAGGCCGTCGCCGAGCGCGTCGGAGTGCGGGCACCTTCTCTCTACAAACGGATCAGAGATCGCGACGCCCTGCTGACGGCGGTCGCCGAGGCCTCCGCCGATGCGCTGACGAGCCGACTCGAGACCGCGGGCGACGAGCTCCCCCTCCTCGCCGCCGCCTACCGCTCCTTCGCGCACGAGCACCCCGAGGCGTTCCGTCTGCTGTTCACGGCGTCCGCCCCCGAAGACGCCCTCCACCGGACCTCCGCTCCGGTGCTGCGCTCCTGCGCCGACCTCGTCGGACCGGAGCATGCTCTCGACGCCGCCCGCCTGTTCACCGCCTGGGCGACAGGGTTCCTGCAGATGGAGCTCGCCGGCATGTTCCGTCTCGGCGGCGACGTCGACGAGGCCTTCGACTATGCGATGGATCGCATCATCGCCGGGCTCACGGCCGCCTGACCGCACGCGCGCCCGAGCGGATGCCTGACTACCGGAATACTGCCAAGATGATGCGCGGAGAGGGGTTTCCATGACCACGAGCGCGCACGAAGACGAGTCCGACCGCCCGCAGAGGGCTCGACGCCCGTGGCACCGCACGAAGGTGGCGGTGGGGCTGGTCCTCCTCGTCACCGCGGTGGTGGCGATCATCGGCGCGCTCACCCCCTGGCCTTCGGCCATGCTCATCCGCTCGGTGTTCACGAAGGGCGGTGACGAGACCGCCGCCGAGATGGAGAAGCACGTCCCCGACACGGCGCTCACCGAGCAGCTCGACGTCGCCTATGCCGACGGCGGCGCCGACACCACGATGGACGTCTTCACACCGGCATCCGCCACCGGGCCGCTGCCGACGGTCGTCTGGATCCACGGCGGCGCCTGGATCTCGGGGTCGAAGGAGAACGTCGACCCCTACATGCGCATCCTCGCGGCCGAGGGCTACACCACCATCGCGGTGAACTACACGATCGGGCCCGAAGGCGAGTATCCGCTCGCGGTGCACCAGCTCAACGACGCGCTCGCCTACATCGACGCGCACGCCGATGAGCTGAATGTCGATCCGAACCAGATCGTGCTCGCCGGCGACTCCGCCGGCGGCCAACTGGCCAGTCAGATGGCGACGCTCATGACGAGCCCCGACTATGCCGAGATCATGGGCATCACGCCGGCGCTGAAGGCCGAGCAGGTCGTGGCGACCGTGCTCAACTGCGGGGTGTACGACCTCGCGGCACTCGCATCGCTCGACGGCGTCGTCGGCTGGGGCCTCAAGACGTCGATGTGGGCGTATGCGGGAACCAAGACATGGGCGGAGAGCTCGACGGGCTCGACGATGTCGACGATCGACTGGGTCACCGAGGACTTCCCGACGACATACATCTCGGGCGGGAACGGCGACGGGCTCACCTGGCTGCAGTCGATCCCGATGGCCAAGCGTCTCGACGAGCTGGGGGTCGACGTCACGACCCTGTTCTGGCCGGCGGCGCACGAGCCGGCCCTGCCGCACGAGTACCAGTTCCACCTCGACATGCCAGACGCGCAGACGGCGCTGCAGCAGACGATCGACTTCCTCGACGCCCACACCAGTCGCTGAGGGGGTCTGCGGGCGGTCTACTTCATCGTGTCGAGGATGCCCACGAGGTCGTCGAACGTCGTGAGCGGGTTGAGGATCGCGAAGCGGGTGTTCGGTCGCCCGCCGTGCGAGCTCGGCACCACGAACGCTCGCTGCGTGTCGAGCAGCTCGTCCGACCAGCGGTCGTAGTCGGCGCGATCCCAGCCCTCGCGTTCGAACACGACGACAGAGAGCTGCGGGTCGCGCACGAGCCTCAGCTCGGGGCGGGCAGCGATCTCTGCGGCGATGCGCTGGGTCAGGGCGAGTGTCGCGCTCACCGCCTCGCGATAGGCGGCCACGCCGTAGGTCGCGAGCGAGAACCACAGCGGCAGCCCCCGAGGGCGCCGAGTCAGCTGGATCGAGTAGTCCGACGGGCTGAAGTCACCGGCGTCCGTGAGGGTGTCGAGGTACTCGGCGTGCTGCGTGTGCGCTCGGCGCCCTGTGTCGGGGTCGCGGTAGAGCAGCGCGCAGCAGTCGAACGGGGCGAACAGCCACTTGTGCGGATCGACGATCACCGAGTCGGCGCGCTCCACTCCCGCGAAGATGCCACGGGCCTCGGGCGCCAGCATCGCGGTGAGCCCGTAGGCGCCGTCGATGTGCAGCCAGAAGTCGAACTCGTCTTTCAGCGCGGCGATGCCGGCGATGTCGTCGACGATGCCGAAGTTGGTCGAGCCGGCGGTGGCGACCACCGCGCAGATCTCATCGCCGTGCTCGGCGAGCGCCTCACGCACGGCATTCGCCCTCAGCATGCCGTCGTCGCCCGCGGGCACGAGCAGCACGTCGGCATCCATGACCTTCGCCGCCGACTTGTTCGAGGAGTGCGCCTCGACGCTGCACACGATCTTCCAGCGGCGAGGAAGCTCCTTGCCCGCCTCGAGCAGCTTCGCCTTCGCCGCCTCGCGTGCGGCGACGAGCGCCGACAGGTTTCCGATCGTGCCACCCTGCACGAACACCCCGCCGGCGGTGTCGGGGAGGCCGAACTCGGCCGCCAGGAACGAGAGGACCTCGTTCTCGGCGTGCACGGCTCCGGCGCCCTCGAGCCAGCTGCCTCCGTAGAGGCCGGATGCCGAGACCACGAGGTCGAAGGCGATCGAGGCGATCGTCGGGGCGGTCGGGATGAACGAGAGATACGACGGGTGGCTCGTCGTCAGGCAGGCCGGGGCGAGGATGTGCTCGAACACGCTGAGCGCGCGCTGCGAACCGAGACCGGCGTCGGTGATCGTCGTCCCGACCAGACGATCGAGCTCGGCCGGCGACTGGGGCTTGTCGAGCGGCACGTCGGCCGCGAGCATCCGCCGTCTCGAGTAGTCGAGCACCGCGTCGACGATCGCCGTCGATTCGGCCGAGGCCGCGTGCATGCGTTCTGCTCCCATGAGCTGTCCTTACCTGAGGGTTTCTGCGGGCTGTACGGGCTCGACCACCGGAACGTCGAGCACCGCGGAGAGAGTGCGGCGAGCGAGATCGGCTCGATCGCGGGGCGCCCAGTGCACGAGCGAGTGGGCGCTCATGCCGTCGACCATGGCGAGCAGCATCCATGCCGACGAGTCCGGGTCGACCTGCAGCGGGTTCTCTCTCAGCGCCGGGTCTTCGGCGATCGCGCGGGCGATGAGGTCTTCGAGGGCGCTGTGCCAGAGGTCCATCTCGGTGCGCACCCTGGCGCCGAGCGCCTCGTTGCGGGCGCCGAGCGCCCATGACTGCACCCACACCATCGCGACGTCGTCTCGCGAGTCGTCGAGCAGCGTCTCGATGAGCCGCAGCAGGTTCGTGCGCAGGTCGACGCTCGGGTCGTACGAGGCGATGACCTCGTCTCGCTCGGCCGCGACGATCGTGGTGAAGACTTCGGCGACGAACGACTCCATCACGGGCCGGTAGTGCGCGACGAGAGCCGGCGTGACGCCGACCCTGGCCGCGACCGCACGCACGGTGAGCGCCTCGAGCCCGCTCTCCCCTGCCAGCGAGACGGCGGCGTCGACGATGGAGCGTTCGCGCTCTTCCGGCGGCAGCCGACGGGGCGCGGCGGCTCTTGACGTGGTCTTCATCACGGGCTACCGTATCACTCGTTGATCACGTGTTCAATAGGGATCACGGCCCCTCATTCCCGAGGTCGCGATCAGCAGCGAGGGAGACAATCATGGCCTGGCACATGCCCGCCGAGACCGCACCGCACGATCGCACCTGGATGGCGTTCCCCGCCGAGGGGCCGACGCTGGGCGAGACGGCGTCCGAGCGCGACGAGGGCTATGACACCTGGACGGCCGTCGCCCACGCGGTCGCCGAGTTCGAGCCGGTCACGATGATCGTCGACCCTGCCGAGGTCGCCCGCGCTCGGCGGATGCTCAGCAGCAGCATCGACATCGTCGAGGCGCCGGTCGACGAGTTCTGGATGCGCGACTCCGGCCCCACCTTCGTGATCGATGACGAGCGTCCCGGAGTGCTCGGCGCGGTCGACTGGATCTTCAACGGCTGGGGCGCCCCGGCGTGGGCGCAGTGGCAGAAGGCGGCGCAGCACGCCCGCATCATCGCCGGAGCCGTCGGCGCCGAGCTCGTGAGCTCGACGCTGGTGAACGAAGGCGGCGGAATCCACGTCGACGGCGAGGGCACGGTGCTGCTCACCGACACCGTGCAGCTCGACCCGCGCCGCAACCCCTACGCCGACAAGGCGCGCGTCGAGGCCGAGATGGCGCGCACGCTCGGGGCGACGAAGGCCGTGTGGCTGCCTCGGGGCCTCACTCGCGACTACGACGACTTCGGCACGAACGGGCACGTCGACATCGTCGCGACGATCGTCTCCCCCGGCCGACTGCTGCTGCACGAGCAGCAGAACCCCGAGCACCCGGACCACGCGGTGACGCGCCGGCTGCGCGCGCATCTCGAGCAGCAGACCGATGCCGCTGGTCGCCGTTTCGAGATCGTCGACCTGCCAGCGCCGGCGACCCTGCGCGACGACGAGGGCTTCGTCGACTGGAGCTACGTCAATCACCTGGTCACGAACGATGGCGTGGTCGCCTGCGGGTTCGGCGACGAGCAGGCCGATGCCGCGGCACGGGCGATCCTCGCCGACGTCTATCCCGGGCGCCGGATCGTCACGGTCGATGCGCGCCCGCTGTTCGACCGCGGCGGCGGCATCCACTGCATCACCCAGCAGCAGCCGAGCGTGGGGGTTCCCGCATGATCGACGTGGTCGAAGCCTCCATCGCAGAGCTGCGGCGAGCGCTCCAGACCGGCGCGGTCACCGCCGTCGAGCTCGTCGACGCCTACCTCGCGCGCATCGACGCCTACGACGGCCCGGAGACCGAGACGGCTCTGAACGCCGTCGTCGTCCGCAACCCCGACGCCCGCTCAGAGGCGGCGGCATCGGATGCGCGACGGGCACGCGGCGAGACGCTCGGGCCGCTCGACGGCATCCCGTACACCGCGAAGGACAGCTACCTGGTGCGCGGGCTGACCGCCGCCGCCGGCAGCCCCGCCTTCGCCGAGCTCGTCGCGCAGCGCGATGCGTTCACGATCGAACGACTGCGGGCGGGCGGTGCGGTCTGCCTCGGGCTGACGAACATGCCCCCGATGGCGAACGGCGGCATGCAGCGAGGGGTCTACGGCCGAGCCGAGAGTCCGTACAACGCCGATTTCCTCACCGCGCCCTTCGCCTCGGGGTCGTCCAACGGATCGGGCACCGCGACGGCCGCGAGCTTCGGCGCGTTCGGCCTGGGCGAGGAGACCTGGTCGAGCGGCCGCGGTCCCGCGACCAACAACGCCCTGTGCGCCTACACGCCCTCGCGCGGCGTGATCTCGACCCGCGGCAACTGGCCGCTCGTGCCGACCATGGACGTCGTCGTGCCGCATGCGCGCACCATGGCCGACCTGCTCGAGGTGCTCGACGTGATCGTCGCCGACGATGCCGAGACGCGCGGTGACTTCTGGCGCGCGCAGCCGTGGGTGACGCTGCCGCTCTCGTCAGAGGTGCGCCCGGAGTCGTACGACGCCCTGGCCGCCGAGGCGGCGACAGCCCTGCGCGGCATCCGCATCGGCATCCCCCGCATGTACATCAACGCGGACCCGGATGCCGGCACCGCCGCTGAACCGGGCATCGGCGGCCCCACAGGGCAGCGGATCGAGACGCGCGCCTCGGTGATCGAGCGCTGGGAGTCCGCACGACGCGACCTCGAGTCCGCCGGCGCGACCGTGATCGAGGTCGACTTCCCCGTGGTGTCGAACTACGAGGGCGACCGACCGGGTGCACCCACCATCGCGACGCGCGGTCTCGTGTCGCCGGAGTATCTGCGACAGGAGATCGTCGACCTGTCGGCGTGGGGGTGGGAGGACTTCCTGCAGGCGAACGGCGACCCCCGACTGCACACCCTCGCCGCCGTCGACGGAGCGACGATCTTCCCGCATCCGGAGGGCGCACTTCCCGACCGCTACACGGGCTTCGACGACGACATCGCCGAATATCCCGAGTGGGTGCGCGCCAACCGGGGCGTCGGATTCCAGGACATGTCCGAGCTCGCCGACGGCCTGCGCGGCCTGGAGGAGACGCGTCGCCTCGACCTCGAGGAATGGATGGACGAGCACGAGCTCGACGCGGTCGTGTTCCCGGCCGTCGCCGATGTAGGCCCCGCCGACATGGACGTGAATGAGGCCTCCGCCGACCTCGGATGGCGCAACGGCACCTGGATCGCCAACGGCAACCTGACCGTGCGCCACCTCGGCATCCCGACCGTGACCGTTCCGATGGGGCTCATGGCCGACATCGGCATGCCGATCGGGCTGACGTTCGCAGGCCGCGCCTACGACGACGCGACGCTGCTGCGTCTCGCCGCCGGGTTCGAGGCGATCGGCGCACCGGGCGAGCGCCGCACCCCGCCGCCGAGGACGCCCGCGCTCTGACTCGCTGATCAGCACCAGCGCGACATTTCACTATTGTGACGCTCGCCACGATTGTTATATGTTTGGCCTGTCCGTCACGACAGGAAGCGACCCATGAGCACCGAGAACAACGAGCGCGAGCTCGAGGCCGGCATCGTCACCGATCTGTCCGGCCGCATGACCTACGGGTCGTACCTGTCGCTCGACCAGCTGCTCACCGCGCAGAATCCGGTCAGCGTCCCCGAGCACCACGATGAGCTGCTGTTCATCATCCAGCACCAGACCACCGAGCTCTGGCTGAAGCAGCTGCTGCATGAGCTGTCATCCGCCCGCGAACTGCTCGCGAGCGATGACCTGCGCGAGGCACTGAAGCGGGTGGCCCGGGTCAAGCGCATCCAAGACGTGATGACGCAGCAGTGGGCGATCCTCGCGACCCTCACCCCCACCGAGTACGCGCAGTTCCGCGGAGCGCTCGGCAACTCCTCGGGCTTCCAGTCGGTGCAGTACCGCGCGGTCGAGTTCGCCCTCGGCAACAAGAACGAGAAGATGCTCAGCGTCTTCGCCGACCACCCCGCCAACCTCGCGCTGCTCACGGCCGAGTGGCACAAGCCCACGCTCTACGACGAGTTCCTGCGCTACGCCTCGCGGCGCGGCCTGCCGATCCCGGCCGAGATCCTCGAGCGCGACGTGCGCCTGCCTTACCGCGAGACACCCGAACTGGTGCCCGCGATCCGCGAGATCTACCAGAACCATCAACAGCACTGGGACCTCTACGAGGCCTGCGAAGACCTCGTAGACCTCGAAGACAACTTCCAGTTCTGGCGCTTCCGCCACCTGAAGACCGTCGCCCGCACGATCGGAATGAAGGTCGGCACCGGCGGCTCGAGCGGAGTCGGCTTCCTGCAGCGCGCTCTCGACCTGACGTTCTTCCCCGAGCTCTACACCGTGCGCACCGAGATCGGCGGCTGATGAACGCTGCGACCTTCTTCGATGGCGAGGAATGGCGCGACGGCACCATCGAGATGGTCGACGGACGGATGCTGCTGCGCCCCGGATCACCGGCATCCGATCTGCGTCTGTCCGACCTGCCGAGGCTCGACGGCGTGATCGTCGGCGGCTTCACCGACCACCACGTGCACCTCCAGCTCGTCGATCACGCACTGCTGCATGACTCGACTCTCGGACGCGTGATCGACCTCGGCGGGAACCCTGCGGCGGTCGCCGCGCTGTCCGAAGGCGCGGCGCGTTTCGTCTCGGTCGCTGGCGCTCCCTCGCTCAACGACCAGAAAGCCGCCGCACCCCGGTCGTCGAGCGAGCGCAGCCAGACGAAACGCCCACACGCCGTCGCCGTCGAGTTCGCGGGTGCGTTCCTCACGTCCGTCGGCGGGTACCCGAGCGACCGCGACTGGGCTCCAGCGGGGTCCTTCCGCGAGATCGCAGACACCGCAGCAGCCACCGCGGCCGTCGCGGAGATGGCGGATGCCGGAGCATCCTGCATCAAGGTCGCGAACAACAGCACTGCCGGGCCCGTCTTCAGCGACCTCCTGTTCCGCGCGATCGTCGAGGCCGCCGCCGCACGCGGCCTCCCCGTCGTCGCCCATGCCGAAGGCGTGGGAGAAGCGCAGCGAGCAGTCCGCCTCGGCGCCGCGCGCCTCGCACACGCCCCGTTCACCGAGCGACTCGACGATGCCGAGGTCACCGCCCAGGCAGCATCCGTCTCGTGGATCTCGACGCTCGCCATCCACGAGGGCGACACGCACGCCACAGCGGTCGACAACGTCCGCCGCTTCCATGCCGCCGGCGGCACCGTGCTCTACGGCACCGACATGGGCAACGGCCCGATGCCCGTCGGTCTGAACCCGAGCGAACTGACTGCCCTCCGCGACGCGGGTCTCGACGGCATCGACCTGTTGCGCGCCCTCGCACCGCAGAACCCTCTCGACCCTGCTGCACTCCTCCTGAGGCTCCCCGGCACCGACGCCGACCCGACACTCGCCCGCCCGCTGACCAGCGCCGATCTGAAGGCTTGACATGACCGACACCCGCGACGCCGCGACCATCGAACGCTCGCTCCTCGACCTCGCCGGCGCCCTCGACGCCGCCGACCCGCTGCACGCCCACCTCGAGGCGTTCGCCGAGGCCCCGGGCGTCGGCGCCTACCTCGACGGCAACTCGCTCGGGCGGCCGCTGAAAGACACACCCGAGAAGCTCTCGGCGTTCGTGCGCGACGACTGGGGCACCCGGCTGATCCGCTCGTGGGACGAGCAGTGGATGGCGCTGCCGATGGAGCTCGGCGATCGCATCGGCAGCCTCACGCTCGGAGCCGCCGCGGGCCAGACCGTCGTGGCCGACTCCACGAGCGTGCTGATCTACAAGCTGATGCGCGCCGGCGCGACCGCCGACCCGTCGCGCACCGAGCTCGTGATCGAGGCGGGCAACTTCCCCACCGACCGGTTCATGGCAGAGGGCGTCGCGGCTGAGACCGGCATGACGGTGCGCTGGATCGAGCCCGACCCGGTGCTCGGCGTGCAGATCGCCGATGTCGTCGCCGCCATCTCCGAGCGCACGGCGCTCGTCTCTCTCAGCCACGTCGACTACCGCTCCGGCGCCCTCGCCGACATGCCAGGCATCACGACCGCGGTGCACGAGGTCGGAGCCCTCATGATGTGGGACCTCTGCCACTCGGCCGGCGTGATCCCGATGCAGCTCGACGCCTGGGGCGTCGACATGGCGGTCGGATGCACGTACAAGTACCTCAACGGCGGCCCCGGCTCCCCCGCGTTCGCCTACCTGCGACGCGAGCACCAGGGCGTCCTGCGCCAGCCGATCCAGGGCTGGTGGAGCGCCGCCGACATCTTCGCGATGGGGCCGGAGTACGTCCCGGCCGGCGACATCCGGCAGCTGCTCAGCGGCACTCCCCCGATCACCTCCATGCTCGCGATGCAGGGCATGCTCGACCTCATCGAGCAGGCGTCGATCGAGGCGATCCGCGAGAAGTCCCTCTCGCTCACCGACTTCGCCGTCCGTGCCTATGACGAGGCGCTCGCCCCGCTCGGCGTGCGGCTGCTCAGCACGCGCGACGCCGCACTCCGAGGAAGCCACGTGACGATCGGCCACCCTGATTTCCGCGCCGTGACGCAGCGCCTGTGGGCCGACGGAATCATCCCCGACTTCCGCTTCCCCGATGGCATCCGCCTGGGGCTCTCGCCGCTCAGCACCTCATATGTCGAGACGCTCACCGGCGTCCTCGCCGTGCGCGACGCCCTGGAGTCGCATGACCGCTGAGCCCACCGAGCAGATCGCCGCGGGACCCGTGCTCGACGACATCGATGCACGCCCAGGCAGCACGGCATCGCTGCTGCGCACCCTGGTGGGGCTGTATCTGCGACCGCTCGGCGACTGGATCTCGACGGCCGATCTGGTCGCGCTCGCCGGCGATCTCGGGATCCCCACGGCGCAGGCACGCACCGGCGTCACACGCCTCAAGCAGAAGGGACTGCTGCTCGCCGAGCGCAGACACGCCGTCGGCTATCGGCTCAACCCTGATGCCGCCACGATGCTCGAGCGGGGTGATCGACGCATCTTCGAGATGCGCGAGATGACGGATGCCGACAGCTGGTGCCTCGTCTCTTTCTCGATGCCCGAGAGCGCCCGCGCCACGAGGCACCAGCTGCGCCGTCGCCTGCAGTGGATCGGGGCGGGCGTCGTGTCTCCCGCCCTGTGGATCTGCCCGGGGCATCTGCAGGGCGAGGTTCTCGAGATCGTCGACGATCTCGACGCCAGTGAGTGGGTGACGCTGTTCCAGGCCGGCACTCCGACGACCGCGCGCACCCTGCCCGAGGCGGCCGCGGACTGGTGGGACCTCGACGCCCTGCGTGCCGAGCACCTCGAGTTCCAGTCGTCGCTCGAGACGCTTCCGGAGGCGCCGTTCGCCGCCTACGTGCAGCTGATCGACCGCTGGCGCGTGCTGCCCTACGTCGATCCGGGCCTGCCGCCCTCGATGCTGCCGGCCGACTGGCCGGGAAGGCACAGCATCGCCGAGTTCCTGAGGCTGTCGACGGAGCTGTCGGATGCCGCGTGGCAGCGCGTGCGCGAAGTCACGGGAGCGGAAGCCACGGGAGCGGAAACCACCGGAGCGGAAGCCACGAGAGCGCAGGTCACCGGGGCGGGGCGGTCGTAGCCCGCACCACCAGCCGCGTCGGCAGGATCACGTGCATCTCGTCGATCTCCCGCCCCGAGAGCAGCGTGAACACCATGTCGGCTGCGACGGCCCCGAGTCTGCGCATCGGCTGCTGGATCGTCGTGAGCGGCAGCGTCCTTCTGGTCGCCTCCGGCACGTCGTCGAACCCGATCACCGACAGATCATCCGGCACCCGCAGCCCCAGCTCGTGAGCGACATCGATGACCGCGATCGCCGACAGGTCGTTCGCCGCGAAGATCGCCGTCGGTCGGGATTCGCCGCTCAGCATGATGCGGGCGGACTCCCTGGTCGCGTCGAGCTCGTAGCGGCCGATGCCCACCAGCGACGGATCGAGCGGGATCCCCGCGTCGGAGAGCGCCCTGCGGTAGCCGGCGTCACGGAGCCCGGCGGATCGGAGATCCGGGCGGCCCGCGACGAATCCGATCCGGCGATGGCCGAGCTCGATCAGGTGTCTGGTCGCCGTGAGAGCGCCGCCGAAGCTGTCGGATTCGACCGTGGGCAGGTCGGCCCGGCCCGTGTGGGGATCGATCGCGACCACCGGGATCTCGGTGCCGGCGCTCACGACCGTGGGGGTGACCATGATCGCCGCATCGATCAGCGTGCCCGAGAGCCTGCTCAGCGATCGCCGCTCCCAGCCGTCGCCTGCGCCGAGGTGCGACCCGCTGTAGGCGAGGAGGTCGAACGCCGTGTCGTGCACCGCCGAGCCGACGCCCTTGAGGATCTCGGCACTGAAGGGCTCGAAGTCCGCCAGGAGAACGCCGATCACCCCCGTGCGCCGTGCCCTCATGCTGCTCGCGACGAGGCTCGACTCGTACCCGAGCTGCTTCACCGCGTCGAGGACGCGCTGCACCGTGGCATCCGCGATCCCGTATCGACCGTTCACCGCCTTCGAGACGGTCGACACCGACACCCCCGCCGCTTTCGCGACATCGTGGATCGTCGTTCGGCCCCCCATGAGACGCCAGCGTAGTCCGGCACAGCGGTATATGGAAACTGTTTTCGAAAACGTTTGACGGACGAGTGCTCCGACTGGAGACTCATGCCACTGCGGTCTCGACTGAGCGTCCGCAGGCGCCCCGCAGCGAAGCGGCGCGCAACTCGATGAGGAGAACGATCACATGAACAGCAGAAGGCTCCCCCTCGCCTCCGCGGTCGCAGCAATGGCCGTCGGAGCGCTCGCGCTCTCGGGCTGCACCGCAGACTCGTCCGGCACCGGCGACGGCGGCGACACCAGCATGACCCTCTGGCACAACTCCACGACAGGCCCCGGAGTGGAGTTCTGGGAGCAGACGGTCGCCGATTTCGAGAAGGACAACCCGGGCGTCACGATCGACATCCAGTCGATCCAGAACGAGGATCTCGACGGAAAGCTGCAGACCGCCCTCAATTCGGGAGACGCTCCCGACATCTTCCTGCAGCGCGGCGGCGGCAAGATGGCCGCGATGGTCAAGGCCGGCCAGCTGAAGGACCTCACCGACGCCATCTCGGGTCCTGCCGCCGACGAGATCCCCGACGCGTCGTACTCGGCGAACAGCCTCGACGGCAAGATCTACGCCATGCCCGTCGCCGTGCTGCCCGGCGGCCTGTTCTACAGCCAGGACCTCTTCGATCAGGCCGGCATCACCGAGAACCCGACCACCCTCGACGAGCTCGAAGAGGCCACGGTCGCGCTCAAGGGCGCCGGCATCGACCCGATCGCGCTGGGCGCCAAGGACGCCTGGCCCGCCGCGCACTGGTACTACTGGCTCGCACTGCGCGAGTGCAGCTCGGACACGCTCGCCAAGGCCGCAGACGAGATGGACTTCAGCGACGAGTGCTGGGTGCGTGCGGGTGAGGACCTGCAGTCGTTCGCCGAGACCGAGCCCTTCAACTCGGGCTTCCTGACGACTCCGGCACAGCAGGGCGCCGGCAGCTCCGCCGGCCTCATCGCGAACCACCAGGCCGCCATGGAGCTCATGGGCGCCTGGAACCCCGGAGTCATCGGCTCGCTCACCCCTGACCAGAAGCCGCTGGCCGACCTCAGCTGGTTCCCGTTCCCCGAGGTCGAGGGCGGAGACGGCGAGCCCGGTTCGATGATGGGCGGCGTCGACGGCTACTCGTGCTCGGTCGATGCGCCGGACGCCTGCGTGGACTTCTTGAACTACATCGGCACGTCAGACGTGCAGACGGCGTACTACAAGGCCTTCAACGCACCGCCGGTCAACACCGTCGCTCAGGAGGCCGTCACCGAGCCCTACCTGCAGACGATCCTCGAGGCCTACAACGCGGCTCCGTATGCGACGCAGTGGCTCGACACGGTCTACGGCCAGAACGTGGGCAATGCGCTGAACGTCGCGGTGGTCGACCTGCTCGCGGGCAACAGCAGCGCGGAGGACCTGGTCAAGGCTGTGCAGGATGCCGCAGCGAAAGCGTGACACGCGTGCCCGGCTGGAAGTGATGCTTCTGGCCGGGCCCGCCCTGCTCGTCTTCCTCGCCTTCGTCATCTTCCCGGTGCTGATGGCGGCGTACTACGGGTTCTTCAGCTGGCAGGGCTACGGCCCGCCCACCGATTTCGTCGGGTTGAAGAACTACCTCACGATCCTTCAGGATCCCCTCTTCCACGACGCGCTCGCGCACAACGGCTTCATCCTGGTGTTCTCCCTCGTGCTCCAGGGTCCGGTCGCCATCGTGCTGGCGCTGCTGCTGAACCGCAAGATGCGAGGTCAGTCGCTGATCCGCGTGCTGATCTTCGTGCCCTACGTGATCTCCGAGGTCGTCGTGGGCACGGGGTGGAGCCTGATGCTGCAGACCAACGGCGCGCTCAACGCGATGCTGACCAACATGGGTCTGGGATTCCTGGCGACCGACTGGCTGTCGGACCCCGGGATCGCGATCTGGACGCTGATGGCGATCATCACCTGGAAGTACGTCGGCTTCGCGGTCATCCTGTTCCTCGCCGGCCTGCAGGGCATTCCCGAGGAGCTGAACGAGGCCGCGGCCATCGACGGCGCGTCCTACTGGCAGATCCAGTGGCGGATCACGCTGCCGCTGCTCGCACCCACTCTGCGCATCTGGGCGTTCCTGTCGATAATCGGCTCGCTGCAGCTGTTCGACCTCGTCTACATCATCTGGGGGCAGTACATCGCCTCCACCGCCGGCACCTCGACGATGGCGACCTACATGGTCTCCGAAGGACGCAACGCCGGCAACTACGGCTACGGCAACGCGGTCGCGGTCGTGCTCTTCCTCATCTCGCTCGTGGTCGCTCTCATCTATCAGCGTGCCGTGCTGCGCAAGGACACCGACGGCGCCCTCACCGGTGCCTCCGGCCGGAAGAAGAGCACCCGATCCCGTGCGCGGCAGGACGCCGCGCCGCAGGAGGCCGACGCAGACGCCCGCGCGACTGCCGACGCCACCACACAGAAGGAGTCCGTCCGATGACCGCCACCTCGGTGCTCGTCACCCAGCGCAAGGCCCGCACGGGTCGCGTCGCGAAGCCGCGGCTGCCGTGGGCCAACCCCGCCGTGTACTTCGTCGCGCTGATCGCGGTCGGTCTGATGCTGGCGCCCATCGCCTACATCATCACCGGCGGGTTCCGCACGAACGCGCAGATCACGACCGATCCGTCGGGGTTCCCGCAGCCGTGGGTGGTGTCGAACTACCTCGACGTGCTCACCGGCAGCGTGTTCTGGCGGCTCGTGGGCAACTCGACCATCGTCGCTCTCGCCACCACCGTCGGCACGGTGGCCCTGGGACTCATGGCGGCCTACGTCCTCGCGAGATACCGGTTCGCCGGCCGCGGGGTGCTCTACGCGTTCTTCGCCGCCGGGCTGATGTTCCCCCTGACCGTGGCGATCACCCCGCTGTACATCGTGGTGCGCAGTCTCGGGCTCATGAACTCGCTCGGCGGAGTGATCCTGCCCCAGATCGCGTTCGCGCTGCCGACGACGATCATCATCCTCGTGCCGTTCCTGCGCGCCATCCCCGACGAGATCCAGGAGGCCGCGTTCATCGACGGATGCAGTCGCATCGGGTTCTTCTGGCGGATGGTGCTGCCGCTCTCACTCCCCGGGGTCATCACCACGGGCATCCTGGCGTTCATCGGCAGCTGGAACGGCTACCTGCTGCCGCTGTTCATCCTCAACGACGATGCGGCGTTCACGCTGCCCCTCGGCGTGCAGTCGTTCGCATCCCAATACTCCGTGGACACCGCGAAGGTGCTCGCGTTCACATCGCTGTCGATGATCCCGGCGCTGATCTTCTTCAGCCTGTTCGAGCGGCGCATCGTGGGAGGGCTGACCGGTGCAGTCAAGGGCTGATGCGGTCGCCGTCGCGACACCCCACGTCGACGAGAACGAGAAAGAGAACATGATGTTGCAGCCCGCAGGCTCCGCGCCGCACTCCCCCCGCGTCGAGGCGCTCCTCGCCCGCATGACTCTGGAAGAGAAGCAGGCGCAGCTCGTCGGCTTCTGGGTCGACCAGGGCGTCGAGGTGGTCGCCCCGATGTCGGGCGAGAAGAAGAGCTCGACGCGCTACGAGGATGCCTCCACGCACGGCATCGGACACCTCACGCGTGTGTACGGCACCCGCCCCGTCGACCCCGTCGAGCGGGCCGCCTGGCTGTGGACCGAGCAGCGGCGACTGCAGCAGCAGACGCGACTGGGCATTCCGGCGCTCGTGCACGAGGAATGCCTGACGGGCCTCGCCGCGTGGAAGGCGGCGACCTTCCCGACGCCGCTGGCGTGGGGCGCGGCCTTCGACCCCGAGCTGGTCGAGGAGGTCGGTCGGGCCATCGGCTCGTCCATGCGGTCCCTCGGCATCCATCAGGGTCTGGCTCCGGTGCTCGATGTGATCCGCGACCCCCGCTGGGGTCGGGTCGACGAGTGCATCGCCGAAGACCCCCTGGTCGTCGGCCGGGTGGGCACCGCCTATGTCCGCGGCCTGCAGTCTGAGGGCGTGCACGCGACCCTCAAGCACTTCATCGGATACTCCGCCTCGAAGGCCGGACGCAACCATGCCCCCGTGAGCGCAGGCCTGCGCGAGATCGAGGACGTGCTGCTCCCGCCGTTCGAGATGGCGATCCACGAGGGCGGTGCCCGCAGCGTCATGAACTCCTACGTCGACATCGACGGGGTGCCCGTCACGGCCGACGCGCGCTATCTCACCGGCATCCTGCGCGACCGCTGGGGATTCGACGGAGTGGTCGTGTCGGACTATTTCGCCGTCGATTTCCTGCACAGCATGCACCGCGCGGCCGCCGACTCGGCTGATGCCGCCCGGCTCGCGCTCACCGCGGGAATCGACGTCGAGCTGCCCTCGCCCGACGCCTTCGTCACCCTCCCCGAGCAGGTGCGCGACGGTCGGCTCTCACCGGAGATCCTCGACAGGGCGGTGGGCCGGGTGCTCGCGCAGAAGGAGGAGCTCGGGCTGCTGGATGCCGACTTCGACACTCCTCCGACCGCCATCGATCTCGATCCGGCCGAGCACCGCGCGCTCGCACGGCGCCTCGCCGAAGAGTCGGTCGTGCTGCTGAGCAACGACGGCGCACTCCCCCTCGCCCCGACGACGACCTCGCGGATCGCGGTGATAGGCCCCAATGCCGACAGCACTGAAGCGCTGATGGGCTGCTACTCGTTCGTCAACCACGTGCTCGCTCATCACCCCGACACCCCCGCGGGAATCGAGCTGCCGACGGTCACCGGATCGCTGCGCGCCGAGTTCCCCGCAGCTGACATCACCTCGACGATCGGATGCGGGGTCGAGGGCTCCGACCGCTCCGGCATCCCGGCCGCCGTCGAGGCCGCCGCAGCCGCCGACGTCGCGATCGTCGTCGTCGGCGACCGCGCGGGCCTCTTCGGACGAGGCACGGTCGGCGAGGGAAACGACGTCGACGACCTCGAGCTCCCCGGCGTCCAGCGCGAGCTGGTCGAGGCTGTCGTCGCGACCGGCACTCCGGTGATCCTGATCGCGATGACCGGGCGTCCATACGTGCTCGACTGGGCTCTGCCTGCTCGCGCGGGCGCCGCCGGGACCATGACCGGTCTCGGAGCGGTCGACGCCTCGGCGACGACGAGCACGGCGTCTGCGGGAATCCCCGCCGCGGTGCTCCAGACGTTCTTCCCCGGCGAGGAGGGCGGCCCCGCTCTCGCGCGGCTGCTGAGCGGTCGCGTCGCACCGTCGGGGCGTCTGCCGGTGTCGCTGCCGCGATCGGCCGGGGCGCAGCCGTACTCGTACCTGCACCCCGTGCTCGGCGGACGCACGGATGTCACCAGCGCCGACTCCACCCCGGTGCGACCCTTCGGCTTCGGTCTGAGCTACACGACGTTCGCACACGACGAGCTCACCGCGCCCGCGTCGATCGCCGCGGGCGAGATCTTCCGGGCGACGGTGCGGGTGCGCAACACCGGCGAGGTCGCAGCGACGGATGTCGTGCAGCTGTATGCGCACGACGAGGTCGGGAGCGTGACCCGCCCGGTCGCCCAGCTGCTGGACTTCCGGCGGGTCACGCTCGCGCCCGGCGCCGATGCGCTCGTCGAGTTCGACGTGCCGATCGACCGACTCGCCTTCACGGGACTCGACGGCGTGAAGCGCGTCGAGCCGGGCGCGATCCGCCTGTGGGTCGGAAGCGCCTGCGATGACGAGGAGACGGTGGCGCGACTCGAGATCGTGTGAGGATCAGCTCCGCACGGCCGCGATGAAAGCGCTCACGTGCTCCTGCAGCTTGAGGATGCGCAGCTCGCGCGCGAGCTCGCGGTCATAGCCGTCGTAGGCCAGCGGCGGCAGCACCCGCACGTTCTTCGAGCATCCGAACTCGGCGCACACGAGGGTGCCGATGGTGTCTCCCTTGCGCCCCGCGGGTCCGGCCTTGCGGGCTGCATAGAGCTGCACGTCGTTGCGGAGGGTCACGTCTTCGCACCATGAGCACTGCGCACGCGCGATCACGCGCTGCTCGGCTCGCTGGAGGATCACCCCGGTGGCGACGTCGTCGACCCACGCGACGACATACGAGCGGCGGGGCAGCTTGGGGTCGACCCATCCCAGGTAGTCGAGCCTGTCGAAGTCGAGGTCGGCGAAGCCGACGGGCAGCGTGAGGTCGGAGACCTCTTTGCGGGAGGCGTTGATGAAGGAGGCGCGCAGGGTGCGCTCGTCGATGGGACGCATGAGGAGAGTGCTTTCGTGTGGGCCGCAGGCAGCGGCGGAAGAAGGAACAGGAGCGGGCATCCGAGTGGATGCCGGGTACGACGAGGCTCCGGAGACGGGGTGTTCCGCCTCCGGCCGATCGTCAGCCTCTGTCCGTGGCGCTGAACGCGCCCACGGCTCCCATCTGCGCTCGATCCGGGATCCGGAGAGCACTCTTCGACAACAGCACCCGGCGAGTCTACGCCCGTTTGTTTCACAGCGTGTCGGCCCGGGTTCCGTCTCTCGCGCGACCGACCTACTCTTGCCGGAACGTCCGCTCACGAAGGAGACCGCCGTGTCCACGCCGCTGAACCACCTTTCGCCCCTCTCGGTGCGCGAGCGTTCGGCGTGCATGTGCCGTCACGGCTTCGCCTGCTCATCCTTCGAGGCGGGCCACGCGCTGCACCTGATTCAGGCGCGCATCGCGTCGGCGACGCCGAGCGAGTGGGCGGACGCGATCGTCGAGCACGCCGACGCGACCACGGGCGAGCTCCTCGTGCGCACGCTCGACGACGCCACGCACACGCTGTGGAACGCGTCGGGTGCGGCGCTCGAGGCACCCGCGGGCACGCCGATCGCGCTGCACGTGCGCTACGGCGTGCTGGCCGTCGGCCGCGCGCAGTTCAACGTCGCGCTCGGCTGAGCGCGCGTCGTCTCGGGCGGCCTGGCCGTCCTCGCTCGATGACAGGGGATGCGGCTCAGGCGGTCGCCATCATCATGTCCTTGACGGCCATGCATGCGTCCATGCAGTCCTTGCAGGCCTGAGCGCACATCTTGCAGACCTCGCTGTGGTCGGCGTGCTGCATGCACTCGTCCATGCACGTCTGGCACATCGCGATGCAGGCGTCGAGCATGGACATCATCGACGCGGGGGTCATGCCCTGCATCCGCATCATCGACCGCATCATGGTGTTGCACATGTCGGCGCAGTTCATGCAGGCGGGCGAGCAGTCCATCATCTGCGTCGAGCACACCGTGCACGCCTGCTCGCACGCCGAACACGCGTCCATGCAGGCCTGCAAGACGGACATGTCCATCGTCGCCATGTCGGGCATCGACATCATGTTCGAGCGCATGGCGCCCATCATCATCGAGTCCATTTTCTACCGCTTCCTTCGTCGGCCGCAGCCGAGGTGAGAGCGGGCAGGACCACCCGCCTGGGGCCAGGTTAGTCGTGTGCGGCATCCACGTCGATGCCCGGCGGACGCTGTCACGAGTGCTCGTCGTTGTCAATCCCGTGTGCAGGATTCTCGTCCCGTGGAACGGTGGACGGACATTGATCGACTGATGAAAGGAAGAGCCCCATGAGTGGAGCAGACGACATCAAGAACGCAGCGGAGAAGGCCGGCGGAAAGATCAAGGAGGGCGTCGGAAAGGCGACCGACAACGAGAAGCTCGAAGCCGAGGGCCGCGGCGATCAGGCGAAGGCCTCCGCCAAGCAGGTCGGCGAGAACGTGAAGGACGCCGCCAAGAACGTCGGCGACAACCTGCGCGACAGCTCCAGGGACTGATCCCGGACGGAGTGAGGCCCGCCGGAGCGGGCCTCACTGCGCGGATCAGCGGGTGCGGTTGCCGGAGATCGCTCGGATCAACCAGGCGATGACCGCGATGGCCAGCAGCACCAGGCCGACCCACAGGAGGAACTGCAGGGACTGCACGAGTCCGCCGGTGATCGCCAGGATGATGGCGACGACGATGATGATGATCAGCAGGATGTTCATCGGTCTTCCCTTCTCGGGGCGCGGGGGAGGCGCCCATCTACGGTCTCCCAACCTAGACCGCCTCATCCCATGCCCCGAGGGCCTTGACTCGGGCCTTCCCGCCGTGCGAGAGGAGCACACGACATGCCAGGACGCAGGAACAACTCGCTGAAGGATCCGGAGCTGTACGAAGAGCTCCGCGACGACGGCGCCTCGAAGGAGAAGGCCGCCCGCATCTCGAACGCCGCCGCCCGCGACGGCCGAAGCGCTGTCGGGCGCCGAGGCGGCGAACACGGCGACTACGAGGACTGGACCGTCGACGAACTGCGCGCCCGCGCCAAGGAGATCGGCCTCACCGGTTACAGCCGTCAGCGCAAGGCCGAGCTCATCTCGGCGTTGCGCGACCACTAGGGCTCGCGTATATGGCCCGGTTCGGCGTCGAGGAGGAGTTCGTCCTGCTCGATGAGCAGACACTCGTACCCGCGGCCATGAGCCCAGCCACCCGCGAGCGCATCCCCGAGGACGCTGCTGCGGGCCTCACCCCCGAATACCTCACCTGTCAGCTCGAGTCGGCGACATCGCCCGCGACCACCAGGGCGGATGCCGAGGCGCAGCTGCGACGCACGCGCAGCCTGATCGGCACGTACGCCGCCGATCAGGGTGCGGTCTTCGCCTCCATCGGCACCCCGTTCATCTCACCGAAGCGCCTGACGGTGGTCTCTTCGCCCCACTACGACGCGGTGGACGCGCAGCTCGTCGAGATCACCCGCGAGCACGAGGTCAACGGGCTGCACGTGCATGTCGAGGTGGTGGACGACGAAGAGCGCGTCCGCGTGCTCAATCGCGTGCGACCGTGGCTTCCCGTTCTGCTGGCTCTCACCGGCAACGCGCCCTTCGCACACGGCAGGGATTCGGGGTTCGCCAGCTGGCGCAGCATCCTGATCCGACGATTGCCGTCGTCGTGGAGCCCTCCGCACTTCCGCGATCTCGCCGACTACCGTGTACACGTCGAGCAGCTCGTCGCGATGAAAGCGATCGCGGATGCCGGCTCGCTGTCATGGGCCATCCGCCTGTCCGAGCGCTTCCCCACCGTCGAGGTGAGGGTGTTCGACGCGCAACTGACGGTCGACGACACGCTGCTCGCCGTGGCCCTCACGCGCGCTCTGATGGTGAGCGACGCGATCGATGATGCACCCGAGATCGGCGTCGACGCGATCGATGCCTCCCTGTGGACGGCAGCGAGATTCGGAACCGAGGCGCGTCTCGTCGACCCGGCGAACGGCGGGATCGCGTCGTTCTGGGACGTCGCGCGAGATCTGCTCGACAGACTGCGCCCCGCACTCGCTCGACTGGGCGACGAGGACTTCGTCGCCGAGGGCATCGCTCGCATCCGCACCGACGGCACGGGTGCCGAGCGACAGCGACGGGCCTATGCCGAGCACGGCACAGCGGGTCTGCGCGACCTGTATCGCGCGAGCACGACTGCCATCTGACCGCCCGTCATGTCCGCGGCGGCAGTAGTGTCAGCGTGTGGCATCCTCTCGCTTCGCGCCGCTGCAGCGGCTCGTGATCTCCATCGCCGTCCTCGCATCCTTCGTGACCTTCCTAGACGGCACCGTCGTGACGGTCGCGCTGCCTGCGATCAGCGATGAACTCGGCGGCGGCATCACCACGCAGCAGTGGGTGGTCGACGCGTACCTCATCACCCTCAGCGCGCTGATCCTGCTCGCGGGATCGCTGTCGGACGCCTACGGCCGGGTGCTCGTGATGCGCATCGGCCTCATCGCCTTCGGCGTGGCATCCGTCGCGGTCGCCGCCGCCGCCGATCCCCTCATCCTGATCATCGCGCGCGCCGCGCAGGGAGCAGCCGGCGCTCTGCTCGTGCCGAGCTCGCTCGCGCTGATCACGGCGACCATGCGCGCCGACGTGCAGTCACGGGCGATCGGCGTGTGGACCGCATTCACCACTGCCGCGCAGCTCGTCGGCCCGCTGCTCGGTGGACTCTTCGTCGACTTCCTGTCGTGGCGATTCGTGTTCCTCATCAACGTCGTGCCGATCGCCGTCACCCTCGTGCTGCTCTCCCGGCTGAAGCTGAAGGAGCACCCGAGCGGGGTGAGCGTCGACTGGCTCAGCGGAGCCCTGTGCGCGATCGGCCTCGGCGCGGTCGTGTTCGCGCTGATCGAGCAGCCGAACCTCGGCTGGCAGTCCCCCGCCATCTGGCTGCCCGGCCTGATCGGAGCTGCGCTCTTCGCCTGGTTCCTGGTGCGGCAGCAGAGGTCGGCCTCTCCCCTCATGCCGCTCTCGCTGTTCCGGGTGCGCGATTTCGCCTGGGGCAACCTCGCCACTCTCTTCGTCTACGCCGCTCTGTCGCTGAACGGCTTCGTCGTGGGCGTCTACCTGCAGCAGGGCGCCGGTCTCAGCGCCACCGCCGCCGGCCTCGCGAGCCTGCCGATGACCATCCTGATGATCCTGATCAGCTCGCGCGCAGGCTCATGGGCCGGGCGCTTCGGTCCACGGATCTTCATGACGGTCGGTCCGCTCGTCATGGCCGTCGGCGCCCTCATGCTGCTCGTCGTCAGCGAGGACTTCGACTACTGGTGGCAGGTGCTGCCCGCCATGATCGTGCTGGGTCTCGGGCTCTCGCTCACCGTGGCTCCGCTCACCTCGGCGATCCTCGGCGCGATCGACGAGTCGCGCTCGGGCATCGCCTCCGCGGTGAACAACGCGGTCTCGCGCGTCGCCGGACTGCTCGTCGTCGCCATGCTGTCGACCATCATCGGCGGCACGCTCGACCTCGCGGGCTTCCACAACGCGGCCTGGGTCACGGCCGCGCTGCTCGTGCTCGGCGGCGTCGTGTCGTGGATCGGCATCCGACGCAATCCGGCCGAAGAGGTCGATGCGCCCGCGGTCGACGGGGCCCCTTCGCCGATCGGTTGACGATGTCGGTGGGCGAGCGCACACTGGGGGCACCGTCTTCCCGAGCATCCGGAGGTCCACCGTGAGCACCACCCAGACGCCCCTTCCGCCCGTCGTCGACGCCGACACGTGGCGGCGCGAGCTCGACGCACTGCGCGTGCGGGAGAAGGCGGCGACGCGAGAGCTCGATGCGATCGCGGCCCAGCGACGGCGGCTGCCGATGGTCGAGCTGCCCGACTACACGCTCGTCGGGGCCGACGGTCCTGTCTCGCTGTCGGAGATCTTCGGCGAGCATCGACAGCTCATCGTCTACAACCACATGTGGACCGACGGCAACGAGTGGCAGTGCCCAGGGTGCACCGGCTTCACCTCGCAGTTCACGCGGCTCGACTTCCTCGAGCGGTACTACGACGCCCGCTTCGTGATCGTGACGAACGGGCCGATCGATGAGGCACTGGCCTACCGCGACCGGGTGGGCAATCGCATGACGTGGTTCTCGAGCGCCGACAGCACGTTCGGCGCCGACATGGATGCCGGTCCGAACGAGGGCTTCGGCGTGAACGTCTTCCTGCGCGACGGCGACACCGTGCATCGCACCTGGCACACGAACGGACGAGGCACCGAGCGCATGAGTCAGCTGCAGGGGCTCGTCGACCTGCTCCCCTACGGCCGCCAGGAGGAGTGGGAGGACTCCCCGGCCGGATGGCCCCAGCACGGCACGTACGATCAAGGGATGGGTTCGAAAGAGATCGCCGCTCTGTACGGGGCCGGCAGCTGAGGCGCGCGACGGTCGCGGTCACCGCCGTCGCCGCGCTGGTCCTCGCCCTCTCGGGCTGCGTCACGACCATCTCCGACCCGCCTGCGCCTTTCCTGCCTCCACCGGCGGGAGCGACACCCGACTACCAGCTCGGCGGCGCCTATGCACCCGCCGACGGTGTCGGCATCGTGGGTCGGGACCGCTCGGATGACCCCGCCGAGGGGCTGTACTCGATCTGCTACGTGAACGGTTTCCAGACCCAGCCGGGCGAGCTCGACACCTGGCCCGACGACCTCGTGCTGCAGAGCGGCGGCGAGCCCGTGTTCGACCCGGACTGGCCGGACGAGGCTCTGCTCGACACCTCGACCGACGACCGCCGCGAGCGCATCGCCGAGATCGTCGGTCCGTGGATCGAGGGGTGCGCCGACTCGGGATTCGAGGCGGTGGAGTTCGACAACCTCGACTCGTACACCCGCTCTGACGGCGCGCTCACCCTCGATGACAACCTCGCCCTCGCGGCGCTGCTCGTCGACGTGGCACATGACTCCGGGCTCGCGGCCGGGCAGAAGAACGCCGCCGAGGATGCGCCCCTGCTGCGCGAGCGCGCCGGGTTCGACTTCGCCGTGGTCGAGGAGTGCTCCGTCTATCAGGAGTGCGGAGCCTTCACCGATGTCTACGGCGACGCCGTGATCGACATCGAGTACTCCGATGAGCTGCCGCGGTCGTTCGCCGAGATGTGCGCCGACGACGAGGCGCCGGGGTCGATGGTGCTGCGGGATCGCGACCTCGTCACGCCGGGGCACGAGGAGTACGTGTTCGAGACGTGCTCCTGATCGCCGGCGGGCGAACCCCCTGGGTAGGCTGACCTCGTGAGCAAGACGGGGGATCACGACGGCGCGTCGCGATCAGCCGCGCCATTCGCCGCACCTGCTGCCGCGCGTGCCGGAACCGTCGTTCGGGCGGCACTCGCGCGCTGGGCGCACGCCGTCGCAGAGCTCCCCCGCTGGATCTGGGTGGCGGCTGCCGCCCTGGTCGCCCTGGCCATCGTCGTCGCGGCGATGGGCGGGCTCGCCCGGGCAGAGGCGTCGCCGGCCATGCTCGGCCCCGATGACGAGGCGCGCACCTCGATGTATGCGATCACCGTGCTCGGCGCCGAGTTCGCCACCGAGATCGAATCGGAGTACCTCGAGGCGGAGCCGGGCGAGAAGTTCCTCGTGATGAGCACCCGGATGGAGAACCTCTCGAATTCACCGATCGGGGTCGGCACCACCGCCGACCGAGTGAGCACGGGGTTCGTCAACACCGAGAGTCCGCTCCTCGCGCTGAAGGGCGTCACCGCGACCGACTCGGTCGACGTATGGCGAGCCGACGGCTCATCGGGGCAGGTGGTCCTGCAGCCGGGCGTCCCCAGCCAGGTGACCTTCGCCTGGACGATTCCCGAGGATGCGTTCCCCGACGGTGCGGTGTCGCTCGACGTGTACGAGGTGGAGACGCGCCGCGGACAGGTCGTCCTCTCGTCGCGAGCCGTCAGCTGGCGCCCCGCCGCACTCAGCTCGCGCATCTCCATGACCGCGCAGGAGGCACCGTGAGGCGCGCGACGCCCTGGCTGCTCGGTGCCGCCCTGGTGATCGCCGCCGGTGCCGTGACCGCCGTGACCCCCACCGACGAAGACGTCATCGGCCCCACCGAGGTGCGCGGATCTTTCGGCGAACCCGTCGAGTCGCGCACATTGATCGCGGCGGCGACCGATGCGACCTTCGCCGATGAGGTCGCGGTGCCGGGTGCCGACTGGAGCGCGGAGGGCAACTGGCTCGTCGTGACGGTCATCGCCTCGGCCGCGCACACAGAAGTCGACGCTGCGATGAATCTGGCGACGCTGGCCGTCGGCGACCACGTGTTCCAGGCGAGCGAGCGACCGGATGCGTCATTGATGTCGACCCCGCTGCGGCTGGGTATCGACACCGTCGGCACCCTGGCCTTCGAGCTGCCGCCCGATGTCACGTCCGGACGCGCCGAGCTGCGGCTCACCTCGTCGTATCTCACCGCCGAGCTCGACGACCTGATCACGATCCCGCTCGACCTCGATGATCTGCCCCGCACTTCGAGCATCGAGCTCGACGACCCCGAGTTGAGGGCGCCGTGACATGGTGGAGGAGGCAGCGCAGGGCACTGATCGCGCTGGCGATCGCCGCCGTGGCCATGCTCGGTGCCACCGTGTGGCTCGACATCGTGCCCAGCATCCGGCCGACCGATCGCGTGATCGAAGCCGAGTCGACGGTCGACATCGCGGGGCAGACGCTCACGCTCGGCCCGACCGAGTGGGGTGAGTTCGAGACGCCCGAGGACACACGCGTGCTCAGCATCCGACTGGCGTCGAGCGGCGGGTCGGATGCCGCACTCTGCGGGCAGGCCGCACTCACCGAGATCGACAGGGATCGGACCTGGCTCAGCTCTCGGAAGAACCTCGTCGTACCCTCCGACGAAGGCGAGAACTCATGCCTTCCCGAATCGGCGTCGTACCGCATCCTGCTGACGTTCCTGCTGCCCGAGGACGCCGAGGGTCCCTTCCTGCTCGACATCGAGGGGAGCGACGACGACCTCGCTCGCTTCCGCATCGACCCCTGAGGGACGGGTGTCGAGGCCAGAGCGGGGGCGGCCGATGACGCTGTCGTACGCCGTCGCGACGATCGCCACCCTCAGCGGTTCGGCCACTGCCGCGATCGCGACGGTGATGAGGGGGAAGACCCCGGCCCAGAACCACCGTTCATGGCCGCCGATGATCAGCAGCACGCCGCGGGTCCCCGCCTGCTCGGCGAACGCCCACAGCGCATAGGCCAGCGCGTAGGCGCCGAAGAGCAGCGGTCCGCCGCGCCAGATCACCGTGACGGCCGCCCAGAGGCCCTCGAGCCGCATCACCAGGGTGCGCGCGATGCTCATCGCCGCGCCGCGTGCCGCTCCCCCACCGAACGGCGAGAACGCCGGGGTCGAGTCGAAGGTCGTGCCGAAGATCACGCCGGCGACGGTGAGCCAGGCAGCGGGGACGATGAGTGCGGCGACGAGGATCCCGACGAGCCAGGTCGTTCCCTCCCAGACCGCGGCGATGGGCTCGAGGTTCACGGCGAACCAGTCGCCGAATCCTCGCAGCCAGCCGACCGCCTGGCGCTCGGCGAACCAGTCGAGGACGCTCGTCCACCACCGTGCGACGAGCGTGAAGAGCATGAATGTCCACAGCACCTCGGCATAGGTGGCGAGGATGATCGTCCAGCGCGGCAGCCTGGCGGCGAACCGGGTCAAGAGCAGTCGCGCGACCAGGGCGATCACGAGCACCGTCACCGGCAGCACACCGACCGAGATCAGTCCGCCGCGGTCGCCGATCTGCGAGAATCCCTCCCCGGACTGGGGCAGCGCCACGGCGAGCGCGATCTGGAAGAACTCGATCTGGTCGGCGTCGAGCAGACCCCACGCGGTGTAGAACGCGAAGAACGGCAGGATCGCCGCGAGCGTGGCCGAGCCGAACTCGCGGATGCCACCCGCATCCTCCCTGCGGCTGTGCGGCAGCGACGGCCGCACCGTGAGATACATCGCGACGTACGAGACGAGACGAGCGGCGACCGCCAGCGGCAGCAGCAGCAGGCCCCCGAGCGTGGTGTGGCCGCCGACGAATCCGGCGAACTCGATGAGCACACGGTGCAGAGCCTCGCCGCCGAGATACCAGGCCATGAGCGCGGGCCAGTGCCGCGCGATGATGCGCCCGAACGTCCGGAGGGCCTGTGACATGTGCCCTACCGTACCGGTCGGGCACTCGCGGCCGAGTCCCCGACCAGGCGCAGTCTCACGACCGGTGGAAGGGACACCCGCCCGACGCGGGTGCCGACGCCGAGCGGACCTTGCCCCCGGAGCGGGGCTTCGTGGGCAGTCGGCGCCGGTTGACGTTCAGCCCGTCGTCGAGGATCCGCAGACCGGGGTCGCTGAGCACCGTGACCGCTGCGGCGAGCCCCGCGATCGCGAGCTTCTCGCCGGGGCATCGATGGCCGGTCGCGACGTCGGCCCCGCCATGCGGGATGAACGCGGCGAGCGCCTCGTAGTCTGCGCCGACATCGCGGAAACGCTCCGGGTCGAACCGCTCGGGACGCGCCCAGAAGCGGTCGTCGGTATTGGTGCCGAGGATGTCGAGCACGACGCGGTCACCGGCATACACTTTCTGCCCGTCGAGCTCGACGTCGGCGATCGCCCACCCGGGGAGCATCGGCACGAACGGGGACGTCCGTCTGATCTCCTGCGCGAACATGATCGACAGCGGTCCACCGACCAGGGCGCCCCGTTCGGCGGCCTCGGCGGCGATGCGCTCACGCCACTCGGGGTGCTCGTTCAGCGCCTTGGCGGCGAACGCGACGAAGCGCGCGACGGCGATCATCGGACGGATGCTGTTCTGCAGCTCGACCCCCGCGATGCGCGCGGGCAGCAACTCGCCATCGTGATCGCGGTGGTGCGCCCACTGCTCGAGCGCTGTCCCCGGCTCAGCACTGAGCGCACCGTGCCGCACGGCCTCGATGAGCCGCGCGGAGTGGCGGTCGGACCACCAGCGGTTGGCCAGAGCGGCGAGGTACTCCGGTGAGTACGGCGAGCCGAAGCCGTCGACGATCTGGGCGAGCCGGGCCGCCCACCGTGTCTTCGCTGCGGGCGTGCCGGGCACACCGGCCCACCCCATGATCGCTCGGCCCAGCGCACCGACCGCCGCGTCGTAGGCGCTGCGGGTTCCGCCGTCGAGCCAGGCCCGACGTTCGCTCTGCCACTCGCGCTCGAGCCATGGTGTCAGCCGCTCGACCTGCTCGTCTTCATAGGCGACGTCGATGAACGTCGCCTTGCGGTGCTTGTGCGCGTCACCGTCGAGGCTGTGCACGGAGCCGTGGCCGAACAGACTCTCCTGCACCAGGGCCGGCATCGCCCCGGAGCGCGCGATGCGGGTCTCGTCGTAGAACAGCTCGACGCCCTCGACGCCGCGCACGAACACGGTGTCGTCACCGAGCAGACGCATCGGCGCCGACCTCGCACCCGGTCGCACCCTGCGCCAGATCCGTGGACCGAAGCCGTAACCGCGGGTGAGCAGAGTGGGTGCGTCGTCGTGCGCGAGAGCGCCGAGTCTGCGAGCGGCGCGAACGGGAAGATCGATGAGTGCCATGACCCGACGTTCGCAGAGACGCGTGCGCTGTTCCAGGGGGAGGCGCCGATGCGGGGTCTGTGGTACGGCCGGTCGGCGCCGCACGCGGCCCGTCAACCCCCTCGGTGGATCGACGCGGAGGCAGGAGCATGAAGGCAACCGTCACAGAAGGAGCCGACATGGCCAAGAACGTGCGCACGATGAACTGCCGCCCCGATGACGTGTTCCGGGTGCTGGCCGACGCCTGGCTCTACCCGGCGTGGGTCGTCGGCGCGTCGCGCATGCGCGACGTCGATGACACCTGGCCGCAGCCCGGCGCCGAACTGCACCACTCGGTGGGCGTCTGGCCCGCCCTGCTCGACGACACGACGGTGGTCGAAGAATGGGATCCCCCGCACCGGATGGTCATGCGTGCGAAGGGGTGGCCGATCGGCGAGGCCCGCGTCACGCTGCGAGTGCGTTCGCACGGCGACGGATCTCTCGTCCGCATCGACGAAGAGCCGGTGCGTGGCCCCGCCACCCTCGTGCCGAGCGTGCTGACCGCTCCTCTGCTGCGCTGGCGCAATTCCGAGACCCTGCACCGGCTGGGATACCTCGCCGAGGGAAAGGCCGGCTGAGTCCGGAGCCCGAGCGGGGCTGACAGAAACGTGAGCCGGCTGCGCAGTACGGGCTGCACAGCCGGCGGTCACCGTCAGACGGTGGAGGGCTGGAGCACGACCTTGATGCAGCCGTCGGCCTTGCGCTGGAAGGTCTCATAGAGACCCGGAGCGTCTTCGAGCGGTGCGGTGTGGGTCGTGAGATCCATCACGCCGAGCGGGTCGCTGAGATCCTCGACCAGCGGCATCAGGTCGTCGATCCAGCGCTTGACGTTGCACTGGCCCATGCGGATGCTGACCTGCTTGTCGAACAGCGTCTTCATGGGCATGATGTCGGCATCCCCGGCGTAGACGCCGCTGAGCGACACCGTGCCGCCGCGGCGCACGACGTCTATCGACGCATAGAGGGCGGCGAGGCGATCGATGCCCGCCTTGTCGAAGACCTGCCTTGCGGCGGGGTCGGGCAGCAGACCGACAGCGCGCTGCACGAGCTTGATTCCCGGGTTGCCGTGCGCCTCCATGCCGACGGCGTCGACGACGGCATCCGCCCCTCGTCCGTCCGTGAGGTCTCGCAGCTCTGCGACGACATCGTCGGTCAGGTCGAAGACCTCGGCGCCGTGTCGGGCGGCCATCTCGCGTCGCTCGGCGACGGGGTCCACCGCGAGCACGCGATAACCGCGGTGCGCGCCGACGCGGGCGACGAACTGGCCGACCGGCCCGAGTCCCATCACGGCGAGCGTTCCGCCGTCCGGCACATTCGCGTACTCGACGCCCTGCCAGGCGGTCGGCAGGATGTCGCTGAGAAAGAGGTAGCGCCCGTCCGGCAGGTCGGAGGCGACCTTGATGTGGTTGTAGTCGGCGAGCGGGACCCGGAGGTACTCGGCCTGCCCGCCGGGGACCTGCCCGTAGAGCTTCGTGTAGCCGAACAGCGAGGCGCCGCTGCCGTATTCCTTCACCTGCGTCGTCTCGCACTGGGACTGCAGGCCGCGCAGACAGAAGAAGCAGTGGCCGCACGAGATGTTGAACGGCACGACGACTCGATCGCCGACCGCCAGATCGCGCACGGCGCTTCCCACCTCGACCACGACGCCCATCGGCTCGTGGCCGAGGATGTCGCCCTTGTCGAGGAACGGGCCGAGCAGTTCGTAGAGGTGCAGATCCGAGCCGCAGATCGCCGAAGAGGTGATCCGGACGATCGCATCCGTCGCATGCTCGATGACCGGGTCGGGCACCTCCTCGACCGTCACGTTGCGCGTGCCCTGCCAGGTGAGTGCCTTCATGGTGTCCTCCTCGGGGGATGTCGAATGCCCACCCTCCGTCGCTCGCGCTCGATACGACAGAGGGTTGACACACCTCGCCCTCGGTGGGCGGGGGTCAGCGCGGCGCGGCGACCAGATGGGCGCGCTGCTCGGCGAGCGGACACGAGAAGACGTCGCGCTGTCCGAGTCCGACCCGATTGATGTAGCGCACGACGATCGCGTAGGACGCGAACAACCCGACCTGGGTGTACTTCACATCGTGCGCCTCGCAGTAGGCGGCGACGAGCGGCGCTGCCCGGCGCAGGTGCGGCCGGGGCATCGACGGGAACAGGTGGTGCTCGACCTGGTAGTTCAGGCCGCCCATCACGACGTCGATCACGCGACTCCCCCGCACGTTGCGGCTCATCAGCACCTGCCTCCGGAGGAAGTCCAGGGTCAGGTCCTTCGGAACCACGGGCATGCCCTTGTGGTTCGGCGCGAACGAGATGCCCATGTAGAACCCGAACAGGCCCAGCTGCACCGCGAGAAACACGAACGCGATGCCCGGCGACAGCACGATGAACACCAGCGTGACGAATCCGATCATCCGGATGCTGAGGAAGACGATCGCGAGCACAGCAGCGGTGAACAGCTGCCACCACGTGTCGCCGATCCAGACGAAGGCGGCGAGGCTGACGGCGACGACCAGCGGGGCCGCGATGAGTTTGGTCCAGTAATAGCCGTACCGACGGCGAAGCAGTCCGCGTTCGCGGATCTGCTGCGCCAGCTCGGTGAAGGTGCTCGATCCGCCGCGCGCGGTGTCGCGTGGGCGAGTGCGGATGGTCTGACCGGTGGCGTCCATGACGACCTCTTCTCCGAAGTCATCCGCTGTCGACACGAACAGCTCCGCTACGGCCCACTGTGGTGTCCTGCGGGCTCTGATGCCGACGGTACGCCGGTCGCGTCCGCGCACAGCGGGCCTTGACAATTCCCCGGTGCGGGTGTGGGGCCGGCCGCTCTCCGTCGGCACGCATAGTACGTCCATCCCCTCGCCACGTCGAGGGAGGGTGTCGATCCGTCGCTGAGGCGCACAGTGGCCCCACACCCAGCAACGACCGACGGAGGCCGACATGTATTTCCACGTTCAGGAGTTCATCAACGAGATCGCTCAGGACGAGCCGGATCCCGCCGCGGCGAACGCACTGCAGGAGGGCCTCGGCGGACAGTTCGGCGAGATGCGCACGATGATGCAGTACCTGTTCCAGAGCATCAACTTCAGAGGCCCCGACGGCAAGCCGTACAAGGATCTGATCCAGGGCATCGGCACCGAGGAGATCAGCCACGTCGAGCTCATCGGCACGACGATCTCACGCCTGCTCGACGGATCGCCGCAGTATCAGGGAAAGCCGACCGACCCGGTCGACAAGCCCGGTGCCGGCGGTGCGACGCCACTGAACATCGCCCTCGACACGAGCAACATCCACCACTACCTCGTCGGAGCTCAGGGCGCCCTTCCGGTCGACGCGGTCGGCAACCCGTGGTCGGGTAGCTACGTCTACAACTCGGGCAACCTCGTGCTCGATCTGCTCTACAACCTGATGCTCGAGTCGACCGGCCGCCTGCAGAAGTGCCGACTGTACGAGATGACCGACAACAAGACCGCCCGCAGCACCATCTCGTACCTGATCGTCCGCGACCAGGCGCACGAGAACGCGTATGCCAAGGCGCTCGAGACCCTCGGCGTCAACTGGCGCACGTCGCTGCCCATTCCCAAGACCAACGCCGAGCAGTTCCCCGAGGTCAAGAAGCTGCTCGATCTCGGTCTGCAGAGCAAGAACTACTCGTTCGATCTGACCGCGCAGTCCGAAGCGGGCAAGATCTTCCAGGGCGCCTCGCCGTCGAACGACGGCACCACCCTGGATGCCAGCGAGCAGGCGCCCGTCGGCGTGCCGATGACGATCTCTCCCGAGCGGCTCGAGGAGTTCTCGCCGGGTGCCGACAAGGAGCTGCGTGCGCTGATCGAGGCGACCGCCGCGATGGAGATGGCCGACATCGACGCCACCTTCGGTCGCATGTCCTGAAAGACGGTGTGCGGGCCGGCGGATGCACAGCCGCCGGCCCACGATATTATGGGATGCTGGTATCGCCCCCGGTGATCATCCGATCGCGTCTCATGACATGGGTTCCGTGGCGCAGTGAGGAGATCATGATGGGAAAGCTCGTCTACGAAGGCAGCGTCAAGGCCGACATCGAAGACCGCGCCCTCACGCACCTGCAGCTCGTGATCACGGCCAAGCTGCGTCGAGGGGAGCCCTTCAGCTTCACCTGGCGCGAGGACATGAGCGTCGGCGGCGGCCGCACGACCGTCTGGGTGCACGCAGGCAGCTCGCTCGTCTTCAAGTACAGCGGAAGCCGTCAGCCCTCGATCAACCGCGCCTGGATCGAAGCCCTCGCGTTCACGGCCAGCGCGCCGAGCGGTCTCTACCTCGTGCCCGAGCCCGCAGAGGGCAGCGCACCGCCGGCAGAGCGTCTCGACGTTCCCGCGCACGCCTGACGAAGGGGAGAATGGGGAGGTGTCCCCGAACCCCCCGCGGCGACTGCTCGCCTCCGTGCAGCGCATCCTGCATACCGATCCCTCCGCCGTCGCCCACACCGAGGCGATGCCCGTCATCGACGAACGCACCGTGCCGCGGGTCTTGGATCTCGCCACCCGCATCGGCGAATCGATGTTCGGTGTCGGTGCCTCCGCTCACGAGGTGACGCTGGCCATCACCCGCGTCTGCGCCGCGTACGGCATGCGAGACGTGCAGGTCGATGTGACCTACAACTCGATCACGGTGTCGTTCCACCTGAGCGGTGAGGTCTGGCCCGAGACGCTCGTGCGCGTCGTGCGGGTGGCGGCGCCCGACCACGCCAAGCTGCAGCGTGTGCAGGCCCTGGTCGCCGACATCGACGACGGCCTCGATCTGGAATCGGCGCGCACCGCCTACCGCGTGCTGCGCCGCGTGCCGTTCCGCTACCAGCAGCCTGTCGTCATCGTGGCCAGGGCGCTGCTGGCCGTCGGCGTCAGCATCATGCTCGGCGCCTCGGCGCTCATCGTCGGGCTCACCTTCGTCGCGGCGCTGTGTGCGGCACTGACCCAGGCGGGTCTCGCCCGCGCCAGGGTCCCCCTGTTCTTCAGCCAGATCGCCGGAGGCTTCGTCACCACGGTCGTCGCGGTCGCCGTCTCGGCGCTGGGCTCCGCGGGCATCGAGCCGTTCGTCGGCATCCGCCCCTCGATCATCGTGGCCTCAGGAATCGTGCTCATGCTCGCCGGCCTCACCGTCGTCGGTGCCGCGCAGGACGCGATCGACGGGTTCGCGCTCACCGCGGGCGGGCGCATCCTCGACCTGACCATGCAGACGCTCGGCGTCGTGATCGGCATCCTCGTCGGCCTCGAAGTCGGCAGCGTGCTCGGCTTCACGATGGGCCTGCCAGACGACCCGGCCCCGTTCGGTCCGCTGCTGAATCAGTTCCTCGGGGCGATCATCATCGCGATCGCCGTCGCCGTCTTCAACGGCGCCGGCATCCGCATCATCCTCGTCAGCGCGCTGCTCAGCGCCGTGACCATCGCCGGATACTCCGCCATGGTCGGCGTGAACCTGCACCCGGCGGCGGCGAGCGCGATCGGCGCACTGCTCGCCAGCTTCATCGGGATGCTGATCGCCGTGAAGCTGCATGTGCCGTCGGTCGCGGTGACGACGGCGGCCATCGTGCCGCTCGTTCCCGGTGTCGCGGTGTTCCAGGGGCTGCTCGAGATGATCCACTCGGCCGGGTCGGCATCGGGCGTGGTGGGCATCGGAGGGTCGCTGGTCGACGCCGTGGTCATCGGCATCGCATTGGCCTCGGGGGCCTCGCTCGGTCTGTATCTGGGCACGCCGGTGCGCGCCACCCTCACCAGCGTCGCGAAGACGCGGGCGCGGGTCGTACGGCGCTGAGCCGCCGCGTTTCGGCCCTGTCAGACTCGGGGTCCGAGCGTCCCCGCGTCAGCCTCTCCCGCCGCGTCCCCTTTCAGCTCGACGAGGATCGTGTGCGTCGGCGTCGTTCCCGTGTTCTCGCCCGAGTGCCGCTGGGCCGGGATCCACACCGCCTGGCCCGCGGTCAACGATGTGTCGAAGGTTCGCTCCCCGGCTGTGAGCCGACGCGAGAAGTCGCTCAGGGTGATCATGACGGTGTTCGGGTGGTCGTGCGGAGTCGTCTGATCACCTGGCTCATCGGTGTACTCGAGCACGCGGACGAACTCGTTCTCCCAGAGCGTCCGGTAGTGATCAGGATTCGTCAGAGTGGGATCGTCGGTGATCATGCGGTCACTGTACGCTCCGCGATCCCACTCCGACAGGGGCATTTCGAGCGGCCTGCGCCGCCTGCAACCGCTCAGCCCCTGGACCTGACGATCAGGCGTCGGCGCGCACGGACTCCAGCGACGGGTAGTCGGTGTAGCCCTCGGCCGTGCGGCCGTAGAATAGCGCGGGACGAGGCTCGTTCAGCTCGGCATCCTCACGCCAGCGCTCGACGAGGTCGGGGTTCGCGATCACGGGTCGGCCGGCGGCCACGGCATCTGCCCATCCCTCTGAGACGAGCATCTCCGCCTCGTCGCGGGTCGTGGGCGAACCGAAGCCGGAGTTGATGATGAGGGGCGCTCCGAGCGTGCGACGGATGCGCTGCACGAGCTCGCTCGTCGGGGCGGCGTTCAGGATGTCGACGAAGGCGAGGCCGAGCGGTGCGAGGCCCTTGGCGACGGCGAGGTAGGTGGCGAGCGCGTCGTCGTCGTCCTCTTCGAGGACGCCCTGGATGTTGTGCTGCGGCGACAGACGGATGCCGGTGCGGTCGGCACCGACGGCCTCCGCGACCGCACGGGTGACCTCGATGGCGAAGCGGGCGCGGTTCTCGGGTGATCCGCCGTACTGGTCCTCGCGGATGTTCGACACCGGCGAGAGGAACTCCTGCACGAGGTAGCCGTTGGCTCCATGCACCTCGACGCCGTCGAAGCCCGCGGCGATCGCGTTGCGCGCGGCCTGCGCGAACTGCTCGACGACCATCGGGATCTCGTCGAGGGTCAGGGCGTGGGCGACAGGCATGTCGACCTTGCCCTCAGGAGTGTGGGTCTGGCCGGGAGCGGCGAGTGCGCTCGGGGCGACGACGCGCGGCTCACCCGAGATCGCGGGGTGAGAGACGCGGCCACCGTGCATCAGCTGCATGACGATGGTGCCGCCCGCGTCGTGCACGGCGTCGGCGACGGGCCGCCAGCCGGCGATCTGCTCGGTCGTGACGATGCCGGGCTGTCCGGAGTACGACTTGCCCTCGGCCGCCGGCCACGTCCCCTCCGAGATGATGAGGCCCTGACCCGCCCGCTGGCGGTAGTACTCGACCATCGTCTCGGTCGGCACGCCGTCATCATCTGCACGCGTGCGGGTGAGAGGCGCCATGACGACGCGGTTGGACAACTGGAGGGCGCCGAAGACGGCCGGTTCGAAGAGAGTCACGCTCAGGGGTAAGGCGCGCGAGGGGTGCGGTATTCCCCCGCCGCGATATGCAGGCCGGATGCTCAGCCTGCTGCGCCGCCGTACATCTCGCCCACGGGGACCGCCACCGGCAGCACATTGCCCGGCTGCGCGAGCGGGCACGCCCATGCGGGGTCGTACGCGCAGGACGGGTTGTAGGCGAAGTTGAAGTCGAGCACGATGGTGCCGCGCTCGGCATCCGATCCGAGGTCCGCACCCTTGATCGTGTCGATCAGGTAGCGGCCTCCCCCGTACGTGCCGCCCGGACGACCGGCGAGCGCGTCGCGCACCGGGACGAAGATCCCACCGCCGTAGGTCGTCAGCCGCCAGACGTCGAGCGATCCGGTGTCGGGGATCTCGACCCTTCCTATGCGCTCGAACGGCACCACGCCGTCGGTGCCGGTCGCGAAGTCGAAGCCGCCGGGCTCCGCGGGCAGGATGGGCAGCTCGAAGCGCCACTGCGGGTCGTAGGAGGCGATCGGCAGCCCCTCGAAGAGCGGACGGTCGTCAGCCAGCAGCGGGGTCGCCGCGTGATGCAGCATCAGGTCGTCGCGCTCGATGCGCCACAGCTCGTGCGCCTCTTCGGCGGAGTCCGCGCGGCGCACCGCGTCGTAGAGGGCGAAGACCCGACGCCTCCAGTCGACGACCTCGGCGGCGGTGCGGGCTTTCGTGAGCGTCATGTCCTTCAGGCTACGCGGATGCGGTGACGTAGCGGCCGCAACGACCTGCGAGGCGGCCGATTCACGAATCCGTGTCGCGCGGCAGCACGGTGAGTACGCGCTCGATGTGGTCGCGGAACTCGACCAGGTAGTCGCGGAGGAACTTCGCCGTGCCCTCGTTCGTGACCGTGCCGTCATCCGAGAAGGTGTCGGGCGAGAACTGGATGTAGGCCTCGGGGGCGGTCATCTGGCGGGCGTTGCAGAAGCTGAGCACGCCGCGCAGGCTCTGCTGGGCGACGGCCGTGCCGATCGCACCGACCGATGCTCCGATGACGGCGGCCGGGATGTGATCGAACGAGTTCTGACCCCACGGTCGCGAGGCCCAGTCGATCGCGTTCTTGAGTCCCCCGGGGATCGAACGGTTGTACTCGGGTGTGACGAAGAGCACGGCATCCGCCGAAGCGATCGACTCCTTGAGATCCACCGCCACAGCGGGGTAGTCGGCGTCGTAGTCCTGACTGTAGAGAGGGAGGTCTCTGATCGGGATCTCGAAGAACTCGAGATCGGATGGAGCGAGCCTGATCAGCGCCGTCGCGAGGATGCGGTTGATCGAGGTGGACGAGAGGCTTCCGACGAAGTATCCGACCCTGTACGCCATGACTGTTCCTCATTCCTGTAGCCGTGGGATCAGTCTCGTCCTGGCTCGTCGCCGAGTCCAGCCCTTGCGCGACGAGAACGCCGCCGACCTCGGTCAGTCGCCGAACGCGGCGAGCAGTTCGGCGAAGTGATCGAGGTCTTCGGCCGACCAGCGGCGCAGCCGCTCGCCGAGGCGCTCCTCGTAGCGCGAGCGGGCCAGAGCGACCCGCTCCTGCGCCAGCTCGGTCGCGACGAGCACCCGCGCCCGGCGATCGTCAGGGTCGGGGACGCTCTCGACCAGCCCGAGCTGCTCGAGCTGCCGCACGTGACGGCTGACGGCCGACTTGTCGGTCTGCAGACGCTCGATGATCGCCCCGGCCGAGGTCGCCTTGCCGGTCGCGATCGAGGTCAGCACCTGATATCCGAGGGGCTGCAGGTCGGGGTGCACGGTCTGCGCCGCTTCGCGCCAGCTCACCCGGATGCGGGCGAACAGCCGTCCCAGCTCGTGCTCGACCCTCGAGATCGCCTGGTCGAGCTCGGCCGGACCGAGGGCGGCCGGATCGAGGGGCTCGGCACCTGCGGAGTCTGCGGCGGGCGCGCCCTCTCGGGCGGGTTCGTCGGGCGAGGCACTCATGGTCGCCAGCTTACGGCGAAGCCCCGCCGTCTCAGAGACGGCGGGGCTTCGATCGAGGTGGATGCTCGGGGCGGTCAGACCTCGGCCAGCAGACGGAAGACCTTGGATGCTGCCTGGATCTCGTCCTGCGTGAGCTCGGCCACGATCGTCCGCAGACGCGACGCGTGATCTCTGCGCAGTTCTGCGAGCACGGTGCAGGCGGCCGGTGTCGGCGTCAGAACCCGCAGCCGGCCGTCCCGCTCGTCCGGCCGGGACTCGATCAGCCCCAGCTCCTCGAGCATGCGCACCTGGCGGCTGATGACCGACTTGTCCATCTCGAAGCGCTCGGCCAGCTCGTGCGCATTCGCCGATTCGGCCCGTTCGATGAAGGTCAGCAGCTTGTAGCCGCCCACCTGCAGCTCGGGGTCGATGCGCGCAGCCGACTCCTTCCAGAGCGTCCTGGTCCTCGCGAAGATCAGGTTCAGATGCGTCTGCAGGTCGCCGAGCGCGGTGTCGACGTCGGCGGGCTCGACCGCCACGGGGGTGGCCATGTCAGCGCCTCGGCTCCTGGTCGTCTCGTTCGAGCACCGTCACAGAGCCGGTGGTCGGTGAGGCGGAGTCGACGCCCGAGAGTCGGATCGTCCCGGTCGACATCGTGGCGCCGACCTCTGCCTCCGAGACCTCGAGAACCGATTCCTCGGCCTGCTCGCGCAGCTGCTCGGCGGCGTTCTTCGTCGAGAGCGGCTTGTTCTTGATGAACGCGATCGCGATGATGGCGATCAGCGCCAGCGGGATGGCGATGATGAACGCGTCGGCGATGCCGTGGCCGTAGGCTCCCTCGACGATCGTGCGGATCGTGTCAGGAAGCTGCGTGACCTTCGGCACGTCACCCGAAGCGAGGTGCTTCAGGGCGTCGACCTCTTCCGGCGTCGTCGGCGTGAAGCCGTCGAGCGCATCGGTGATGTAGTTCGCGACGCTCGTCGAGAGGGTCGCGCCCATCACCGTCACGCCGATGGTGCCGGCGATCGTGCGGAAGAAGTTGACGTTCGACGAGGCGGCGCCCAGCTGCTGCGGAGCCGTGTCGTTCTGCACGATGAGGGTGAGGTTCTGCATGACCATGCCGAGGCCCGCGCCGAGCACGAACATGTAGACGGCGACCAGCGGGAACGGGGTGTCGTAGCGCAGCGTCGACATCAGGCTGACGCCGACCGTGGTGAGGATGGAGCCCGTGAGCATCCAGCCCTTCCACTTGCCGAACCGGCTGACGAGCTGGCCGATGATGATCGACGCACCCATCTGGCCGATGATCATCGGGATCGTCATGAGGCCCGACTCGGTCGGTGTGGCGCCGCGCGCGAGCTGGAAGTACTGGGCGAGGAACACCGAGGTCGCGAACATCGAGACGCCGATGGCGATGGAGGCGATGACCGACAGCGTGAAGGTGCGGTTGCGGAACAGCGACATCGGCACGATCGGTTCCTTGACGAAGAACTCGACGGTGATGAAGCCGGCGATCGCGACGGCGGCGATGACGGCGAGCATGATGCTGGTCGACGAGTCCCAATCGAACTCGCTGCCGCCCATCGAGACCCAGATGAGCAGGGTCGAGACGCCGACGGCGAGCAGGACGATGCCGAAGTAGTCGATCGAGACCTTGCGGTCGCGCTGCGGCTTGGGCAGGTGCAGCGTGAACTGCAGCAGCACGAGGGCGAGGATCGCGAAGGGCACGCCGACGAAGAAGTTGGAGCGCCAGCCCCACACGTCGGTGAGGAGTCCGCCGAGCAGCGGGCCGCCGATGGTGCCGAGCGCCATGATGCCGCCGACCACGCCCATGTACTTGCCACGCTCGCGCGGCGAGATGATGAGGGCGACCGCGATCATCACGAGCGACATCAGACCACCCACGCCGATGCCCTGGATCACGCGCACGGCGATGAGCATGTTCGTGTCAGTCGAGAAGCCGGCGATCACGGTGCCGACGGTGAAGATGATGAGAGACAGCTGCACGAGGATCTTGCGATCGACGAGGTCGGCGAGCTTGCCCCAGATGGGCGTCGAGACGGCGGTCGCCAGCAGGCTGGCCGTGATGACCCAGGTGTACTGCGACTGGGTGCCGCCGAGGTCGGCGATGATGACGGGCATCGAGGTCGACACCACGGTGCCCGAGAGCACGGCGACGAACATTCCGACGACGAGGCCGGAGATCGCGGTGAAGACCTCGCGAGGCGAACGCGTCGCCTCGGCTGAAGAGGTGGGAGTGATGTTGGTCACAGTGGAGAGCTCCTGTGTAGAAAGTTGATAAGAGTCAACTATACGCCTATTGGTTGCGAAAGTGCAACTGTAGACCGGGAGCAACCATCTCTGAGTGGGGCGGAGCGTCAGCCTCGGCTCGTGTCGTTCGCGGGCTCGGCGCTGCGCTGCTTCATCGACCACGAGGCGAGCAGACCGAGGCGCTCAGCGGATGGCGAGCCCGGTTCAGCCGTGTAGACCAGCAGCACGTTGCCGGGTTCGGCGGTGATCGCGAGCTCTTCGTACGCCAATGTCAGCTCGCCCACGAGCGGATGCCGGAACCGCTTCGTGCCGGCGCCGTGGATGCGCACATCGTGGGCGGCCCACAGTCGCCGGAACGTCTCGCTGCGGGTCGACAGCTCGCCGACGAGATCCTGCAGCCCCTTGTCGTGTGGATCGCGCCCCGCCTCGGCGCGCATGATCGCGACGCACATCTCAGCGAAGAGATCCCAATCCGGATAGAAGTCGCGCGCCGCCGGGTCGAGGAACTGGAAGCGAGCGAGATTGGGCGTCCGCCCGCCGTCGCCGATCACCGGCGAGTAGAACGCGCGGGCGAGATCGTTCGTGGCGACCAGGTTCTGGCGGGGGTCCCGGACGAACGCGATCGCGTCGGTGATCGACGACAGCGCCCACTGCAGGCTGGGTCGTGCAACCCCGGGCTTCGCCGACCGGCGACGCGAGCGACCGCTCGACGGGATGCCGTCGGCCGCGCGGGCGAGGTCGAGCAGATGCGCGCGCTCGGCGTCGTCCAGCTGGAGGGCTGACGCGAGCGCGTCGAGCACCGCGGCGGAGGCGCCGGCGATCGCGCCGCGCTCGAGCTTCGCGTAGTACTCGACGCTGACTCCGGCGAGCGCTGCGGCCTCACTGCGCCGCAGGCCGGCGACACGTCGGTTCCCGCCGGCCGGGATGCCGACCGACTCGGGCGCGACACGCGCGCGGCGGGTCATCAGGAACTCGCGGACCTCGGATCTGTTGTCCATGCTCAGGACGCTACCCCCGACCGCGCTCCGCAGGGAGGCTCTCGCAGTACACCCCTCGACAGGGACTCCCTCAGAGCACCCGACAGGCGCAGAGTGGACGGCATGACATCCGCAGCCCGCCCCTCCGCCGACCGGGTGCTTCCTGCCCTGCTGCTTCTGCTGACCGTGTTCGGACCGATCTCGATGGACCTCTATCTGCCCGCCCTTCCGGCTCTCACGGCGGAGCTGGACGCCGCCACATCCGTCGCGCAGCTCACCGTGACCGCCTGCCTCATCGGTCTCGCGGCCGGTCAGCTCATCGCCGGGCCGGTGTCGGATCGGTACGGACGCCGCGGCATCCTGCTCATCGGCATCGTGGCGTACATCGTCACGTCGACGCTGTGCGCCATCAGTCCGACCGTCGAGCTGCTGATCGCCGCACGATTCGTCCAAGGACTCGCCGGCGGCGTCGGCATCGTGATCGCACAGGCGGCCGGCCGTGACGTGTTCTCCGGCCGAGAGCTGATCCGCTTCTACGCGCGGCTCACCGTCGTCGGCGGCTTCGCGGCGGTCGTCGGCCCGCTGCTCGGGGGCCTCCTCAACACGATCATCGACTGGCGGGGACTCTTCGTCTTCCTCGCGGTCATCGGCACCGCCATCCTGATCGCCGCGCTCGCACGGTTCAGGGAGACGCTGCCGATCGAGGCACGGACGACGGGCGGCCTGACCCGCACCCTGAGCGACTATCGGACGCTCCTCCGAGACCGCGTCTTCGTCGGCGCCGTCCTGAACCAGGGGCTGATGTACGCCGCGCTCTTCGCCTACCTCTCCGGCGCAACGTTCGTGCTGCAGGACATCTACGGCCTGTCGCCCCTCGGATACGCCCTCGCGTTCGGCGCGAACTCGGCAGGATTCATGGTCTTCGGTCACCTGGCCGGCCGCTTCTCCGAACGAGGTCACGTGCACGCCGTCCTTGCCACGGGTGTCGTGGTCGCGACCGCCGGCGCCATCGGCCTGCTCGCCGCCGGACTCGTGCCGATGCCGCTGTGGGTCGTGCTCGCGTCGCTGTTCGCCCTCGCCGCGGGCGTCTCCATCTCGTCTCCCCCGGCCACGACCCTCGCTCTGATCGGATACCCGCAGATCGCCGGCACCGCCTCGTCGCTTCTCGGAATGGTGCGGTTCGGCTTCGGGGGCATCGCCGCCCCGCTCGTCGGCGTCGCCGGCGCCTCGAGCATCCTGCCGCTCGGCGTGGTCACCGTCACCACGACCGCGCTCGCGGCCGTCGCCCTGGTGCTGATCGGCACCGCACAGGGGCGAGCGGCACGACACTCCCCGCCCACGATCTCATCCACCGCCCTCACTCACTGAAGGAGAACACCATGAACACAGACACCGTCAGCACACGCACCATGCGCGCCGTCGTCATGCACGCCCCCGGAGACGTCCGCGTCGAGGAGATCCCCCGCGCCGCCGTCGTCGAGCCGACGGATGCGGTCATCCGCGTCACCGCTGCCTGCATCTGCGGCTCGGACCTCTGGCCCTACCGCGGCATCGAGCCGGTGGATCACCCCACGCCGATGGGGCACGAGTACATCGGCGTGGTCGAGGAGATCGGCGACGAGGTCCGCGACATCGAAGTCGGCGACTTCGTCGTGGGGTCGTTCGTCGCCTCGGACAACACGTGCGAGATCTGCCAGGCCGGCTTCCAGTCGCGCTGCATCCACCAGGTCATGATGGGCGGGGTCGGCACGCAGTCCGACTACGCCCGCATCCCCCTCGCCGACGGCACCCTCGTCGTGATCGAGGGCGACCCGACACCCGCGCAGACCCGCAGCCTGCTGGCGGCATCCGACGTTCTCGGCACTGGCTGGTTCGCCGCTGTCGCCGCCGAGGCGGGGCCAGGCAAGACCGTCGCGGTGGTCGGCGACGGAGCCGTCGGCCTGCTCGCCATCCTCGCCGCCAGGCAGCTCGGAGCCGAGCGCATCATCGCCATGTCACGTCATGCCGACCGTCAGGCGCTCGCGACGAAGTTCGGGGCCACCGACATCGTCGAGGAGCGCGGCGACGACGGCGTCGCGAAGATCAAGGAGCTCACCGGCGGGTACGGCGCGCACTCGACGATCGAAGCCGTCGGCACGCAGGAGTCGATGATGCAGGCGATCCACGCCACACGCCCGGGCGGACACGTCGGCTACGTCGGCGTGAGCCATGGCGTCGAGCTCGACGGACTCGACCTCTTCTTCTCGACCGTCAGCCTTCTGGGCGGACCGGCACCGGTGCGCCGGTTCCTCCCCGAGCTGATCGACCTCATCATGACCGATCAGATCGATCCGGGCATCGTTTTCGACCTCACGCTGCCGATCGAGCGGGCCGCCGAGGGATACAAGGCGATGGACGAGCGTCGCGCCACGAAGGTGCTGCTCACCACTGACTGAACCTCATGGATGACGCGGGAGGGCGCACACCGCGTCCTCCCGCGGGCGCGGGAGCAGTCGGGTTCAGTGCGGGAGAGAGCTGGAGTTGTCGAGGTCGAGATCCACGTCCACGTGCCAGTCGGGCTCGGAGTCGTCATCGACGTCCGGGGAGTCTGGATAGAGGCGGTGCGCCTGCAGCCTCGCCGCGTGCTCGGTGAAGTCCGGCTCGTCGTCGTCGAACTCGTGCGGTCCGACCAGCAGGTCGTTGCCGACGCCGATGACGAGATCGGCGCAGTCCTCGCGCCCGCCGACGAGGATGGGGATCTCGACCGCGTCGGCTTCCCCCTCCTTCGCGACTGCTGCGGCGAGGGTCACGAGGGAATCTGCCACGTCATCGGTGGTCACCAGCTGCTGGCCTGCATACGAGACGATCTTCATCGCTCCATCCTCGCCGAGCTCGCGAATCCGTGGTTCGGGGTTGCGCCGCCCGTCGCGGTTCGATAGGCGCTCCGGAGCCGGATCGGCCCGGCTCACATGCGGGCGTAGCGCGCCCGGGCGAAGCAGAACAGGCCGTAGAGGGCGAGACCTGCGCCGACCACCCACAGGATCACAGCGCCGAAGGGCAACCCGGCCAGAGCACGCAGCGCCGAGTCCAGGCCGCCTGCGGTCTCGGGGTCGTGGGTGAGCGCCGCGATGACGAAGAGCACGCCGGCGACGCCGACCGCGATGCCCTTGGCGACGTAGCCGGCCACTCCAAACGCGGTGATTCCCGAACGGGCCTTCGCCGACGGCACGGAGAGATGCTCCATGAACGCGCGGGTGATGCCGCGCACGATGAAGGCGATCCCGACCGCTGCCACCCCGAGCCCGACCAGCACGAGCAGCACGACACCGGCCGGCGCCGCCAGCAGCCTCGCACTGAACGACTGCGAAGACTCGGACGACTGCGACTGCCCGCCGAGCGCATAGATCAGAGCCGTCGCGCCGATCGCCAGGTAGGCGACGGCTGTGCCCACGAACTTCGCCCGGTGCGCCCACATCTTCTTCGTATCGGGATCGCGCTCGATGACGGCCTCGGCGATCTGCCAGATCGCCAGTGCGAACAGACCGAGCACGATCAGCCAGAGCAGGAACACGCCGGCAGGCGACTCCTGGATCTGCTGCAGGGCACCGCCCTGATCCGCGTTCTCGCCGCCGCCGCCGGTGGCGATCGAGATCGCGATCCCGCCGATGAGGATGTGCAGGATGCCGAGCACGACGTACCCGACGCGGGCGAGGACGCGGAAGGCGGTGGAGTCCTGAGCGGCCCTCGCGGTGGAGGCGGCCGAGTCGCGAGTGTTCATGGGTTCACGGGGCTTTCGATCGGTTCTTCGGAGATGTCTGACGTGCTGCGGGACCGCGCGAGGCGGCGCGCGCGCGTCGCTTCCACGCAGGCCCAGACGAACGTGGCGACGGCGACGCCCTCGAGCATTCCGGCGACCACATCGCTGAGCCAGTGGGCGTGGAGGTAGGTGCGGCTCCACATCATGAGCGCGATCCACGCGACACCGACGACGCAGACCCACCGGCGTCGGAGCACGAGTCCGAGGATCACCACCACGGTCGTGGCGACGGCGGTGTGCCCGGACGGGAAGGAGGTCGCGACGCTCTCTGCGAGCGAGTCGACCGGGCGCGTGCGACCGATCACCGCGGCCATGGTCGCCCCGATGGCGACCACGGTGACCATCGCGATCGCCAGCGTCGCCGCATCCCACCGCCGTCCGCGCCAGAGGAGAGCCGCGATCAGCAGCGCTCCGACCACGATCATGCCGATCGTGCCGCCGACGACGGCGGGCACCCAGGCGACGACGAGCCAGGCGTCGCTGCTCAGCGCGACCATGAGGTCGTGCCACCAGATGTCGACCGCGAGCGGCTCGTGACCGCCGAGGGCCACCACGGCGCGCAGCACGACGAACGCGAGGGTCGCTGCGGCACCGACGACGATCGCGCCGGTGCCGCGCTGCGCCACGGTCATGCCGAGATCAGGCGAGGGGCTCGTTGTCGCGGATGCTGCGGCGGGTCACACGCTCGCCGGTCGCGGGGTCGACGGCCGTGCGGTCGACGGTCTCGGTGCGCCGACTGCGCATCACGAGAATGAGGCTGATCAGGAAGACGACGACTCCTGCACCCATGAGGATGTAGCCGATCAGGTCGAGATCGACATAGCCGCCGGTGTCGATGTTGAGTGCGAAGACGAGGATCGCTCCGATGACGAAGAGCGCGATGCCGCTTCCGATACCCATATGTCCATTCCTCTCCGAGGCCGCGTTCGCGGACTCGCGACGCCCAGAATAGGGTCAGTGCAGATTGAGTCAATGGGCATGGACACACCCTGCGTCTCGTGGTAGGGATGGGAATGATGATCGATCTCGAACGCCGCGCCGGCATCTTCGCCGCACTCGCCGATCAGACGCGCCTGCGCATCGTCGACCTGCTCACGCTCGGAGATCTGTCGTCCTCCGAGATCGGGACGGCTCTCGACCTGCGATCGAACCTCATCGCGCACCACCTGGGAGTGCTCGAGTCGGCCCAGATCATCGCGCGCACGCGCTCGGAGTTAGACAGACGGCGCAGCTACATCGGACTGCGCCCCGAGGTCTTCACCACTCTCGCGCCCCCCAGCGTCGCCCCGCCTCGCCGTGTGCTGTTCGTCTGCACCGCGAACTCCGCGCGGTCGCAACTCGCCGAGGCGATCTGGCGCGATACGAGTCCGGTGGCCGTCGCCTCGGCAGGAACCCGACCTGCCGAGATGGTGAATCCCGAGGCCACCGCGGCGGCCGCTCGGCACGGGCTCGTCATCGACGGCGACCATCCACCCCGCCACCTCGACGACGTGCTCGCCGAGGGCGACCTCGTGATCACGGTGTGCGACGACGCCCACGAGCGTCTCGGTCAGCGCGACGACCTGCACTGGTCGATCCGCGACCCTGCCCGCATCGGCACGCCGGCCGCCTTCGACGCCACCTTCGATGCGCTCGTGCAGCGCATCGGCGCCTTCTCGTCTCGCCTCGTCGCCGCCTGAGCCGATGTCCCCGGTGCGTGCGACGATCTGCACGTCGACGGGAGAACAGGATGCGGGGCGAAGCCACCGTGCTGCACGCCGACCTCGACGCGTTCTACGCCTCGGTCGAGCAACGCGATGCCCCCGAGCTGCGCGGCCGACCGGTCATCGTCGGCGGCGGCGTCGTGCTCGCTGCGAGCTATGAGGCCAAGGCGCGCGGAGTGCGCACGGCGATGGGCGGACGACAGGCGCTGCAGCTGTGCCCGGATGCCGTGGTCGTCCCCCCGCGCATGGAGGCGTACTCCGCAGCCAGCAAAGACGTGTTCGCGATCTTCCGCGACACGACGCCGCTCGTCGAGGGACTCTCGATCGATGAGGCCTTTCTCGAGGTCGGGGGCCTCAGGCGCATCGTCGGCACCCCCGAAGACGTCGCCGTGCGTCTGCGCGAGCGGGTGCGCACCGAGGTCGGGCTGGCCATCTCGGTGGGCGTCGCCCGCACGAAGTTCCTCGCCAAGGTCGCGAGCGCCGTCAGCAAGCCCGACGGGTTGCTCGTGGTCGAACCCGAACGCGAAGAGGAGTTCCTGCTCCCTCTGCCGGTCGAGCGGCTGTGGGGCGTGGGCGCCGTCACCGCCGAGAAGCTGCAGCGCTACGGCATCCGCACGGTCGGCCAGCTGGCCGAACTCGAGGCAGCCACTGCCGAGCGGATGCTGGGCACAGCGGTCGGCGCGCACCTGCACGCCCTCGCCCGCCTGCGGGATCCGCGTCCGGTCGACACGACCCGCCGCCGCGCATCGATCGGCTCGCAGCGCGCCCTCGGCACGGGCTCGCGCTCGGCCGAGGAGCTCGATCTGATCCTGACGCAGATCGTCGACCGCCTCGCGCGACGGCTGCGCGACGGAGACCGGGTCTGCCGGTCGGTGGTGCTGCGCCTCCGTTTCGGCGACTTCGCGAAGGCGACCCGATCGCGCACGCTCGGATCCGCCACCGATCGCACCGCGATCCTGCTCACGGTCGCTCGCGCACTGCTCGCCGCCGCGCATCCCGAGATCGCTGAACGTGGCATCACGCTGATCGGGTTGTCGCTGTCGCACCTCGATCACGCAGACCGCATGCAGCCCGAGCTGCCGATCGACTGGGGAGACGAAGAACGCCTCGACACGGTTCTCGACACCCTGCGCGATCGGTTCGGCGCGACGTCGGTCTCGCGCGCCGCGCAGATGGGTCGTGATCCCGGGTGGTCCAGCCCGATACTCCCCGAGCACGAGTGACCGATGGGCGCACCGCGTGAGCCGGGTCAGCCGCGTCTCTAGCCGAGGTCGTAGGCGACGCCGTCCGGCATCTCCACCGGCGATGCCGTGGGAGACTCGACGCCACGCGTGAGCGTGCGCAGGCGGTCGACCAGCGCGGGATCTTCGAGTTCGGGCCCTCGGCCGGGCACTTCCTTGGCCACGATCTGGCTGGCAGGCCCGATCAGGAACTTCGCGGTGACGACCGCGCCGTCCGGCTCTTGCACCGGGATCTCCACGAGCTCGGCACGCTCCTCTTCGCCCAGTGCGCGCCCGTATGCCAGCAGCGCATCTGCGATGTCGTCCCCCGTGAGATAGGCGTCGCCGCCGTAGATGATCGTCTGCATGGTTCCGTTCTAGAGCAGTCCGGGCCGTTCCGTCCGCCCCTTGCCCCGGGGCAGTGCGACTGATAGCGACTTGCGAACGGGGCAGGCTTTTCCTCGTAATGTGGACTCCATGGCAGATCAGAAGACGATGATCCAGACGGAGGTCCGGGCCGATGGGGTGACCTATCTGCTCGCTCAGGATCAGGACCTCGGCGAGCTCAAGCGTCGCATCGAAGGCGCGATCGCGACGGCCGGCAGGTTCGTCGATTTCGTCGTCGTCGGCAATCGTCAGGTGAGCCTTCTGGTCACGCCCCGCTCACAGGTCTCGATCGCTGTGGCGACCGTGCTCTTCGACGCCCGCGACACGGGAGACGTCGACTTCCCCTACGGCGGCCACTACGACCTGCTCTGACCGCGGGCGACGGGGCCGTCGGGCTCAGAGCTGGTCGAGCACCAGTTCGCCCCGCGAGTTCAGCTGATCCATCATGTGAGCGACCCGCGCGGGGTCGATCGCGTGCACGGTCGGAAGATCGAACTCGAACACCAGCGGGATGGCAGGGTGCACCCAGATCGTCAGGCGGCCCGATGACGCCTCCGGCTTCGGCAGCCAGGTCATCATGAAGCTCTCGTTGCGACGAAGCTTCGTGCCGATCACGATCTTCACGTGCGCCAAGGTCACTTCTTCGATCTCGATCGCCGGTCGCGAGCTGTTGTACTCCAGTTTCCCCATAGGAGAACTGTACGCTCAGCAGAACTGATCGCGTGAACCCCATCCTCCGACCCAGGCCTCCACCCTCGGGTCTGAGCGCAGGAGGTGGATGCCGTCCGCGACGGCACGGTGCGATTCGAAGGCGTCTGACGTGCCCCACCGCACGGCGCGCCGCATCGCCCGCCGCGAGCGCAGCACGCCCAGCGACGAGCCCTCGGCATCGACGAGATCGACCCCGCCGACATCGCCCGTGCCGAGACCCGCGATGCGCTCGGTGATCCAGTCCCGCTCGAGGACCACGACCGGTCGATCGAGTTCCCAGATCACCCGGGCGTCGAGCGGGCCATCGTCGACCGTGATGCGCGGGTCGCCCGCGAAGGCGGTCATCGTCGCATCGACCACCACTCGCGCCAGCGGGAACGCGGCGAGGATCGAGTCCACGGCGATGAACAGCGCCTCCGGGGTGTGGGTCCCGCGCAGCCTGACGACGAGGTCGGGCACGTCGGACAGCAGACCTCGCGGGGCGGAACCGCCGACCGGAATCGATGAGACGAGCGTCATGGTCTGGGCGTTCGCGCGCTCGAGCCCCGAACCGCTGCGCTCGGCCCATTCGGGTCCGTCGTGCCACGCCACGGCCGTGGGCACGTGGGCCAGCACGGCACCCGCCTGCCACATCCGATGCGCCCACTCCCAGTCCTCGCCCCCATAGGCCGAGAAGGACTCGTCGAATCCGCCGGTCTCGTCGAACAGGCGGCGTGAGCAGGCGATCACCGCGCCGATGACGAACCGGTATGACCGGTCATCGGCGTCGAGCAGATCGCGGCTTCGGGCGTACTCCTGCGCGAGCCACGTCGGCTCGGGGAGCTCACGGTCGACCACCGCCTCGAGCACGGGGGTCTCCGGGGCGATGCCCGAGAAGTCCGCGTGCCGACGGCGTCCGACGGTGACGGCCTCGGGAAGCAGCGCCGGAAGCCGGGTGAGCTCTCGCACGTACCCGGGTTCGGGGGCGGTGTCGGCATCGAGGAAGCAGAGCACGTCGCCACTGCTCGCGCGCACGCCGAGATTGCGTGCGGCCGCGAGCCGGAAGCCCCGGTCGTCCTGGCGCACGAGGATCACCCCGTCCGGCACGCGGACATCGCCGGCGGAGCCGTCGTCGGCGACGACGATCTCGAGAAGCTCGTGCGGATAGTCCTGCACCGACAGGGCGGACAGCGTGCGGGCGAGCTCGGCCGGCTGCTCATAGTGGGCCACGATCACCGACACTCTCGGCAGGGTCTCGGGGTCGACGCCGTCGAGCGTGTCCCACCTGTTGCCGACGACCCAGGGCCGCCGCGTCACCGGGCCAGCCCTCTCCACCAGCGCACGTACGCCTCAGCCGCCTCCGGCCACGACATCGGCAGCCTCGTCAGGCCGTGCCAGGTCGACTCCGGGTGTTCGAAGGCGCGCCGCACCGCCACCGCGACCTCGGGTTCGTCGACCGTGTGCAGAGTCCCGGGGCGCAGTGTCGCCATCTCGTCCATGTAGCGGTTGCGCACCGCGACCGGTCGGCGACCCCAGCCGATCCACGACGCCAGGGAGCCGGATGCCGACACGTGACGATGCGCGATCACCGGCACCGACACAGCGCGGCCCCGCCGCGCGATCTCCGCGTCGTCGAGCCAGCCTGTCACCTCGACCTCGACCCCGAGGTCACCCGCTCGGCGTACGAAGTCCTCCAGTTCGGCGGCGTGCCCCTCCGAGGCACGGCCGAGAACCGTCATCCTGCCGATGCCCGCCTGCGCGGCCGCGCGAGCTGCCTCGTCATGTCCCTTGCCGGGATAGAAGTAGCCGAGCACACCGACCGACCCGTCCGTCGGCATCCGCCCCGCGTCGGTCTCGAGGTCCACCGGCAGCGGAATGCTCGCCGCCGGTCCCGACCAGACCCCCTCTTCACGGAGCAGCGCACGCTCGTGCTCGCTGTTGACGGCCACCCCTCGCGCCGCCGCGGCCACGGCTGCGTACGCCTCCCGCCGACGGGGCAGATTGCGCTCGCCGTCCGACGCCTGCGGCACGTCGTGCAGGGTGACGCTGACCGGCCGCCGCGCGGCGAGAGCGGTGAACGCCTGCGACGCCTGCTCGGGAGAATCACCCCACAGTCGATCCGTGAAGTGCACGTGCAGCGCGGCATCCGCGGGCGTCGCATCCAGATCGGCCGCGTCGATCGTGCGGATCGACGGCTCCTGGGCCCGTACGGCGGAGGCCATCTCACGCCCGTACATGGCGACGCCGTGGGTTCCGGCGTGCACGAGCAGCAACGGAGCGGCGCTCATCGCGCCCGCCACACGTCGAGCAGAGGGGCGAGGCGAGTCAGGGCGGCATCGACGAACTCGGGGTGGGCGGCGTACCACTCGAGGTGAGCGGCCCGCACCTCGGCGTCATCGATCGGTGCGCCGTCGACGATCCAGTGCGCGCGCGGCTCGTCGGTCAGCTCCCACGCCTCGACGACCTCCGGGTGCAGCGGCGCCCGCACCGAATTCAGCAGCGGACGCCCGGGATCGGTCGGACCGCCGGTGTGGCCGAGGGCTTCGAGCAGGCGAGCCCCCAACGGCATCCACACCGCATCGCCCGGGTGGTTGACGGTGCGCGCGTGATCGGCCGTGACCGAGTCGAACAGGTCGGAGACCCGCACGTCGGTGCTCTGCTCGCGGACGCGCAGCGTGTCGATCGACGACTCCCCCACGGCACGCACCTCGTCGGGTGCGAGCGCGGCGACGACCGGGATGCCGGCGGCGGCAGCGAGCGAGCGGATGTCGTGATACGCCACGATCGGCGGGTCTCCCTCGACGCCGGGCACGCGGATCGCGGCTTGGAACGGATGCAGGCCCGCGAAGCGCACCGGGGGCACGGTCAGCACGCGGGCATCCGTCGCCGCGGCGATCTGGCGCGTGCCCAAAGGCAGATCGCGATAGTCGTCACGGATGGGCTGACTCACGACGGTGTCGGCGGTGCGGACGATCTCGTGCAGGCGCGTGGCGTCGTCGGCGGTCATCTCGTGCACGGCGGGTACGCGCACGAAGCGGTGCTCGGGAGCGTCCATCACCATGCGCAGCGATTCGGCCTGGCAGTTGCCGAGGACGACGCCGTAGCTTTCGGGAAGCGGAGCCAGACCGTAGAACTCCGAGTAGTGTTGGCGGCGCGCTAGCACCAGGGAGCCAGCCGGCGCAACGGCCGTGCGTAGTTCGGGATCATGGCTCATGATTCGAACGTACCCCCTCGATCTCATCAGTCTTGCGTCCCCATTGCAACGCGGTCTCTCCGTCATCGCGATATACGCACGTCGGGTGCTCAGCCCGCCAACGGAGAACCACATCGTCACCGAACCCGCCTTCATTCGCGTCGCCTCGATCCCGGCCGCCCACCCCTACGTGCGCGCGATCACCGACACACGACGTGTGCGTGTGCTGCCCGACCCTGCTGTTCCGGGCGCGCCGGCCGACGTGTGGTGGCCGCCGGTGGCGCTCACCTCGCAGTGGCTCGCGTCACACGGTGCCGACTTCGACGTGCTGCATGTGCACTTCGGGCTCGAGTCGTTCTCTCCCGGCGAGCTGCGCGAGGCTCTCGAGACCGCGCACCGGGTCGGCAGGCCGATCGTCTACACCGTGCACGATCTGGAGAACCCGCAGCTGGTCGATCAGCGGCCCTATCGTGAACTGCTCGACGTGATCATCCCGACAGCCGACCACCTCGTGACGCTCACCTCGACGGCAGCGGACGAGATCGAACGCCGGTGGCACCGCAGCAGTCGGGTGCTGGCTCACCCCACTCTGCTCGACGGTGCCGCCGTGTCCGAGCACGCGGTCGACGAGACCCTGCGGGTCGGAATCCACCTGCGAGACCTGCGCCCCAACATCGCCGCCGAGCGTGCGGTGCGCGCAGCCGTCGATGCTGCCGCGCTGCTCGCACAGACAGGGCGAGCCGTCGAGTTCGAGCTGCTGATGCACGAGCGCGTCCGCGATGACGCGACGGCAGCTCGCGTGACCGCGGTCGCCGAAGAGCACCCCGCCGTGCGAGTGCGGCGCACTCCGCGTCTGAGCGACGCCGGCATCGATGCGTGGATCGGAGGACTCGACCTCTTCGTCCTGCCCTACCTGCACGGCACGCACTCCGGGTGGGTCGAGCTCTGCTACGACCTGGGGGTTCCCGTGGCGGGAACCGACGTCGGGCACATCAAGTCCCAGCATCCCGACGACTTGTTCGTCATCGACCTCGACGACCCGCAGACGCTGGTCGAGGCCGTGGCTCTCGCCTCCGATGCGCGCGCCTCGTCGCCCCGTGCGTCGCTGGTCGAGCGGCGGCGCTCTGAGAGAGTGGCCGAACGGGAGGCCGTGCGCGACGCGCACGCCCTGCTCTACTCCACCGCACGCGCCGAGATCTCGACGGAGGCACGCGCATGATCGGCCGCGAGCGGTTGCGGGTGATGGTCGTCGCCCCCGAGCGTCATGCCCTCCGCCAACCGCACGCCGGCGGCCTGGAGGCCGTGGTCTGGAACCGCGTGCGCTGGCTGCGCAGCCGTGGCCACGACGTGCAGCTCTGTGCGGCCGAAGGGTCGGACTTCCTGGGCGCCGACATCGATCTGCACCTGCCGAGCCCCCGCTGGCATCAGTCACGGGATGCGTCCGACACCGACTTCCCCGAGGGCCACCGCCGGCTGATGACGGATGCTTTCGCGCGCGTGCGGGATCAGCTCGACGCCCCCGCGACACGCGTCGATGTCATCGACAATCACAGTCTCCACGGGGATCCGATCCTCTGGAGCCGTGACATTGGAGTGCCGGTCGTCACCACGCTGCACACGCCGCCCCTCGCCGACATGGTGATCGCCTCGAACGCGCTCACCGGCTCCTCACCGCACCGATTCCTCGCGGTCAGCCAGTACACGGCGCGGGCCTGGTCGGCCGAGGGCGTCGAGGCGTTCGTCTTCGCCAACGGCGTCGACACGGCGCAGTGGAGCCTGGGGCCCGGCGGAGGCGACTGGGTGTGGTTCGGACGGATCGTGCCCGAGAAGGCACCGCACCTCGCCATCATCGCCGCGCGGCAGGCAGGCGCGCGCCTGAAGCTCGCCGGCCGCGTGGGCGATGCCGCGTACTTCGATCGCGAGGTCCGACCGCTGCTCGGCCACGGCATCGACTATGTCGGAGCCCTGCGACAGCCCGAGCTCTCGGCCCTCGTCGGGGCAGCATCCGTCGCTCTCGTGACCCCGGTGTGGTCGGAGCCCTTCGGACTGGTGATGGCCGAGGCGCTCATGACCGGCACGCCCGTCGCCGCCTTCGACTCCGGCGGCACCAGCGAAGTGCTGGCCGGAATCCCCGGCACCGCCATCGTGCCCTCCGCCGACACCGATGCACTCGCCCACGCCGCGACGGCGCTGGTCGAGCAGACACGGCTGGGGCTGTCGCGTCGGGTCGTGCGCGAGGCCGCCTCCGCGCGCCACTCGCTCGATCACAGGCACCGCGAGATCGAGCGGGTCCTCACCGTCGCCGCTCAGAGCGCGGTGCCCGCGCACGAGCTCGCCGACGCAGAGGCGGTCGGAGCATGATCGGCTGGTACGTGCATCATCACGGCTGGGGCCACATGACCCGGATGCAAGCGATCCGCCCGCACCTCGGAGACGAGGTGACGGTGTTCTCGAGCCTTCCCGAACCCGCCTCGTTGCCGCCGGAGACCGTATGGGTCCAGCTGCCCTCCGACTCCGACGCCGTCGTGGGGCCCGACGGTGTGAGCCGCGAGGCGCATGAGCTCGGCGATGTCACAGCCCGAGGCACCCTGCACTGGGCGCCGCTCGGGCACCCTGGCCACCAGGCCCGCCTCGCGGCGATCGCGGAATGGGTGGCGATTCACCCGACGTCCGCATTCGTCGTCGACGTCAGCGTCGAGGTCACGATCCTGGCTCGTCTGCTGGGGGTGCCGACGATCTCCGTCGCGCAGCCGGGCGATCGCACCGACGCTCCGCACCGTCTGGGCTACGACCTCGCCGACCGCATCCTGGCGCCCTGGGCTCCCGGCACGATCCCCGCGAAGGCCCTCATCGGTCGCGAGGACCGCGTGCGATCGGTCGGCGCGATCTCGCGCTACGACGGCCGCGCTTGCACCGAGGCAGACGCAGACGCAGACGCTGACGACGTGCGCCGCGTGCTGTTCCTCGGCCTCGCGCTCGACCCGGTGCGGCTCGCGCAGACGAGGGAGCTGCTGAGCGCAGACGGATGGGTCGTCGAAAACGCAGGGGCGGGCAGCGACGATCGCATCGACGACGTGTGGCCGCTGCTGTGCCGTGCGACCGTCGTCGTGAGCGCGGCGGGTCAGAACAGCATCGCGGACCTCGCGGCCGCGGATGCCCGAGCTGTCGTCATCGCCCAGGAGCGACCCTTCGACGAGCAGAAGGAGATGGCCCGCGTGCTGGCCGCCCACGGGCTCGCCCGGACCGTCGCGGCTGACGCGTCGCCGGCCGAGGTGGTCGACAGCATCCGGCGCGCAGCCGACACCGCTCCCCGCTGGGACGTGTGGCAGGTGTCGGGTTCTGCCGCACGAGCCGCGGCCGCGATCGAGGAGCTGGCGCGATGAGCATCCGCGTCGCCGTCATCACCCCGGCATCGATGAACCGTCTCGACCACCTGCAGCGCCAGCGCCGATTCCTCACCGAGGTGCGCACGCCGGGCATCGAGGTCGTGCGTGTCGAGGCGTGGCTCGACGTCGACGCACCGCCCGCAGTGCCGTCAGTTCTGTCCGTGCATGTGCCGCCCGGCCGCGACGGCATGCGCGTCGGCGCGGCGCGCAACGCCGCCGCCGCGCTCGCGCTGGATCACGGTGTCGACCTGCTCGTGTTCCTCGATGTCGACTGCCTGCCGGGTCCGGACCTGCTCGAGAGATACGTCGACGCAGCACAGGACCACCCGCACGACCTGCTCTGCGGACCGGTGACCTACCTGCACAGCGTGCAGCGTCCGTCGAGGATGGCCGACCTCGGCACCATGACCCGACCGCATCCGGCTCGTCCCCTGCCACCGGACGGCGACGTGGTGACGGCGACCGATGACGAGTTCGATCTCTTCTGGTCGCTGTCGTTCGCAGTGACCACTGAGACGTGGACGCGTCTCGGCGGCTTCGACGAGGCGTATGAAGGGTATGGCGCCGAAGACACCGACCTGGGCCGACGGGCTCGGTCTCTCGGCATGCGAGTGCAGTGGGTCGGCGGCGCGCACGCCTACCACCAGTGGCACCCGGCCGGTTCTCCGCCGTGGCGCCACCTCGACGACATCCTGCGCAACGGCGCCCTGTTCGCCGAGCGCTGGGGCGAGTGGCCGATGCGCGGCTGGATAGACAGCTTCATCGAGGGCGGCGCGGTCGAACCCCACGGCGACGGATATCGCCGGGTCGCATCGGGCACCGGCGTTCGCTCAGTCCAGGCGTGAGGACAGCTCCCGGATGATCTCCCCGACCTCTCGCTCCGCACCCGCGACGCGCTCGACGTCGGCCTCGAGATCGGCCAGCGTCTCGGCGCCGTGACGACGCGCGATCTGCAGGTTCGCGCGAATGTTCATGGCTCCCCCCGACAGTCCGGCACGGAGCGCCTCCGCCGCCACCGCGAGATCGACGACGATATGCGGGTTGCCCGCCTCGACGAGCACGCGCACGTCGCGCAGCATCGCCATGCCGATCACGCCGACCTGCGCTGCTGACCGGGCCGCCTCGACAGCAGCGTTGCGCACGCGCTCGTCGCGGGAGGGGTCGTCGCTCGGCAGAGCGAGCGCCGCCCCGAAGCTCGAAGAGACGACGCCGTCCGCCTCGACCGCTCGCAGCGCCTCAGCCCGCTGCCGGGCGAGGCGGTCGACGATGTCCGCCGCTCGCGGATCGTCATCGGAATACCCGCCGACCATGCTCATCAGCGAGGCGGCGATCGCCAGCATCACACCGGACGCCGCACCTCCCCCGGGAGAACCCGTCGGTCGACTCAGTGCGTCCAACCAGTCATCCAGCGGGGTGGACGGGGGGATGTCGGCGGAGTCCTGCATGAGCGTCACACTATCGAGCTAGGACATCAGCAGCGGCAGCAGCGACACGACGAGTCCGACGAACCCTACGCCGGCGAACACGATCCCCAGGGTCAGGATGACGCGCCGCGTGTGAGGCGGTTCGCCCACCCGCGCATGGGCGGGGTTGTTCGCGCTGACCACTCCGTCGGCCCAGCCATCATCCGTCGTGACGGCCTCGTGCCTTCTCAGAGCCCTCTCGTGAAAGTCGCCGCCGGCGAACCAGCGGCCGATCAGAGAGCCCTCGCGCTCGATGACCGCGATCTCGATCGGCAGCCACGCTCCCTCGACCGTGCGGATGAGGAACGCCAGCAGAAGCAGCGGCAGACCGATGCCGAGGCCCACCCAGGAGAGCACCTCACCGACGAGAGCGAGAGTGTCCAAGACCTGCATCACCCCATCGTAGAGAGTGCCGCCCGCGCTCGGCGGCGAAACCGCTAACCACTGCGCGCCCCGGGCGCAAGGCCCTCTGCACACTCGACCGTCTCGCCTAACGTCGCCCACGAGGGGAAGGAGAACCGTGAGAACTCATATTGAGATCGACGGCAGAAGCTTCGTGCTTCAGGACGATCAGCCCCTGAACGAGATCATGGCTGAGATCGAAGCGGCTGCGTCCTCGCCGCCGGCGTTCGTGACCCTGTCTGCCGAAGGGCGCAGCATCAGCGTGCTCATCCGCGCGACGACACGGGTGGTGATCTCGGTCGAGAAAGACGACCACGTCGAGCCGGACCATGGCCCCTGGAGCCTTCCGTTCGACGATTGGGAGCTGTGACGTGGAAGAGCTGTGGCTGGTCAGGCACGGGGAGAGTGTGGGTAACATCGCCGCGACCGCAGCGGAGGCAGCGCGCGCAGAGATGATCGAGCTCGCGAGCCGAGATGCCGACGTGCCGTTGTCGGAGACAGGTGCAGAACAGTCGCGGGCGCTGTCGGCCGCACTGCACGGCGGCGCCATCTCGCCGCAGGTCGCCTGGTTGTCGCCGTACCTGCGTGCACAGCAGACGTTCGCGCTCAGCATGGAAGACGCCCCGGCCGTCGAGCAGGTGCTCACCGACGAGCGACTGCGCGACAGGGAGCTCGGCATCCTCGATCTGCTGACGCGGTGGGGCGTCGCCGCGCGGCACCCCGAGGAGGCCGTTCGTCGCGCGCGTCTGGGCAAGTACTATCACCGGCCACCCGGTGGCGAGTCCTGGGCCGACGTCGCGCTGCGTCTGCGGTCGTTCCTGCACGACGCACTCGATGCGGATGCGCGAGTGGGACTGGTCGTCGCCCACGATGCGGTCGTCATGCTGCTGATGGCGCTGCTGACCGGGATGGACGAGAAGCGCCTCATGGAGTTCGCGTCCGCGAACACCGTCCTCAATGCCTCCGTGACGCGGCTCCGGTTCGACGGCGAGCAGTGGCGACTCATCGACTTCTCGGATGTGAGCCACCTCAAGCAGCTGGGTGCGGCGGTCACCGTGCACCCAGGGAGCCCCGATGTCCGTCCCGAGTGAGCCGACGACCGTCACGCCGCGCCTCCTGCAGCAGTGGGGACTCCCCGACCCCGGCGACTCGAAGAATTCCCGGGGAACGGCGATGATCATCGGCGGCTCCCCTCTGTCGGCGGGCGCGGTCGTCCTGGCCGCCGAGGCGGCGCTGCGCGTCGGAGCGGGAAAGGTCGCCGTGACGACCGATGCCGCCATCGCCGATGTCGTGCGCATCACCGTGCCCGAAGCAGGGATCTACGAGTCGCCCGCTGCAGACGAGCCGACACCGGATGCCCTGAGCACGGCCTTCGACGGGGCCGATGCGGTCCTGGTCGGGCCGGGGTTGGATGATCCGGAGCATGCCGCCGAGTGGCTGCGGCGGCTGGCAGGCCACGACATCGCCTGCCTCGTCGTCGACGCCTTCGCCGTCGGAGCCGTGAGAGAGGTGCCGCGGTCCGATCTTCCGCGGTCCCTGATCATCAATGCCAACCTCGACGAAGCAGAGCTGCTGCTGGGGCGCCCTGTCGATGAACTCTTCAGCGACCTTCGGCCCCTCGCACGAGAGCTCGATGCCGTGATCCACTGCTACTCCGCGGTCGTCGCGCCGTCGGGTGCGGTGTGGCGCCTCGATGTCGGCGGACCCGGCCTCGGCACCGCCGGTTCGGGAGATGTGGCCGCAGGCACCATCACGGGTTTCGCGGCCCGAGGGCTCGACCCGGAACGCGCTGCGGTGTGGGGGGCCTGGGCACATGCCCGCGCGGGCGACCGGCTGGCCGAGCGGATGGGCCTCGGGTTCCTCGCCCGCGAACTGGCCGGAGAGCTCCCCGCCGTGGTGCTCGAGGTGCAGGGTGCACGCGACGCCGGCGACTGACGCGACGATCCGCGGCACCCGGGAGCCGACGAGGTGCGTCGCCGGTCAGGTCACTCGGCCATCACCGGGACGCGATACGCGAAGCCAGCGGTAGCCGTACGCCGGCACCTCCAGCTCGACCCCGCCCTGGGCGTCGAGTGCCAGGCGTGACGCCTCGAGGAGGTCGACGAGAGTCGTGCCCTCCGGCTCGTCGGACAGCCGGAAGGACGTGGTCACCGGCACCTCTGCGAAGTTGTGGAGGGCGATCATCCGGCCGACGTCCGCCGAGAGCGAGTGCACGAGCAGCGACTCGGCAGGCTGGTCGATGACCTCGAGCGTGCCCCATCCGAGTTCCGGCGAGATCCGGTAGCTCGAGGTGAGAGCGCGGATGAAGTACAGCAGTGAGCCGCGGTCGGCCAGCTGGGCGGCGACGTTCACGTGCTCCGGCGCATACCCGTCGGACGGCGGACGGGCGACGAGCCGGCTGGGCGCGGCATCCGAGAATCCTCCGTTGCGATCGTCGGACCACTGCATCGGAGTCCGCACGGCCTCCCTGCCCGGGATCTCGATGTTCTCGCCCATGCCGATCTCCTCACCGTAGAAGAGCACAGGCGTGCCGGGCAGGGTGAACAGCAGGCTGTAGGCCATGCGGATGCGGCGCGGATCGCCGTCGAGCATCGGCGGGAGGCGCCGGGTGATGCCTCGTCCGAACACCCGCTGCCGCTCGTCGGGCGCGAACGCCTCGAACACCTCGTTCCGCTCGCTGTCACTGAGCTTGTCGAGGGTCAGCTCGTCGTGGTTGCGCAGGAAGTTCGCCCACTGCACCTCAGAGCCGAGCACGGGTCGGGCCCGCAGCGCTTCGATCAGAGGCGCGGGGTCCTTGCGCGCGAACGACAGGTACAGCGACTGCATCCCGACGAAGTCGAACTGCATCGTGAGCTCGTCGCCGTCGTCACCACCGAAGTACTGCACCTGCTCGTCGTAGGGCAGGTTGACCTCGCCGAGCAGGATCGCCTCGCTCGACCGGCGTTGCAGGAACCGGCGGATGTCGCGCAGCAGATCGTGCGGCTCGGGGATGCCGGCGCCCTCGGGGATCTCGAGGAGGAACGGTACGGCATCGACGCGGAACCCCGAGACGCCCAGCTGCAGCCAGAACCCGATGATCTTCGCGATCTCGTCGCGCACGCGGGGATTGGCGATGTTCAGGTCGGGCTGGTGCTCGTAGAAGCTGTGCTGATACCACTGCCCCGACTTCTCGTCCTTGCCCCAGATGCCGTTCGCCTGGCCGGGGAAGACCTCGTTCTTCTGACCCTTCGGAGGCGCGTCGTCGCGCCAGACGTAATAGTCCCGGTAGGGCGAGTCGACGCTGCGCTTGGCGGCGAGGAACCACGGATGCCGGTCGGAGGTGTGGTTGATGACCAGGTCGACGATCACCCGCATCCCCCGATCGCGCGCGGTGCGGATGACCTCGACGAAGTCGCCGTGGGTGCCCAGGCGCGAGTCGACGCCGTAGAAGTCGCTGACGTCGTAGCCGTCGTCACGGTCGGGGCTCGGATAGAACGGCATCAGCCAGAGGCAGGTGACGCCGAGCTGCGACAGGTAGTCGATCCGCTGGGCGAGGCCCTGCAGGTCGCCGACCCCGTCTCCGTTCGAGTCGAGGAAGGTCTCGACATCGAGGCAGTAGACGACCGCGGTCTTCCACCAGAGGTCGCTCGTATCGGTGATCTTCACAGTCGCTCCTTGAGTGCGGGGATGAGCTCGGCTTCTGCGGCGGCGAGGAAGTACGACTGCTCGGTGCCGACGTGGTGCAGATACACGCGATCGAATCCGATCTCCGCGAGATCGGCGATGCGGCCGGCCAACGCCGAGGCGTCACGGTCGATCAGCACGGCCTTTCTCAGCTCGTCCCTGTCGAGGCCGGCCACCGCCGCCTCGAAGTCCTCGGGCTGCTCGAGATCCCAGGTCTGCGGAGGCGAGAGCAGACCGTTGGTCCACTGCTCGCGGGCGATGGCGAACGCCGCCTCGTCGCTCTCCGCGAGGCTGAGGTGCACCTGCAGGATGCAGGGGCCAGAGCCCCCGGCGCCTCGGTAGGCGTCGACGACCCGCTGCAGCGCGGCGGGCTCCTGGATCACGGTCGCGAGACCCTGCGCCCACGAGGCCGCCCACTCGGCGGTCTCGGCGCTCACCGCGGTCGCGAACAGGGGCGGCGGTTCGGCCGGCCTGCTCCACACTCGCGCTTCGTGGACGCGCACCAGGCCGTCATGGTCGACCTCTTCGCCCTCGATCAGTCGGCGGATCACGTCGACGCTCTCGCGCAGTCGCTCGTTGCGGACCTGCTTCTCGGGCCACGCGTCGCCGGTCACGTGCTCGTTGACCGCCTCGCCGCTGCCCATCGCCGCCCAGAAGCGACCGGGGAACATCTCCTCGAGAGTCGCGAACGCCTGGGCGATCATCACCGGGTGATAGCGCTGCCCGGGGGCATTGACCATCCCGATCGAGAATTCCGTGCAGGCGAGCGCGGCCGCGATCCAGCTCAGCGCGAAGCCGGACTCGCCCTGGGCTCTGGTCCACGGCGCGAGGTGGTCGGAGCACATGGCTCCGTCGAACCCCGCGCGTTCGGCGCCGATCACCGCGTCGAGAAGCGCGCTCGGTGCGATCTGCTCGTGCGAGGCATGAAAACCGATGAAGACCATGCGCCGAGTCTTGCAACGAACAGGGCCGCACGGCAGTGGTGGACACGCCGCAGTGAGTCTGCGAGGATGAGCGGCCCTGCGCGGCGGGGCTATTGGCCGGTGGGCCTGACGATGCCGAGCTCGTACGCCAGGATGACCGCCTGCACACGGTGCGGCAGGGCGAGCTTCATGAGGATGCGGCCGAAGTGTGCCTTGACCGTGGATTCGCTCAGGTGCAGGGCCCTCGCGATCTCGTCGTTCGTGAGGCCGCGGCCGACGTGAACGAAGACGTCGCGTTCGCGGTCGGTCAACACCGAGAGAGCGTGATCCTGAGCCCGAGTGCGGGGAGCCAGGTGCGGCAAGGCGACTTCGATGAGTTTCGAGGTGATCCGCGGAGCGACCACGGCATCGCCCGTCGCGACCGTGCGGATCGCGGCGACGAGTTCGGCCGGCCGAGTGTTCTTGAGCAGGAACCCTGCGGCTCCGGCCTGCAGCGCCCCGAAGGCGAACTCGTCGAGGTCGTAGGTGGTCAGCACGAGCACCCGGGTTCGTGGCAGCCGTGCGGTGAGGTCTCGGGTCGCCTCAATGCCGTCCGTGCCGGGCATGCGCACATCCATCAGGATCACGTCGGGCCCCAGCGCGATCGCGGCGTCGACGGCAGACGCCCCGTCGGAGGCTTCGCCCACGACATGGATGTCGTCCTCGGCCTCGAGCACGAGACGGAGTCCGTAGCGGACCAGCTCCTGATCGTCGGCGATCAGCACCCGGATCCGGGCGGCGTGGGCATCGGGTATCGTCATCGGTTCTCCGTCTGAAGTCGCACGAACACGCGCCAGCCTCCGCCCGGTCGAGGTCCGGCCTCGACGTGCCCGTCATAGAACGCGGCGCGCTCGCGGATGCCGACCAGGCCACGGCCCTGGTCGACGATAGGGAGAGCCGGCGCAGACGTGTCCTCCACGAGGATCGAAAGGTCGTCGTCTGCGATGCTGATCTTCACCACGACCTCCTGCACGTCGCGCGCGTGCCGCATGATGTTCGTCAGCGCCTCCTGCACGATGCGATAGACGGTCAGCCCCACCAGCGCGTCGGCGTCGATGACGCCCGTCTGCTCGAATCGGATCGGCAGACCCGCGCTCCGCGATTCTTCGACCAGAGACGGGATGCGCTCCATGGTCGCCTGCGTCGGCTGACGGTCGACCGAGTCACGCTCGCCGCGGACAGTCGTCAGCAGGCGACGCATCTCCACGAGAGTCCGGCGTCCGGTCTCGGCGACCTGCCCGATCGCCCGGCGGGACTCCTCTGGTCGAGCGGCGGCGGAGGCCTGCGCGCCGTCGGCGACCGCGACCATCACGGCGAGACTGTGGGCGATCACGTCGTGCATCTCCCGCGCGATCCGCTCGCGTTCGAGCGCGGCAGCGATGTGCGACTCCTGGTCTCGCTCACGGCGCATCTGCTCCGCTCGTTCCACGAGTGCGCGGACCTCGCGCCGCCGGTGGCCGACGTTGAGCCCGACGAGGATGGACATCAGCGAGATCGCGACCACGACGGTGGCGATTCCGAGCCAGTCGAGCGGCCAGGCGTCGAGGTCCACTCGCGGCGCCAGTCCGAGCAGCGGCGGGCCGAGGCGCACGCGCAGCGATAGCACCAGCGCAGCGAGCATGCCCGACGCCACGGCCGCCGCGAACGCCGTCCATGCCTGTCGCGGCCGGAGGTCGACTCCGCACCGGTACAGCGCCGCGACCGCGAGCACCCCTTCGGCGCCTGAACCGCCGGCGAACGACAGCGGGAGAAGGACGAGAACCGCGATGAAGGCCACGAACGGATGCCGACGTGAGACGAGGATCGTCGCGATGCCCGCGACGAACAGCGCCACGAGCGCCCACGCGGGTGTGGTCAGTGACGACTCGAGCGACAGGTAGCCGAGGGCCAGCGAGACCGCCGAGTACGACCCGAGAACCACGAGGTCGGATCGCCGCGGTGTCATACGTCTCTCTTGCGCAGGGCGATCGCGCCTGCAGCGAGCGCGATCGCCGCCCAGATCGACGCGATCAGCCAGCCGGCACCCACGCTGATGTGACCGCTCCACAGGTCGAGGAACGGACCGCCTTCTGCGCCGACCCGGCTCATCGCATCGCCCGCATTGCCCAGCTGGGTGAGGCGCAGAGCGCGGGACAGCAGCCCGTACGGAAGCAGCGACGTCAGGACGGGGAGCAGCAGCGTGGCCAGGAAGACGATGATCGCTCCCGCTGTCGTCGATCGCACGAGTGCCCCGATGCCCACCCCGAACAGCGCGCAGAGCCCGAGATACCCCGCCGAGCTGAGAAGCGCGAGCACGACCCCCGGTGCGGTGAGCGGTGCCGCGAGGCCGAACTGTGCATAGATCGGCGTGGTGAGCGCCCATGCGCTGAACACGGTGACGAGGGCGGTCGCGGTGACGACGGTGAACGCCACGACCGCCTTCGCGCGCAGGACGCGCAACCGGTCGGGCACCGCGACGAACGTGGGCTGAATCGAGCCCGATGCGTATTCGCCGCCGATCAGCATGACTCCGAGGATACCGGCGATGATCTGGCCGAGCACGACGGTCGGCACCGTGACATCGGCCATGGTGCGCTCGATCAGGAGCACCGACGGCGCGCCCGACGACTCGAGCGTCACGCCGAGGAGCAGGCTGCCGCCGACCCCGATGAGGAAGATCGCCGCGAGGGCGAGCACGGAGGAGGGCAGGCTGAACAGCTTGATCCACTCCGACCGCAGCACGTGGGCGAACGCGGGGCGGCGAGTGCGCGCATCCGCTCGTCGGGGACTCGTGGTGAGGGTCATCGTCCGGCTCCTTCGATGGCATCCTGCGCGGTCGCGCGGTATTCGGTGTCGTGCGCGGTGAGGGCGAGGTAGGCGTCTTCGAGCGAGCCCTCGACGGCGGCGATCTCGTACAGCACGATGCGCGCGTCGGCCGCGGCACGCGCCACGTCCTCGGCGGCGAGGCCGTCGACCTCGACCGCGCCATCCGCGTGCGTCGTCATGGTGACCCGGGGGCCCGCGAGGGTGCTCATGAGTCGCTCGACCTCTCTGGTCCGCACGCGCACCACGGATCGGGTCGCACCCGCGACCACGTCGTGCAGAGGCCCGTCTGCCAGAATCGTCCCTCGACCGATGACCAGCAGATGGTCGGCCGTCTGTGTCATCTCGCTCATCAGATGCGACGAGAGCAACACGGTCTTCCCCTCCCCCGCGAGCTGTCGCAGCAGGCCGCGGATCCACAGGATGCCGTCGGGGTCGAGGCCGTTCACCGGCTCGTCGAGGATGATCGTCTGCGGATCGCCGAGCAGAGCCGCGGCGATCCCCAACCGCTGGTTCATGCCGAGCGAGAACCCGCCGACTCGCCTGTCTGCCACAGCACCCAGTCCCGCGATCTCGATCACCTCACGCACCCGGGCGGCGCCGATGGCGTGGGTGGCCGCTATCGCCAGCAGGTGCTTGTAAGTGGTGCGGCGCCTGTGCGCCGACCGGGCATCGAGCAGCACGCCGACCTCGCGCAGGGGTGAGGGCAGATCCGCATAGGCCCGACCGTTGACCTCCGCGGTGCCCGCGGTCGGCCGGTCCAAGCCGACGATCATCCTCATGGTCGTGGACTTGCCTGCCCCGTTGGGTCCCAGGAACCCGGTGACCGTGCCCGGTTCGACGGTGAAGTCGATGCCGTTCACGGCCACCCTCTCGCCGTAGTGCTTCGTCAGGGACTGAACTCGAATCATGTCGCGCCTTTCGTTCGCCTTCGACGCTACGAACGACGGCGCGCGGGCACATCGGGCTGCAGTCCTGACCACGGCGACGAGGCAGTACCAGGGTCTATACCCCGAGAACGGGAGCGCGAGCTCGGAGAGCGCGAGCTCGCGGCGCAGCGGGCGGGCGAGCCGCACGTGCTCACGGGACCGCGTCTACCGCGCGGCGGACTCCCGCACGCGGAACCACAGGGTGAGCTCCATGATCGCGCGGCCGATCATGTCGTGGTCGCCCACGCGGAGGTCGTCGAAGGAATCGCGATATCCCGACAGCATCTTCGGCTCCGCAGCGACCAGGGACTGATACCCCATGGTCCACTCGGCGAAGCGCCGCTCATGCAGCGGCTCCTCGATCAGCACGCGCACGTCCTCGTGACGGGGATCCCGGCCGATGATCTCCATCAGGCTCTCCACGTCCGACCTGGCACCCTCGAGGATCTGGACGAACTCGCCGCCCCGGTAGAGCAGCATGCCGGTGATGTCACGAGCGCTGTTACGGGCCCGGCTCACCGCGAGCAGGTCGGCGAGCTCCTGCTCGCTGAACGGGTGCGTCGCGCTGCTGCAGTAGACGAGCGAGACGAGTGCGTGCTCGGCGGTCATCCGGCATCCTCTCCCCGAGTGGTCACAGCGGCCATCGCGCGGTGGTGGTCTGCATAGTCGCCGATGGAACGCGAGACCGCGTCGAAAGCACGCCACATGCCATCCGCCTGACGGTCGACGTAGCCGAGGAAGGAGCCGTCCCGGCTGCCCACGTAGAAGCCGTCGGCCACGCTCGCCCACAGGGGTCGAGAGGCGAGCGGCGATTGATCACCCATGCCTTCAGCGTACCTTCGCGTTCAGGGGCGGGGTCGGCGCGGGATCATCCTCGAGATGTATGCCGCTACCTCGCTCGCCCGATGTCGACGCCGCTCGGGTCGACCAGTGTGGAACACATGAACGCACGAACGGCCCTCGCCTCCTCCGCCCTGATCGTCGTGGGGCTGATCTCTCTCACCGGATGCTCCGCCTACGACAGCATCGTCCACAAGCAGGCCACATCGACCTTCGACGACGTCGAGGCCTTCGACGACGGGGCCGAGGTCGAGGCCGGCTGGATCCCGGCCGACGCCACCGAGATCACCGTGCGCACGTCGACCATCGAGGACGCCGCGGACGCCGTCGTTCTGCTCTCCAGCGGATCCGCGCTCGGCGACGACTGCACCGAGGTGGAACGGAGTTCGGCGCCGGCCTGGGTGCTCGACGACGCTCCCGATCCGTACACGGCGAAGACCGTCTTCGCGTGCGGCGACTGGAGCGTCATGAGCACTGACGGCGGATGGTTCGGCTGGACCCCGAACTCCGACGAGGAACGGAACGTCGCGGATGCGGGCTGAGAGCGAGACGACGTTCACCCTCTGAGAGGATGAACGACATGATCACCGTTCACCTGCGCTACGAGATCGACCCCGACAAACTCGACGACTTCACCGAGTACGGGCGCGCATGGATCCGACTGGTGGCCAAGCACGGAGGAACCCACCACGGCTACTTCCTGCCGAGCGAAGGCGACAGCGACGAGGCGTTCGCGCTGTTCACCTTCCCGTCCCTGGCTGAGTACGAGATCTACCGGACGGCCTCGAAGAGCGACCCCGAGTGCATAGAGGCGTTCGAACTGGCGCGGAGAACGCAGTGCATCCGCCGCTACGAACGTCGCTTCCTCAGCCCCGTCTTCTCCCCCGACGCAGACTGACACTCCGGCGGGGCTCGCTCCTCAGTTCGCCGACGTCCCGAACGCGTGCAGGTCGAGCTCGACGCTCAGCGCGTCGCATGCCGCTCTTCCACGCACGCTCGTGCCGAGCTCGTCCAGAGGAGGGCTGACGACGGCGGCGCCGAGGCGTCCGGGCGCCGAGAGCACGATCGCACCCGACACGCTCGACTTCGCCGGGATGCCGACCTCGCGCATCCACCGCCCGGAACCGTCGTACACGCCGCAGGTCGCCATGACAGAGACGACGTCGCGAGCCACGCTCTGCGAGACGACGCGTTCCCCCGACACCGGATTCACCCCGCCACAGGCGAGGGTCGCACCCATGACGGCCAGCGCCTCCGCGTCGACGAGCACGGCGCACGCCCGCGCGTAGACGGCGACGGCATCGTCGGCGCTGACATGCAGCGTTCCCTCTGCCCGCATGAGGTGGGCGAGCGCGTGGTTGCGGTCGCCGAGCAGATGCTCGTTCCGCGCGACGCTCTCGTCGACCTCGAGCCGGCGTCCGGCGAAGGCCGACAGCCCTCGAAGGATCCGCTCCCCGCGCTCGTCCACGGTCGCGCCGTCGACGAGCGATGCCGTGAGCAGCGCACCGGCATTGACCATCGGGTTCGGCGGCCGGCCGGTTCCGCTCTCGAGCTTGATCGCGTCGAAGGCCTCGCCTGTCGGTTCGATGCCCACGAGGTCGAGCGCTTCGCCCTCGGTGTCGAACAGCGCCAGAGCGAAGAGGAACGGCTTGACCGCCGACTGAACACTGAACGGGACCGATGACTGAGCACTGGTGCGGATCGTGCCGTCCGGCAGCACCAGCGCCAGAGCACACAGATCGGCGTCCGCGTCGGCCAGCTCGGGGATGCTGTCATCCACCGCTCCGCCCTGCTCCTGCATGACCCGCTGCCGCAGATCGTCGAGGTCGTAGCTTCGCGCGTCTGGTCTCATCCGTCCACAGTGACACGTGTCGTGTGGAAAGAGGAGATCGGCCGACGGGGTTGACGTGCCGCCCGTCGGGATGAGCAAGACTGTGCCTATGCGCTCCACTCGACTCGCACCTCTCCTGGCTCTGCCTCTCGCCCTCGCCACAGTGGCCGGATGCTCCCCGAGCGCCCCCACCGACGTCGAGCCGCCGAAGTTCGACCAGAGCATGAACGAGGTGAGAGACACTTCGAATGACGTCGTCGACAAGCTCGTCGCCGCGTTCGCCGCGGGCGAGCGGTTCGCGGAGGCTGACGCGAACGCGTACGCGTGCCCCGGCGAGGACGACGGCATCGGGCGGTGGGTGTGGGCGCTCGGCATCCCCAGCACCGATGTCGAGGGAACGATCGCCGATCTGCAGGACGAGTACGGCGACGCGGTGACCTCCACCGGCACGTCCTCGCAGGACGTGGAGTACTCCGACGGCACCACCTGGCCGGTGACGGGCGGGCACACGCTCATCGAGGACGAGACCGGCTCGTACCTGCTGAGCTACCCGATGGGAGCAGGTGGCACGGTCATGCTCCGAGTCGAGACCGCCTGCGGCGTCCTCCGCTGACGGTGGACGACTGATCAGGCGATCTCGAGGTCCGTCATCTCCAGGATGACGCCGCATGCTCTCGGGCAGGAGCGCCACCTCACCAGCCCAGCAGGGCGAGGAGTCCCGTGGCAGCGGCCGCGACAGCTCCCGTCCACAGCACGATCGCGATGACCTGCCACAGGATGACCTATTCCTTGCGCACGCCGGATGCGACGAAGAAGGCCGCGGTGAGCATCGTCGGAAGAGCGATCGGTGCCAGGATGCTGGCGCCGGGGACACCGAACCTGACCAGCCAGCGCCGCAGCTTCGCGCGCCCCTTCCCGCGCCGCGTCGTGTCATCGTCGTCGGCTGTCGCTGAGCCGGAGACCTCGGCTGCGTCGGATGCCGTCGCGGTCGCCACCGTCGACGTGACATGCGCCGAGCCACCGATCGCTGAGGGCGAGGCCGCAGCCGATCGCGCCGCGCGGCGCGCGACGACCCCGCCGCGGATCCGCGATCCGAGCAGCACGACCGCGATCACGCAGAGCACATTGCCCGTGATGGCGGCGAGCGCAGCGACGATCGGGTTGATTCCGGCGATGATGCCGAACGCGGCGGCGCCCTCGCCCTCGATGTACGGGATGGCGGCGACGAGCGCGACCATGATCGGCTGCAGGATCTCGGGGACCTGGTTGATGAAGTCCTGCAACCAGGGATAGGGGTTGTCCATCGGTCGTATCTCTCTCTGTCGGATGCCGCGGACGGTGCGTACCGCGGATGTCTGAAGGCAGTCAAGACCGTGTGCCCGGGACAGGGTCAAGCGTGAGCTCTCCGATCGCCGACCCGCTTGACCCTGTGGTCGGAACACCGTATTGACTTCGCGTCTACAGGCGCTCGTGACGACCGTGACGACAGGTCGCGGCCGCGACGCCGAGGACCCGAGGAGCACCCATGTCGGAAGAACCCCTGATCGTCGAAGACACCCTGCTCCTGCTCTTCCAACCCGATTCGGGCACCATCGCCGGCGAGAACATCCTCTTCTACGTGCTCGGCGGCGCCGTGCTGGCCGACCTCGCGCTCGCCGGTCGGGTCGAAGCCGAGGAGCACGGACTCTTCACCCGGGTGCGCGCGGTCGGCGAAGGCGACGCGCCCGACCCACTGCTCGCGCCGGCGCTGACGTCGCTGTCGAAGAAGGCTCAGGACGTCCAGGCCGTTCTCGCCGGCATCGGTCCCCAGCTGCGCGGCCCGGTCCTCGACCGTGTCGTCGCGCGCGGTGATCTGAACCGCGCGGAAGGCAAGGTCCTCGGACTCTTCCCGACGACGAAGCTCACACTCGCCGGCGAACGCCGCTCCGACCTCATCCGCAGAGTGCGAGCCGCGCTCATCGACGGGGACGATCCGGACCCCCGCACCGCGGCGAGCATCGCCCTCCTGTCGGCGAGCGGTACGCTCCCCCAGTTCCACGCGGAGATCCCCTGGGACAGCGATGTCTACGCGCGGGCGAAGCGGCTCGAGGACGGCGACTGGGGTGCCGCAGCGGCATCGAGCGCGGTGGTGCGCACGATGAACGCCGTCATCATGAACACCGTGATCGCGGCGACGGTGCTGCCGCGTCTGTGAATCGAGGGCGCCCGGAGTCGTGCTCCCGCTCAGCCTGCGGCGATCGTCGCCAGCGCGATCACATGCGCTCGGGCGATCACATCGAGCTGGGCGGGGTTGTAGAGCGCGGCGACCGACTCCGCGACCGCCTCCCATGTCATCTGCGGGCGCCCTCGGTGATGCGCCAGAGGATCCTGCAGCCACGGATAGGTCGTCAGATCATGAGCGAGTCCGACCGCATACCTCTCCGCCATGCGGATCCGCGTCTGCTCGTCGGCATCCGGTGGCAGCGCATCGAAATCGGCGCGCACGTCGGCCGGATCGGATTCGAGCATCACCCGGAGATCCCGCATGGCCTCGTCGTCGTAGACCTGGGAGTAGATGAGCATCAGCGACCGTTCGGTCTCGGTGAGGCGTGCGGTGAGGTTCTCGAAGCCCCGAGGCAGATCCGTCGTCGTCGCGCCGTCGATGATGGTGCGGATCTCCACCCGAGCCTGCTGCAGCCGCTCGATCGTGACGGCGAGCTCGGCGTCGATGTCCTCCAACGCCGCGAGGGCACGATCGTCCCCGGCGGAGACACGATCGATCTGATCGAGGGGAACCCCGAGTTCGCGCAGACGACGGATGCGGAGCAGCTGCACGAGGTGACTCACCTCATAGCTCTTGTACCCGTTCGACGACCTGCTCGGCTGTTCGAGCAGGCCCACCTGGTGATAGTGCCGCACGGTGTTCACCGTGGTTCCGGCGAGGTCAGCGACCTCTCTCGTGCTCCACGCCATGAAGGGTCCCTTTCCTGCGCGGCCGTCTTCTGACTCATTCTGGCTCGCGGCGGCGCCTGGGGCGACGCCGTGCTCCGTCGAGTGCATGTCGTAGTAGAAACCCTGTGGTCGCCACACACTCAAGTCCTGCGGCGTCCGCACGTCGGGTGGTAGCACAGTCGTACTAACATAATCGGACCGTCGACCGAGAGGACCGTCCATGATCCTTATGGCGATCATCGCGTGCGAGGTGGGCTTCTGGGTCGCGATCGCAGCCGGCCTCATCGCCCGCTACGCCTTCGACCTCCCCCGACTCGGCAGGATGCTGCTGCTCGCGGCGCCGGCCATCGACCTGGTTCTGCTGGCGCTCGTCGCCCTCGATCTCATGGGCGGCGGAACGGCCTCGTGGCACCACGGTCTGGCCGCTCTCTACATCGGCATCTCGGTCGCATACGGCCACCGGATGGTCGCGTGGGCGGATGCGAAATTCGCCTCGCGCTTTCGTGGGGCGGCGCCTCGACCGCGTCTGTTCGGCTCTGCGTACACGATCGCCTGCTGGAAGGACGTCGCGCGCACGATGCTGGCCGCCGCGATCGCAGCGGGGCTCCTCGGGGGCCTCATCGCTCTCGTCGGCGACGCGGCGCGCACCGCCGAGCTGCTCGGTTTCTTCCCGATCCTCGGCATGATCGTGGCGATAGATCTGCTGTGGGCCGTCAGCTACTCGATCTGGCCCAAGCGATCACCCGCCACTGCACGAGAATGAGGTCATGCCCCGCCTCATCGACCACGACGACCGCAACGACGAGATCGGGGCGGCGGCGTTCCGCGTGCTGGTGCGCGATGGCATCGCCGGGTTGTCGGTGCGCAAGGTCGCGGAGGAGGCGGAGATCGCCGCGGCGTCGCTCCGACGCGCGTTCCCGACGCAGGACGCCCTTCGCCGCTTCTGCTTCGACCGCATCCGACAGTCCGTCGCGGCCCGACTGCGCGCCGTGACGGGCGACGGTCGCGAGAGAGCGATGCAGTGGATGCGGGAACTGCTCCCCCTCGACGACACACGACGCACAGAGCTCGTCGTGCAGCTGCAGCTGAGCCGGCTCGCCCTCACCGACGAGAGCCTGAGGGGAAGCGCAGCCGACCTTCACGACGGCGTCCGCCGAGTGTGCTCATCAGTGCTGCGACAGCTCTCAGAGTCGGGAGTGACAGACCCGACTCTCGATCCCGATCTCGAGACGGCACGACTGCACGCCTTGCTCGACGGGCTTGCGCTCCACCTGCTGTGGAACACCTCCGACGACCCCGCCGGTCAGGCCGACCGGGTGCTGCAGCGACACATCGACACCCTCGCGGCCTGAGCCCCCGCGATGACCGAACTCCCAGACTGCGGATACCCGCGTGCATGGCCCTGTCTGAGGTGACCTCTCCGCCCCGTCACTCGGCGCAGTGCGGCATCTCCCCCGATCACGCCTACTTGATGGATCCCCGGGTGACCCCGGAGATGACCCACCGCTGCGAGAAGATGTAGACGATCAGGAGCGGCGCCATCGCCATCAGGTATGAGGCGAAGGCGGTCGTGTAGTCGGTGTTGTACTGGCCCTGGAACACGTACTGCGCCAGCGGGATCGTGCGCGCACCGGGGTCGGTGAGGACGACCAGCGGCATGATGAAGTCGTTCCATGCCCAGACGCAGGTGAGGATGCCGACGGTGGCGTTCATGGGCGTGAGCAGCGGGAACACGATCTGCCAGAACACCCGCCACGTGGATGCTCCATCGACGCGCGCCGCCTCCTCGAGCTCGATCGGGATCGAGCGGATGTAGGCGCTGTAGATGAAGACGTTCAGCGAGATGCCGAAGATCGTGTAGAGCACGATCATGCCGACCTGGTTGTCCAGACCGAGGAGCGACGTCTGCTTGACCAGGGGCAGCATGATGATCGGGAACGGGATGAACAGCGCGGCGAGGAAGTAGAAGAACACCCCCTTGAAGAACGGTCGGTGGCTGTTGCGGGCGAGCGCGTACGCCACCACCGAGCTGGTCAGCAGGGTGAAGACGACCGCTCCGACCGTGATCAGCGCCGTGTTAAGCAGCGCCTGCGGGAACGCGGTCCGCGCCCACGCGTCGGCGAAGTTCTCCCAGCGGATCGGGTTCGGCCATTCGAACCCGTTGCCGGCGGCGAGCTGCTCTGGCGTCTTCAGCGCGACGGCGACCGCGAGGTACAGCGGGATGAGCACGGTCAGCGCGCAGACGGCGATGAGCGCGGTCGCCCACCAGTTCGTCTTGCGGGTGTCGTCGTTCTCGGAGGCGCGCCTGGCGCGCCATCCGGGGCGAGGTGTTGTCGCCTCGGCTTCGGCGAGGATTGTGGTTGCGGTGGTCATCAGATATCGGCCTCTCTGCGCTGAAGGACCCGGAACTGCAGGAGCGAGACGATCGTGATCACGATGAAGAAGATCACGGCGTTCGCGGTCTGGTAGGCGAACTCTCCACCGGAGAATCCGCCGCGGAAGACGAGCAGGGTGACCGATTCGGTCGACGTGCCCGGCCCTCCGTTCGTAAGGGCGACGATCGGGTCGAAGACCTGCAGGAAGCCCTTGAGGCTCAGCACGACGTTGATCGTGAAGAACGCGCTGATGAGCGGGAAGGTGATGGATCCGAACTGCCGCCATGAGGATGCACCGTCGAGAGATGCGGCTTCGTACAACTCGCTCGGGATCGTCTGCAGACCGGAGAGGTAGATGATGATCGAGAACGCGCAGGCCTGCCAGACCGCCAGTGCGACGATCGCCGTCCACGCCCAATCGGGGTTGGTGAGGATGTTGTCGCGGAACAGCGGGATGCCGGACAGGATCTTCGGCAGCGAGTTCGAGAACAGGAACTGGAACACGTAACCGATCACGAGGATCGCGAGCACGTACGGTACGAAGTAGACGCCGCGCCAGAAGTTCCGTGCGCGGATCTTGGCATTGAGCCCCATGGCGATCGAGAGCGAGATCACGTTCGTGAGGATCGTGGCGACGATGGCGAACAGGAACGAGAACCCGTAGGCCTTCAGGACTCTGTCGTCCTTGAAGAGGTTGAGGTAGTTCGAGATGCCGACGAAGTTCCAGTCGCCGTAGCCGGCGTAGTTCGTGAAGCTGAAGAAGATGCCCACGATGACGGGGATGGTGTGGAACGCGGCGAAGGCGATGACGGCGGGCCAGACCATCCAGTAATAGGCGGGCAGCGCGCGGGAGCTCGCGGTGCGGACCCGGCGCGCTCGCTTCGTGCCCTCGGGCCCCGGTGTCGTGGCGCGCACAGCGCTGGTCAGGGTGCTCATTCTTCGTCTCCCGTCACGGGGATGGTGCGGGCGGCGACTTTGCGCCACTCGCTGTCGAGGGTCGACAGCGCCGCATCCGCGTCGCCGTCGAACAGGAACTGCTGCACGATCGCGACCAGCGGGATGCTCGGCGGCACCTGATGATCGATGAAGCCGGTGATCTTCCCCTCGTCGAAGAAGGGCTTGACCGACTGCAGCGCAGGGTCGTCGCTCAGCTCGGCGCCCTCCACCGACGGGATCATGTTCTGAGAAGCGGCGAACTCCTCGATCACTCCGACGTCGAACAGGTACTCGATGAAGCGGAGCGCCTCCTCGCGATGAGGTGTGTCCTTCGCCATGGTCACGACGACGTCGACACCGGAGACCAGCAGACGATCATCAGGATCGTCCGCCGCCGGGTAGGGGAAGATCGCCGCCTTGATGTCGGGGTTGATGGCCTTGACGGGGTTCAGCGCCCAGATGCCCTGCAGCAGCATGGCGGACTCGCCGCGGGCGAAGGCCGCGTTGCCGTCGTCGTAGGTGCGGCCGCGGTATCCCTCCTGCATGTACGAGAAGAGCTCTGCCTGCTGAGCCATCACCTCGGGGAAGTCCTTCTCGAACGAGACGGCCGAATCGGCGCCGACATCCTCACCCTCCGCGCGAAGGTCGTCGAAGAAGCCGCCTTGCGAGGCGTACGCCCCCAGAGCGTTCCATGACGGCATGCCGGTCCACGAGTCCGCGAGGGTGCCGTAGAACGGGGTGATCCCCGCAGCCTCGAGGGCCTCGCACACCGCGATGAACTCGTCCCACGTCTCGGGGACCTCGAGCCCCTGCTCCTCGAAGATGTCCTGGTTGTAGATGACGCCGTTGGCGTTGTTGACGTAACCGAGTCCGTTCACCTCGTCCTGCTTGGTGCCGAGATCTGCGAGGATCTCCTGCACCGCGGGGTTGATGGTCTCGAGAACCGGCTCATCGGAGAAGTCGTAGAACACCCCGGCTTGAGCGAGGTCCCCGAATCCGCCGTTCGCGTTCAGGGTGATGACGTCTGGCGCCTTGTCCTTGACGAGCAGCGTGCGGATGAGGGTCTCGGAGTCCGCGACCTGATTCTGCACGACGCGGATATCGGGATTCGCGGCCTCGAAGTCCGCGATGATCGCGTTGAAGTCCTCTAGTGCCTCCCCCTTGAACTGGAAGAAGCTGAGGGTGGTGACGCCGTCGTCCGGCGACGACGCGCATCCCCCCAGCGCCACGACGGCGCCGAGTGCAGCCGCCATGGCGACCGCCCTGGCTGTCTGCCGATGTCTGATTCTCATGTGTGCGCCTCCTTGCGCGGAAGAACTGCTCGGTTGTCAGTGCTGTGAAACGATCTCGACGACGGTCGCCTGCTGCGGGAACTGCACGGGCGGGCGGACGCCGATGCTCCCGAGCTCGTGGCCGGTCATCGTCACGGGCTCTTCGACCCACGCGAGCGGCGACTGCGCAGGGTCGTGCGCGGGACGCGAGAGGATGCGGAGTGCGTACGAGCGGGCAGGGTCGAGCCCCGGGAACCGGACGCGCCCCGCCGGGTAGGCGGCGCTCGTCGCGACCTGCGTGATGGTGAACACCGCGTGCGCGGCATCCTCGGCGACGATCCCGCGCACGTCGATGCCCGGCTCGACACCGTCGACGTGGACGACGGTGCCGTCGGCGATCAGCGGACGCAGCCGCTTGGCGAGGGCGATCCAGGCGGCGACACGACCCCGGGTCTCCTCGTCGGCGGAGGTGAGGTCCCACTCGATACCGAAGTGTCCGAGCAGGGCGACAGCGGCGCTCAGCTCGAGCGAGACCGTGCGCCCCGACGAATGCACGACCGGGCTCGTGAGGTGCATGCCCATCATCTCGGGCGGCACGACGAGGCCGGTGTAGCGCTGGTTCTCGAGCCGCTCGATCGGGTCGAGGCTGTCGCTGGTCCAGATGCGGTCGGTGCGGTCGAGGATGCCGAGGTCGACTCGAGCACCGCCCGATGCGCAGCTCTCGATCTCGAGATCGGGGTGGGCCGCCTTCAGCTCATCGAGCAGTCGGTAGAGCGCGAGGGTGTGTTCGCGCACCCGCGGGGATCCGCCGGGGCCGCTGCCCGCATCGACGAGATCCCGGTTGTGATCCCACTTGAGGTAGGCGATCGGGTACTCGCCCAGGAGGGCGAGAAGCCGATCGGCGATGTGTCGGTACGCGTCGGGATTCGCGAGGTCCAGCACCTGCTGCTGCCGTGCGGACGGCGGCAGCGACGACCGGCCTTGAAGGATCCAGTCGGGATGCGCGCGGGCGAGGTCGCTGTCGGGGTTCACCATCTCGGGCTCCACCCAGAGCCCGAACTCCATGCCGAGCCCTGTGACCTTGCGGACGAGAGGATGCAGACCCTCGGGCCAGACCTCGGCATCCACCTCCCAGTCGCCGAGCCCTCGGGTGTCGTCGCGTCGCCCCGTGAACCACCCGTCGTCGAGCACGAACCGCTCGATCCCGACGGCCGCTGCCGTATCGGCGAGCGCAGCCAGGCGGTCGAAGTCATGGTCGAAATAGACGGCCTCCCACGTGTTGAGAGTGATCGGACGCGCACGGCGCGGATGCTGGGGACGGTCGCGCCACTCGGAATGGAAGCGCTGCGCCAGCTGGTTGAGACCCTCGCCCCACGAGCCGATGACCCAGGGCGACGATACGGACGCTCCGGGGGCGATCACGACCTCACCGGGGGCGAACAGCTCACCGCCGGCGAGGAAGGCATCGCCCGTCACGACCCGCTCGGCGAGCACGCGGTGGTTTCCGCTCCACGCGACGTGGATGCCGTGCACCCGACCGGACTCGAACCCGAACCCGGGCCGCCCCGCGGCCAGCAGCACCGTCGCGTCCGCCCCCGGACGTCCCCTCCGGCTCTCGCGCAGGTGGGTGCCGAGAGTGAAGACGTGCCGCTGAGCGCTGCGCTCGCGAAGATGGTGACCGGTCGTGTCGAGCAGTTCCGTGGCATCCCCCGGGGTGGGGAAGGCGAGCTGCAGAGCATCGAGGGAATAGCCGCCGTCGCCGGTGTTGCTCACGGTCATGCGCTGATGGAGAAGCCCTGCGACGCCGACTTCGACGTCCCACCGAAGGCGGATCCCCGCTTCCGCATCCTGCAGCTCGACGGCGGCCGCGTGGTGATCGACGCGCACCTCGACGACTTCGGGCTTGATGCTGAAGCCGACTCCCCCACGGTGCCCCTCGACTGTGGGCGTTCCCAGCCAGCCCGAGGCCTCGGTGGCGACCGTGCTGAGACGTGCCGTGCGGTCGAGACCGCCGGACACCCGCTGCGGACGCGCGGCGACGGCGAGGCTGCGCAGCGTCTCCGGAGTCGAGTCGGCGAGCTCCTCACCCCAGTGGACGATGACGGGCACCTCTTCGGACTCGAGGTCGATGACGACACTCGTCCCGCCGCGGTGAAGGTGGATCACGCGATCGCGGGTGGCCGGGGACTCGAGATCATCCATCACGCTCTCCTGCAGAGCCTCATTGCTGAAATGCATGGATTAGTTCTATCACGAAAATAACTACGAGCCAAGACCCGATTTTGACCCCTCGATTTCAGGGAGGAACCCCGTTTTACTGCCACAATGGAAACAACGAGGAGGTGATCATGCTCACAGAGAGCGAGAACGCGCTCGCCGAGGCGGTCTTGATCCACGGGCCGATCTCGCGCTCGGCCCTGACGAGTCGACTCGGACTCTCAGCAGCGAGCCTGACCCGACTGGCGAAGCCGTTCCTCGACACCGGGCTGCTCATCGAGCTCGACGACGTCGTCGACGGCTCCGTCGGCCGACCGACCAGGCCCCTCGACATCGCCCCTGACCGGGGCTTCTTCGTCGGTATCAAGCTGACCGGCGACACCTTGCACGCGGCTCTGACCGACGTCCGCGCCACTCTCGTCGACTCCTCCACACGCCCCCTCACCGCTTCCGACCCGTCGAGCGTGGTCACAGACATCCGCGCGGCGATCGACGACTTCGACGGCGACATCCGCGGCATCGGCGTGAGCCTCGGCGGCTCCGTCGACGACGGCGTCGTCGAGTTCGCGCCGTTCCTCGACTGGCACGACGTGCCGTTCGCGGCGATGCTCGCCGAAGCGACCGGACTGCCCGTCACCGTCGAGAACGACCTCGTCGCGCTCGCCGAGGCCGAGAGGTGGTTCGGAATGGGCCGCGGCCTGCCCGGATTCTCAGTGATCACCATAGGTGAGGGCATCGGATACGCGGTCGTCGCTCACAACGAGGTCGTGCGCACGCGCGAAGTCGGCGCGGGTCTCGGCGGACACATCCCGCTCGCAGCCAACGGGCCCCTCTGCGACCGAGGACACCGCGGGTGCGCACAGGCGATGCTCACGTCGGGATCGATCACCGCTCAGGTCTCCGGTGCCCTGCGACGCGCGGTCGACTACGAGGAGTTCCTGGCGCTCACCGCAGACGGAGACCCCGCAGCGACTGCGGTGGCGGATGCAGCAGGCGAAGCGCTCGGCCGATTCATCGCCCTCGCAGCGAACCTGACGATGCAGCCCGCCACGGTTCTCGCCGGCGATGGCATCGGTCTGTTCTCGGTCGCTGAACCCGCCATCCGACGCGCGATCGCCGCCGACCGCGACCCGCTCGCGGATCCCATCGAGCTCTATATCGACGAGCCCGGGTTCACCGCCTGGGCGCGCGGAGCCGCCGCGGTGGCGATCCAATCGGCGATCGCGACCCTCTCACTGGCACGCTGACCCGAGATCGCCGCCTCGTCACCGGATCAGCGATGATCATCGCCCGCCCTCGTCGACACCGGCGGGCGGCTGCCGTCGTTCTCGGGCGCGGTGCGCAGCATGCCTTGCGGCGAACCACGCGAAGGTCCGCTCCCACGACGCGTCACGCACGGAGATGAGAGAACACGATCCTCTTGGGGTTGGTCACACCGACCATGAAACCCTGGCCGATGGTTTTGAGCGGGGATCCTCAAACGCGACCGTGCTCACACACGAGGAGGAACCTCGAATGCGCGGCCGGGAGTGACTCCGTTCTCATTGAAGGAGTCGACGCTCACCCACACGGTCTCCCCGTCGTTCAGCGACGGGAGGCGCAGGTGGTTCTGCTCGTAGACGAGCCAGCTGTGGTACAGGCGGTCAGGCGCGTGGCCATAGCGGATGTTGTAGCCGTGCGCTCCGTCGACGGGAGGCCAGTCCAGTTCCGCGGTCGTCCCATCGGTGCGCACGGCACGGGGCGTCGTCTCAGCGGGAGGCTCGCCGACTCCGACGCCGAAGACCCTGATGCCGCTCACCGCGAACGGGCCGTCGAACGGAACCCGATCCGCCCGCACCCTGATGAGTCGATACTCCGCAGGGGCGTCGAGCAGGATCAGGGCATGCGGGCGCTCCCGCTCGTCGTCACGCGAGTCGTGGAGCGTGACCCACTCCTGGCCGTCGATCGACCCCTCGACGGTGAACTGCGCCGCCGTATGGTCCGCATGGATGCCGCGCCACGTGTGCCCCTGGTCCTTTCCTTCGACGATCAGGTCCGCGGACGCGTAGTCGGCGAGCTCGTGATCGGCGAGGTTGACCTGGATGGCGTGCACCTCGTGCCCGCCGTCCATCTCGATCTCGATCCAGTGCCCGCGGCCCGGTCCGTCGGATGCCCACCAGTCACGGATGTTCTCGTTCACGGCAAGGCCCGGCAGGTGGCCTTCCGCCGACGACGACGCGCGCGCACCGGCTCTGTAGGAGAGCAGCATCCATTCCGGCGCGATCCGTTCCCGCGCATCCACCGGACCGGCGGGCACGGCGCAGGGATAGTCTCCGAAGTTCTGGTTGCAGTAGAGGACTCCGTCTTCATCGAATCCTGCGGGGAAGAGTCCCACCCGCCGTTCGTAGACGTCATTGATGCTGATGCGCATGGTGGCGGTGTGCCACCAGTTGCCGTACTCGTCCTGCACAGTGCTCCCGTGCCCGGCCCCGGTGATGAAGCCGCCGGGCTTGGAGGAGAAGGGATTCGTCGGCGAATAGGTGAACGGCCCCAGCGGATGCGCACCCGTGAAGTAGCCGTCGGCATACGTGTTCCACTCCGTTCCCGGGGCGGCGTACTGCAGGTAGTACGTGTCATCCACGCGCGTCATCCACGCGCCCTCCAGATAGGGCTTGCCGTTGGAGAACGACGCGACGAGCTTCTCTCGCTCGGTGACCGGCTCGGGAACGACATAGTCCTCCCCCGTCTTCTCCCAGCCGCGGGTCGTGGTGTCCGTGGTGATGAGATCGACCGGCTGCCCGATGGGCGTGAAGGTGGAGTCCATCTCCACCCCGCGGATCGGGTCGTCACTGCTGCAGCCCCAGTAGAAGTACACCCGGTCATCGAGGTCCTGGAACACGTGCGGGTCCCAGAACTCGAACGTCCCCGGAGTGATCTCCTCGAAGTCGTCGGCCAACGGATCCACACTGCGGAAGAACGGGGAGTTCGTCTTCCGGGATGCACTGATGATGAGGGCGTCGTCGACGACCCTGACGTCCGGAGCGTAATCGTACGGGGGGATCTTGTCCGTCGCGACGTACTGCCAGTCGAGGAGGTCATCCGAGTGCCAGAATCCCCGCGACATCGAGACGAAGAGGTAGTACCGACCGCGGTATCGAACGAGCGACGGATCAGCACCTTCCCTGTGCACGCTTCGTCGCGGTTCCCCGATGGTGAGGCCGCGCACGACACCTGTGAATCTGACGTCCTGATAGCGGTATTCGAGGTCGAGCGGGTTGCAGTAGATCCGGCGGGTCGAGGGCGACGTCGTCGAGGTCATGACAGCAGGGCTCCCATCTGCTTCGCGATCATGGTCGTCGCGAGCTTGGGGTTGAGGCGCGAGAGGCGATCCATGGTGGCCGCGTCCGAGCCGATCGTCGCGCGGAAGCGGTTCTTGACGATGGCGTCGACGATCACGCGTCCGGCCTCCTGCGGCGTGGTCGTCTTGTACGAGCTGTTCTCCGCCGACGCGTCACCTCCCAGATCGACACCCGAATTCGCCGCGATGCCGGTGCTGATCGCTCCGGGGAAGATCACGGTGACGTGCACGTTCGTGTCGAGGAGCTCGGCGTACAGCGCCTCGGTGAGCAGCTTCACCGCCGCCTTCGACGCTCCGTAGACCGCCTGGCCGGGCACGGGAGCGTAGGAACCCATGCTCGCGACGTTCAGCAGGGAGGCTTCCGGGCGGATGAGCAGGTGCGGGAGAAACGCCTTGCACACGTTCATCACGCCCCAGAAGTTCACGTTCATGACCTTCTCGATCTCGGAGAACGGCAGATCGTTGACCTTGACGAACTTCTGGATGACACCGGCGATGTTCGCGACGCCGTCGACCTGTCCGTGAGCCGCGATCACAGCGTCGGGCAGCGCGTCGATCGCATCCCGGTCGGTGATGTTCACGACGTGCGCGGTGAAACGGCCACCGGCCCCCGCGAGGCGGGCCGTCTCGTCGAGACCGACCTCATTGAGGTCGACGCCGGCGACGGAGCCCCCCTGGGCGAGCAGTCTGAGCGTGACCTCGCGTCCGATGCCGTTCCCTGCGCCGGTGACGACGAAGACCTTGCCTGAGATGTCCATGGGTTCCTTCTGGGTGGGTGGGTCGCGATCAGAGCGACGGGGAAGAGATCTCTGCGAGGATGCGGTCGAGCGTTCGGGTGACCGAGATCGTCGTCGCAGCGTCGTGCCAGGGGTGCTCGCGCACGCCGGAGTCGATCGCGGCGGTCACAGCTTCGAGCATCGGCCCGTAGCCGTGGCCGACTCGCGGATGCTCCACCTGCTCCGGCGCGCGGAAGATGCGCTCGGCCGAGCCGGCGTGCACATGGGCGGTGCTGCCCGCCCAGAACATCGGGTCGATCGTGATCCATCCGCGCTCGCCGCTCACGGCCGCGGAGAGATCGAGGAACTCCGTACCGGACCAGGCCAGCTGGGCGAAGGCTCCACCGGTGTGCTCGAGAGTCGCGTGACCGGCGAGGTCGACACCGTCCGAGATCACTCCCCGCGCGGTCACGGCATCGGCATCACCGAGGAACCAGTGCGCGAGCGTCACGGGATAGATGCCACGGTCTCGAAGGATGCTGCCACCGTCTTCGGGTCGCGCCTTGCCCGGCCGAGGGAAGAACGGCGTGCCGAAGCTCGCTCGCACGCTGCGTATCGCGCCGAGCTCCCCTCCGGTGATGCGCTGGATCAGCTCGACGTGGAGCGGATTGAACCGCATCCACATCGCCTCCATGAGGAAGCGGTCGGCCTGTGCAGCTCGGGCGAAGAGCATCTCCGCATCGGCGGCGGACGTGGTGATCGGCTTCTCGACGAGCACGTGCAGGCCCCCGTCGAGCGCCTCGAGCGTGATCGCCGTGTGCGTGTCGGCAGGCGTGGCGATGTACACCGCGTCGATGTCGTCACGCCCCAGGAGCGCAGAACGATCCGACGTCGCGAACGCGATTCCGTGCCGCGAGGCGAATGCGTCAGCTCGCTCAGCGGTACGCCCCCAGACCCCGTTGATCTCACCGCTGATGTCGAGCAGGTCGGCGACGACCCGGTCGGAGATGTCTCCCGTACCGACGATGCCCCACCTAGGCATCCGCGCCCTTGCGTTCTCTGATCGGCGCCACCGTCAGCGTCGCGAGTGCCACGAGCACGAGGGCCGCGCCCCAGACGAGCTGGTAGCCGCCGGTCAGCGAGACCACAGCAGCAGCGAGGGCGGGTGCCAGTGCCTGGCCGAGGTTCATGGCGACGATCGCGAGTCCCAGATCGCGTCCGGCATGTGCAGGATCGGGCAGAACGTCGATGAACATGGCGTTGTCGACCGGCAGATAGATGCCGAAGGCGAGTCCGGTCAGGACGACCTGGGCGAACAGCGCCGGCAGGGTCGGAGAGATCAGCGGGATCGCCATGGACACGGCCATGAGAAGAGACGCGACGATGATGAACGGCTTGCGGCGCCCCACGCGGTCGGAGAGCCTGCCCGAGATCGCGACGGCGATGAGCGTGAAGGGGATCCCCGCGAGCCCCAGGATCGGCACCATCGCCGATGCCTCGGCGGCGCTGAGCGCAGGGCGGACATAGCTCTGCAGCATGTACAGGTTGAGCACCGTCGACGTGCTGTAGCCGAAGAAGAAGAGCACGCGCGAGATCCACAGCCAGCGGTAGTTGCGGGCTGTGAGCGCGCTCGCGTATCCGAGGAGGAACGGCTTCCAGGCGAACGGCTCGCGTTCCAGGTCGCTCGAGGACTCGTCGCGATTGCGCGTGACGAACAGGATGGTGGCGATCGCCACCATCAGGCCCAGGATCAGGTAGAAGTCGAGGCCGATCATCCCGAAGAGAGCGCCGGCGCCGATTCCGCCGAGGATGCCGCCGATGATGGCGCCCATGCTCGTCCACGAGGTCACACGCCCGCGACGATCCCGCGGCACCCGGTCGGCCACCGTCGCCTGCAGTGGATTGCCCGCGACGTTCAGTGCCAGCTCGGTCGCGGACCACAGCACGACGAGCACGACGAGCGACGGCGCGTAACGGACGGCGACGAGGAGCACAGCACCGATCAGACCGGCGTACAGGATCCAGGGAGCGCGCCGACCGAGACGCGAGCGGGTCCGGTCGGAGAGCACACCGATCACCGGCTGGAGGATCATCACGATGATGGCGCTGGTCGTCGTCACCAGAGCCAGCCCGTTCGCGCGCGCCGCCTCGAAGTCGGAGAGGAGAGCGAGCTGTCGCGTCTGCTCGGCGGTCGGGGTGACCTCGCCAGAGGCGACGGCTCGGCCGAGCTCGGTCAGCGCCTGCAGATCGACCCCGGCATCCGCGCCCGCGAAGAACGAGCCGAACTCCAGGATCTGGATCTGGTTCGGCATCAGGATGCCGTTCGTCGCCGCCCAGACCGCCGAGACGGCCAGCGAGAGCAGGAGATACCAGCGGATGTAGCGCGAGAGGGGCCTCTTCGCGTCGTAGTGCACCGCGACCGTCGAGGTCCAGCGAGACTCCTCGCCGGCCACCTGCGTGAGGGGCTCGCTCATGGCCGCGGCCCTGCGGTGATGCGCTCCCCGCGACCGGGGAGTGGGGACAGTGCATTCGACATCGAAGACTCCAGACCGTCTCGCTGTTGAGACGGTTCCATCAAAACAGATTCCGAACAACAAGGCAACCGATTGCCAGAAATGGTGGATGGCTGGCGCTCCGAGACGTCTCGGACCCCCGGTCTCAGCCCCGAGCGACCGGGCCGGTGCTCCCGCGCACGACGAGCGTGGTCGCGAGCGGTTCGTCGCTCACGGCCTCCGTCGCATCACCGAGAGCCTCGAGGACCTTGCCGACGGCGCGCTCGCCTGCCAGCTCCAACTGCGCCCGCACGGTGGTCAGCGCAGGGACGATGAGCTCGCTGCCGAAGATGTCGTCGAAGCCTGCGACACTCAGCTCGTCGGGGACCCGGATGCCGGAGGCGGATGCCGCCTGGATCAGGCCGATCGCCATCAGATCGTTGAACGCGATCACGGCCGTCGCCCTGGCCGCCTGCACTCGGCGGAGCGACTCTCGCCCTCCGTCGATGGTGGGGCTGAGCGGGCCGATCTCGACCACCGCGATGCCACGCTGTTCAGCGGCGTCGAGAAGGCTCTCCCAGCGTCGCCGACTGATCCACGACGTCTCGGGTCCGGAGAGGTAGGCGAGGGAGGTGTGCCCGAGTTCGGCGAGATGAGCGACGAGTGCGACGACGCCCTCCTCGACCTGAGGCAGCACGCCGACGACTCCGTCGACCTGTCGATTGATGAGGATGACGGGTTTGCGCTCCGACAGAGCGGTGATGCGCTCGTCGCCCAGTCGGGTGGTCGCGAGGATCAGTCCATCGACACTCGGAAGCAGACGAGAGACCGCCTCTGCTTCTGCCTCCCCCGATTCCTGGGACTCCGCGATCACCAACGTGTAGCCGGCAGCAGCCGCGGTGTGCTCCGCGCCACGGACGATCCCGAAGATCACCGGGTTGGTGATATCAGCCACCATCAGTCCGATCGTGTGGCTGCGTCCGGTGGGAAGCGCGCGAGCCATCGGGTTGAACTGGAAGTCGAGGCGATCGGCGGCCGCGCGGATCCGCTCCTCCGTCTTCTTGCTGATCCGCCCCGGCTTGCTGAGCGCGCGCGAGACCGTCGACGGATTCACTCCAGCGAGTTCCGCGATGTCGTAGATGGTCGCAGCGCCGTTGCGACGGCGGATGCGCTCCGCGAGTTCGCCGGGCAGTTCGTCGTCCATGGTTCCTCCCAGCTCCCAGCGTGTCATGTCCGGGGCTTTTCGAGCCATTCGACGGCGGCGCGTGCGATCTGCTCCGGCGCGGGCGCGACATCGATCGTCACGCCGATCTCGTCCGGTTCGAGCGCCTCCAGCGTGTCGATCTGAGACCGCAGAAGCGACGGAGGCATGAAATGGTCTGTCCTCCCCGCAGCCCTCTCGGCGAGCAGAGAGTCGCTCCCATGCAGATGCACGAACACCGCGCCGGGCACCCGAGCCCGGATGCGGTCGCGGTAGACCCGGCGCAGCGCGGAACAGGCGATGACGGCACCGGATGCCGACCGCAGGGCGAGCTCCTCACCCACGCGGTCGAGCCACGGCATCCGGTCTTCGTCGGTCAGTGGTGTTCCCGAACTCATCTTGGCCCGGTTGGACGCGGGGTGCAGGTCGTCCGCATCGAGGAAATCCATGCCGAGGCGCTCCGCGAGCAGACGGGACACGGTGGATTTTCCCGCGGCTGAGACGCCCATCACCACGACCGACGGGCGAATCGACTCGCTCACCAGTCGTGGACGGTGCCGTCGAGCAGCCGGTTGTAGGGCAGGTAGGCCTGCTCGTACGGATACTTGCCCGCCTCGTCGACGTCGAGGTCGACACCGAGTCCCGGCTTGTCACCGGGGTGCAGGTAGCCGTCGGTCCAGGTGAACGACTGCTGGAAGACCTGATCGGTGCGGGCGCCGTGCTGCATGTACTCCTGGATTCCGAAGTTGTGGATCGCGAGCCCGAGGTGCATCGCCGCCGCCATCCCGACCGGTGAGATGTCGGTCGGGCCGTGCATGCCCGACTTGATCTGGTACATCGCGGCGTAGTCGAGCGTCTTCTTCAGCGCGCTGATGCCGCCCATGTGGGTGACGGCACCGCGGACGTAGTCGATGAGCTGGTCGCGGATGATGTCCTTGAAATCCCACACCGTGTTGAAGATCTCGCCGATGGCGAGCGGTGTGGTGGTGTGCTGGCGCACCAGGCGCAGCGCCTCCTGGTTCTCCGCCGGCGTGCAGTCCTCGAGCCAGAAGAGGTCGTACGGCTCGAGGTCCTTGCCCAGGCGCGCGGCCTGGATCGGCGTCATCCGGTGGTGGCCGTCGTGCAGCAGCGGGATGTCGGGGCCGAACTCGTTGCGCACCGCCTCGAACACACCGGGCAGATGGTTCAGGTAGGCGCGGGTGTCCCAGTCCTCCTCGACGGGCTTCGCTCCGCGACGGGCCGGCTCGTGGTCGTATCGAGCCTCTCCTCCTCCGGTGTCGGCCGACTGCGAGGCGATGCCGTAGATCGCCTTCAGCGTCGGCACACCGGTCTGCACCCGGATCGCTCGGTACCCCTGCTCCTGGTGGGCTCGGATCGAGTCGAACAGCTCGGGCAGCTCTTTGCCGGAGGCGTGCCCGTAGGCCAACAACCCCTTGCGGCTGGCACCGCCCAGCAGCTGGTAGACCGGAAGGCCGGCGACCTTGCCCTTGATGTCCCACAGCGCCATGTCGACTGCGGCGATCGCCGCCATGGTCACGGGTCCGCGACGCCAGTAAGCGCTGCGGTAGAGGAACTGCCACGTGTCCTCGATGCGGGACTCGTCCGCGCCGATCAGCAGCGGCACCACGTGCTCGGTCAGGTAGGCGACGACCGCGAGCTCGCGCCCGTTGAGTGTCGCGTCACCGAGCCCTGTCACGCCGTCAGCGGTCGTGATCTTGAGCGTGACGAAGTTGCGGTCGGGACTCGTGACGATGACGTCGGCTCTGTCGATGGTCATGTGGTTTCTCCTCTGCGTGAAGCCGGCAGGTCAGGCGTCTGTTGCAGGCTTGCGTCCGTCGAGCCCGCGCCAGCGCTGCCTCAGCGCGAATGCGGCAGCCTTGGGCTTGCGCTCGCGGGTGAAGATGCCCTTGCGGTTGCCGCCGACGCGGTGCAATCCGTTGGTGGTGGCGAAGTCGGCGAAGTTCCAGATCTGCTCGCCCACGAACTGCGGGAAGCGGTCGAACACCCGGTGGTACATGGCGAGGAGATCGGTCTGGTACTCCTCGGTCCACACCTGGTCCCACACCGAATGCAGACCCGGCATCGTGTCGGCGCCGTACTCCAGCATCATGATGGGCTTGCCGGTGCGATCGATCCAGCCTTGGATGTCTCCCTGCAGATACATCTCCGCCGTCGCGAGATCGCCGGCGTTGATGTACCAGCCGTAGTAACGGTTGAGGCTCACGACGTCGAAGAGGTCGATGATCTGGTCGTTCTTGAACGTGGCGAACATGACCATCGAGTAGGTGATCGGACGCGTCGGGTCGAGTTCGCGCACGAGGTCCACCAGGGGCTCGAAGTACTCGCGCGCGCCGTCCTCGTTCGAGGCCGGCTCGTTGGCGATGCACCACAGCACCACCGACGGGTGGTTCTTGTCACGCCCGATCAGCTCGCGCAGGTGCTGTGCGTGCGCAGCCTGCGTCTCCGCCCCGGCGTACTGCTCCGAGAAGGTGGGGAACGGCGGGGTGCCGCTGAGACCGCCGACCACGCCCATGTTGAGGCCGACGGCCGCGGTCTCGTCGATCACGAGGATGCCGTGGCGGTCGGCGAAGTCGAGGACGTCTTCGGCATAGGGGTAGTGGGAGGTGCGGAACGAGTTCGCACCCGTCCACTCCATCAGCTGGAAGTCGTGCACCATGTAGGCGTCGTCGTGACCCTTGCCACGCACGAACGTGTCTTCGTGCTTGCCGAATCCGGTGAAGTAGAAAGGCTCGCCGTTCACGAGGAACTCCTCGCCTCGAACCGCGACCGTTCGCACACCGACCGCCAGGGAGTACGTATCGAGCACGTCCTCTCCGTCGACGGCCTCGACCGTCAGCTCGTAGAGGTACGCGGCGCCCGGCTTCCAGAGTACGACGTCTGCGATCTCGAGACGGCCCTCCGGGCCGGACGACGTCGCCACGACACTGCCTGCGGCATCCGCCAGGCTGACGCGCACGTCGGCACCACCGACGGTCTCGACGCGGTAGTCGACGAGACCGGTGGTGCCCTCGAAGGTCGTCACCACAGTGACGTCGTCGACGTGCACCTGCGGCAGTGAGTACAGCGACACCGATCGCGCGAGCCCCGCGTAGTTGTAGAAGTCGTGGAAGTAGGTCTGGGTCTTGGCGCCGGTCATGCCGACTTCGATCTTGCCCGGCGGGATGGTGGTGTTCGTGAGGTCGGGGCTCACGGCTACCGTGAGACGGAACGCGGTGCCCGGCTTCACGACATCGGTGACGTCGATGTCGAACGGCGTGTACCCCCCGATGTGCCCCCCGACGAGCCGGTCGTCGACGTAGACCTTCGCCGAATGGGTCGCCGCATCGAAGCGCAGCAGGATGCGCTCTCCTGCCCAACCGCGCGGCACCTGCACTGACCGCTGGTAGTAGACCCAGCCGACGTGGTCGCGGATCGCCGGATCGGTGAAGAGATCGTTGTAACTCGCCGGAACGGCTGCTTCGAGAGGCGTATCGAGAGCGGCGAGCCAGGGCTCCTCCGGGAGGCGGGAGTCGATCCCGAACTTCCAGACGCCGTCGAGCTTGACGAGGTCACGGGTCGCGGTGGCGATGGGCTTGAGCATCAAGGGCCTTTCGTGCGCTTCTTTGCGTTCTTGATTTCAGTACAGCAGAGTTCGAGGTAAATGGCAACCGATTGCCAGTCAGACGGTCTCGCCCGCATCAGCCAGAAGGGTGCTGCCGGTCATCACCGTCGAGAGGTCGCTGGCGCAGAACAGCACCACCCGTGCGATGTCGTCGGGCGTCCCCTGGCGACCGATCAGGCTCTGCGACATGGCCGCAGGCATGGTGGTGGGATCGATGCCCGCTGCAGCCATCTGCTCGATCGCCGCGGCCGCCATCGCCATGTTCCCCTCGGTCGGCACGTAGCTGGGAGCGACGCCGAGCACGCGGATGCCCTGGGGGGCGAGCTCGAGGGCGAGCTGCTTCGTGAGCCCCCGCACCGCATGCTTCGACGAGACGTAGGCCGACAGGCCGGGCGCAGTCCCGCGGAAGCCCGCGGTCGAGACGATGTTGACGATCACGCCACCCTGCGGCATCCGACGCGCCGCCTCGCGGGCGCCGTTGCGCACACCGCGCGTATTGACCGCGAAGACCTGCTCCCAGGTCTCGTCGCTCATCTCGAGCAGAGACTGGCTCGGGAAGATCCCCGCGTTGTTCACCCAGATGTCCGGGGCACCGACCTCAGCCGCCGCGGCGTCGGTCGCTGCAGACACCGACGCCGAGTCGGTCACATCCATGCGCACGCCCACCGTCCGCACCGAGAAACGCTCGGCGATCTCGACCGCCGCCGCTCGCGAGCGACCCTCATCGAGATCGGCTATCACGATGCTCGCACCGGCCTCGGCGAGCCGATCGGCGATCGCGCGACCGAGACCCTGCGCGCCTCCCGTGACGAGTGCGGTGCGGCCCGTCAGATCGATCAGCGAGGCGAGCGGATTCGACGAGACATCGGGGAAGGGAAAGGACATCAGTGCTCCGTTTCGAAGGGGTGGTGCTCAGCGGACGCTGCGCACCGAGAGGGTGATGAGGAGACCACCGGCGAACGCCAGCGCGGCGGCGAGGAGGTACAGGGCCGTGAAGTTCTCTGTGCCGGCACCGACCCCGGTGCCGGTCGCCAGGACCACCCCGCCGAGCACGGGCGCGAAGACGCCGGGGATCTTCTGAGCGAACAGGGCGATGGCCATGTACCGACCCGCTTCGCGCTCGCGATCGGGGAGCACGTCGAGCAGCAGCGCCTGAGCCACGGCCGAGAAAGTGGCGATGCCGAGGGAGTTCAGCAGGGTGCCGACCATGAGCGTCGGCAGGTCGTGGGCGAACGCCGAGACGCTGCATCCCGCAGCGAAGAGAGCGGAACCCGTGAGGATGAATGGCTTGCGCCTGCCCACCCGATCGCTCAGCCATCCGCCCCCGAGGGAGCCGAGGGTGGCCGTGACGATGCTCGACGCCGAGACGATCGCGAGCACTCCGGCGACATCCGGCACGCGCAGCTCGAGGCGCTGGGCGACGAAGAACACGGTGAAGCTGGTGGTGAGGGTCAGCCCGGAGAAGAAGATGAAGCGTCCGAGCCAGTTCCACGCGAAGTCCGGGGCTTTGCGCGGATCGAAGCCGTAACTCCGCAGCAGTCCACCGACGGTCAGCCGCCGCTCGATCACCATCCCCCGGCTGTCGGGGTCGCGCACGACAGCGAGGAACGCGACCACCAGCACCACACCGATCGCGGCCGGGAGCGCGAACACGACGAGCACCTGATCGCGGAAGAATCCGACGAGGATGATCCCGATGACGGGCGCGACCTGCATCGTGACACCGGTGAGTCCGGATACGCGTCCGCGCTGATGCGGCGGCAGACGGTCCGCCTGCCAGTTGCCGAGCGAGGCTGCCGCTGTTCCCCAGCCGACGGTCGACAGCGTCCATCCGATCGTGAGCACGACGAGACTCGGCGCGACGGCCATGACCGGCACCGAAGCCACGCCGATCAGCAGACCGATCACGGTGAACGGACGCCGTCGCCCCCAGCGACTGCGCAGGCGATCGCTGAGGATGCCGGTGAGAGGGGCGAGCACGAGAGTGGCTGCCGAGCCGACGGCCAGGACGATGCCGAGGGCTTCGGTGCGCCCGGGCGCCAACTGGTCGAGACGCACCGCCAGCGAGTAAGCCATCGGCACGATCATCGCCATGCCGGCCCCGAACGTCGCGGCGACGAGCAGGACGATCGACCACGCCGAGACGGCTGCCTGCCCGGCCCCCGCGCCGTCGGGCGCGGGGGTCAGGGAGGGTGGCTGCGGAAGCGCGAGGTTGCCCTCCGGAACGCGCCCCGCAGCCTCCGCAGCGCTCTCGCCCTGGGGATCGTCGACGTCGACGGTCATCTGCTCGGCCTCTGTGCGTGGTGCCGGTCAGCCCAGACCGTTGCGCTTCGCGACCTCGCCGAGCCAGCCGAGGCTCGGCTTGGGCGTGCGCACGAACGTCTCGCGGTCCACGGCGATCAGACCGAAGGTCGGAGCCCAGTGACCCCACTCGAAGTTGTCCAGCAGCGTCCAGTGCAGGTAGCCGCGCACGTCGATGCCCTCGTCGATCGTGTCTGCGAGGCCGCGCAGCGCGGCATCCGTGTAACGGATCCGCTGGGTGTCATCGCCGGTGGCGATGCCGTTCTCGGTCACGATGACCGTGACGCCCTCGGAGACCTCCCATGCGTGCCGCACGGCCATGGCGAGAGAGTCCGGGCGGAAAGCGGTGCCGACGAGCGTGTTGTCGGGGTGCGGCGGGTGCGGCACGAGACCGTCCGCATCGACCTCCTGCGACGAGTACGCCTGCACGCCCACGAAGTCGTCGCCCCGGGATCCCTCCCAGTAGACGTCTTCCTTGCCGTAGCGGATCTGCTTCAGCTTCTCCTCACCGCCGGGGGCGGCGGTGAGCGCGCCCGCCGCGATGGTCCAGCCGACCTTGGCGTCCGTACGGGCGCGCACGATCTCGCGTGCAGCATGGTGGATCTCGACGAACGCGCGGCCGATCTCGGGGTCGGCGTCCTGCAGGAAAGCACCGTGCTGCTTCTTCTCGAGCTTCGTCTCCTCGCCGCCCTCGCGCTCGGCGTCGCTCTCGACCGTGGGACTCGTCCACTGCCCGCCCTGCGTCTCCGCCATGCGGCGCATCGCCGTCATGATGGCCGCCTGCATGTTGGGCTCATTCATGGTCGCCACCCACTCGACGCCGTCGAGGATCGTCGTGGCTTCGGTCACGAAACTCAGGAAGCGGTCCTTGGCCTTCGGCGACGTCCACCCGCCGTCGTTCGCGAACCAGCGCGGCGTCGTGAAGTGCTGCAGGGTGACGAAGGGAACGACTCCACGCGAGAAGCAGTAGTCGATCACGCGTCGGTAGTGCGCGAGCTCGGCCCGCGAGAAGCGACCCTCGACGGGCTCGATGCGTGACCACTCGAGGCTGAACCGGTAGGTCGTGAGCCCCGCATCCGCGAGCAGGTCGATGTCCTCGCGATACCGGTGATAGCTGTCGACCGCGTCACCCGAGGGTTCCATGCCGGGCATGGTCAGCTCGCGCTCCCACCAGTCGCTGTTGACGTTGTTGCCTTCGATCTGGTGTCCGGCGGTGGCGGCACCCCAGAGGAAGCCGGTGGGGAAGTTCGTCATTGAGGGATCCTCTCGATCGGAGCAATCATGACAACCGATTGCCACACCACGGTAACATAAAATTAGAAAGCACTCACTATTTTGATCTGAGGAGGACTGATGGCGCAGTACGCCAAGACCGCGGCCGTACGCCGCGGCATCCTCGACGCGTGTCTCACGATCTTCGGAGAATCCGGGTTCCACGGCGCATCGATGGCGGAGATCGCGCGTCGCGCCGGCATCAGCCACACGGGACTTCTGCATCATTTCCCGCGTAAGGAGGATCTGCTCATGGCGGTTCTCGAGCTGCAGGACGAGCGCAGCGCCGACTATCTCTCGCGGAATGCCGCGCTCGACACCGACGCCGACCCGCTCGATGTCCTCCGCGGAATGGCCACGACATTGATCGAACGGGATCAACGAGTCGGCCTGGTGGAGCTGAGCGCCGTGCTCACCGGTGAGGCCACAGCGCCGGCCCACCCGGCGCACGTCTACTTCGAGACTCGATACCGCAACATCCGCTCGTTCATGACCCGCCTCTTCACGCGACTCCGAGACGAGGGACGCCTGTCGACCGACCTGCCTCCGAGGCATCTGGCAGCGATCACCATCGCCGCCATGGACGGCCTGCACACGCAGTGGCTCTTCGATCGCTCGACGATCGACGTCGATGCGTGCGTCACCTCGCTCATGTCGACCTTCGTGCCGGAGCTGAGGCCCACGGCGCAGGGCTGATCACCCCGCGGCGACACCCGACTCGTACTCGAACCGGATGACGGCGACCTGCTCTCCGAGCGCCTCGATCCCGATGACCCGTCCGGTGAATCCCCCCGCGACCTCGGTGGACAGATACCGACCGTCAAGGGCCGCCAGTTCGACGAAGCCCTCTGCCGCGGCAACCCCGGCACGCAGCAGATCCGGCCCGCGGCGAGCGCCGCGCTCGGCCTCGAACTCCACAGCCCTGATCTCGAGCGCCGCGTCAGCCGACACCGTCGCACTCGCGACGACGTCGCTCAGCGGACCGATGACGATCCGCGCACGCACCTCTTCACCGATGCGCTCGACCAGCAGCTGGTGCGCGTCATCCATACGGACCGAGAGTGCCACGTCACCCGTGGCGTGCAGGCGAGCCGACCACAACTCGTCTTCGGCGCGCACCGCGAGCAGTCGTTCGGCGCTCACGGTGAGCGCGTCCCGACCCAGGTCGAGGCGCAGACCATCCGCGCTCGTGCGGGCGAAGGTCGATGGTGCGGTGCCCGGCGCGATCCACCGCGGATGCAGTACCTCGCCTCTGAACTCGTCGACGAACGATGACGTCGAGACCGGCACGTCGTAGCGCGCCTCGTCGACGACGGGCCAGTCGTCGACCCAGTCGACTCCCGCGAGGAACGTCTCGCGGCCGTTGGTGTGCCAGCGAGGGAATGTTCCCCGCGGCCGTGTCGCGAGGAACACGAGCGCCCAGGAGCCGTCGGCGAGCTCGACGAGATCGGAGTGCCCTGTCGACTGCACGGCCGCACTCGTGCTGCGGTGGGTCAGGATCGGATTCGTCGGCGCCGGCTCGAAGGGTCCGCGGATGCTTGGGGATCGCGCGATCGTCACCATGTGTCCGGGGCCCGTGCCACCTTCGGCGACGAGCAGGTACCACCACTCCCCCCGACGGATCAGATGCGGCCCTTCGGCGTGCGCCCCGCCGGTTCCCGCCCACAGCGGGCGCGGCTCCGAGAGGACGTCGCCCGACACCGGATCGATGACGGCCTGCGAGATGCCGCCGCGCATCACATCGCTCCAGGTCACGAAGCACGTGCCGTCGTCATCCCACGCGATGTCCGGATCGATGCCGATGAGCCCTGCGACGTAGACGGGATCGCTCCACGGCCCGGTGGGGGCGTTCGCGTGCATGAGAACGTGACCGCGGCCGACCTCGTGGATGTTCGTCGTGATCATCCAGAACCGGCCGTCATGATGCCTCAGCGTCGGAGCGTAGATCCCTCCGCTGGCGCCCGCGAGTCCTGGGCGCACATCGAGATGCTCCGGCCGATCGAGGATATTGCCGACCTGCGTCCATGAGATCAGGTCGCGCGAGTGGAACAGCGGGACGCCCGGCGAGTACTCGAAGCTCGAGTTCGCGAGGTAGTAATCGTCGCCGACGCGGCAGATCGAGGGGTCCGGGTGGTAGCCGGGGATGATCGGATTCTGAGTCATGACGCCTCCATGAGGCGGCGACGCTCGAGCCTCCGCTCGCGCTGCCTGGCGGGGTCGGCGACCGGAGCCGCCAGGAGCAGCTTCTGGGTGTACGGGTGGTCGGGGCTCGACGTCACATGCTCGGCTGATCCCGTCTCGACGAGGTCGCCGCGGTACAGCACGGCCACGCGATGGCTGATGTGTCTGACGACCGAGAGGTCGTGCGAGACGAAGAGATAGGCCACCCCCGTCGCCCGCTGGATCTCGACGAACAGATCGAGCACTCGGGCCTGCGTCGACAGGTCGAGCGCCGACACCGGCTCGTCGCACACGATGAGGCGAGGCTCGGGGGCGAGCGCACGCGCGATGGCGACACGCTGGCGCTGACCGCCCGAGAACTCCCGGGGCAGCCGCTCGATCGCATCCGAGGGCAATCCGACCTGGTCGAGCAGCGTTCTGACGCGCGAGCGCGCGTCCTTGGCGGTCGCCCCCTGGATGACGAGCGGTTCCGCGAGGATGTCGCCCACCGTCATCGAGGGATTCAGCGAGGTGTACGGATCCTGGAAGACGACCTGGATGTCTCGCGACAGCCGGCGTCGATCGCGCGCCGAGATCCGTGCGATGGATGTCCCGTCGAAGCGGATGTCGCCTCCGGATGGCGTCACCAGCCCCAGCACCGCGCGACCGATGGTGGTCTTGCCGGATCCGGACTCCCCCACCAGCCCCAGCGTCTCGCCGGGCGCCACACTCAGCGAGACGCCGTGCAGCACCTCCACCGGCTTCTTCCGCCACCCCTTGCCGGGGAACGACACGCGAAGCTCATCGACCTCGAGAAGACTCATCGCTGCGTCCCTTCTTCAGTGATCGCGACGGGCGGGTCCGTGCGGACCGTGCTCTCGTCGAGGATCGCCCCGAGCAGCATCTTCGTGTACTCGTGGGTCGGGTGGGCGAACACCTCCGCGGCGGTGCCGGATTCGACGATCACGCCGTTCTGCATGACCGCGATGCGATCGCACAGGTCAGCCACGACGCCGAAGTTGTGGGTGACGAGGAGGATCGCCATGTCGAGCTCCGACTGCAGATCGCGCAGAAGATCGAGGATCTCCGCCTGGACCGTGACATCGAGCGCCGTGGTCGGCTCGTCGGCGATCAGGAGCTTCGGTCGGCTGGCGACCGCACCGGCGATGAGCACGCGCTGCGCCATGCCGCCCGAGATCTGATGCGGATACGAGTCGAAGGTCCGCTTCGGATCCGCGATGCCGACCCGCTCGAGGAGCGCGAGCACACGAGCGGTCGCCTCGGCGCGCGTCACGCCGAGCGCCGAGCGCACTCCCTCGACCAGTTGAGCGCCCACCTTGTAGGAGGGGTCGAGGTTCGACATGGGCTCCTGCGGAATATAGGCGATCTCCTTGCCGCGGAGGGGCCGCATCTGCGCGTCCGTGAGACCGACGAGCTCACGCCCGTCGAAACGGATGGACCCGCGGGTGATCACCGCCTCGTTGGGGAGCACGCCGAGGGAGGCGAAGGCGGTCTGCGACTTGCCCGAGCCCGATTCCCCGACGAGTCCGACGACCTGCCCTCTGGCGATCGAGAGGTCGACGCCGCGCACGACCTCGTTCAGTCCTCCGCTCGGACGCGGGTAGGCGATGGCGAGGTCGTTGATCTCGAGCAGCCCCGTCCGCGCGGCCGTCGCCTCTCCGGCGCTGTCGAGCACACGCTGACCGCGTCCGACCTTCGCCGGCTTCGGCATGGAGCCCTCGAGGATGTCGCGCAGAGCGTTGCCGAGCAGCACGAGCGACGCCGTGATCACGCCGAGCAGCAGGCTCGGCCAGAGGAACTGCGTCGGCGCGATGTAGAGGTTGCGGAAGCCCGACGAGATCATCGATCCGAAGCTGGGGATCTGCAGCGAGCCGACGCCGAGGAAGGCGAGCCCGGACTGCACGGCGATCGCGGACCCGGCAAGGAAGGCTGCGGCGATGATGATCGGACCGCGAACGACGAAGAGCACGTGGCGGCCGAGAATGCGGAGATTGCCGAGACCCGACACCCGCGCCGCGTCGACATAGAGCTCGTTCTTCACCCCGAGCACGAGGTTGCGGACGATGCGATAGATGCCCGGCGAGAGGAGCACACCGAAGATCAGCATTGTGAAGCGGTAGTCGCCACCCGTGACCGGCATCAGGATGATCAGCAGCAGGATGCCGGGGAACGTCATGATCAGGTTGAAGAGCCACTCGGTGGTGGCTCTCGTCACCGTGCCGAAGTACCCGCCGATGAGACCGGCGATCACTCCGACGACCAGCGCCACGCCGGCGCCGATCAGAGCAGAGATGGCCGCCGTGTTGATCGAGTGGAGCAGCCGAGACAGGATGTCGCGGCCCGCCTCGTCGGCGCCGAGCAGGTACCCGGGCGTACCGACGGGGGCGTTGATCATCGCGAGATCGGCGTCGTTCGGACCGTGCGGCGCGAGCCACGGCGTGAGCAGTCCGAGGAGGAAGATCACGGCGAGGATGCCGAGGGTCCCGACGGCCTGAGGATCCCGCAGGATTCGACGCCAGGTGGACGTCCGGGTCTTCGCCGCGTTCTCGAGCGTGACGAGCAGCTCGGTGCTGGGCGGCGTCACGGTTCCGGTGTTCGTCTGGAGTGGGCGTTCGTCGCTCAATGGACTCTCGCTTTCGGGTTCAACCAGCCGTTGGCCAGGTCGGTGAGGAGGTTGACGACGGTGACCAGCAGCACACCGAAGGCGGTGATGCCCATGATCACGGGGATGTCGCCCTGAAGAGAGGCGTTGAACGCGAAGCTGCCGTAGCCCGGCAGAGCGAAGACGTTCTCGATGATGAGCGCGCCGCCGAACATCTGGATGAACTCCAGCGACATCACCGTGAGCGCCGGGCTCGCAGCGTTGCGCAGCGCGTGCTTGATGACGATCGAGGTGGTCGATGAGCCGCGCGTCCGCAGGGTGCGGATGTAGTCGCGGCGGAGCTCGTCGATCATGCGCCCTCGCACCTGAGCCGCCATGTTGGCGACGCCGCCGATGGTCAGCACGATCACCGGGATCGTGATGCTACGCACCCACGCCGCCGGGTCCTCGGCGAACGGTGTGAAGCCGGTGGCGGGAAGCCATCTGAGCTGCACTGCGAACACCACCACCAGCACGATCGCCAGCAGGAGGCCGGGGACGATGTACCCGATGAGAGAGATCCCCTGCGCGATGCGATCGACGATTCCCCCGCGCGAGGCAGACCAGACGCCGAGCACCACCGAGATGATGACGGTCAGGATCAGCGCGGGGACGATGATCGAGAGCGTGACGGCGAGGCGCTGGAGAACGGTCGGTCCGACTGGCAGCGACGTGTACACGGAGACGCCGAAGTCGCCCTGAACCGCGTGGATCAGCCAGTCGAAGTACTGGACGAGGACAGGTCGATCCCACCCCTTCTGCTCGATGAGCCCCGCAACGACATCCGGCGTCGCACCGGTGCCGAGAATCGACTGCGCGACGTCATCGAACGACGTGCTGAGCAGCAGGAAGGTGATCAGGGTCACCAGGATCGCGAGCACGATCCCGGCACCGAGACGGCGAAGGATATAACTGAGCATCAAAGAACTCCCGGTGCGGGTGGGGATGCGGCGGACCGCATCCCCACCCCTCACTCACTCGGTGACGTCGAACTGTCGGATCGTGGAGAGGGTGTTCGCCTCTCCGACGTAGCTGATGCCGTCGGCGGTAGCCCACACAGCGCCGACGTAGACCAGCGGCGCGACGAATGCCTGATCGACGACGTACTCGTTCAGTTCCTGATACAGCGGTACGCGGTCGTCGAAGGCGACCGTCGAGTCGATCTCCGAGAACAGCCGGTCCAAGGTGTCATCGGTGTAGCCGCGCGGGTTGCCGACTCCGTCCAGGGCGAAGGTCGTCGCCAGGTCCGCGCTGTCCGCATTGAACCCGAGGATCTGGAAGTACAGACCGTAGTCGCCGGAGCGAGCCGCCGACTGCGCCTGCTGCGGAGGAACCGTGACCCATTCCAGCGTCAGGCCGATGTCGGCGAACGCCTGGGTGAGAACGGGTTCCACAGTGGTCGACAGGAAGGTGCTGGGGATCTGGAAGCTCTCCCCCGCGTAGCCCGCCTCCTCGACGAGCTCACGCCCCTTCTCTGGGTCGTACTCGTACTCGTCGTTGAGCGATTCGTCGTAGATGGCGCCGAATGGGCTCACCAGCTGCGTCGTGGCGATTCCGACTCCGCTGTACAGCCCCTTGAGGACGGCGTCCCGATCGATGGCGAGGTTGATCGCCTGGCGTACCTTCTCATCTCCGAGAGCGGGCCACTTCTCCCCGCCTCTGTCCAGGATGTTCAGGAAGCTCGTCGCGACCGCATCGTTCTGTTTGATCGAGAACTTCTCCTTGTCGAGCTGCCCGACGACCTGCGTCTGCACTGTCGCCGCGTTGAGTTCGCCCGCCTGGAGCGCATTGAACGACGCCGTCTGATCCTGAAGGACCTTCACCGTCAGCGTCTTGAACGGGACGTTCTCCGCGTCCCAGTAGTCGTCTCGCTTCACCAGCACGTAGCTGCTCCCGGGAACGGTCTTTTCGGTGTCGAGTGTGAACGGCCCCGAGCCGACGGGATCTGTGGCGGTGCGCTCCTCGTCGATCGTGGCAGGGTCGCCGATCGCCCCCGGGCCGGAGGAGAGGTTGTCGAGGAACTGCGGGTCGAAGCCATCGAACGAGACCACGACCGTCCGGTCGTCCTCGGCGACGACATCCGTGACCGAAGCCAGACGACTCTGCACGTTGCCGGCGGTCTCCCGCGAGCGGAGCATGGTCGCCACGACGGCGTCCGCGTTCACCGGGTCTCCCGAACTGAAGCTCATTCCCTCACGAAGCACGAGCGTGAGCTGCGTGCCGTCCTCGTTGTACTCCCACGATTCCGCGGCACCCGGGATGATCTCCCCCGTGGCCGGATCCTTGCGGAGCAGAGTGTCGAGGATCGATGACCACACGAACATCTGCTGCCCATCGACGAGCTGCGCCGGGTCGAGCGAGTTCGGCGCCGAGACAGCCGCGATGGCGAGATCCTTCTCGACGACGGTGGCCGACGTGCCTGCGGGTTCGGGGTCGCTTCCGGCCGCGCAGCCGGACACCGCGAGTGCGGTGATGAGCATCGCGGCGGGCAGGACCACGCCACGACGGTGCTTACGGGTGTTCCACATTGTTCATACTCCTTTGGATGAAACGACTTGATGCGCAACCGCTTGTCATTAAGGGTCTAGCGGACGAGGACGGCGGCGTCTGATGTCAGTAAAGCAGGGATTCGAGTCAATGACAACCGATTGCCAACTCGTTATCGAAGTGTGAGATCATCGATCGATCGCCGACTCGCGAGCACCTCATCGACGAACGCCTCGTCGTCGCCGAGCACGGGGCTGAGCTCGTCGACCGCGCATTCGACGGATGAACGATCCCCTCGCTGTCCGCCGATCGCCAGCCACGCCGCGACGACAGCTGCGCACGCGTCGGCGGGGCGCCCCGCCCTGCGTTCGAGCTCTGCGACCGGCGCGACGCGCACACGCATCTTGGTGTCGGAATCGAGACCGATCTGCGCGAGGAGATGCCGGATGCGCGGGTTTCGGAAGCGGTCGAGCAGCGCCAACCGGTATTCCTGCAGTCCGAGCTCCGCCGGAAGATGCCGGCAGACTTCATCCCAGTACGCGTCGACGGCGCGCAAGCACACCATGTCGGCGATCGCCTCGGAGACCGTGTGATGACCACGAAGCCGACCGAGCGACGCGAGAAGCGTATGAGCGCCGTTCAGCAGCCAGAGCTTCCGCGCCTCCCACGGTTCAAGGTCGTCGGTGAGGCGGGCTCCCGCCACTTCCCACTGCGGCCGGCCCGCGGGGAACTCTCCGGCGATGACCCAGTCGGAGAAGCTCTCTGCGACCACCGGTGCACGATCCCCGTAGCGCCGCGAGAGCTCGGTCGTTTCCTCATCCGAGAGTCGAGGGGTGATCCGATCCACCGAACTCGACACGAACGACACGTGCGCATCGATCCAGTCGACAAGCCCCGGCACCTCCCTCGCGAGAGAGCTGACGGCGGCGCGCAGCACTCCCCCGTTGTCGGCCAGGTTGTCACAGGAGACGAGAGCGAGAGCTCCGGAACACGAACGCCTGCGCGCCTCCAGACCGAGCACGAGGCGACCGACGGCGGTGACAGGACGCACGCTGACGAGGTCGTCGTCGAGGAGTCCTGCCAGCAGGGCTCGATCGAGAGCCGTCCGATCATCGGCATAGGCGGCCTCGGTGATAGTCAGGCTGACGATGGCGATCGCAGGAGCGGCGACGTCATTCACGAATGACGGGATGTCCGTGCCCGGATGCGCCCGGACGATGCTCCCGATTCGTTCGGCGTCGTCGCCTGCCGGCGAACGCACGATCAGTGTGTACAGACCGTCCTGGGCGGAGAGATCATCCGCGAGCCCGGCACTCCTTCCGGTGTACGCCGCGATCCCCCACTGCGCCGAGTCACCGGCATGGGCCGTGTACCAGGCCAGATGCGAGCGGTGGAAGGCGCCGAGCCCCATATGGATGATCCGCACCGGTGGTGCCGGCGACTCGCGCACTCCGAGCATCACACCGCTCACAGCTTGAACACCCTCTTCGGCTGGGGCCCGACGATGTCGTCGATGACGGCGCCGGCCGCGTCCTCGTCCACACGCCCCTCGACGACCAGCCGGGCGAGGAATGCGGCATCCGCACGGCGTGCGGTGTCGTGTCGGGCCGGTATGGAGAGGAAGGCGCGGGTGTCGTCGATGAACCCCGACCCGCGCGAGAACCCGGCCGTCTCGGTCACCGCCGAGCGGAACCGTGCCATGGCATCCGGGGCATCGAGGAACCACCAGGGAGCGCCGATGTAGACGCTCGGGTAGAACCCCGCCAGCGGGGCGATCTCGCGAGAGTAGACGGTCTCATCCACGGCAAAGAGCACCAGGTGCAGATCGCGCTCGAGGCCGAAGCGCTCGAGAAGCGGCCGCAGACCGCCGACGAAGTCTGTGCGCCGCGGGATGTCATGCCCGGAGTCGGGGCCGAAGCGGCGGAAGGTCTGCGTGCTGTGGTTGCGCACGACGCCGGCGTGCACCGTCATGACGAGTCCGTCGTCGACGCTCATCCGGGCCATCTGCAGCAGCATGTGCGCCCGAAACGAGTGACGCTCCCCGGCATCCGCATCACCGGAGACGACGCGGGCGAAGAGCCCCTCGCCTTCTTCGGGCGCGAGGTCGAGCGTGTCGGGGACCTCGACACCGTGATCTGCGGACACGGCCCCGTGCTCGATGAAGTACCGCCTCCGCTGCTCGAGGGCGGCGAGGTACCCGGCGAACGTGCCCGGGCTGCCCGTCTCGGCGACGAGCCGCTCGACGTTCTGCGCGAACCCTGCCGCATCAGGATCCAGGTACCGGTCGGGGCGGAACGTCGGCAGAACCCGGCCGACCGCGCCCTCCGCGGCGAGCGCCGCGTGCCCTGCGAGATCGTCCAGAGGATCGTCGGTCGTCGCCAGCACCTCGATGCCGAAGCGCTCGAACAGCGCACGCGGCCGCAGCTCGGGCGTGGCGAGCTGATCCGCGACGCGGTCGTACGCCTCATCCGCCGTCGCCGCCGAGAGCGGCACCGTCACGTCGAGCACATTCTGCAGAGACTCCGAGATCCAGTACCCCGACGCCGTGCCCGCGAACAGGGGCCAACGCTCAGCGAACCTCCGCCACACCTGGCGCGGGTCCGCGGCACTGCCGCCGACCCCGAGCTCGTCGAGGCCGACCCCGGACGCGTGGAGCAGCCGGGTGACGTAGTGGTCGTGTGTGATCAGTAGCGATGCCGGGTCGGAGAACGGGCGATCCTCGACCAGCCATTCCACCGGCACGTGACCGTGCGGCGAGATGATCGGGGCATCGGCGACGCGCTCGTAGAGGGCGCGCGCGACCGAGCGCGTCGTCGGATCGGCGGGGAGCAGTCGGTCGCGGTCGCGACGGACGAGTGATGCGTGTGACATGGAAGGTCCTTTTCAGCCGCGCCAGCGGGTACGAAGTGCGTGAGCGGCGGCCTTCGGCCGTCGATCACGTGTGAAGATCCCCTTCTTGTTCCCGTCGACGCGGAAGGCGCTGCCTGGCGTGTGGAAGTCGGCGAAGTTCCAGACCTGCTCTCCGACGACCGCCGGGATCCTGTCGAAGACCCGGTGGTACATCTCGAGGAAGGCGAGCTGATACTCCTCGGTCCAGGGCTGGTCGTATACCGAGTGAGTCCCGACGATCGTGTCGGCCCCGTACTCGGTCATGACGAGAGGCTTGCCGTAGGTGCTCTCCCACCCGCGGAGTTCAGCCTCGAGGTGCCGTTCGGCGCTGCGCAGGTCGCCGCCGTCGGCATACCAGCCGTAGTAGCGGTTGAGGCAGATGACGTCGAACAGATCAGCGATGCGATCGGTCTCATGCGATGCCTGGATGAGGTTGGCGAACGTGACAGGGCGGTGAGGATCCAGTTCCCGTGTCAGCGCCACGAGCGGCTCGAAGTAGGGGCGGGCTCCCTCCTCGAACGACGCCGGCTCATTCGTGATGCACCACATCACGACGCTGGGATGGTTCTTGTCCCGGGCGACCAGCTCGCGGATCGCGCGAGCGTGAGCGGCTCTCGTCTCGTCTCCGAAGCCCTCCGGTCCGAACGTCGCCCTGGTCGCTCCCGTGCCCATCCCGGCGCCGATCGCGAGGTTGAGACCGACGGCCGCGGTCTCGTCGATCACGACGATTCCGTGCCGATCGGCGTACTCCAGGACGTCCTCCGCATAGGGGTAGTGGGAGGTTCGGAACGAGTTCGCCCCCGCCCAGCGCATCAGGTGGAAGTCGTGCACCATGTACGCGGGGTCGTGACCTTTGCCTCGAACCGGGGAGTCCTCGTGCTTGCCGAATCCGCGGAAGTAGAAGGGCTCGCCATTGATGAGGAACTCGGCTCCTCTCACTTCGACGGTGCGGATGCCGACCGGCAACGTGTACACGTCACGGACGCCCGTCTCGGTCGTCGCTTCGACGACGAGGTCGTACAGGTGGCCCGCCCCCGGACGCCACAGGATCGCGTCCGGGATCCGGATCTCCCCGGTGCGCCCGTGCCCCTCGGCGACCTGGCGTCCGGCGCCGTCGAGCACTCTGATCGAGAGGTCGGCGGCGACGGACGGGTCCGACAGGACGATGTCGTAGCGGACGATGCCGTCGGCGCCGTCAACGTCGGGGACCGCCGTGATGTCCTCGATCCGCACGGGCGGAACAGCCGCGAGCCACACAGAGCGCGGCAGACCGCCGTAGTTGTAGAAGTCGTGCAGGTACCGCTGCTGTCTGCGGCCGTCGTCGGCCACGGTCACGAAGCCGGGTGGGAGCGTGGTCTTCGTCAGCTCGTTGTCGACGCCGATCGTCAGGCGGAACTCCTCGCCGGGGATCGCATGATCGGTCACATCGGCGTCGAACGGAGTGAACCCGCCGTCGTGGGTGGCGACGAGGGAATGTCCGGCATAGACGCGGGCTCGGTGCGATGCCGCTTCGACCCGCACGAGGATCCGGGAGCCGTCCCATCCGCGCGGCACGCGGACCGTGCGCTGATACCAGACCCAGCCCACGTGGTCGCGGATCTCCTGGTCGGCGAACAGGTCGTCGTAGCTCGACGGGACCGGCGCCTCGAGTTCGGTGCGGAGGCGATCCGACCACGGCTCGGGCACCGCGTCGTCATCCGCCGCGAATCTCCACAGGCCGTCGAGGGAGACCAGTTCCCGCGTCGGGGACCACTGGGGTCGAAGCATCGTCGCTCAATCCTCTCCGGGGCGCCCCGCCCCGACATCGTCAGACCAGACAACCATGATCGACGCGTTTTGGCAAGCGGTTGCCAAGACGCGTCTCGATCGGACGGATGACTTCTGCCGTACGATCGGGGAACCGGATGCCGTCGCGACGAGGGGAAGACAGCACGATGTCGACAGACGAGCCGAACGCCTCGCAGGATGCGGCCGCGATCGACGGTCGCATCGGCCGACGCCCCACGATCTACGACATCGCCCAGCGGGTCGGACTCAATCCGTCGACCGTGTCGCGCGCCCTGAACAAGCCCGGTCGCACGAACGCCGCCACCGAGGAGAAGATCCGCGCGGCTGCTGCAGAACTCGGCTATCGGGTGAACCCCATGGCTCGGGCGCTTCCCACAGGGCTCTCGGGGACGTATGCGATCGTCCTCCCCGACATCACCAACCCCGTGCACTTCGAGCTGATCCGTGGCGCGGAGCAGGTCGCGCGGAGGAGCGGCTTCACTCTGATCGTCTCTGAGACCGAGGGTGCTGCCGAGATCGAGCTCGAGACGATCGAGACGCTGCAGCCGTCCGTGGACGGCCTCCTCGTCGTCGCCTCTCGCCTCGACGACGACTCGCTGGCAGCGCTGGCTGCGAGCAAGCCGATCGTCGGAGCCAATCACTCCACACCGTCGTTGCCGAGCGTCACCCCAGACCTCGAGTCCGGCCTCACCGACGCACTCGACCATCTGCGCGACCTCGGACACCGTTCCGTCGCGTACCTCGGTCTCGGCGGCGCCCGGATCAACCGGGCACGATGGGAGCTCACTCTCGATCTCGCGGCCGCACGAGGCCTGGGGGTGGTGGAGATCACCGTGGACGAGCCGACGGTCGCGGGCGGCGCTGAGTCCCTCCGACGCGTCCGGGCCAGCGGCGTCACCGCCGTCCTCGCCTACAACGACCTCGTCGCGCACGGACTCCTTCGGGCCGCGCGCAGCGGCGGTCTGCAGCTGCCCGAGGCCTTCAGCGTGATCGGCTTCGACGACATCTTCAGCGCCGAGCTGGCCGTTCCCGCGCTCACGACTCTGCGCTCTCCGCTCCGCGAGATCGGCACCCGCGCGATGGAGACACTCATCGACCCGGAGCGGAGCAGGACACCGACGAAGGTCGTCCTGCCGCTCGAGCTCGTCGTGCGGGACTCCACGGCGGCACCGACGAGGTGACGCCTTGAGAGGACGCGACCCGCAGCCGAGCGATTGCCGGTACGGGTCGCGTCCGGGCATCATCCCCCGTTCGACTGCCTGATGCCCTCGCCGTACGCCTCGAAGGTGTGCACGAACCCGCCCGCGGGCCCACTGACCACCAGATAGCCGTCAGTGGTCCCCGGCGCGATGGCGATGTTCGTCGCGGATTCGAGCCCCTCCCCGGGCACGCGGATCACCCCGATCTGCTCGCCGGTCTTGGCGAACACCACGATCTCCGCCTTCTCGTGGAACGCCTGGTAGATGTTCCCTTCGGCATCCACCGCGGTCGAGTCGATGCGTCCGATCCCGCCGTCGACATGGATCGCCGGGTACGCCGAGACGACACGCGTGCGCTCCTCGTCGAGGGCGAAGTAGTCGATGCGGTTCGCGTTGTACTGGGCGACCCAGAGCCCGGCGTCCTCCTCGTCGAACACGATGCCGTTCGGCGAGGGCAGATCGTCGGCCAGCACGCTCGCCGACCCGTCGACGCCGATCCTGACCACCCTGCCCGGCGTCTCCCACCCGGGCCCGTCCATGCCGCGGGTGTCGGTCACGAACATCGTCCCGTCGGGGGCGAAGGCGATGTCGTCGGGCAGCATCGCGACGCCCTCGACCGCACCCGTGAAGTGGGCCTGCGGGTCTTCGCCATCGGGCGTGATGCTCAGCACGCCGCCTCCGAGGAAGTCGGTCAGATACAGACGCCCGTCGCTCGGATGGAACTGCGCCGAGGTGAATGCGCTCGTCTCATCCGTGAAGACCTGCTCCGCCGAGGCCTCCTCGACATCGATTCGCAGCACCTTGGCTTCGCCCGCGGGTGCCATCACGTCGACCACGAACAGAGAGCCGTCGTCGTGGAAGGTCGGCCCTTCGAGCAGTGTCCCCCCGGTGAGCTCGTGCGGCTCGGTGACCTGCAGGAGTTCCGTCGAGGTCTGCTCGAGTGCCGGCCCCGCAGCCTCGCCCACCGACCCGCCATCGTCCGCCGCGGGCGCGCATCCGGCGAGCACGACCATCACTCCGACGGCCGTCGCGGCCGTCACGACCGGCACTCTCATGCGGGCACCCCGACCGAGACCGTCTCACGAATGCGCTCATCGGCATCCGAGACGACGAGCACGTCACCCATGTCACCCTCCCGCCACTCGCGCAGAAGACGATGGAAGACCACCGGCCCCGGCGAGAACGTGAGGCCGCCGATCGATCGGGATCCCTCGCCGTTGTAGTACCCGGGAGTGCACTGAGCTTGGAAGTCCGAGACGTCTCTCGCGGTCTCGGCCACCGTGCGGCACCACGCATCCTCCGCCTCTGCCGTGGGCTCGATACGGCGAGCCCCGACCTGCGCGGCGCGTGCGATGACCGCGGCGATGTGCGTCGCCTGCTCCTGGAGGATGTGCACGAAGTTCACCGAGTTCGCGTTCTGCATGGGGCCGAGCTGGAAGAGGTTGGGAAATCCGTGCGTGCTGAACCCGTGCAGCGTACGAGGTCCGTACCCCCAGGCCTCGAGCAGCGAACGCCCGCCTCGACCGACGACGGGGAGCGTTCCAGAGACCACACCCGAGACGCCCACGTCGAATCCGGTGGCGAAGATGAGGCAGTCCACCTCGTATTCCGCGTCGCCGACCACGATCGACGTCTCGGTGAGCGCCGTGACACCGTGGGTGTCCGCCGTGTCGACGAGTACAACGTTCGACCGATTGAACGCCTGCAGGTAGAGATCGCTGAACCCGGGCCTCTTGCACATGTACCGGTACCAGGGCTTCAGCACCTCCGCGGTGGCCGGTTCCTCGACGATCTCGTCGACACGCGCTCGGATCCTGTCCATCGTCGCGGCGTCTTCCAGCTCCTCGCGATGCTGCCGCTCCTCCTCGGAGACGCCCTCGTCGACGGCACCGGAGAGGATGCTGCGCTGCAGCGCGTGCGTCGCCGTCCACCCGTCCTGCACGAGCGATTCCTCGACCTCCCCCGCGAGCACGGCGAGGAAGTTGTCCATCCGCTCGCGCTGCCATCCGGGCGCGAGGGATGCCGCCCACTCCGGATCGGTCGGGCGGTTGTCCCTCACGTCGACCGTCGACGGCGTGCGCTGGAAGACGAGCAGCTGCTTTGCGTGCTCGGCGAGGTGCGGGATCACCTGCAGCCCGGTCGCTCCCGTGCCGACAACCGCAACCCGCTTGTCTGCCAGACCGGAGAGATCGCCGTCCGGCGATCCGCCGGTGTATCCGTAGTCCCAACGGCTCGTGTGAAACGTGTGGCCGGCGAAGCGCTCGATGCCCGGGATGCCCGGAAGCTTCGGCTGCGTCAGGGTTCCCGACGAGGTGATGACGTAGCGGGCACGGAAGACGTCACCCCGGTCCGTCTCGACCTGCCACTCCGACGCGCCCTCGTCCCACGTGAGACCCGTCGCGCGGGTGTGCCCGACGAAGTCGCGCCGCAGGTCGTAGTGCTCGGCGATGCGCACGGCATGCCGGCGGATCTCCTCCCCCGTCGAGTAGCGCTCGGTGGGCACGTATCCCGTCTCTTCCAGGAGGGGCATGTAGACGTACGACTCGATGTCGCAGCGGATGCCGGGATAACGGTTCCAATACCAGGTGCCACCCACGTCTCCCGCCTCGTCCATCAGGCGGATCGACGAGAGTCCCGTGTCGCGCAGACCTGCCCCCGCGAGCAGCCCGCCGAATCCGGCGCCGATGATCAGCGCGTCCACGCGATCGTGCAGCGGCTCCCGCTCGACACGCATCGTGTAGGGATCCTTCGCGTAGTAGCCGTACTCGCCCAGCGCCGAGCGGTACTGCGTCGCGCCGTCCGGGCGGATCCTCCGATCGCGCTCGTACGCATACTTCTCTCGGATCTCCTGCAGGGAGCGCTCCCGCTCCTGCCCACTCCGGGTCTGCTGCACCTGATACGCCATCGTTCCACCCTCCTGTCTTCGGGGGTGCGGGCACAGGAGGCCGACGTCGGGGATGGCGCACGAGCCTGGGCCCGACACGACCCCGGATCGGTTCCTTCGACAAAAGGTTAGCTTGAAGCTAAGTAAATCTCACTGGGAAGACGCTATGAAGGCACTACGGTACAGACGTGGGAGACGAACTGAGACGAACCGCCGCGCTCGAGAACATCGATGCGCTCACCCTCGCTATCTCGGTGCGTTCGCTCCCCCGCATGGTGGGATCCCTGCTCAGCACCCAGCTGACGATCCAGCAGCTCAAGGTGCTGACGGCGATCGTCGTGTCCGAGCAGAGCAGCGCGAGCGAGCTGGCCTCGACCTTCGAGGTGTCCCTCGCGACGATGTCGAAGCTGATCGAACGTCTCGTCGAGCAGGGACTCGTCGAGAGGATGACGGATGCCGACGATCACCGAGTCCGCCGGCTGCATCCCACCCTGCTCGGTCGCGACGTGATCGGGAAGATCATGGCGGCACGCCCGGAGATGGGTGCCGACATCCTCGACGGCCTCTCCCTCGACGAACTCGAATCGCTGGCGGTCGGCCTGCGAGCCATCAGCCGCGAGCTGCATGCCGCGAGTTCCGACGGCCGCTGAGGCGGCGGGTGCGCAGCCCTGGATCTGCGCACCCGTCGCCATACACAGCCGTCGCACTCAGCGGACGGCGAGACGCCCGAGACCGGTGAACGCTCCGGGGGGCGCGGTGCGCGTCGAGCCGTCGGGGAAGACAACCGTCGCGCTCGCCCCGGCCGGGATCTCCGCGTCGATCCGGAGTTCGTCACCCTCGATCCGCCACTCGACGCGGATCCGCCCTCGCGGAGTGTCGAGATGCCCGGTCGCCCAGGTGAGTCCGCCGCCCGGGATGGGGGCGATCGTGAACGACTGCCAAGCGATCGAATCCGGGTCCTGACGAAGACCGAGGGTGTGGGTGTGCAGGAAGCGGATGACCGCGCCCTTGCTGTAGTGGTTCAGCGATTCGTGGGCAGCGCCGTCGTCGTCTATGCCTTCCCAGTCCTCCCAGATCGTGGTCGCACCCTTGTTGATCATGTGCAGCCACGACGGTGCGCTCCGCTGGAACAGCAGCTCGTAGGCGACGCCGGCATGGCCGGTGTCGGCGAGCACGGGCAGCAGGTCGCCGGTGGCGAGGAATCCGGTGCCGAGATGGGTGCCGGCAGCGCGGATGAGGTCGACGAGCCGCTCCGCCGCCGCAGCGCGCTGAGACTCCGGGATGAGGCCGAAGGTCAGCGCCCGCACGTAGGCGGCCTGCGTGTCCTGCACTGTGCGTCCGTCGCCGGCGAGGAACTCGGTGCGCCAGGCGTCGAGGATGCGGTCGGCCAGCACGGCGTACCGCTCGGCGTCCTCGTCCCGCCCGAGCACCGTCGCCGCGTCCGCGAGGATCCGCGTCGAACGGTAGAGGTAGGCCGTGCCGACCTCTCCCTTGTCGGCCATGAACCAGGCCATGGGGTTGGACTTAATCGGGTCGAGGCGCGAGCCGTCCTCCGCCTTGGGGACGGGCTCGGTCCACTCCCCCCAATGGAAGGTGCCGTCCCACACATATTCCTCGTGCGACTGCGGCTCCTCCGACCGCTCCACGCGGGAATGATGCCTGGTCGTGCGCGCAGCCCCGAGGGCCCACTCGACCCAGCGGACCATCGCGCCCCAGTTCTCCTCCAGGACCAGGGAGTCGCCGTACGCGGTGTACATCTCCCACGGCACGAAGGTGATCGCGTCGCCCCACCCGGAGGATCCGGTCATCATCGCGAACTGATCGTCGAGCTTCTGCTTGATGCGCCGCCCATCGGGCGAGAAGTTCGCGATCCGCCCGTCATCGAGCTGATCATCGCGCACCGACTGCAGCCACTTGCGAGTGAAGCCGAGCACGTCGTACAGCCGCGCCGCCGAGGGAGCGAAGACCTGGTAGTCGCCCGTCCACGCCAGGCGCTCGCGCGTCGGGCAGTCGGTCGGCACGTCCACCGCGTTGCCGCGGAAGCTCCAGTCGGCGATCTCGTGCAGGCGGTTGAGCGAGGGATCACTCGACCCGAACGATGCGGTGCGGCGGAGGTCCGTCTGCACGATGCGCATCTGCGCCGTGGACGCCTCGAAGGGCGAGCCTTCGCGCGTGATCCGTGCGTACTGGAACCCGTGCACCGTGTGGCGCGGCTCGAAGACCTCGCCTCCTCCGGCGGATACCACCTCGTCGTGCTGGACGAACACGACGGACGGTTCGCCCGGCTTGGTCGAGTCGAGGTGTGAGGTGTCGAGATCGCCATCCTGACCGACGTGCTCGCCGTAGTCGATCACCGTGCGTGTGCCGGCGGGGCCGAGGTCCGTCAGCCGGATCCATCCCGAGGCGTTCTGACCGAAGTCGAGCACCCAGGTGTCTTCTGCGATTCGGTTCGCATTCACCGCGTCGCGCGTCTCGACCACGCGCACCGGCGGGGCGGGCGACCAGGAGATGGGCGGCCCCTCGACCGCGCCGACGATCACGGGCACCGCGGATCCGCTCTCCGCGCGGAAGTCGGTCGTCTGCCCGTCCATCAGGTCGGCCCGGACGATCGTCGACTGAGCGCTGGTCCATTCGCCGTCGGTGCGGATCACACGCCGCGATCCGTCGGCGAGTTCGAGGTGCAGTTCCGCCCGAGCCGCGAGCGTCGTACCCCATCCCGCCGGCAGGCGGAAGGCACCGACCTGACCTCGATACCAGCCGTCGGAGAGCTCGATCTCGAGTGCGTTGCGACCGCCCTGGAGCAGGGAGGTCACATCGGCCGCCTGCGCGTAGACCGTGCGGTCGTACGACGTGGAACCCGGAGCGAGCTCGGCGGTGCCGACCCGCTGTCCGTTGACCCTGGCCTCGTAGACCCCGAGCGCCGTCGAGTAGAGACGAGCCGCGACGACGTCGTCCGCCTCGAACGCGCGGGACAGTGTGTGGGCGCCGCGAGCTCCGTAGCCAGGGTCATCGTGCTCGACCGGGCTGATCCACTCCGCCGACCAGTCGGCGTCGAGCAGACCGCACTCTAAGGTCGACCAGTCGGACCACTCCGACGGGGCGTCCCCGGCTTGCACCCGCGCCCGCCACCGCACGCGCTGCCCACTCGTCAGCGGAACCCAGGGCCACTCGACGAAGAGATGAGAGCCGGCATCGAGCGGCGCGCGCGCCCGGCTCTCGCCGTCGACGATCGCCTCGAGCTCGAAACCGTTCGATGTCTCCGCCTCGACGGGCACGGTGAACGACAGTCGCGGTGTGGCTTCCGACACGGTGAAGTCGTCTCCGCCGCTGTCGATCCGCAGGTCGTACGGTGCAGCAGGCACGGATGCCGCGGTCGACTCGAGCATCATCTCAACGCACTCCCTTGACCTTGAACATGATGATCAGACCACCGATGAGAGCGAACACCGCGCCGATGAGGTACAGCAGCGTGTAGTTCTTCTCCGCGCCGACGGCACCGATCGTGATGATGAGCGGCGCGATCAGCGGGGCGATCGCACTGGGGATCTTCTGCGCGAAGGCGACGACGGCCATGTATCGACCGGACTCGGCGCGGTCGGGGATGATCGCGTAGACGATGGCCTGATCCACTGTGGCGAACACGGCGATCGCGAGCTGCATGAGCACGGCGCCGATGATCAGCTGCGGCAGCGACCAGGCGAACGCCTCGGCGAGCGCGCCTCCGATGAAGATGAATGCGGCCGCGAGCACGAACAGACGGCGGCGCTTGAGCTTGTCCGAGAGGAAGCCGCCGAGCAGTGCGCCGCCGGCAGCGGCGACGACCCCGAGCATCCCGACGGTGGCGACGACACCGGCCACCTCGCGCACCGGCAGGTCGAGACGCTGGGCGTAGAAGAACGTGCCGAACGTGGTGTTGAAGTACAGACCGATGAAGAACACCATCCGGCCGACCCAGTTCCAGGCGAAGTCCGGGTACTTGCGGGCGTTGAAGCCGTAGCCGGCGATGACCTTCTTGAGAGTCACCGTCGAGTCGACGACGAGATCCTTCGAGCTGCCTTCCCTCTTGAACGTCGGGAGCAGCACGAGCAGGACGACACCGATCACCGCGGGGACGAAGAACACGAGGAAGGTGCTGTACGACACGGCGTAGGCGATGCCGATACCGAGCACCGGCGCCACCTGCGTCATGAGCCCTGTGAGCGCCGACACCTTGCCGCGCTGTTCTTCGGGGAGCTTGTCGGCCTGCAGCGTCTGGATGGCGGCGCCCGCGGTCGACCATCCGGTCATCGCGACCACCCAGCCTGCACCCACGAGGAGGAGGTTCGGGGCGAAGCCGATGATGACCGCTCCGACGAGGCCGAGGGCAGCGCCGAGGAACAGGAACGGCGTGCGTCGACCGAAGCGCGACCGGGTGCGGTCGCTCCAGATGCCGATCATGGGGCTCAGCACCAGGAAGATCAGCTGCGCGGTTCCGGTGACGTAACCGAGCACCTCCTCATGCCCGGGGGCGAGCTCGGTGATGCGCAGTGCCAGGCCGTACGCGAGCGGCACCATCATCGCGATGGATGCACCGAAGTTGGCCAGCATCAGCCAGAAGATGTAGCCGCCACTGACCTTGGCCGTCGGCTCGAGCGGGGTGCCGTCCGGGGTGTTCCCGCCTACCGGCTGGGCCGCGGCGATCGAGTCGATCGTGTCGCTGCGGTCGTATTCACTCTTGGTCACCTGGACTCCTTCATCGTTCAGTGATCCGCGGCGCCCGTCGATGGGCGTCCTTCGCGAGATGTGGTCGAAATCCGTTTGGCAACCGATTGTCGATCCTGAGCGATAGTAACCACTTTGGTTACAGAAGGCAAAAGTGAGAAAGTGGACACATGACGTCACCGCCGACCGCAACGCCATCACCTCGCCGACGAGGCAAGAGCGCATCCACACCGGCGAGACGGGCCGAGATCGTCGAAGCGGCACTCGCCAGCTTCGCTGAACACGGTTATGAGCGGGCGTCTCTCCGTGACATCGCCAGCAGGGCCGGACTCACCCATGCCGCCCTGTTGCGGCACTTCTCCGGAAAAGAGGAACTCCTCCCCGCCGCGCTCGCGCAGCGCGAGGAGCACGAGGAAGACCTCGCCTCACGCATCATGACCGCGAACGTTCCAGGTGAGCAGATCCTGAGTGCGGTACTCGCCGACGAGTTCTCGAACTCGGAGTTCCAGCGCAACTGGCTCGCCCTCGCCGTCGCCGCGACGAACCCGGAGCACCCTGCACACGAGTTCTTCCTCGGCCGCCGCGAACGCATGCGGTCGCGCTTCACAGACGGCCCCCTGCCCACCAGCGACAGCGAGCTCCTCACGGCCGACGAGAAGGTGACGCTCGTGCTCGCGATGGTCGACGGACTGCGCATCCAGGCTCTGCTCGATCCTTCCCGCGACGCCCTCGGCCTGCTCACCACGTTCATGCGGCTGGTGGCCGCTCAGCCTCCAGCCGCCGCTTCCTCGCTATCGTGAGGTTCTGCCGACGCGCCGGACGACTCGATGGAGAGCTGCGGCGGTGTGAGCATCACCGCTTCGAGAGGGTCAACTCGCCCACCCCGGTCAGCGCGCTACGAGATCCACCTGCTGCGCGTCGAGACCCGCCGCGGTGGCGCGAACGGTGATCGATCCTGGACCGATCGGACGGATGATCGCCAACGCCCGTCCGTCATAGGTGGTGCGGGTCACGGCCCTGAACTCTTCGATCGAGTCCGGCTGCGCGTTCGCGAATGCCGCGAGGACCGCCGGCCCCTCGATCTCCACCGAGACGACGGCAGCGGCGTCGGTCGCCAGGGTTCCTCCGCGATCGGCGAGCTCGATGGCTATGTACGCGAGATCGGAACCGTCGGCGCGCAGGTCTGCACGATCGGCAGCGAGAGCGAGACGGACGTCGTCTTGGCGCGTGCGCAGACTGCTGACGCCGACATCCTGCCCATCTCGAATGGCGATCGCCGTGAGCTCCCCTGGGCGATACTCGGTCTCGAACCTTGCGATGAAGGCTTTGTGCACGCCTACCTGCGCACGGCCGACCGTGATTCCGTCGCGCTGGAGTACGATCTCCTCCGCATCGCTGTACACATCGACCACGACCGGGAATCCGGCGGGCACGTCCCAGCTCCAGCTGCTGACGACATCGTCCCAGGACCAACCGCCGATGAACACCTCACGGTCGTGGTTCTCAGGACGATGAACCGCGATGTACGGCTCGCTTCGCAGCCCCCAGACCGTCTCTCGCCAGAACGAGATGGGGCGCCTGTTCCCGAGGATGTCGATGGTTCCGGACTGGGCGAGAAGCCAAGGAAAGGGCGAGCTCGGCCCTTGCGGCGCATCGGGGTCATCCGCGTAGATCGCTCTCCCGAGACCCGCCTCGCCGATATAGTCCCAGGCCGTCCATGCGAAGTCCCCGATCACGGTCGGGTGCTGCTCGACGAGCGGCCAGATCCTGTCGAGAGCGCGGGGGTAGGTCTCAGACCCGACCACGATCCGGTTGGGGTGCCGCTCCGCGTCGATGACATAGCGAGCTTCGGCGTAGTTGACACCGCTGACATCGAGCTGGGACTGCGCCTCCTCGATTCGCTCGGAGACCAGCTCTGATGCACCGAGAGTGTTCCCCATGTCCTCCATCGAAGCCATGAATGCGTTGACGCTCGTCGAGGCGGTATCACCGTCGCCCGAGGCGGCATGTGCTGCAAGGACGTCGATTGCCGAGACCATGCCATTGATGGCGTTCGTGACGAGCCGGGTGCTGTCGAGAGAACGGACCTTCTCGGCGAGAGCGCGACCCCAGGTGGATCCGATCGGACTGCCGGTCTCGAAGATCTCGTTGCCGATCGAGTACATGATGACGCTCGGGTGGTTGAAGTCCTTCGCGACCATCGATTCGACATCCCGTTCCCACCACTCGGGGAAATCGAGCGAGTAGTCGAACGCTGTCTTGGTCTTCGTCCACACGTCGGAGGTCTCGTCCCAGACGAGGAGGCCGTGGCGATCGCAGGCGTCGAGGAACGCACGGCTGATGCTGTTGTGAGAGCTGCGGATCGCGTTGTAGCCAGCGGCCTTGAGCAGCTCGACGCGGCGTTCTTCTGCGCGCGGGTGTGCGGCGCTGCCGAGCGGCCCGTTGTCGTGATGAATGCACCCCCCGCGGAGCTTCACAGAGCGCCCGTTGATCCGCAGTCCGTGAATGGGGTCGACGGTCACGGAACGGATGCCGAACACCGACTCGTCCTCATCGAGAACTGCGCCCCTCTCATGAATCCGGGTGCGCGCGACATGAAGGCGAGGACCGTCGACGTCCCACAGCACCGGCTCCGCGAGGTAGTGGCGCAGGTGCACCAGCCCCGTCGTGCCGGGAAGCACGGTGAGGGGTGCCGTCTGCAGGCTGAGCAGATCACCGGAATCGCCGTGGATCTCCGTCTCCACCCGCACGGTGCGGGTGTGGCGGGTCTTGTTGACGACCTCGACGGTCGTGACCACGGATGCGAGGTCGGGGTCGATCACAGGAGTGGTGATCCGCACGCCGTCGAGCGGGATGTGCACAGGGGCGGTGGCGACGAGCCAGACGTCGCGATACAAGCCGGCCCCGGTGTACCAGCGGCTGTCTTCGTGAGTGCGGACCTCCACGCTGATCGTGTTCGACTCGCCGAAACGGAGAAAAGGATCGAGCGAGACGGCGAAACCTGCATACCCGTTCGGGCGCTGGGCGGCGAAGTCGCCGTTGACGTAGACGACGGCGTCGCGATATGCCCCTTCGATATCGAGGACCACGCTTTTGTCACGCCACTCTGCGGGCACGTCGAAGGTCTTGCTGTATTCCAGATGTGCACTGGGGTGATACCCGGTGTGGCTTCCGTTGGGGCTGCTCGCCGAACGCGGCATATCGCGGAGACCGTCGTGCGGCAGGGTCACCGCCGTCTTGGCAGCCCCACCGGTGAAGGCGTCGAAGATCGAGCCCTTGGGCCCGACGGTCCAGTCGTTGTTGAAGGGTGTGCGTATCATGCCGGTGCTTTCTGATTGTGTGCCAGGGATTGAGAAGAGCGCGTGTCGGTCGTCACCGGACACCCTTGATGAAGCGGACGCTGATCGCCCCGAGGATCACGGCGACGATGGTCACGATGAACAGCGGCTGATAGAGCCCTGTCGCGGCGACGAGCGCCCCGGCGAGGGCAGGGGCGATCACCTGCGGTCCCGCGTTGGCGACGTTCATCACGCCCAGGTCGCGTGCGGCGTTGTTCATGTTCGGCAGAACGCGCGTGATCAGGGCCTGGTCGACTGCGAGGTACACACCGAACGCGACACCAAGGATCCCGCTCGCGACGAACGCGCCGGTCAGCGTGGGAGCCAGGAGGTAGACGAGTGCGCCCGGTGCGAAGAGCAGGCTCGACAGCGCGACGAACACCCGGACTCGTCCGAATCGGTCCGACAGCCACCCGCCGACGATCGAGAACACCAGCAAAGCGAGGGTGCTCACACCCTGGACGGCGACGAGAACCGCGGCCGCCTCGGTGACCGTGCCGACGCCGATGTAGTCGGCAAGGATGTAGAGCTGCATGCCGGACATGAAGTTGTACCCGAAGACGATGAGGAACCGCCCGACGAATGTCCACCAGAAGTCCGGTGCGCTGCGGAAGCTGGGGAAACGGGAGGCGGCGCGACGCTCCGCCTTGGATGCACCGGAGCCCGCGAGGGACGGCACGTAATCCTTGGTCGTGAGCGCGAAGATGGTTCCGAAGACGAGCATGACGGCGGCGATGCCTACATATCCGACGAACAGACTCGTCGTCAGGCCGGCGATCGCGATACCGCCGAAGGCGCCGAGGATCGAAGAGGCGCCGACCAGCCCCGACATGGTGCCGCGATTGCGGACGGGCACGCGCTCGGGCAGCACGGCGGTCAGCGCGGCCTGCAACCCGCTGAGGGGCCACATTGCGATCGCCCAGGTGATGGCGAGCACAACCGGGCTCGGGCTGCTGGCCGTCACCAGTAGGGCGATGGTCGCAGCGATGGCGGATCCGAGAATCCAGATGTTGCGACGCCCCAGGAAGCGGCTGCTCGTCTTGTCGGAGAGCAGTCCGAGAAGCGGCTGCGCGACCAGACTCGAGATGGCCCCTGCGCTGATCACGAGACCCAGCACGCCTGCCGCCGCGGTCGTCTCCCCGAGGAGCTCCGCGACCTGTCTGCCCAGCATGACCTGGAGCACTCCACCCCACACGACGTTGACGCTGATCAGTGCAAGGGGGTAGATGACCCACAGCCACCGGCTCATCCGCTGCGGGCCTTCCGACGGCTCGAGGAGGGCATCGGGGCGGACGGCAGCTCCGGGAACGGTTGCTTCGAAGGGGCCGGTTTCCGGATGGATGTTGCTGGTCATTTGATCTCCACGTCATTGTGAGGGACTGCGCTAACGCGCGTTATCACCGAGTGAACACCATCTGATTACGCGCGTCAACTACACTGGTGCAGACGACACCGGAGGGGCCCCGATGACAGTGACCAGCGACGACGTCGCGCGCGCAGCGGGGGTCTCCCGCCCCGCTGTCAGTCAGATCCTCAACGGTCGCGGTCGCTTCTCAGCGGATACCATCCGACGGGTCGAGGAGACCGCCGCGGCCATGAACTATCACCCCTCGGCGGCGGCTCGCACTCTCGCGACAGGCACGAGCGATGTCGTCATCGCCCTGGTCCCGAACACCACCTTCGGCACCAACCTGCAGGACTTCGTCGACTTTCTCACCGAAGAGCTCGCTCGCGCGGGACTGATCCTCGTGCTGCGCTTCGCAAGCTCGCCGGTGGAGCTGCTCGAGCACTTCATCACCACCGTGCGACCGCGCGCCGTCATCGCGCCGTTCGTCGCTCCCACAGCCGCGGAGCGTGAATCCATCGATGCCGCCGGAATCACCCTCATCGACCTGCACGTGGAGGGCGGTCGCGATGAGAACCACCGCATCGGCCAGCTCCAGGGCGAGTACCTGGCATCGAAAGGACACAGGCACCTCGTCTACGCGCACCTCCGAGATGCCCGCCTCGATGTCTTCGGCGACGCTCGGGAACAGGGGCTCGCCGACTACTGCCTCGCGCACGGAATCGACGCGCCGACGTCGATCCGGCTTCCGCTCGAGCTCGACGAGGCGGTCTCCCTGCTTCGGACTCTGCCTCTCGGAACAGCCATCGCCTGCTACAACGACGACGTGGCCATCGCCCTTCTCGGCGCAGCGCGCGAACTCGGCCGTCGGGTTCCCGAAGATGTCGCGCTGATGGGCATGGACGCGACGCGGATCGGGACGCTCGTGGCGCCACGCCTCACCACGATCAAGGTCGAGGCAGCGCCCGCCATGGACAGAATGATCCGGGACGTCGTGAGCCGAGTCTCCGGATCCGCTCGTCCTGCCCGCCCGACCGACCCAGTCGTCCTCACCGTCGTACCGGGGGACTCCGCCTGACGCCGAGGGACGGCTCTTCTGCACGCGGCCGACGTCGCCGAAGATCTCGGCTTCGGAGACGAGATCGATCGTGACCTCGGCCGGCACGGCATCAGCAATGCGCTGTTCCTGTACCTCCGCGATCCGTATCAGCATCGGATCAAGCTGTTCACCACTCGATCAGCCGTCTGAGCGTGCGCAGCAAGACGGCCATCGCTGGGTTACCGCTGCCAGCACTCCGCACATGACGAAGGCCCCGCAATCCCTGTGCTTCCAGGGAGTCGGGGCCTTCGTGGTGGCGGTGACGGTGGGATTTGAACCCATTACTGGTCACCGGGATGGCTCCTGAATTCTTTGGAAACTACTCGTTTACGAGGAATTCAAGCCCGGATGCTCACATCGTCGTACATATGCGGACGCCGAGTCCTGCACCAAAATGCACCACGGGGTCACCTGCCGAACGTGTTGCTCAGCCCTCCCCGTTCTCTGCAGATTCGTCGAGCGGACGCCAGCGCTCCGGAACAAGAGCTCGCCCCCCGCGCCAGTTGTAACGCACTGCGTCTTGGAACCACTCGTCGTCGTAGTTTGCGTGATCGACCACGATCAGCTGGAACTGCTCTTGATGATCTTCTGCGTACCTCGCGAAGAGTTGGAACATGTTTCGAACCGTCTCGCGATCAGGGTCTTCGCCTTCCAAGGCGAGATCTGATTGAAAGTGTGCCTTGCTTGGCTGATCGATCATTAGAAACCGGGGGACAGGACGTTTTTGCTCCATGAAGAACTCGTGAAGGGCCAGATGCGCCGCAACGTGGTATCCCACCCAGTTCTCACCGCTACCAATGTTTGCGAGCGGGAGCGGTCCGGAGCTGGTGTCCGCTACGATCGTCAGCTTGTCGATGTCCAGCCGGATCGGATCGTCCGCTTGCTCCAGGTTCAGTTCGCGCGCGTATCGGCCGAGGATTCCACTCAGGACGTTAAGTCGTGAGTGAAGCTGTTCCCGAGCGGACCCCCCATCCAGCTCCTTGCCGAGCTTTTCAACGAGCGCACCGAGTGCGGCCCGCTCTCGTCGCAGTTTCGCGAGCCCTTCGTCGTCGAACGACTGAAGCCTGCTCAAGATTGCATCGACTCGGCCTCGGACAAACTCTTGAGCAGCTTCCAATGACGCAGCGGAGTCGGCCTGTGATGCTGCGTCAAGAGCCGCATCGAGCGTATTTAGCTCGCGTCGAAGCGAGAGCATCTTGGCGTCCACTGCCGCCACCGCTTTCTGCGTTCCCGGCCTATGCGCGGCTACTTCCTTCAGTTCCTCACGGAGTTGATTTAGTCTCGCGGTCATCTGCACGGCGGTCGGATCCGGATGTGGCATTGCTTGAGCGCACACCGGACAAACGTGCGATGCGCCCGCGTTTTCCGGGACTAGCCGAAGAGCTGCCAAGCGCCCAGTCTGAGAGTCCAGCGAATCGTCGTACCCGCCCTGGCTGTCGCGTTCATCCAGCAAAAGGTCTCGATGCACAACAAGGGCTTGTAGTTCATTCGAGACTCTCGCTCGTCGCACCTCATCGTCGCGACGATCATCTTGCCGCCGGAGGTCCACGTCGTCTGCAACAGGAGGGCGAACTCGCTGAAATCGAACTCGATTCAAAACCGTCAGGACATCTGCGTCTTGCGACCCACCTGTGATCAACTGCACTGATCTGGCCTCGGCTAACAGATCATTGAGTTGCTGCGTCCAGGTGCTTCGCTCTACCTCAGCTGAACCGATCTGCGCGTCGAGGTGTCTCAACCGGCTACGCGCATCCCGAAGCTGCGAGCGCTTTGCAGCTTGCTTCTCATCGACAGCGCCAAGGAAGAACGGGAGGCTATCTCGCAGTCCGACAGCGATACCGGACTCATTCTGTCGATGAAACAGAACGCTCTTGCTATCGATCTCGTGCTGCTCTTGCAGACTCAGCGGCACGGCGTGTCCAAGTCCAATGGTTACGGCACCGCGACTTGAGTACTCGCTAGCTTCGACCCGCACATCGGCCAACTTGATTCGGGCTCCGAGTTGAGACCTCAGGCCCTCCTTGTCCGTGTTCATGCGCAACTGCTCATGCTCGGGCGGGACGAATGAAGGACCCCCGAACTCGATCATTGCTCGTGCGCTCAGCTTCCCGGGAGTTGGGCTAGCTCGGGCCACGAACGCGCGACTCCCATCTGGGAACTGCAGCAAGAGGCCGTACCATGCGATCTTCTGAAACGGTACGGTATGCGGGATCGAGGACGACTCGCGTCCCAGGCAATAGTCAACGATGCTCAGCAGCGCACTCTTGCCGGTCTTGGAGTCGCCCGTGACGATGTTCAGCTTGCCCGGATGGAACTCGACGTCCCTGCGCTCGCCGTCGTGACTATAGATGCTGATACTGACAATCTGCACTAGGGGCTCACTCCCAATATGGTGAAAATGTTTGCGCTCGAACCGGCCTGACCAAACACGACCCCAAGCATGGCCGATTTTCGAAGAATTTCTCGTAGCTCGTTGTCCGCAGTCAGACGCACGCCGTCGGGGATAGCCGCCGAAAGGTGCGCCGATCCGCTCATCGTCAGTAGACCGGTTCGAAGCCCGAACCGGACCCCTTCGTTGACGTGCGGATGGAAGCGTCGCGAACGATCAGGGAACCCCGCAAGAACGCCTCGATTCTTGGTGGACCATGACGCGAGGTGACTTGCCGCTGAACGGGGAAGCACTTTTCGCGTGTCGTGGTGCAAGACCAATGGCGGAACAAGGTAGCTCAACTCCCAGGGCATGCCCGAGGGTTCTGCGTCGGAGTATCTAGCAACGCACCATGTGATGGTCGCGGCGATCAATGCCGGATTCAGGATTGAAGCCGTGAGACTCGGTCGTTCATCCCATGGCAACAGTGAGCTCACGCGTCCACTCCGAGCAGCGCGGCCATCCGAGCACGGAAGTCTGGATGCCAGCCCAGCTCACCTCGGTCTGCCAGCATGTGTCGAGCCCCGTTCGCGAGGAAGTGATCCGTGAAGGACGTACGAATGCGAACCTTGTTGGTGTCGTATAGAAGGTCGAAGAGCTCTCTGCCTGCACGTCGTTGACGCGCCTCAGTCAGTTCCTCTTCGTAGGCGAGGCGGTCGCACATATTCTCGAACTGAATCTCCCACTCCTCGATTAGCTCTTTTTCGAATGAAGTGATGTCGTCCTCGACAAGATCTCCGTCAAGCACCCACTTCGTGGCCTGCGCGTAGGCACGGTGAAAATTGACCATCGCCTTGCGAAGGTTGTTCGTGTGAACGCCGATCCACTCGAGCTGTTGCACGAACGGACGGTCAAGGTGCGACTCGATCACCACGTCATCGACGTTCACCAGTGACAAGTCCAGCGGGAGGGACCCAGATCGGAAGTCATCTCTCAAGGTGTGTAGCTGCCCGTAGAGCATGTCTGCCGAAATCGTCTGAACGTCCTCTGACAGTAAGACCTTCAGTGCGAGTTGGTGCCACCACCCCCAAAGTCGCTCGATCAAGAGTTCCATATGCTCATCGCGAACTGCAGTGGCGAGCTCCTCCCTCAGGAGATCATCGGTTCTCGCGGCGTCCGGCCCATCAGCGATGATTAGCACGCGCCGCAGAACACCAAGCCTTTCGGCCGGCGTCGCGTCGACCCAGAGTTGGCGCGCGACTTTGGTGCCTTTTCCTTTAAGGCTCGTTGCCAGTCGAGACAGCTCTTCTGCTGCTTCTTCCGGCTTGAAGTTGCTCGCCGTAAGCTTCGAAACGGCCGAGCCCGCAGCGACTGACGATGTCGTGAGTAGGTACAGTCTTGGACCGCTGGCATCCCGAAGCCGGGGGCTGGACAGCCACACTCTCAATGTCTTCCAGAGATCTTCACTGCCATCGGTGAGCGTGTTGGGATCCCCGTGGTGCTTCACCTGCGTCGCTGACTGAACCGTCCCTTGATTGTCCAGAAGAGCGATGTCGTCGTACGTTTCGATGGAGACCCTGATGCTCTTGTCCCGGCGCCCGGCGCGGAGCAACTCGACGAGCGCCATCCGCAACTGATGTAGATGGCCAACGGCCGAGGCGGACGCGTCGAACTGGCTCATGGGCGATGCCTGACCCGAACTGGCCAGAGGGCGTGGGGACTCATTGTCCGTTCAATATAGCGACCCCTCTCCCCTCCCATCCAGGACGAGCCGTTCGAAGCGCTGGCGCGAGAGCGCCTGAGTGACGTTGTCGAGATCATCGGGGAACAACGCGGCGTAGGTGTCAAGAGTCACCTTCGCCGACTTGTGTCCGAGCATCCGCTGAATCACCTTCACGTTTGCGCCAGCACTAATCGCGAGGGACGCTGCGGTGTGTCGAAGATCGTGGGGAGTGATCCGAGCCATGTCCGGGTCGACCGCCATGCGGCGCTTGACCGCAGCTTGAAACCAGCCGTCTCGGCTGTTGCCGGAGCGAAGGAATCCGCCGTCAGCGCCTGCCCACAGCCGATCATCCTGGCCCTTCCCTGAGCACTGCGCAGCAAGTTCGGCATCCAGGAAGCCAGGGTAGGCAACAACCCGCCTCTCGTGGCTCTTCACGCTCCCGAGGATGTGTTTGCCATTCACCTCCGCGACAGCTTCCCGAACCATGAGACGTCGTTTGCCCAGGTCGACGTTGCGGACACGCAGGGCTGTCGCCTCACCCCACCGGAGACCCGTGTACGCGAGGAAGCGCACGAGACTCGGATAGCGGCAAGCACGCGCGAGTTCTTCAACCTGGCGATGGGTGAGGAAGGTTTCCTCGGGCAAGGGCTTCTTCTTGATCGCGATTCCACGGGCGGGATTCTTGACGATGCGCCCGTCCTCAATCGCCTCGTCGAAGATGCCGCCGAGGAGGTCGCGGGCTCGAGCCACCGTGGTGTGTGATCGAGACTCCCCCAGCTTCGTCAACCACATTGCGAGATCGCGTCGCGTTATCGCGCCGACCGAGTAGTGACCCCATTGCGGTAGGACGTGAACGCGCCAGGTGCTCTCGACTGAGTGGTGGCTGCTGGCTGTGACTTTTGACTTGTGCCTCTCGAGCCAAGCTGGTCCCAGCTCCGAGATTCGAATCTTCGAGTCGGCGGGGTCGACGTAAGAGCCACGGAGCTTCGATACCTCGACAGTGGCAAGATGCGCTTCTGCGTCTCGCTTGAGTTTGAAGCCGCGGTCGTGGCCGCGAGTCCCATCGGGCTTGGTGTACCAGACCTCGTACATCCGCCCCTTAGTTTTCGTGGCATATGCCTTGACGGTCCCCATCAGGCGGCTTCCTCGGAGGTGCTCGCGTGTTCCTGGGCAAGCAACCAAGCGTCGACCGCTTCTGGCCTGTACCTCGGGCTGCGACCTACCCGGATGAACTTCGGTCCTCGGCCGGTGATACGCCATTCACTGAGGCTGCGTTCGGTCGTCCCGAGCCGCGCGGCGAGGGTTGCCGGGGTGATCAGAGAGTCGAGCAGCGCGGTGCTCGTGGGGGCTGAAGTAGACACAGGTCTCCTCTTGAAAGATCCGTGCAGAAGCACGGTTCAACTTTCAAGAGGACCTTCGTAGCCGAACCCATTAGCGGTTGCTTGGCGTATCCACTCGTCGAGCGTTTGCTCTGGCCCGTTTGTTTATATGAGGCTTGCTCTCAATTGTACACAAACGCCCACGCCGCGGGTCTTGCCAGTTTCGCCTGTTCGGCGTACCTGGTGTGTAACTGGCGAAATGGCCCTTCCAGGCACACCAGTAGGTACGTGCACTCCCGCGTGATTGCAGGGATCTCCGACGACCTTGAAGCGGAGTACCTGGTGTACCTGCTTGATCTGAAGAATCAGATAAAGACGCCGTCCACCCTCCACGCCATCTGAGCCCGTACACACACCCTCCTATAGAAAGGTTTCGCCTCAAGTGGAGGCACACCAGGTACGGTTCGGGAAACGCCCGATCAGCGTAGGTTTACGACACAAATGGCACTTCGCACCGGCTCGCGGTACTGGAGCGCCTTTATCACCCCAGACCTGGGATTAATCGTGCCGGAGCGTGTACCTGCACCCCTGTAGGCACCTCCAGGTACGCACCGCCCGCAATACACGTCCCTGAGGCAGAACCCGTCTCGCACCGCTTGCCCGCTGCGCACGTGCAGGCCCGCCTCATCGCGGCGTGCGCGTTGGGACTTTGACGCTCGAGACGAGCATCTGCTAGCCGACGGGGTCCTCATGCGGTTCTTTCTCGGCGTGGGAGTGGTCGCCTAGCGCCCGGTATGACGTGCGCATGATCGCGGGAAATCGGTGAAGGACATTTCTCCGAAAACTCGCTGCGCGAATTTCGTTCGGATCAGCATCGCGGACGACTCGACCCTCGGGGAGGGGTCGACGGTGCCCAGAAACAGGTGAGACAGCCCTCCGAGAGGTGTCTATGCACCTCGATGAACTGCGCACGAGCGAGGTCGGATGAGTTGCTCCGGTCCCTCCGGAGTGACCTGGTCGGCGTGAACATCTGCGAGGGGCGGTCATAACCCCAGCCAGTCATCGTCGTCAACATCAGCCGACCTTGGCCCTTCGCGAGGTGGCGCGCCGGCTCGAGCACCAGACGTCGTCGAACGCGTCGCTCCGCGGTCCGGGCGACACGTCGCCGGTCCCACAGAAGCGCCTCGGCCGCGACATTCATACTCGCCAGCCGACTCTTCTTCCGTAGCATCGAGATCCGACCGAGGTCAGACACTCGATCCAATCTCGCACGCCGGCTTCCCGTCTCGCGGCTACCCCGGTTCGTGTCCATCGCCACCGCGAACAGCCTCCTCGGTTTCATGGCCATCACGGTCGGGAAACGTCACAGACAACAAGCCTGTGACGGACATCGAACCAACTCCTGGGTCGGCACCGCCTTCCTCCTGCCGTTGACGTGCAGAGCACCGTCCGCATATCGATCCCGAGGGGTCGGTTCGCTCCTCGCCGCTGGTTCCCTATGCCTCATCACGCGGCACTGCCGCGCTCTTGCTCCACGCCCGTGAAGGGCGTGGTTAGTCGACGATGTCCGAGTCGCAGCGAAGCGGAGATGCGGCATCGGTGGGAGCACCCGACAAGGCCCCCGATGGGGCGTTGTCGGGCAAGGAGCGTGAGCTCCGACGTGGGGCCTTCGACGCGCAGCGGAGAGGGTGAGGAAGCCAGGCGACGGAGCGAAGCGACAGTCGAATGGCAGACCGAAGAGGTGTCGGCCCCGCCGACCACAGAGCAAGATTCCGACCGAGCGGAGCGAGGGTCGAAACGCAGCTCGGTGCCACCTCCCCTTATGCTCTTCAGCTCTTTTGCGCCAGTTTCGAGCTTCAGCGAGAAAACGGCTTCAGATTTGCTGCTTGATCGGGGAAAAGGGGCGGTACCTGACCCCCAGGTACCTGGCCGGAATCCGCAGGACCCAGAGGGCGGTCAGGTACCTGGGGTACCCCTTTTGCCCGGGAAGTCGGGGGTCGACTGGTACCGGTGTTTGGAACGAAGTGGCACACAGGTACCAGTCGTCGAGCGAAGCGCCGAAAGGGGAGCGAAGCGGACCGGTACCACCCCCGGCGCGGCCGCCCGGAGGCGGTCGCGGTTGGTCCTCAAGCAGCGCAGGATGCAGCTGTGCTGCAGCCTCCTTCTGACGGTTATCACTCCATCGATGGGGTCGACGAAGGAGAGCCGGTCGGACACCGTCGACCGGAGCGAAGCGACACCGTTGAGCACTTTCCTTGACCCCATCGGTCGCGACTGTGGAGTGACCAGGACACCACCTCTGCGACGCCGCGGCAGGCACAGAATCAGACAAGTCATCGGTCTCCAAGGTTGAGACTTCCCCAGGATGCGCGACCGGCGCACAGCACCTCATCGGAGGATGAGCGGCGTCGACGAATCCAGCTCGTAGGACACCAAAGAACACGGCGGGCACCGGTCTGAGAAACCGGACCGAGACGCCTTGACCGCCGGCCCCTTCGATATTGGTTACGCGGTCGTAGTGGCGCTCCGTCATGAACTTCGAGCTTGGTTGATGCGCCGGTCTATCGGCGTCCGGTTCTGAGACCAGGGCATTCGCTCTTGCGCCATCAGCCGGGCGCGACGAGCCGGCTGGGGCGAACGCGACCCGGTTGCGAACGCATCCACGTCGCCGGGGCGGAACCCTCGGTGACGGCTCACGATCCCCCGCGCTCCATCGCCCGAAAGGTCACCGTTCGATCTTCGTCCAGCTGGGTGCCCAGCGAGGCGAGAGCCGCCAGGAAGCACGGACTCACAGGTGATCGATTGAGGGGCCAGGGCTCGCCACAAGGCATAGATTATCCAGCGGTTGCGATGGCGACAGTGCAGGAGGAGCCTGCCGAGTCACCCAGCCAGGGAGACAGCGACGGGGGATCTGGGGAACCCCCTCCGCCGCAGACGCCGGCCCCGATGCGAGCCCAGATCGCTCTCCGCTCCCACCTTCCTTCTCACTTCACACATCGGATTCCAGCGCCGAGCGCGCGAGAATCGATGCCGACAGATGACCGACATCCGGTCACTATGCGCCCCCCTGACGGAATCGTCTTGCCGTCGAGTGCCCGGAACATGACCAGTTAGCGGCCCCACAACGGGCTGACCGGAAGAACCGAGACTCCGTCCGAGAAAACTCGCCCCGAAATCAGCGCCGTGACCGACAATCGGGCACGAGGCGGCCACCGCGCGGTCACAATGCGGGAACACGCCCTCGAAACCACCACGGCGACCGGGCAGAGCGCCCATTTGTGGGCGCGACGTGACCGGGGAGTGACCGCCAGCGGACCAGAACGCGGTCATTGCTGCCGGGGCGATCTCCAGAGTCGCCAGAGCGCAGCGCCGGCGAAAAGAAGAATCCCCGCTGCCCGACTACAACGAAGGTTCAAAGAAGTGTGAGCGCAGCTCAGCCTTGAGCGGGCACCGTGAGGAGGTAGTCCTCGAGCGCGCGGGTGAACTGATCCTGCTGCTCGATGGGCGTGCGCTGCGCGGCGAAGGACAGTCCGACTCGACCGTCGCTGGAAACGTAGGCGCTGCCGGTGGACCTCAGTCGCTCGGCACCTTGGGGCTTGGCAGGATGGCGATCGATACCTGCTCCGAGGTCAGGAACTCGGAGCAGTCCCACATGTCAGCGTCGCACCAACCCTTGGCAGTGTTGTCGCGGAGATCCTCGACGACGAGACCCGCGGTCTGGAAATAGTTCACCAGCTGCAGCGCCGGAGGAAACTCATTTGGGACCGGCTCGACCGTGGTGTCCGAGGGCGCCGGCGTGGCTTCGGCGACTGTAGTCGCCGACGGCGACGGCGACGGCGACGGCGACGGCGACGAGTCAGTTGCCGAGTCAGATCCGGATGCGGAGCATCCGGTCACGACAACGGCGAGAAGCAGAGCACCGAGAGCGGGCGCGAGACGAGTGCGAAGCATGAGTCCTGTATATCGGAGTGGTTCGGGTCAATCGCGTTCATTGACCGATCCACCGGACTGCAACCATCGCCGAGCAGAGAACAGACGCGCGCAGCGGTTATCGACTACGCAAGTCCGGCACGGGATTCGGGAGCAGCTCGCCGATGGGCACCTGCAGCACCTGCGCGATCGCGAGGATTGACCGAAGCGCAGGGTTCGCGGCGGTTCCGCGTCGCGACTCGCCACTCTCGTACTGGCGGTAGATAAAACGACTCAGGCCGGCACGGTGGGCGACTTCCTCCTGGCTAAGTCCAACCGCAAACCGGTGGCGTCGTAGCTGCACCGAGAGTTTGAGGACGAAGTCCTGCCACTCAGCATCGGCCGCGCTCGTGCCACTCGTCACAACTACAAGCGTTTCGGGAATGGCAGCCTTGTATGGGCTTACTGGTAAGCCATACTGTGGACACGCAAGTCCAGATGCGTGTCGGTTTGGTCGCCCCCAGAGCAGCCCACCCCCTCTTCTGCCGAGGGAACTACGCAAACGATCGGGCTGAGTGACCAAGAATGAGAGGACGACAACTGAGATGGTGAAGCCCAGGTCGACCCCCAGGCCGCCTCGCTGGTGGGGCGGGCGAGGATGTCCTCCCGCGGCATGGAGCGTTGCGGTCGCTGACTTCACCCAAGGTGAGACAGCAAGCGAATGGGGCTTGGCGGCCTCGCTTTTCGTCATGCACTATCGTCGCAGACACTCGGTGGGCCCCACCTTCCAGGAGGTCATGAAGCACCTGCTTCCGGAGACAGGAGGGGTCCCCTCGCCCGCTCTCGCGGAGTGGCCGCCTTCAGAGCGGACGCGCGCCGTTCACCGGTTCCGCCATTTCGTACTGACGAAATGGCAACGAGACGGCTACATCGACTTCGATGATGGCGTCATGCGCAGCCTTCGCACTGGGCCTCGATTCCAGGAACTCGCAATTCGGAAGTCGTATGTGCGTGCTCTTGTCAGCAAGAAGCCTCCCCGCTCAGGCAGAGGCTCGCATGAAGCCGCGCTTTCAGCCTCCTTCACACCGGCCGCCGCCGCGGCTCGGCTACACATCAGCAGAGCTTCCTTGGACCGTCTCACGAAGGCGGGATACCTCCGACTCGTTGAGGTCGCTGATCAAGCGCTGTACCCCGCGTGGCAGTTTTCGGAGCGCTCCGACAAACCCGTCGTCTCCGGGATCGACGTCGTCGGACCCTCGGTCCCATACACGTGGTCGCTATCGGCCGAGCACTTCTTCATGGCCGCTCCACGTCTTGAACTCACAATCGAGGGCCGGCATCGCTCCCCGTCCGAATGGCTTGATCTCGGAGAGAATCCCCACGTAGTCGCAGGCATCCTCGAGAAATACTCCTATGACATCGGAAGCTAGATCCCAGGAGAGCAGCCACGAAGCAGAGCAGCGCGCCTGGACCGCTGTCGACGCCGAGACAGTCTCGCGATCCCTACAGGCGCTTATCGAAACGGCAGCAGAGCAGGGCCGCGACTACAAGCTGATCGACGCAATACTCCTCACCTTGACCGCTTTCATCGCCGAGTCCGGCGAAGATGTACTCGCCCCATCCGACTCAGCCTCCTCGACGCGGCGACTCCGCCCCGAATACAGAGCACGCATCGAAGCAGTCGTCGATTCCCTCAGCGACGACGAAGTATCGAGCTTCCTCAGCATCGGAACGCGTCAGGTCAGACGCCGCGCGCAGATGAACGAGCTGTACTTCTTCGTCGTTGGAAAAAGGCGCCGCTACCCTGCTTGGCAGTTCGATGAGCGGCTCGGCGTCCTGCCCGGTCTTCGTGACGTCGTCCAGAAGATCCCGAAGGATTGGGGTCCCGAGAGAACTCAGTCCTTCATGACGACGCTTGAGACAGGCCCACGAGTGCATGGCGAACCGACTACGCCGCGGACCTGGCTGATCGTTGGGCTGGATCCGGCGAGAATTGTCGAGCTGATCCAAGACGAAGCCGAAACAAATCTGTAGCCGTTTGAGTCATCTATGCAGGTGGCGGCCGTGCACGAGCGGCACACAGTCGTCGTAACGATCCGTTCCTTCGGCGCGGGTAGGCGATAGTGTCGCAGAATACTGGTTTGGGATGGCTGGGGGACACAGTGGGGGAAATCGATTCGCGCGTACTGAACGCTGTGCGCAGCAAGAACGTCGTCATCGTCGTGGGCACCGGAGTCAGCGCGGCGATCAGCAAATCTCCGACAGCGACATGGAAAGGCCTGCTGGACTCGGGCACGAACCGGCTCGAAGGCGTGTCATCCGCTGCCCTGTTGAAGAACATCCGTGACAACATCGAGTTCGGCTTCCAGAACGACGATTTAACGAGCGTTCTCCATGCTGCCGACCGACTCAAGGCGGAGTTCGACCGTGTCGGGGCTGCTGCTATCAAGAAGTGGCTCGACAACGACATCGGCGAGCTTCCGACGGTGGACGGCCGCCTAGGCGAGGCGCTCCGTGGACTCCCGTTCCCGATCCTCACCACGAACTACGACACCCTACTCTCGACGTCTGACCGGCGCCCGGTGACGTGGCGCGACCACGAGGCGCTGCAGGGCATCATGGCGGGGTCCTCGAGGGATATCGGCCACCTGCACGGTGCGTGGCACGACGCGTCATCAATCGTCCTGTCGAAGAACGACTATGACGCTCTGGGAAGGGCAGACGCCTTCCAAACGCTGCAGCGTTCTGTCCACAGCTTGAAGTCCCTGATCTATGTCGGGTACGGCGCGGGGTTAGCGGATCCGAACTTCGAGCGGCTCATCCGGCTTCACAGCGAGCAATTCGGCGCGGGCCAGGTCAAGCACTTCAGACTCTGTCGCTCAAGCGACCTCGAAAGGCTGGAGCGCGAGCATCTAGGGGACCACATCATCCCGGTCTCCTACGGAGATTCGTACGACGACCTCCCGGTGTTCATCGAAGCGCTTGCCGGTAACGTCAGCGATGCCGTCGTCTCCTCAGCGGGCATCGTGCGTGACCTGGCCGGGGACGCTTGCGCGTCGCTAAGCGAGTCATTGATGAACGAGTCCATCATCGCGGAGACCCGCGAGGGCGAGGATCAGCCTTCGTTCCACGACGTCGTCCTGCCACCCGTGCTGTTACCGGTGCCCCATGCAGAGTTCATCAAGGCGCAGCAAGATTCTAGCGATGGCGGCCAAGACGTCAAGCGCACGGATCCTGTCGAAGACGCACGGACGAGCAAGGTTCTCCTGCTCGTAGGCGAAGAAGGCTCCGGTCTATCGACGGCCTCCAAGTGGCTCGCCCTCGAAGCTGCCACATACCTGGGCGGTGTGATTCCGTTTGCCGTTTCCTTCCGGCAGGTAGGGAACGGGCCTCGACCGCTGCACCGGCTTATCAGAGCGACTGCTCGCTCACACGGATGGACCGCAACCACGGAGGACCCTCTGCCCGCGCACGTCCTGATCCTCGACGACTACAGCCCTTACGTGAAGAAGATCAGCGACCGCGCAATCTCAGATTTCGCGGACAGCGACGCAGAAGTCCGAATCATCACCTGCGCGCTCGGCGCGGAGGATGATGTGGCGGAGAAGCTCCAGGATCTCGACGTGGACTTCTCGATTCGCTATCTCGGCAAACTCAATCGACGCGACATCGAAAAGTATGCACGCGCAGCAAGCCCACTGGGCTACAGCATCATCACGGCTCGAGTCGTTGACATCCTCACTGCCGAGAGCCTCGCTCGCACTCCGTACACCGTGGGTCTGCTCATCTCTGTTCTCATGCGAGGGACGACGCTCACGGCGAATGCTTCGCAGACTACGGTGCTCGATGACTACGTTGGTGCGCTTCTGGGACGCGGCGACCCGCACGAGGACGCACGTCTCGGCCTGGACCAGAACTCCCGTGAAGCGCTACTGTCTGCCTTCGCGAAGCACTTCGTCCTCAGCAACACCGGTGGCGTTCAGGAGCCGGACGCGGTGCAAGCGTTCCAGGAAGCGCTCACGCGGCTATCGTGGAGCGAGTCGCCGATTGAGGTGCTTCAAAGCCTCATCGACCGACGAGTCCTGCGCCGGACGAACGGGAAGATCGTCTTCGCTCGTTCGAGCTTCTTGCACTTGTTCGCCGCCAAGCGCGGCATTCAGGATTCCGACTTCCGAGATCATCTCCTCACCGACCCGCTCTACTACACACAGATCATTCGGGACTACGCCGCCCTGAACAGACACGACGCCCCACTTGTCGACAGCCTGAACCGGTTGCTCGTTGATGGTGAGTGGGAAGGCGATGCAGGGGGCGTGTTCTCGGAGCTGGACGTCCTCGACGGCCCCCGAACAATAGAAGAGCGGAGCATCGACGACGCGCTCCCTGCCCGTGAGGCACCTGGCACGGACCTCGACTTCTTCGAAATGACCAGCGATGGCGACACCACACCGTTCCCGACGACTCAACACGAACAGCTCCCTCCCGGCGTGAGGCTAATGCGTGTGCTGGAGCTCGTTTCCGCCGTGCTGCGCGACTCGGATCAGATCGAGGACGGGGTGAAGAAGCAAGCCGTCCTCCGTAACGTGCTCGAACATTGGGGGCACCTCATGAACACCCTCGAGCAGGATCCTGATTTCAAGAGGTTCGTGCAGGAGCTCGGTGAACGCCTATACGACCGAACGGTCAACCGCGGCGCACACGACTCTTCCTCGAAGAGCGAAGACCCTGAGCGGGCAGAAGTACTCGACGAACTCAGCCGACTCTTCCCCGCCGCCATCGCACTCGGAGGGCTCACTGAGCACCTCGCCTCCCGACGGCTTCTCCGACCTCTCAACGATGTTGCCGAGGCAGCGAAGTCAGACGAGCGACTCGAGATCACGATTGCCTCGGCTTTCATGCTCTATTCGGTCAAGGAAGCTGGCTGGCCGAGGGCATTGAGGGCGCTCCTGGAAAACCGGAGGAACATCTGGGTCGTCCGCAACTTCCTACTCCCTCTCCTCATGAACGACTATGCGCTGAAGAACGTCTCGGAGGACGACGACGAAGACCTCCGGAACTTGTGCGCGGAGATCGTGGTGAACGCGTATCGGTACGAGCACGACGGGCAGCGCCGAGCTCACCGGGAGCAGATTCGCCAGTCCCTAAAGCGGGCTCGCCTGGACCAGAGTCATCCGGGCGCAGAGCATGATTCCGACACCGAGTCGGCGGCCTAGCCGCACTCACCTATCAGCACGCCCAAACTGGACCGTTGGCGGCAGGTATGACGTCGGCGCTGCGTGAACGGTCTGCCGGAGCACCGCGCAGGGAGAGCGCATGGCCGATCTGAGCATCACCCCTTCTCCCCCACGACGAGGCGGCACACGACGGAGACGACGATATCTCGGGCGACGCGCGCCTGTCGGCCGCCAGCACTGGAAACGCGGTCTCACCTGCTCAGCCCCTTCTTGCTTCCCCGTCTGGCCGTTTACCGACGATAGGACCACTTATCCGGACTATCGGCGCGAACATGCAGCCGACGTGTCACGTAAAGGAGACTTCTCGCCTGTGTATTCGACGCAGCACCCATCGCCCCACCTTCGTCCGCCGTGATGGACTAAATGCAGCGCAACAAACCTTGCGCGCCTAAGACTCACTTCCGAGGCGCCGAGCCTCGATGAGCTCGACGCAGCCCGCCGGCGAAGGCGTCATTGTCGCCGACCTCCCCCGCTCTTCGACAGCCCGATCCCGAACTTCGGCACAGGGGGGGTCTTCCTTGTCGCTAGCAGCTGAGCCCTTTCCCGACGGCACCGACATCGAGGCCCTCCGCGACCTGTCCGATCCCGCGCTCGCAAACCCCACATTCTTCGAGTCGCTATGAAGGCCGCCACACAACATAACCTCGCATACGGCAGCCTTGGAATCGTGGTCCTGTTCTACGGCGCGATGTTTGCCTGCAGCATCGATCCAGCGCCGACTTCTTCCGCCGCGATCGATCCGGCCGGGAAGAGGCACCCCGGACTTCGGAGACTACGTTGGTGTGATGAAAGAAGCGCCCAGACGCACTCAACGTGTCAGGACCGGTGGCCGCAGCGCTCGAGTAGAGGAAGCCGTCCTCGCAGCAGCCGCAGATGAGTTCACCCGTCAAGGCTTTGCGAGCTTCTCCATAGAGCGGGTCGCCCGCGCCGCCGATGTGAGCCGTTCCACTGTGTATCGTCGCTGGCCGACGAAAGTCGAGCTGATCCGCGATGTTCTCGCACCGGTTCTGTCGCGCTACGAGAAAGAACCGGACACCGGGTCGTCGATGGGTGACCTAGAGAAGCTACTCTTCCTCATTCAGGAGGCCGAAGAGCTCCCGGTCGGACGAGCGTTCAGTCAAGCATCCCTGGAGGCACCCCAAGAGCTGGCTTCCCTCGTAACTGAAGTGAGAACCCTGGCCTTAGCTCCCTTCGTCCGCGTCCTGCAGAGGGCCGCTGACCGTCAAGAGATCGACTCGAGCGAAGTACTGAACCGCGCGCACGTCGCTTTCTTCAGCCTCGTTATGTGGCGTCAGACTCATCGGGATGGCCCGTCAGAGGAGGACTGCCGCTTTCTAGCTCGTCTCTGCCTCCATCGGTGAGCCCTAGCCAAAGCCTCTATGGCGACATAGTGTTGCCTTAGAGTCGCACCAGGCGACCGTGAACGGAAGGATGCAGATGACCGACCACGACTTTGTGGATGCAATGGGGTTTGACCGGCTGCCGACGCACATCATCGGCAAGCGTGTCACCGACTTGATGGATCTGAGCGGCAAGCGAGCCATCGTGACGGGTGCGGGCGGCGGAGGCTTGGGCCAGGCCATCGCGCACCGGCTCGCGGGACTCGGCGCAGACGTCGCGGTCATCGACATCAATGGTGATGGCGCGAAAGCCAAGGCGAAGGAAGTCGAAGCACGTTGGGGTACTCGAGCGATACCGTTTCAGGCGGATCTTTCCGATTGGGATCAGGTCCATGACGTCGTTCGCGCGAGCGTCGAGATGCTCGGCGGACTCGACATCATGGTGAACAATCCCGTTCAGGTTGTCTCGGACTCGTTCGAGAATCACACCAAGGACGACATCGACTACACGGTGCACGGAAGTCTCACGATGCTGATGTATGGGGCGCACGCCGCCATTGAACACTTCTTGCCCCAGGGCTACGGTCGCATCATCAACATCGCCTCGGTCGGTGGTCGCATCCAGCATCGCGGACTGACGGTATACAACGCCGCTAAGTCCGGAGTTATCGGCTTCACTCGCAACCTCGCCCACGAGTTCGCACTCCGTGGCATCAACGTTCTCGGTGTCGCACCCGGGGTGATGATCAACCCACTGCTTCGCGACATACTCGCCAACGCGGCTGACGAGCAGTCCCTCGCAGCGAAGGGTTCGATGCTCGAAGCTGTCGACAAGTACATCCAGCTTGGGCGAGTCTCGCTACCGGAGGAGGTCGCGAACATGGTCGCTTACCTATCGACAGAGGCAGCCGATTACATGTGCGGCCAGACGATCGATGTCGCTGGCGGACAGAGTATGAACTAGGCACGCCTAGAGTCCAACCGCTGGGCCCTCACCGGGCCCAGCGGTCGAACAAAGAGCTTGTCTCGCAACGTTCGTCTTCTTCGCTCAGCACCAGTATCGATTCGAGCGCCGGCTTCAGCGACGTCACCCAAAGGCAAAGCTCGAGGACGCCCTCCGCCCGTCGGAAAAGCTACTTGCGACCGAGAGCACCAGAGGCCAGCCCGAGGGATCATTCGGGGATGTCCAAGATGAAGCCTTCGCACCTGGCCTTGACGAACGTTATCCGGCTGGTGACGTACGCGGCGAAGCCGTCAACGGCGGTGAAGATCCGGGCGGCTGCGAAGTCCGCGTCGCGAATTAAAAACTCTCCGGATCGGGTCCTTCTCGAATGAGAACGACCCGCCGGTCGAAGTCCTCCTCTTCCTGGCCAGCAGCCTGGCCTCCCGCGACGGCTGAAAACACGACAGACGCCTCATCGACGAGGTCGCCAATCGCCGAAAGGTAGAGATTGATAAGCCCGGTTCGCACACCCAACCGCTCAGCGACGGACCTCAGCGTTACGCGATCGAGCCAGCCCACGAGAGCTAGACCCGCAGCCGTGCGCATGATCTCCGCGCGCCGCTCCGCCGCAGGCTGGCGGCGGTATGCCGGAGACGAACTCGACACACGAATGCCCGAATATCAGCAAGGTAACACTTTGTGTCACCACTTCAACTTGAGAACCGACTCGGAGATTGAGCTCGCATCGGGCAACGCGTCGGCTGTTCGTCGTTCGGTACCTCAGTAGAAGCTTCGAACGTCAATTCAGAGAGCGGGCTGACCGGTCAGACCGCAACCGTGCACCTCGAGCGAGAAAAGCTGAATACAGGACTGCCACTCCTCGTCGTCGGCCCCGGCGAGGTGCTCCCGCTCGTATGAGCCGTGGGCCTCCCGCAGTCTTACGGAGAAACGCTTCGCGAACCTCAGTTGCGCGGGCGGTGTCGATCGATGGCGTAATGGTTCAAGCGCCCTGGCCCGTGTTTGCTTGCAGACGTGTCGTCCGCGCTCGGCTCTAGGGTGGAAGTATGCCAGACCGCGATAGGAGCGAACAGCTGAAGGGTCCTCGGCGGCGGAAATCACCTGAGGATCGGCGGAGGGAGATACTCGACGCTGCGGCTGCCATCGTCCTCGAAGATGGCCTTTCCGCTCTCACGGCCAGGCGGGTTGCCGACCGTGTTGGTGTGCGCTCAGGGCTCCTCACCCACTACTTCCCCACCATCGAGGACCTTTTCATAGCCTGCTTCCAGCAGGTCGTGGCGTCTGAACGGCAGGCTCTAGACGCCTCGCGCGATGCGTCTGCAAGCGCGACCTGGCGAATGAGTCAGTTGCTCAAGACCTACCTTGCCGACCAGCGCGATCCTATGGGTCTGTTGTGGCTCGATGCCTGGCGGGCTGCTGCCGACAAACCGCGCCTCCGCATGGCCGTGGTCGCGGAGATGGAAGCGGACGCCTTGCACGTTGCGAGACTCATCCAGGAAGGTCTCGATACGGGGGAATTCTCAGTCACCTCCGCCTTTGTGACTGCCACGAACATCTTGGCGCTCGTGGATGCACATGCGGCCCACGCGGCCGTCCGACTTGCGCTAGCCGACTCCCGTCTGAACTACGGAGAGGTCAAGGCGATGCTGTTCCGGTCGGCGGAACACGAGCTGGGACTTCCGACCGGAGCGTTGAACGGCTGATCTCTTTCGACATCGGGATCTTGTTGTGCTCATGTCCAATAGTGCGCTAGGTTCCTTATTGGCACTCGCGCCAATAAGAGATCTGGCGCGCGTGAGTCCACACCGCTCATCTCATCGCCGAGGAATGTATGTCCAGCCTGCCCGTTGCAACGCCGTGGTTTCGTGTTGAGCATGTCGCGCCCTGGATCTCGCGAATCGAGGAGCCGCACGTCGATGAGTTCTTGAGATCCAACATCTGGCACGTCCGCGGCACGGTCCGCGACCTCGTCGTCGACTCGGGCTTAGGGGTGGCGTCGTTGCGACAGCATCTGCCCGCTCTATTCGCGAACGACCCTGCGCTCGTCGTCACGCACGGACATCTCGACCACGCCGGATCTGCGTGGGAGTTCACCGACCGCCGGGCTCATCCGTCAGAACGTCTCCAGGACCCGCGCCCATGGTCACTCCGGGGGAACGAACTGCGAGGGATTCTCGGTCTGGACTGGGACGATATGCCAGACGTCCTGCTGACGGCGATCCCTTCGAGCAACTTCCGCCTGGAAGACTACGCGGTCAAGGCGGCACCTCCGACGAGCGATCTGGCAGACGGGGATGTGCTCGACATCGGCGGTCGGACTTTTCGTGTTCTCCACCTTCCAGGGCATTCCCCGGGAAGCTGCTGCCTCTTCGAAGACGCCACGGGAATCCTTTTCAGCGGCGACGTCCTGTACGACGACGTTCTCCTGGACGACATCCACGGGTCAGACATCCCGTCGTACCTGGCGAGCATGCGGCGGCTGCGCGACCTCGACGTGAGCGTGGTGTACCCCGGGCACGGCGCGCCGTTCAGCGGTTCCCGCATGCGCGAACTCATCGCCACCTACGAGGCCACGCGGCGGTCGTACGCCCCCGCCGAGTAGCCGCGGCGCTATCGAAGAACACTCCGACAACGCCGTCGGATCACCCGAAAGGACCTGTGATGCACGACATCGAGACGAGCGCGTCAACCCGACCATCCGACACGCCAGTCCATCCCGAGACCAAGGGTATCGAGCTCATCCCCGATAGTCAGCGGCACGGAAGAGCCCGTGATCTTTTCTCGGTGTGGGCGGCGCCCAACCTCAGCCTCCTGAACTTCACTATCGGGGCGACGATGATCCTCCTCGGCCTCGAACTCTGGCAAGCAATCCTTGTCATCATCGCCGGATCGTTGCCGTGGGTTTTCCCAGCGTTTCTCTCCATCGCCGGGCCCCGCGCTGGAACCTCCGCATCGGTGATCTCGAGGGCGATGTACGGAGTGATCGGGAACAAGGTCGTCATCGCGTTCACCGGGTGGCTGGTGTCTTCGGTGTTCTTGGCGCTTAACTGGCTTGCATCGTCATTCCTTGGCGCCGAAGCTTTGCGGAGAATCGGGTTCTCCGACCCGATCGTGGTGCCGATAACTGTCACGGTGGTCGTGTCCATTGCGACTGTGCTCGTCGCCGTGTACGGGCACGGTCTGATCATTCGCAGCTACCCATGGGTCGCGAGCGTGCTGCTACTGATCTTCCTGCTTGTGAGTGTCTTTGTGCTCCCCACGGTCAACTGGAGTTATCGCCCGTCGGAGCCACTTTCGGGCACCGGGCTCTGGTCCGCCGCCACTGTCGGTTTCGCGATCCTCGCCTCGACACCGCTTTCGTATGTGAACAGCCCCGACTTCAGCCGCTACCTGCCGATCCGAACCAAGAGATCCCATATCATCGCAGCGACAGCGCTCGGAGGAGCGCTGCCCATGATCGTCTTCACCATCGTCGGTGCGCTACTGGCGACGGCACTCACCGAAGACACCTTTGCAGCGGGCATCGACGTGGCACTGATGGATGCGCTTCCTATCTGGCTTGGACCAGCACTTGTTGTTGGCGTGATTCTGAATACCGTGGCCTTGAATGCCATGACAACCTACAGCTCGAGCATGACGCTCCAAGCAGTCGGACTTCCCATCCGCCGAATTCCCGCGGCGGTAACTGTCGGGGCCATCGGCACCGCACTCACCATCTACCTGGTCCTGTCAAGTTCGCTTCTCGACGCGATCAATCTCATGTTGCAGTTCTTGATCATCGTGTCGGGACCTGCAATGGCGATCTTCGTCACGGATGTTGCGATGCGGAATGCCCGCTATCGCGGGGTTGATCTGTTCGATGACCGGCCAGGATCGAAGTACTGGTATTTCAAGGGATGGAACGTCGCCGGAATCGTCGCCATGATCGCGGGAGGCGTCGCGACTGCGGCCTGCCTCACCACCGACGTCTGGACAGGGCCGATCTCAGAGCGCCTCGGCTATATCGACCTATCTGTCCCAGTTGGCATGCTGACGGCCGCCCTGCTTTACCGAATGCTCTCTCGGCGCACGAAGGCTCGGAAGGAGCTCGCGTGAACCCGCGTGTGGGATCTCATCCGCTTCGCTATTCGGGGGCAACTGTGTCCGATCCAACACTCGACAACTGGCAGACGGCTCCTCACAATCGCTGGGCCTTCAGCAACCTAGAAGAACTGCTTCCGGTCGCCCGGATACCGCACCGGCGCGCGAGTTCGGGGGGCTGCGCCTCTCTGACCGCTCTTTCGGAGCTCGTGCCCGACCTCGACCAGCGCTTGATCGACACGTACACTGACGCGTTCCTCGTCGTTCGCGCTGGAAGTGTCGTCGGTGAGTACCACCGGGATGGTCTTGCTCCAAACCAAAAGCATCTGCTGATGAGCGTTTCTAAATCGTTGTGCGGACTTGTCGTCGGGATCCTAGAGGGTCGTGGCCTTCTCGATACGCGGGACTCCGTCACCCAGTACATCCCGGAGTTGGTCGGCAGCGCCTATGACGGTGCAACCGTTCGGGACGTCCTCGACATGCAGGTCGATGTCACGTATCGCGAGGACTATCTAGACCCGACTTCACAGGTGCAAACCCACGACCGATCCGCCGGATGGCGTCCGAGGTTCGACGGCGACCCGGTCAACACTTATCAGTTCCTCACGACCTTGAGGGGCGGCGGAGCGAGTGACACCTTCCAGTACTGCTCTGCCAACACTGATGTTCTCGCTTGGGTGATCGAGCGCGCTTCCGGACTGCGATACTCGTCGGCCCTGTCGATCTACTTGTGGTCCGAGATTGGCGCCGACTACGACGCGGCCATCACGGTCGACAAGTCTGGCTTCGGCTTCGCGAACGGGGGTGTTCTCGCGACGGCGCGCGACCTCGCGAGGGTGGGGATGCTCATGCTGGCCGAGGGCCGCGGCCCTTCGGGTCAAGTGGTGCCGAGGGCGTGGGTTCAATCCGTGATGGCGGGCGGGGATCCCCTTGCGATGACAGATGAGTCTTTCACCAACGCCTTCCCGGCGGGGTCTTACACCCGCCAGTGGTGGTGCATGGGGAACGCACGCGGAAACATCAGCGCCATCGGCATTCATGGCCAGAACTTATGGTTGGACCCAAGTACCGACACCGTGGTCGTCAAGTTCTCCTCATGGCCAGAGCCAGTGGATGCGGCTTGCAATGAGCGCCAGGACTCGCTCCTTCTGGATCTCTCGGCAGCGATGGATTTGTGTTCGGCGGATGCCATTTCGCCACCCGAGGTGTCACGCCAGGCCCTTTGGCACGACGACGCCCGCTCCAGCTAGTTCTCAGCCAATACACCTACTCAGCCGCAGCGTTGTGGCCCGAGTAGCCCGAGATTCTCAACACATCATCGACGTCGAAGGACCTACCATGACCACCCCTATCTCACCGACGCACGAGACCGAGGGCCGCTCCAACCCCACCGGCCCAGTCGACGCAAGCATGGTCCCGCGCTACGCCGGCATCGCGACATTCGCCCGTCTTCCGCGCCTTGAAGAGGTCGAGCACGCCGACATCGCAGTCGTCGGGATTCCCTTCGATAGCGGGGTGAGTTACCGCCCGGGCGCACGTTTCGGCCCTTCGCACGTTCGCGAAGCCTCGCGCCTGCTGCGTCCGTACAACCCCTCGCAAGATGTCTCGCCGTTCCGCCAGCAGCAGGTTGCGGACGCGGGCGACATCGCTGCCAATCCATTCGATTTGGACGCGGCGGTGAGCGAGATCGAGACAGCCGCGCGAAGTCTCGCTGAACGCGCTGACCGCCTTGTCGTCATCGGAGGCGATCACACCGTCGCGTTGCCCCTTCTGCGTGCACTGAACTCACAGCACGGCCCCATTGCTGTGCTGCACTTCGACGCGCACCTGGACACATGGGACACGTACTTCGGTGCGCCCACTACTCACGGAACGCCGTTTCGCCGCGCCTCCGAAGAGGGGCTGATTGATATGACCGCGAGCATGCATGTTGGTATCCGCGGACCGCTCTACGACAAGCAGGATCTGATCGATGACGAGCGCCTGGGCTTCTCCATCGTCACGAGCGACTCGATCGAACGCGACGGCGTGAACCCAGCAATCGAGCGTATCCGCGCGCGCATCGGCGACGCGCCGCTCTATGTCTCTATCGATATCGACGTTTTGGATCCGGCGCACGCACCTGGCACCGGCACTCCTGAAGCTGGCGGAATGACATCTCGAGAGCTGCTCATGATTCTTCGCGCTCTTTCGGACCGCAAGATCGTGGGCGCCGACGTAGTCGAGGTTGCGCCGGCGTATGATCACGCACAGCTGACTGCCGTTGCCGCCTGTCACGCGGTATACGAATTGATCAGCGCGATGGCCCCTCGTTGATGGGTGTGAGTACTCCTCGTTCGTGCGCTTGCAGGAAACGGCGCTCAGAAGACGGATTGCGGCGCGCGAATAGCGCCCGAGTCGAGGTCTGCAGCGAAGTCACGTCCACGCCGATGTCCGGTTGCATCCACTTGGATGTGGCGTCGCCCTCGCCACTGCAGTCGCTTCGGCAACATCAGAACGACCGAGACCGAGCTCCCATCTAAATCACGGGGGGCGACCTAGCGACGATGCACGCGCTCCGGCATTTGAGGGTCAGCTACTTCGCATTTTCGATAGACGTCCGCCCGCCACTCCGCCGCTGGAACCGCAGGCCAGGACAACCAATGCGAGCTTCGCTCATGCAGCGAAAGGCTGCAGCCTGCTCAACCCTCGGATGAGGACGACATATGCAACCGAAGCGAGTAGACCCTCCCAAGTGAATAGCCTGCCGCTGGTCACCCGAGAAGCGATCAGGTCGTGGACGAGCGACGGGACGGTCTCGTCGATGGCCACGCGCGCCGCACCGGACGCGTGGACGGCGAAAGTCACCGCTGGGCCTCCAGGCCCTCGGCGACCTGCGCGAGAAGTTCGTGCCAGGAGTCGATGAACTTCGCGACGCCCTCGTCCTCGAGCACCTGCGTGACATCGGTGAAGTCGATGCCGAGGTCGGCGAGGCCGGCGAACACGGCGCGTGCCTCTTCGTAGCCGCCGGTGATGGTGTCACCGGTGACGACGCCGTGGTCGAACGTCGCCTCGAGCGTCTTCTCGGGCATCGTGTTGACGACGTCCTTCGCCACCAGTTCGGTGACGTAGAGCGTGTCGGGCAGAGCCGGGTCCTTGACGCCGGTCGATGCCCAGAGCGGGCGCTGAGCGTTTGCACCGGTCGCAATCAGGTCCTGCGCACGCTTCTCGGCGAACTTCTGCTCGTACAGCTCGTAGGCGAGACGCGCGTTCGCAAGCCCTGCCTTGCTCTTGAGTGCCTCGGCCTGATCGGTGCCGATCGCGGAGAGACGCTTGTCGGTCTCGGTGTCGACGCGCGACACGAAGAACGAGGCGACGGAGTGGATGGTCGACAGGTCGATGCCCGCGGCCTTCGCGGTCTCGAGACCGGTCAGGTACGCCTCGATGACCTCGGCGTAGCGCTCGAGGCTGAAGATCAGGGTGACGTTGACGCTGATGCCCGCCGCGATCGCCTCGGTGATGGCCGGCAGGCCCGCCTTCGTCGCGGGGATCTTCACGAGCAGGTTCGGACGGTCGACCTTGGCCCAGAGCTTCTTGGCCTGGGCGACCGTGCCCTCGGTGTCATGTGCGAGGTCGGGGGAGACCTCGATCGACACGCGGCCGTCGACGTGACCCGACTTCTCCCACACGGGGCGGAAGATGTCGAGAGCGGCGGCGACGTCCTGCGTGGTCGCGGCGAAGACGGCCTCTTCGGCCGTGGCGCCGGACGCTGCGAGCTCGGTGACCTGCGCGTCGTACGACGTGTTGTTCTTGTCGGTGATCGCGTTGGCGAAGATCGTCGGGTTGGTCGTGACGCCGACGACGTTGCGGGTCTCGATCAGCTCGGCGAGGTTGCCGGAGGAGATGCGGGTGCGCGACAGGTCGTCGAGCCAGATGCTGACACCGGCTGCTGCGAGGTCTGCGGTGGGGGTGCTCATGCGTTCTCCTTGATGGTCTCGCGTGCGGCCGCGATGACGGCCTCGGTGGTGATGCCGAACTTCTGGAACAGGGTCTTGTAGTCGGCGGATGCGCCGAAGTGGTCGATGCCGACCGAGCGGCCGCGGTCGCCCACGATGCCGCGCCAGCTGAGCACGGAACCGGCCTCGACCGAGACGCGGGCGGTGACGGACTTGGGGAGGACCGACTCTCGGTAGGCCTCGTCCTGCTCGTCGAACCACTCGAGCGACGGAGCGGAGACGACGCGTACGTTGACGCCTTCTTCGGCGAGTGCCGCTCGAGCGTCGACCGCGAGCTGCACCTCGGAACCGGTCGCGATGATGATCACGTCGGGCGTGCCGTTCGGAGCCTCGGCGAGCACGTAGGCGCCCTTCGCGACACCGTCGGTCGATGCGAAGACATCGCCCTCAGCCGAGCCCTGTCCGCGCTCGAACACCGGGATGTTCTGTCGTGTCAGGGCGATGCCGGCCGGGCCCTCATGCCGACGGAGGATCTCGAGCCACGCGGCCGAGGTCTCGTTGGCGTCGGCGGGGCGCACCAGGGTGAAGTTCGGGATGGCACGCAGCGTCGCGATCTGCTCGACCGGCTGGTGCGTGGGTCCGTCTTCGCCGAGAGCGACGGAGTCGTGTGTCCAGACGAAGATGCTGGGCACGTTCATCAGTGCGGCCAGACGCACCGGCGGGCGCATGTAGTCGCTGAAGATGAGGAACGTGCCGCCGAAGGCGCGCGTCGGGCCGTGCAGCACGATGCCGTTGACGATGGCGCCCATGGCGTGCTCGCGGATGCCGAAGTGCAGCACGCGGCCGTAGGGGTCACCCGACCACTCGTGGGTCGACCACTCGGCGGGGATGAAGGACTTGGAGTCCTTGATCGTGGTGAGGTTCGATTCTGCGAGGTCGGCCGACCCGCCCCAGAGCTCGGGGAGTTCGGCTGCGAGAGCGTTGATGACCTGGCCCGAGGCCGCACGGGTCGAGACGTCCTTGCCGCTCTCGAAGACGGGGAGGGCGGAGGTGATGTCCGCCGGCAGCTCCTTGGCCTCGAGCCGGTCGAGGAGCGCCTTGCGCTCGGGGTTGGCGGCGGCCCAGGCGTCGAACGACTTCTGCCACGCCGCACGCGTCTCGGCGGCGCGATCGGCGAGACCGCGGGTGTGGGCGAGCACGTCGTCGGCGATCGCGAAGTGCTCGTCGGCATCGAAGCCGAGGACCTTCTTCGTGGCCGCCAGCTCGTCGCCGCCGAGGGCGGAGCCGTGGATCTTGCCGGAGTTCTGCTTGCCGGGCGAAGGCCAGCCGATGATCGTCTTCAGGATGATGAGCGAGGGCTTCGAGGTCTCGCCCTTCGCGGCCTCGATCGCTGCGTGCAGCTCGGCGACGTCTTCGACGTACTCGCCCGTCTTCTTCCAGTCGACGACCTGCACCTGCCAGCCGTACGCCTCGTAGCGCTTCGCGACGTCTTCGGTGAAAGCGACGTTCGTGTCGTCCTCGATCGAGATCTGGTTGGAGTCGTAGATCGCGATGAGGTTGCCGAGCTCCTGGTGGCCGGCGAGCGAGGAGGCCTCGCTCGTGACGCCCTCCTGCAGGTCGCCGTCGCCGGCGATCACGTAGACGAAGTGGTCGAACGGGCTGGTGCCCGCAGCGGCCTCGGGGTCGAAGAGACCGCGCTCGTAGCGAGCGGCGTAGGCGAAGCCCACCGCAGACGCGAGACCCTGGCCGAGTGGGCCGGTGGTGATCTCAACGCCCTTGGTGTGACCGTACTCGGGGTGCCCGGGAGTCAGCGACCCCCACGTGCGCAGGGCCTTGAGGTCATCGAGCTCGAGGCCGAAGCCGCCCAGGTAGAGCTGCACGTACTGCGTGAGCGAGGAGTGTCCGACCGAGAGGATGAAGCGGTCGCGGCCGAGCCAGTCGGTGTCGGTCGGGTCATGCCGCAGCACGCGCTGGTACAGGAGACACGCGGCCGGAGCCAAGCTCATCGCGGTGCCGGGGTGGCCATTGCCGACCTTCTCGACCGCGTCGGCGGCCAGCAGACGAGCGGTGTCCACCGCGCGCCGATCGATCTCATCCCAGGTGAACATTCGGATTGCCTTTCTTCGACCGTCGTAGCTTCGTGATTCGCCGACACCAGCCTTCTCTGGCCCGGCGCGTGGTGTTTAGCGCGGGCGCATCCCCGCAGCCTGATACAGCTGATCGATGACAGACATCTGTGTCACAGCTTGTCGGACACCAGTGCGGGGTTCGAGGCCCGTTCGCACAGAATCCCGGAACGACTCCAACTGGTACATGTAGCTCGATCGCCGATCGGTGGGCAGGACTCGCATTCCGCCGCTCGTGCGGAGGAGCATTTTGGCTCCCGACTGGGGGTGATACGGCCAGGTCACACTGAGAGTGCCGGCGGACCCTCGGATCTCGAGCCGTGAAGCGAGAAGTCTGCGCGACATGATGGCCGTGACGATCTCGCCGTGCACGCCTCCAGAGAACTGCATCGACGCATCGAAACGGCGGTCGACCCCGCGCGATTGACGGGCTCGCGCGTCGATGATGCGGGTCGGCTCTCCGAAGAGGTCCCTCAGCTGACGCACCGGGTAGTAACCCACGTCGAGAAGGCCCCCGCCTCCCAGCCCCGGATTCCACTGGATCGCCTTGCGGGAGAGCAGCGGAATGCAGAATACGGCTCGAGCGTCGAACACGCGCCCGAGGACGTCCGTGTTCAGAATCGCTCGCAGTTGATCTTGGAGAGGGTGATATGCCGAGTGATAGGCCTCCATCACGATGACCTTCGAGTGCGCAGCGACCTCTGCCACCCGTGCAGCATCCATTGAGTTGCTTGCGAAAGGCTTCTCGCACAGCACGCGCTTCCCTGCTTCGATGGCAGCGATGACCCAGTCCGCGTGGAGTGTCGCAGGAAGAGGCACGTAAACGGCATCGATGTGAGGGTCGGCCAGTAGGTTCTCGTAGCTGTCGTAGGCGCGCGCAAGGCCGTAGTCCGCCGCGAAACGTCGTGCGCGAATAGGGTCACGGGCGGCCACGCCGAAGACCTCGATACCCTCCATGCTCTGGGCAGGGCGTATCAGCGCAGTCGGTGAGATCCTCGCAGCACCGAGGACTCCTACTCGGATCGGCTGGGAAGGGACCAGCGGGGAAGAGACGGGCATTCTGCGCGAGTCGTCGACCAGGTCAGGCGAGTTTCAGCGTTGCCGACACTGCCCGGGGGTCGCCCGAATAGGAGGCCGCGGAGATCACCGCATCCCCCGCGGACCACACGAACCCGCCGTCCTCCCACCGCTGCAGGGGGCGCAGCGACCCCTGCACTTCAACCACCCTCTCCTCGCCCGGCTCCAGATCTACCGGCCGGAATCCGAGTAGCACCCTGGAAGGAAAGTCCGCAGCGTCGGTCGACCCGTACAACTGCACCACATGGCGTCCAGCCCGGCCGCCCGTGTTGCGCACCCGAACCGACGCGACGATGGATTCGCCATCGCGCGAGGTGATGCTGACGTCCTCGATGGAGAAGGTCGTGTACGAGAGGCCAAAACCCAGAGGGAAAGCGGCAGAGTGCCCGTCGCGATCCAGGAGGCGCTGCCCGAACCAGCGGTCGTAGACGATGGTGGTGGCGTCGCGGTCGAAGAACGGCAGATGATCTTCGGTGGTGGGGATGGAATACGGAAGCCGCCCGCTCGCGTCGACTGCTCCGGTCAGAACATCCGCAAGAGCCCCGCCACCCTCGACTCCGCTGTACCAGCCGACGACAACAGCAGGGACATCGTGCCGCCAGTTCTCCATCACGACGGCGCCGGCAGTCACGACCACCACGACTGTGCGCGGGTTGGCCGCCGCCGTCGCCGCGATGATCTCCTCGTCGATCGGGCGAAGACGTAGACTCGCTCGGTCTCCGCCTTCCGCGTCTCCCATAGCGCCGGCGGCGCTGGTCATCGCTGACGGGTCGATCCATTCCGGGAAGGGCGGGAACAGCGCGAGAACGGCGGGGTCGGACATGGCGTCACCTCCGACATACTCTCCCTCGTCCTCGGCGGTGTATCCGACGACCACGATGGCGACCTCGGCGCTCGCGGCGGCTTCTGCTGCCGCAGCGGGGTCGTCCTCGAGTACGGTCGCGATATCGGTACCGGGAAGACCACGGCGAAGGCCTTCCAGCGCGGTGACCACTTCAGGAGAACGCACCGCGGACGAGCCCTGGTCACCTGTGTTGGGAAGATCAGCCAGACGGCCGATGACCGCGACGGACGACAGACCCGTCGGGTCCAGCGGCAGCACCGGCCGCTCCCCTGTTGGATCGTTCTTCAGAAGCACCATAGAGCTAGCAGCGACTTCGCGAGCAAGCGAACGATGCGCTTCCGAGAAGACGATGTCGACAGACGGTTCCTCTTCGCGATCGGAGGCGTAGTGCCTGAGCTGCGTGCGAAGGATGCGTCGAGCCGCGCGGTCGACGTGCTCCCACGTCACGCGTCCTGACTCGAGATCGTTCGGGAGGTGAGTGGCCCGCTGTTGACGCATCGGCGCTTCCACGTCCAGACCTGCCTTGAGAGACAGGCCTGCGTCGCGAAGACCGGACACAAAATCGGACAGAGTCACGCCCTGGAAGCCCCATTGGCCACGAAGTACGCCCTCGAGAAGAACCTCATTCTGTCCTGCCCACTCGCCGTTCACCGCGTTGTAGGACGTCATGATGCCATCGACGCCTTCTTCGACCACTCGCCGGAAGTGAGGCAGGAAGACTTCGTGGAGCGTGGCGTCGTCAGCCTGAACGTCGACCTTGAACCGCGCGTTCTCCATCGAGTTCAACGCGTAGTGCTTGGCCACCGTCATCGCGTTGCGACGGACCCCCCGCACGAGTGCGGCACCGAACTCTCCCAGAATGTAGGGGTCCTCCCCGTAGGTCTCCTGAGCGCGACCCCACGCCGGGTGGCGAGGAAGGTTGATGCAGACACCCCCGAAGAAATTCGCCCCTTGCGCGCGCAACTCCCGGCCGATCGCGACGCCGACTCTTTCCTCGAGGTCAACGTCCCACGTCGCTCCGCGGGCCATCGATACAGGGAACGCGGTGGAGGCCCCCATCACGACGCCGCGAGGACCATCACTGAAACGGAGACCGGGAATGCCGAGCCGCGCGATCTCGCCCATCACGATGGGGCGCAGGTTGTACCCCGCGCTCATCTCGGCGATGCCCGTCCAGAACTCTGCATCGCCATCCAGGAGCCAGAGTTTCTCTTCCGGGGTGAGCTCCGACAGCAACAGCTCGGTCTGCTCAGAGACCGAGCCTCCGCTTCTCACGTGAGCAACCGCTTCATCGAAGAGGGTAGGGGCAGTAGTCGACAGTGACATGAGGATCCTCGGCTAGACGAAAGAATGGGAGCATCGTGAAGCTCTTTATGTCCGGTGAGCGTATATTTCCCGGACCGGGAAAATCTATCATGAGCAAGATCGCCCAGCAATAGCGGCGTAAACGCAGATGGCCGGGAGGGCAACGAACTGCCCGCCCGGCCCAGCCGCTCCACGCGCGCAGGCTAGCGGACGCCCTTAATCCGGACGATGGCGACGGCGGACAGCGCCACCAGGGCGAATCCGACTGGCCAGACGGGCCCGTAGGCTCCCGCGGCGATAGCCACAACTGCTCCGGCGACGATCGGGCCCAGGGCGTTTCCGAGGTTCTGCCCAAGAGCAGACAACCCGAGGTCTCGCCCTGCCGCATCGCGGTCAGGCAGCACGTCGATGAAGAGCGCCTGGTCCACGACCACGAACACTCCGTATCCGATACCGGTCAGGATGACCTGGATGAACAGAGCCGGGAGCGTAGCCCAGAAGAAGGGGATCAAGAAGCTGCCGGCCATTATCAGCGACGCGGCGATCACGAACGGCTTGCGTCGGCCGACCTTGTCGCTCCATCGCCCGCTGACATACATGGCGATCAGCGTCCCCGGGAGTGCAGCGAATTGCAGTAGCGGCGCCGTCGCAGCCGCTGCCTCTATCGACAGGGCGGGGGTGATGTAGCTCTGCAGCATGTAGAGGGAGAACACCGAGCTGATGCCGTAGCCGAGATACAGCACAACCTTCGAGATCCATGCCCAGCGGTAGTCACGATCCCGAAGCGCCATGCCATACGACTTCACGACGGCCCTGAAGCGGAGTTTCTTCGTGATCATCTCGCGCGAAGAGTTGTCGCGAGCGAACAGGACGAAACCCAGGGTGGTGAGCAGAAGAACGATCGCGATCGGGTAGTAAGCGCCGAGGCCGATGATCCCGAAGAGGACTCCTGCCACGATCGATCCGACGATGGCGCCGAAGTATGACGCGAGACCAGTGATCGCGGAGACGCCGCCGATACGATCCTCGGGCACTCGGTCAGCCACAGTGGCGGTCAGGGGCCCTTGCGCCACCCCGACGGCGACCTGCAGCGCCGACCAGACGACGACGACCACTGCGATCGAGGGGGAGGCCGGGAGGAAGCAGATGAGCGCAGCCCCTGCGATACCGCCTGCAGCCACCCAGGGTGCACGACGCCCGAATCGTGAGCGTGTCCGATCCGAGAGCATGCCGATGATCGGCGAGAGCAGCATCGCGAGAAGTACACCAGCCGAGGTGACGAGCGAGAGGCTCGTCGCTCGGGCGGCGTTGAAGGCCGTGAGCAGATCGAGCAGCCGCTCCTGCTCGGGCGTCGCGGTGGCAGATCCGGCCGCGACGTCACTTTGGAGCGTCGTCAGTTCCTGCAGGTCGACGCCGGCGTCAGCGCCGGTGAAGTAGTTGGCGAACTCGATCGTCTGCACATGAAGGGGGATGAGGATCGCGAGCAATGACCCCCACAGGAGGGAGATGCCCATCATTGCGAGGGCATAGAACGTCGTGTACCGACGCATCGCGGGGGTCTTGGACTGATATTGCACCGCGTTGGAAACCGTCTTCGGTTCGGTTTCAGAGGTGGCGTCGGTCATGATTCTTCTTCCTTGAAGTGGATGTCCGCCCAAGATGACGGGTAGTTTTTCCCGGGCAGGGAAAATATAGGTCTCTATCGGGGTTGCGTCAAGTGGCCCCAATATCGGGATTCCGCGTACGCGCACCGAGCATGAGTTGACCAGAACCCCGGACGCTTGTAGATTTTCCCCGGGGCGGGAAATAAAGTCGTGTCGATGCACGGGTTCGCGCCACCACCCGGCTATGTGGAGATTTCTCCACCCCCCGACGAGTGAGGAAGCTCAATGGAACGTACGTCTTTCAACGATGGATGGGCGATTCGCCCGTCGACGAGTCCGTTCCTGGAGGTACTCGGTCACGCCGAGCCTCCCATGCCGGTGACGCTGCCACATGACGCGCTTGTCGGCCGCGCTCGATCTGCCGATAATGTGCCGGGTGCTCTGACGGGGTTCTACGGGGATGGCGTGGTCGAGTACGTCAAGACCATCGATGTTCCAGCGAGCTGGGAAGGCCGGAGGATCGAGCTGCAGTTCGACGGTGTGTATCGCGGTGCGATGGTCTTCGTCAACGATGCCCTCGTAGGGCAGCGGCCGTACGGGTACATCCCCTTTGCGGTACGGATCGACGAGCAGCTGCATCAGGGGTCGAACGAGATCCGGGTCGAGTGCCGAAGCCACGCGGACGCGCGATGGTACACGGGCCTGGGCATTTACCGAGACGTCTGGCTCCTCACCGGGAACACCGTGCACATCGCCCGAAACGGCGTTCGCGCCCGGACCGTGAGCGCTGATCGAGACGCGGCCGTTGTCGACATCGATATCACTCTCGAGAATGCGGGCCGCTCGCTGCACTCGGCTCTCGTGACGACGGAGATCCTTGACGCAGAAGGAACAGTCGTCGCGGCAGACTCCGCCACCTTCGGTGTCCGCCCGAACCGTCCGTCCACGCTTCGGCAGCGGGTGACGGTCGAGGCGCCGCAGCTGTGGTCGTGTGAGAGCCCGTACCTCCACACCTGCCGCACGACTGTCATGGTGAACGACGCTGAGGTCGAGGTGCACGAAACGCGCATCGGCATCCGGTCCCTCGAGTGGGACGCCCGGCGCGGAGTTCGCATCAACGGAGAGTCCGTCAAGCTCCGAGGAGGGTGCATCCATCACGACAATGGGGTCCTGGGTGCGGCCACGATCGGGCGTGCCGACGAACGCCGGATCGAACTCCTCAAAGCAGCCGGGTACAACGCCATTCGCTCGGCACACAATCCGATCAGTGAGGCCCTCCTCGACGCATGCGACCGAATCGGGATGCTGGTCATGGACGAGTTCACCGACGGGTGGACATCCACCACCGGCGGCTTCGGCTACGGTCACGATCTTGCGGAATGGTGGCAGCGGGACCTCGCTGAGATGATCGCTCGCGATTACAACCACCCGAGTGTCATCATGTACTCCATCGGCAACGAGGTCGCCGACACCGGGAACGACTGGGGAGCCACCTTCGGCCGCGATATGGTCGACGCCCTCAAGGCCATAGACGACACGCGCCCCGTCACCAACGGCGTCAACCCGGTGATGAGCTCGCTCCACGACCTCAAGGCCGAGATGGGCCGCGAAGGCGGAGTCAACTCGCTGATGCGAGATCTCGGCCCCCTCCTCGGCAACGTCGTCGCATCCGACATGGCCACCGAACGCCTCGAGGACGCGATGTCGCAGCTGGATATCGCCGGCTACAACTACGCCTCTGCCCGCTACCAGCTCGACATCGAGCGGCATCCGCAGAGCCTTCTCCTCGGGACCGAAAGCGCCCCCAACAAGCTCGATGAGATCTGGCCGCTGGTCGAGAAGTTCCCGCAGATCATCGGTGACTTCGCCTGGACCGCGTGGGAGTACATAGGCGAGGCCGGACTCGGTGCTGACAAGCCCGCATCCGAACCGTTCTTCGGCAACTACCCGTGGCGGCTGTCGATGACAGGAGACATTGGAATCACCGGCCAGCGGCGCACGATCTCCCACTGGAGGGAAATCGTGTGGGGGCTTCGCCACACGCCTCACATCGCCGTGCATCGCCCGAACGTCCCTCGAGAGGATCTCCAGCCGTCGATCTACACCTGGAGCGACAGCACGGAAAGCTGGACCTGGCCGGGGTACGAGGGCGAGATTCTTACCGTCGACGTGTACTCCGACGCAGATGAAGTCGAGCTCTCGCTGAATGGCGAGGTCATCGGCACGGCTCCGGCGGGCCCTTCGCACCGCTGGATGGCGTCGTTCGACGTCCCATACCAAGCGGGAGATCTCACCGCGGTTGCGATTCGCAACGGCGTACGGTCAGAGACCGGTCTGCTCCACTCGGCATCCGACGTCACAGTCCTGACAGCGCAGGCCGATCGCGCGCAGATCCGCGCCGACAACACCGACCTCGCGTATATCGACATCTCGCTGACCGACGACGAGGGTATCGTCCACGTCCTTCGCGATGACACCATCACTGTCGACGTCGACGGACCGGGGGTGCTCCAAGGGCTCGGCACCGCGGCGCCTGCCAGCGAGGACGACTACACGGCATCGACGACCCAGGCCTATCTGGGACGCGCCCTCGCCGTGGTGCGCCCGACGGGTTCGGGAGCTATTCGTATCGTCGTCCGGACATCCACCGGTCTGCAGGCGGAGACCACCGTCATCGCGGAGTAGCAGCTTCGCCCTGCACTCGCCTCGCCGCCCCGCGACACACCCGGAAGAAGACAGATGACTCTCACATCCAAGAACACGATCCAGGAATGGCTCGACGACGCCACCGGCGGGCCGCTGCTTCGTGCAATCCTCGCGCAAGCAGGACAATCTGAAGAAGCGTTGCACCCGGCCCGACACCTCACGTTGCGGTCGATGGTGGAGTTCGGGGGCGCTGCGTTTCCGCAGGAGCTCGTGGAGACGTTGGTGAAACAAGCCAACGGCGGGGTGATTCCCCCAGACGAGATCGAGGACATCAGCGCTGCTGCTCCGCAACGCTTCGCCGGCAAGACCGTCATCGTGACCGGCGCCGGATCCGGGATCGGTCGAGCAACCGCTCGGCGGATCATCCAGGAAGGCGGCAGAGTCATCGCCGTCGACGTGCAATCGACGGGTCTCCACACTCTCGCCGAAGCGCTGCCCGGTGAAGCGCTCGTGACGGTGACGGCTGACATCACCACACCCGAGGGCATCGCCTCGATCATCGACGCCGCCGGCTCGTCGATCGACGGTCTGGCGAACGTGGCAGGGATCATGGACGCGATGACGCCCCTGCACGAGACGGGTGACGAACTCTGGCGTCGCGTTTTCGCAGTGAACGTGGACGGTACCTTTGCTCTCAGCCGGGCTGTACTGCCCGCGATGCTCCGCGCCGGCCACGGAGCGATCGTGAACGTGGCGTCAGAAGCGTCCTTGCGCGGCAACGCAGCAGGCACCGCCTACACCGCCTCCAAGCATGCCGTGGTCGGAATCACGAAAAGCTCTGCTTTCCTCTACGGCCCGTCCGGCGTCCGCACCAACGCGATGGCTCCCGGTCCCACCGCAACCGCGATCGAATTCAGCATGTCCAGCGAATTCGCCAGAGCGCGCCTGGCGCCCTTCGCGTCACTCACGCCTGCGGTCGCGGAGGCCGACCGCATGGCGGCCTCCATCACCTGGTTGCTGAGCGACGATTCTGCGAACGTCAACGGCGTCGTCTTGGCCTCGGACGGCGGGTGGTCGGTCCAATGACACGAGCCGAAACCACCGCAGAAGACTTGCCTGACGGCGTATTCACGTCCGAAGGCCTGCACCTTCAATTGCGTCGGGCACACGGCCCGGGTGGGCGAGCGGCAGAACGCGCTCTGGGCGACCGTCGCCGACGAACGGCGGACGTAGCCCTGAACTCCATGAACATTGACGGCAAGAACAAGACAAATTAGAGTTTTTCCCACCTCGGGAAAAACGAGTGTCGACGCCTGAACGCGGCGTCTACCCATAACGACAAAGAGCGACGCGAGAGCTGTCGCTGCTCGAAGAGGAGAACCGTTGAACAACGACACGGCTGAGAGCCGCTCATCGATCCCGACGCAGCAGATCGTCGATGACCTGCTGGCGACGATGACTGTCGAGCAGAAGGTGGCACAGCTGCAGTGCACCATTCTCGTCGCAGGACACCACGAAGCCGGGCTGGCCAACTTCCCGCACGGCGTCGGCGCACTGGGAAGTATCAGCGCGGGCAGCGACGCCACGGCGGATGCAGCCTTCTACACCGAGCTCCAGGCCGACGTGCGAGAGCGGACCGGAGCGGGTATTCCGCCGCTGATGCATGGTGAAGCCGTCTCGGGATGGACGGGCCCTGGAGGCACGGTGTTCCCTTCCGCAATCGGGCTCGGTGCAACGTGGAACCCTGCATCCGTCGAGAGGATGACGGAGATCGTCCGCCACCAGATGATGGCCGTCGGCGTTCGCCAGGCGCTGTCACCGGTCATGGACGTCGCTCGCGATCCTCGGTGGGGGCGTGTAGGCGAGACCTATGGCGAAGATCCCACGCTGTGCGCCGCGATGAGCGTCGCATTCGTGCGTGGCCTCCAGAGTTCGGACCTGCGCAACGGTGTCGCCGCCACCGGCAAGCACTTCCTCGGTTTCGGCTTCTCCGAGGGGGGACTCAACATGACATCGAATCCCATCTCCCCTCGCGAACTCCGCGAGGTGTATGCGAAGCCATTCCAGGCCGCGATCACGGAGGCGGGGCTCGCCTCCATCATGAACTCCTACGGCACGATCGACGGTGAACTCATCATCACCTCGAAGCACATTCTCACTGAGCTTCTCCGCGACGAGATGGAGTTCGGCGGAGTCGTCGTATCCGACTACATGTCGATCAACCTGGCCGTCGATCTCAACGTCGCCGAAAACGCTGTCGCCGGTGGAATTGCTGCCCTCGCGGCCGGACTCGACGTCGAGCTCCCAACCCCGTTCGGGTTCGGGGAAGGCCTCGTCGACGCGGTTCGCAGCGGCGAACTCGACGAAGCCGTCCTCGACCGTGCCGTCCGCCGGTGGCTGACTACGAAGGCCGAGTTGGGGCTTTTCGACCGCGAAGGAGCCCACACCGAGCTGCTCGAGAGCGCTTATGAGCCCACCACCGCCCTGGCGCACAGCTTGACGGTCGCCCGCGAAGCGACGGTACTCCTGAAGAACGAGGGCATTCTGCCACTGCCGAAAAGCCCCGCGAAGATCGCCGTCATCGGACCGCATGGCGACTCGATTCGTCTGTTCTTCGGCTGCTACACCGGGCCCGCGTCCGTCGACCTGGCGATGAGCGGGACGATGTCGGAGATGGCAGGGATGCTCGATCTTCCGGAGCTGATGGAGAACTACGACCTCCCCCCGCTGGCCCCACTCTATGAAGGCAGTGACGTGCGTTCGGAGCCGGCCGCGGTCGAAGCAGCATTGCGCGGAATCTACGGGCACAAGACCCCGACGATCGTCGCCTCGATCCAGCAGGCTTCTCCGGGTGCCGAGGTCGTCTACGAGAAGGGATGCAACATTGCAGGCACCGACCGCAGCGGCTTCGACGCAGCCATCGCCGCCGCGACCGACGCCGACGTGGTGATCCTGACTCTCGGGGGCAAATACGGTTGGGGAAGCTCAAGCACCTCGGGCGAGGGCATCGATACCGCGCACGTCGGGCTGCCCGGCATCCAAGAGGAGTTCGCCGCTCGCATCGCGGAGACGGGAACTCCGACTGTCCTCGTTCACATGGACAGCAAGCCGCTTGGCAGCGCGGCGGTCGCTGACCTCTTCCCCGCGGTCATCGAATACTGGTTCCCTGGCGAAACCGGGGGACAGGCGCTCGCGGAGATCCTCTTCGGCGACTACAACCCCGCTGGCCGCCTGCCTATGACAGCTGTGCGGCATGCTGGTCAGATTCCCATCTACGCGGGACACCGCCGGAGCAACAGCGTGAGCAGCGCCGGCTCGATGATCATGAACCGCTACGTCGACGACTCGAAGGCTCCTCTGTTCCCGTTCGGAACCGGATTGAGCTACACCGAGTTCGAATACTCCAACCTGACGGTAACCCCCCGTGTGGCCTCTGACGGTACCGTGGACATCTCGATCGACATCTCCAACACGGGCGACCGTGACGGGGAGGAAGTCGTGCAGCTGTACGTGCGCGACGACATCTCGAGCATGGTGCGCCCCGTCGCCGAGCTTGCCGGCTTCCGTCGTCTCGCAGTTCCCGCCGGTGCGACGAAGACCGTCCGGTTCGTGGTGCGCGCCGATCAGTTCGCGTTCCTGGACGTCGACATGCAGTGGCTGGTCGAGGAGGGCAGCATGACCGTGCTCGTCGGCGCGTCGTCGACCGATATCAGGGCGACGGGCTCTTTCCGCATCGACAACAGCGCAATCGTCAATGGTGCGCGGCGCGGCTTCTTCGCTTCCAGCACGATCGAGTAGCACCGCCGGTGCGCCTGCCGTCCGTGGCATCGGCGGCAGGCGCACTCGGACCAGTCCGTCCCGCGCAGCGGCACCATAAGGAGATACCCGTGTCCATCACACCGTTCAACCGCGAATGGACGTGCGGCGCACCGAGCGGCATGTTCGCAGGCCTAAGCGCAAACGCAGAGTCGACGACGGTCCACCTCCCCCACGACGCGCTGCGGGACGCCATCCGCTCCCCGGACGTCCCGGGGAAAGGCGCGGGCGCGTACTACCCGAACGCCGCGTACTCGTACACGAAGTCTTTCTACGCCCCACGGGAATGGCACGGTCGTCTCGTCCGCATCGAAGTGCAAGGCGCTTATCGGCGCGCTCAAGTGTTCCTCAACGATGAGCTCGTGGGAACTCGCGCCGACGGATACGCACGCTTCTTCGTCGACCTCACCCCCTACCTCCGACTTGACGCGACGAATACCCTTCGGATCGAAGTTCGCTCCGGTCAGGACTCTCGCTGGTACTCCGGGGCCGGCCTGCACCGTCCAGTCTTCCTGCATGTGAACGACCCCTTCCACATCGCGCCGGACGGGGTCAGCGTTCGAACCGCACGCATCGAACCCGACCAAGCGGTCATCGAGGTCGCAACCTCGGTGACGAACTCCGGACTCGGAACGCGCACGATGGATCTCCGCGCCGCCGTCGAAGGAGTTGACGGCGGCAACGTCGAAGCGGATATCACCCCTGTGACCGTCGCCCCTGGTGAGACAACACTCGTCCGTCAGCGCTTGTACGTCCAAGACCCGTACCTCTGGGGACCAGACACCCCCAACCTCTACACCGCTCGCGTCGGGCTGAACGGCCAAGACGACGATGACGTCATCGTCCGCTTCGGAATTCGCGAGATCACCGTCGACCCGCGCAAAGGGCTTCGCATCAACGGACAGAGCGTCCTTCTTCGCGGTGCGTGCATCCATTCCGACAACGGCCCGCTCGGCGCGGCAGCGATCGGACGTGCGGACGAGCGCCGGATCGAACTTCTCAAGGAGGCCGGCTTCAACGCGATCCGCGCTGCCCACAATCCTGCATCGCCCGCCCTCCTCGACGCCTGCGACAGACTTGGAATGCTCGTGATGGACGAAGCATTCGACGTCTGGACCCGGTTCAAGACGATCGATGATTACGCTTTCGACTTTCCACAGTGGTGGAAAGCGGACCTGGAATCCATGGTGATCAAGAACCGCAACCACCCGAGTGTGATCATGCACTCCATCGGCAACGAGATCGCGGAAGTAGGCACCAGCCACGGCGCGCGCTGGGCCCGGCGCATGGCTGAGCACGTGCGCGCCCTCGATCCGACCCGACCCGTCACTAACGGAGTGAATCCCTTCCTCGCTGTCATGGATGAACTCCCCGCCATCCTGGAAGCCGCCGGAGGTTTGAATGAAGCCATGTCCGCAGAGGGCGGCTTCGACTTCGTCGGCACCGGCGAGACAGCGACGCGCCGCACCGCCGAATCAAGCGCCGCACTCGATGTGCTGGGTCTCAACTACTCTGAAGCGCGTTACCGCCTCGACGGCACTCTGTTCCCGAACCGTGTCATCGTGGGCTCCGAAACCTTCCCCGGTAAGATCGGCAAGAACTGGCCCATGGTGACACAGAATCCGAACGTCATCGGCGACTTCACCTGGACCGGATGGGATTACCTCGGGGAAGTCGGCCTCGGAGCCACCGCTTACGGTGACGACGACTCCAACGGGTCGCTCGAGCGCGAGTACCCGTGGCTCACCGCGTGGTGCGGAGATCTCGACATCACCGGTTGGAGACGTCCGCTGTCCTACTACCGCGAGATCGTGTTCGGGCTCCGCGCCGAGCCCTACATCGCCGTGCTCCGGCCTGAGCGCCACGGTCAAGCCCTTGCAGCCCAATCACAATGGGCATGGAGCGACTCGATTGCGTCATGGACGTGGCCCGGGTACGAGGGCCGGCCCGTGGTTGTGGAGATCTATTCGGACGCAGAAGAGGTCGTACTCCTCCTGAATGGCGAGGAAATCGGACGTTCCCGCGTGGGGGAGCAGCGACCCATGATCGCGTCTGTTGAGACCGTCTACCGCCCCGGTCGGCTTGAAGCGATCGCGCTCCGCGATGGAGCCGAGGTCGGCCGTACAGCGCTGAACACGGCCAGGGGCGAACCTATCCTCTCAGCGGTTGCAGACCGGTTGCAGCTCGTCGCGGACGACGATGCGCTCGCGTACATCTCCGTCGAGCTGCGCGATCAGTACGGCACGTTGGTGACCGCTGACGATCGCTCTGTGACGGTGCAGGTGGAGGGCAACGCCGTGCTGGCGGGGATGTGCAGTGCGAACCCTAGGACCGCGGAACGCTTCGACAACGGCACATGGACGACCTTCGACGGCCGAGCCCTTGCGGTTGTGCGGCCCACGGAGGCAGGAACCGCCGTCGTGACGGTCAGCTCTCCGGGCCTCTCACCGGTCGTCGTTCCGTTGGACATCGCCGCGTCCGTTTGACCACCGGCGACGCGTCTGGCAACGGGCGGCTTTCAGGACGATGCGTCCACATCTTCGAGAAGCTTCTCGACGCCGAGGGTGACGAGCTGCAGCTGGAATGCGAAGTGCTCCTCACCACCCGTTGATGACCTGTTGCCCAAGAGTCGACGAGTGAGGGCGAATTGCCCCGCCGGTGCTTGGTCCAACGCCCGCTCGAGAAGCTCTTCCTGGGGGGCGTTACCAGTGACTTGAACGTCAGACCTGGCCCGAGCCGACGCGAACGCCAACTCCGCCAGCATCGTGATCACACGTCCGGCGTCGCTCTCCGCAAGCCCCGCGTTCACGAGCGCCACCGTCGCTGCCTCGGCCGGACGAACCGCCTCGAGGTCTTCCTCGTTGTCGAACTCGACGTAGCTGGCCCATGCTCCGGCGGAAGTCACGGCATCCCGAGTGATGTGAGCGAAAGAGTGGATGGCCTTGCGCCAGTCGCTCTCGACCGTGAAGTGGTGTGACGCCACAGCGTCCCGAAACGCATCAGCCGCGACCATTCGCATCAAAGACGCGCGGCTCTCCACATGGTAGTGAAGCGTCTTGCGGTCCACACCGATGTCCTCAGCGAGCGCCTGCATCGTGAGAGTTGCTGGGTTCCGCAGCCGAGCAGCCTGGATGATCTTGTCGCGGTCGACTAGGCGTGGTCGTCCACGCCGTGGCTTTGCGCCATCAGTACTCGTCATCGTGCCACCTTCGATCGATGACCTAGGCGTCATCACCATCAGCAACCATACCGAATACTCCCCGCGCGGGGACTATCACGGCGCGCGATCCCCACTCCCGACGCCCCAAGACCAAGCCCGTGGGCTCCTCCCCCACGCCGCTAGCCGCACCGTTGTGGTCTGTCATCCGCCGGCCGGACCATCCCCAGCTCATGGCTTCTCGTGATCATCCGGGGCCCAGGCTGGCGGTCCTGCGGAAGTCCAGCGCACGTCCGAGATGCGGTGCCGTTGGGCCTCTTCGTCCTCGCGGTGTTCTCCTGTGTTCGCTCCGTTGCGGGCGATGATCAGCGTTAGAGCGCTACCGAGGAAACGGCGATCACGTGACGGCCTGACATCAGCTCTACTGGTCCCCCGGAGAGGTGCACGTCGAGAACTACGTCATTTGCCCCACGCCGAATCGATGTGATTACCGCTGCGTTACCGGGCACCGCATCTGCACCACGACATAGACCCCGCATCCCAATCTCTTCAACGGGATACTGGGCCTTCGTGGTGGCGGTGACGGTGGGACTTGAACCCGTATCGCATCTCGACTCCTCGACCGACGAATGGATCGTGTCCGAGCGCACCATCGAAATCTGCACCACGAACGCACCACGATGGTTCACCGATACGGAAAAACCCCCGATTTCTCGGGGGTTTCCATGGCGGTGACGGTGGGATTTGAACCCACGGTAGGGGGTTACCCTACACAACTTTTCGAGAGTTGCACCTTCGGCCGCTCGGACACGTCACCGCGGACTAGCTTACGACAACCCGGGCCACGGCGCGAATCGACGGGGTTTTCCCCGGCCGCGCCTCGGTCGGCCACCATGTCCCCTGGTTAGGATGGCCTAAGGAATCAGGCACGGAGGGGACGCAATGGGCTTCATCAGGTCAGAGGCGCTGGCAGAGACCGGCTACGTCGTGCTCGACGACCACGACCAGGCATCCGACCCCGCCGAGTGGCTCGATCTCGAGTACATCGGGTGGCGCTCGTCGGGCGTCACGCGCTTCGCCCCGCTCGCGAGCTATGCCGGCGCGATCGAGTGCAACGGTTTCTGGAACCACACGCCTCCTCGCACCGATAAAGACGGCGTGTGGGTCGAGTCGCAGGTCGCGATCGCCCCGACCCTGCAGCGCCGCGCCCTCGAACCCGGTGCCGGAGTCGGCCGCTGCCGCGTCATCGAGCTGCAGCCCAACGAATACGCCGACGCCGTCTACAACCTGCACCAGGACGACAACAACCGCCTCAACGAAGACGGCACCGGCTGGGTCGTGCGCGGCTACTACAACCTCTCCGACGACACCGACTCGCTGCTGCTCCTGCGCTCCGACCGGTTCGACCCGGCGACCGAGATCCGCCTGCCGCTGCGCGAGGGCTCGCGCATCATCGTCGACACGCAGCGCTTCTGGCATGCGGTCTGGCACCGCGGCACGACTCCGCGCTACGCCCTGATCACGTCGTGGACGTCCGGCCCCGAGCTCGATGCCTACATCGAGGCGAACCACGGCGACCCGCACCCCGCGACGGTCGATCTCGATCCGCAGCTCGTCGACGACGCGCAGGTCGAGCTGCACCGCCGCATCGAAGAGCGCCGCCGCGTCTTCGAAGCCCAGGGCATCGTGATGGAGCCCCGGGCCGACCTGAGCGTCTGACGGGACGCTGACCGCGTTTCGTCTCGTCGCTGCGCTCCTCGCTCAACGAGCGGGCCGAACCGCCGCCACACCGGGGACCGTCCACACGTACCGATCGCAGGACCGAGGCACATCTGAAGGATCAGAAGCCGGGTCTCGAGAGGGCATCGGTGCCTGCGCCAGCGCGCACACCTTGGGACGCAGAGACCGACACACCGCACGAGACGACGGATGCCACGACGCGGCGCGCCCGTCATGCGACGCTGAGCCCGCGGGGCCGGCCCCGCGGACGCGGATGACCGGCGGCTACCCCGATACGGTGCGCCCCTCTTCCAACCTGACGACCCGGTCGACGGTTCCTGCCGGAGGGGCGACGTGCGAGATTAGCAGCACCGACTGCTCCCCCGCCGCCTGAAGCAGGTCGCGCAGCAGGGCATCGGATGCGTCGGGATCGACCCCCGCGGTCGGCTCGTCGAGCACGAGCACAGGGAATCCCCGCAGGAGCGCTCGAGCCAGGGCGACGCGCTGCGCCTGACCGCCCGACACGAGGCCTCCCCGGTCGCCGACCCGTGCATCCAGTCCCCCGCGCTCGCGCACCCACGACCCGAGTCCGACCCGGTCGAGCACGGCGAGCAGCTCATCATCGGTCGCATCGTCGCGGGCGAACAGCAGGTTCTGCCGGATGTCCTCGTCGAACAGCTGCGTACTCTGCTCGCACAGCCCGATCGTGCGGCGGAGCGCGGGACCCGACAGCGCTGCAGCATCCATGCCGCCCACGGAATACTCGCCCTCGACCCGCAGGAATCCGACGAGCGCAGCAGCCAGAGAGCTCTTGCCCGCCCCACTCGGCCCCGACACGAGCACGCGCTCGCCCGGATGCAGATCGAGATCCACTCCACGCAACGCCGGCGCCCCACCGGGCCACCACGCCCGCACGCCCCGCAGCCGCAGAGTCGGAACGCCGACCATCTCGGCGTCCTCGCCGTCGTCCGACCGCAGTTCGCCCGGCACCGCGGAGGGCAGCACGTCGACGATGCGCTCGGCACTCGACCGCACGCTCCGCCAGGATGCCGCCGCGATCGGCACCGCGCCGAACACCTCGAACACGACCATGGGCACCAGCACAGCGACAGCCAACCAGGGCCCGTCGATCGCACCGGTCTGCAGACCCGGCGCGGCCACCACCAGTGCCCACACCGATGCAGCACCGGCCACCGCAGACACGACCCCGGCGGCGATCGCCTGCGCGAGCGAGGCGGTGCTCACGGCGCGACGCAGCTCGGCATCCGCCTGTCGCACGCGCTCGCGGGCCTGCGGCTCAGCTCCATAGGCGAGCAGCACGTCGAGCGAGCCGAAGTAGTCGATGAGCGCGGCGGACAGATCTCCGCGGCGACTCGACACGGCTGCCTCGGCCCGGGAGCCGAACAACCAGCCGAGACCGATCGCCGCAGCGGCCGCGATGACCAGACATGCCGCGAGGGTGAGAGCCGCGGGCACCGAGACGAACGCGAGGAATCCGACGGCGCCGAGCGCCACGAGCCCCGACACGGCGAGCGGCTGCACCACCCGCAGCGGCAGGTTCTGCAGGTTCTCGACATCGTCGACCAGGGCCGACAGCACCCGGCCGTGGTCGGTGCGCCCGAGCCCCGCAGGCGACAGCGGAGTCAGCCGCCGCACCATGTCGGCGCGGGTCGACGCGAGCTGACGCAGCGCCGCATCGTGTCCGCTCAGACGCTCGAGGTAGCGCGTCACGGCCCGCGACACCGCGAAGAACCGCACGCCCACCACCGCGATCGACAGAGGTACGAGCGAGTCCACGATCGATGCGCTGACGATCAGCCAGCCGCTGACCGCGAGCAGGCTCACCGCGGCACCAGCCGAGAGGAAGCCCCAGATCAGGCCGGGGAGGAAGCGACGAACAGGCGGCTGCGCCAGGCGAAGGATGCCGCGGATGCGAGCGGAGTCGGCGCTCACGCGCTCACCCCCAGCTCCAGGACGTGGTCGGAGATGTCTCTCGCCGATCGGCGGTGCGAGACGAGCAGCACCGTCGCACCGGCATCCGCGCGCGCACGCAGCGACGCCCAGAGCCGCGCTTCGGTCTCAGGATCCAGCGCGCTGGACGGCTCGTCGAGCGCCAGCACCGCGTCGGGGCGACCGGCCTGCCGATACAGCGCCCGTGCCACCGCGACCCGCTGCGCCTGGCCACCCGACAGCCCGCTGCCCTGCACGCCGAGGTCGAACGTCGGATCCAGTTCCTGCGCGCACGCATCGTCGAGTGCACGGCGGATGCGGTCGCCATCCGGGTCCGCATCACCCAGCGCCACGTTCGCCGCGATCGTGCCTCGGCTCAGCTGAGGGCGCTGCCCGCTCCACGCCAGCCACTCCGACGGCGCGAGCTCGCGCACATCGACACCGCCGATCGCAGCCGAACCCTCGAACTCGACCGCACCGCGCAGAGCCGCGAGCAGACTCGACTTGCCCGCGCCGCTCGGTCCTTCGATCAGCGTGATGGTTCCAGGAACGGCTGTGAACGAGACCGGCGGCAGATCGCGCACGCGCAGATCCGAGACGACGAGGTCTCGCGCGTTACCCGTTCGCAATTCAGCATGAATACGGCGGAAACCAGCGCTCAGTTCTTCTTCCGGCACCGTGCCACGGTTCCGTGCTGAATTGTGAACGCCGACGACGCGAGCCTCCGCCGCGTCGAGCACCTCGAACACGTCTTCCGTCGCCGCGACCCCCTCGGACGCGGCATGGAACTGCACGCCGACCTGGCGGATCGGCAGGAAGGCCTCGGGCGCGAGAAGCAGCACGAACAGCCCGACCTCGAGCGACAGGTCGCCCGACAGCAGCCGGAATCCGACGGCCACCGCGATGAGCGCCACGGCGAGCGACGCCAGCAGCTCCATCGCGAAACCGGACAGGAACGAGAACCGCAGCACCTTCATGGTCTCGCGGCGGTACTCGTCGGCCGTGGCCTCGATCTGCGCGGCGGCCCGCCGCTCGCGACCGAACAGGCGCAGCGTCGAGAGACCCTGCACCGTGTCGGCGAACCGGGCCGCGAGTCGCTGCAGCGTCTGCCACTGCGTGCGCTGCACCGTGCGGGTCGCGATGCCGATCAGGATCAGGAAGAGCGGGATCAGCGGGAGCGTGATGATCGCGGTGAGTCCGCTCGGCCAGTCCTGCCACCACATGACCGCCACCAGCACCGGCGTCGCAATGACCGTGAGCACCAGCTGAGGGATGTAGCGCGCGAAGTACGCGTCGAGTGCCTCGAGTCCGTGCCCGGCGGTCACAGCGAGCCCTGCCTGATTGCGCTGCGCGAGCCAGCCGGGCCCGAGACGCCCGACTGCCGCGATCAGCGCAGCCCGCAGCTGCATGCCCGTCTTCGCCGCGGCACGGGTGCCGGCGGCATCCGAGGCGGCGATCAGCACGCCCCGCAGCGCTGCCAGACCGAGCAGCCACAGGAGAGATGCCGTGACATCGCGCCCCGCGAGCACGCCGGTGACGGCCTGCGTCAGCATCCACGCGAACGCCACCGTGACCGCCGTCTGCACGACCCCGATCGCGCCCGACAGCAGCAGGAATCCGCGCGCGGCACTCGCATACCGCAGCAGGCGGACGTCGACCGGCTTCACGAGCGCACCTCCCGCGCCACAGACACGAGCGAAGACACTCCGATCGCAGTTCGTGCCGCGCCCCGAACAGGGATGCGGCACGAACTGCGACCGGAACAGGAGTCAGCTCTCACGCGTGCGCCGGAGCCCCCTCGATCGAGCTGCGGGTGACGCGCTTGCGGAAGATCCAGTAGGTCCACGTCTGGTACGCCAGCACGAGCGGCAGGGCGATCAGGGCGGTCCAGCTCATGATGGTCAGCGTATACGGCGTGCTCGATGCGTTCTCGATCGTGAGGCTGAAGGCCGGGTCGATCGTCGACGGCATGACGTAGGGGAACAGCGCCGCGAACAGCATCACGACAGCGGATGCCACAGTCACAGCGCCCGCCGTGAATGCCCGCCCGTCGCGTCCGCGCAGCGAGAACAGGACCGAGGCGATGAGCGCCAGCGCTGCAAGGAGCCCGCAGCCGACCACCATGAGCATCAGTGGAGACTGGCGCCCCCAGGCGATGCCGATGGTCCAGATCACGGTTCCCGCGGCGGCGAGCACCGTCGGGCCGGCGGCGAGCTTCACCAGTCGACGAGCATCCGCGTGCACCTGTCCGTCGGTCTTGAGCGAGACGAACAGCACGCCGTGCAGGAAGAACAGCAGCAGCGTCGTGACGCCGACCAGCAGCGCATACGGGTTCAACAGGGCGAAGAAGCCGCCGACGTAGATGTGGTTCTCGTCGATCGCCACCCCCTGCACGATGTTGCCGAAGGCGACGCCCCACAGCAGCGCGGGCACGGCAGAGCCGATCACGATCATCCGGTCGAAGCCGCGCTTCCAGGCCGCGCTCTCGCGCTGGTGCCGGTACTCGAACGACACGCCTCGCAGGATGAGCGCGAGCAGGATCAGCAGCAGCGGCAGGTAGAACCCGCTGAACAGCGTCGCGTACCACTCGGGGAACGACGCGAACAGGCAGGCGCCGGCGACGATGACCCAGGTCTCGTTGAGATCCCAGATCGGGCCGATCGTGTTGATCACCTGGCGACGAGAGACGTCGTTCTTGCCGAGGAACGGCAGCGACATGCCCACGCCGAAGTCGAACCCGTCGAGCACGAAGTAGCCGACGAAGAGGAAGGCGACGATCCAGAACCACATGTATTCCATGACTGATCCCTTTCTCAGTACACGACGGACGGCAGCTGGGCCGTCTCCTCGTGGGGCTGCTCTTCGGTGTCCGGGCCCTTCTGGGCCGCGCGGATGATGAGGCGGATCTCGACCACGGCGAGCGCGGCGTAGATCGCGGTGAAGGCGATCAGCGAGATGAGGACCTCGACGCCGCTCACACCCGGCGAGACGCCGTCCTGCGTGGTCATCAGGCCGAACACGATCCAGGGCTGCCTGCCCATCTCGGTGAAGACCCAGCCCATGATGTTGGCGACGAGCGCGAGCGGGAACGACCAGATCGCGAGCTTCCACATCCACGGCGCCGGCGGGTTCTTGGCGCCCTTGCGGGTGACCCAGAGGCCGACCACGGCGACGAGGGCTGCGGCCATGCCGAGGCCGATCATCCAGCGGAACGCCCAGTACGTGACCCACAGGATCGGGGCGAACTCGGTGAGGCCGGTGTCGGCGAACGTCGTGGCGTATTCGGCGTTGAGGTCGTTGATGCCGTGCACGCAGGCGTCGAAGGTGTGCGTCGACAGCAGTGACAGCAGGTACGGAACACGGATCGAGAACAGCTCGGAGCTGCCGTCGGGGGTGCCGAGCGTGAACAGGCTGAACGAGGCATCGGGCCCGCAGACCGTGTTGAACGTGGCTTCGGCCGCGGCCATCTTCATCGGCTGCGCGGCGTACATCGCGAGGCCCAGCTGGTCGCCGGTGAGCACGACGCCGGCGGTCGAGACGATCATCGCCCACAGCCCGAACTTCAGCGAGATGCGCATGGTGTCGAAGTGCTGGCCGCGAGCCAGGTGCCAGGCCGAGACCGAGATCACGACGCCGGCGGCGAACATCAGCGCACCGAAGATCGTGTGCGGGAAGGCGGCGAGCGCGACGGGGTTGGTCAGCAGCGCCCAGAAGTCGGTGAGCTCGGCGCGGTTGGTCTCGGGGTTGAAGACGTAGCCGACCGGATTCTGCATGAACGCGTTCGCGGCGATGATGAAGTACGCCGAGAGGATGCTGCCGATCGAGACGCACCAGATCGTGGCGAGGTGCAGCTTCTGCGGGAGCTTGTCCCATCCGAAGATCCAGAGGCCGATGAACGTCGCCTCGAAGAAGAACGCGAGCAGCCCCTCGAAGGCCAGCGGGGCGCCGAAGACGTCACCGACGAAGCGGGAGTAGTCCGACCAGTTCATGCCGAACTGGAACTCCTGCACGATGCCGGTCACGACACCCATGGCGAAGTTGATCAGGAAGATCTTGCCGAAGAACCGCGTGAGGTGCAGGTACTGCACCTTGCCGGTGCGCACCCACGCGGTCTGGAAGATGGCTGCAACGAGCGCCATGCCGATCGTCAGCGGCACGAACAGGTAGTGGTAGACGGTCGTCAGACCGAACTGCCATCGAGACAGGACCAGCGGGTCGAGCCATTCCATGAGCCACTCCTTCTTCCGTGCCCGTGTTCTTCCGTGCCCCGGGTGCCACGCTAACGACGTGCCCGCTGCCCCCGCGGGGCCGCAGACCGTGAATAAGACAGATGCTCGCCTAGGCGGCGGTCATCTCCGTCAGGCGCAGCTGCACCACGCACTCAGCAGGCACAGCGCAGTCCGCCGCGAGGGCGGGGGTGCGCACGGCCTCGGCAGCGAGCGGCCCACCGGCTTCGGTGAGCACCCCCTGCATGAGGCCGAGGTGCACGGAGCACAGCATCGGACGGTCTTCGGCGCGACCCGCGGCGTGCGGGCACGGGCTGAGATCGACGGTGAGCTGCTCGTCATCGACGACGGGCTCGAAGCCGCTCTCCTCCAAGTGTTCGATCAGGGCATCCAGCTGATAGGTCGCATCGCGACCCAGAGCGGATGCCGAAGCAGGAAGGACTCGGCGCAGCAGATCGCCGCGGAGGGCGGCCGCCTTCGCCTTGTTGCGGGCGATGGGGCTGGAGGCATCCGCTGCGCCCGTCACCGCACTGTAGAGCGTGCGCGGGCGACCGCGGGTGGTGCGGTGCTCGCTGGCCTGGATGACGTAGCCGCCCTCGATCAGACGCTGCAGGTGCTCGCGCACCGTGTTGGGGTGCAGCCCGGTCGCCTCGCAGAGCTCGCCGATCGTTCGCTCCGCGCGCGTCCGCGTGCCGTCGTTCTGCGCCGAGCCGCCCTCGAACAGCGCGTGCAGGATCCGCACTCGCGAGAAGGTCGAGATCGGCCCGCAGACGGGCCCGCCGTTGGCCATGACTCCAGTATTCCGTGGCTGCTGCGCGACATCGAGGGGTTGGGCCGTGAATAATGCCCGAACCGATAGGGATGTCTGATCCCGGCGATAGCCTGGCTGCATGGCCACCCGAAAACCTGCCCCTCCCGCGTACGTCTGCACCGAATGCGGGTGGACGACGGCCAAGTGGGTGGGTCGGTGCGCCGAGTGCCAGCAGTGGGGCACCGTGCAGGAGCAGGGCGCACAGACCGGCATCCTGAGCCGCATCACCCCGCTCGCGCCGACGGCGGCGAAGGCCGCCCGCCCGATCACGCAGATCACCACCGAAGACGCCCCGCGCCGCACGAGCGGTGTCGGCGAGTTCGACCGCGTCCTCGGCGGGGGAATCGTGCCCGGTGCGGCGATCCTGCTCAGCGGCGAACCGGGTGTCGGCAAGTCGACGCTGCTGCTCGAGGTCGCAGCGCAGGCGGCTCGCGCGGGGCGTCGCGTGCTCTACGCGAGCGCCGAGGAGTCTCCCGCCCAGGTGCGCCTGCGCGCGGAGCGCACCGGTGCCCTGCACGACGAGCTCTACCTGGCGAGCGAGACCGATCTCGCGACGATCCTCGGCCACATCGACGAAGTGGCACCGCAGCTCGTCATCGTCGACTCGGTGCAGACGGTGTCGTCGTCGCTCATCGACGGCGCAGCGGGCCAGCCGAGTCAGGTGCGCGAGGTGGCGGCGACTCTCATCCGCGTCGCGAAAGACCGCAGCCTGCCCATCATCCTGGTCGGCCATGTCACGAAAGACGGCACGGTCGCCGGCCCCCGAGTGCTCGAGCACCTGGTCGACGTCGTCTGCCACTTCGAGGGCGACCGACAGACCTCACTGCGCTTCATTCGAGCGCTGAAGAACCGCTTCGGGCCCACCGACGAGGTCGGCTGCTTCGAGATGACGGGTGCGGGCATCTCCGAGGTGCCCGACCCCTCGGGCCTCTTCCTCTCGCAGGGCGCGACGGAGCCGGGCACGTGCGTCGCCATCTCGCTCGAAGGTCGACGGGCGCTGCCCGTCGAGGTGCAGGCGCTCACCATCAACACGACCGCACCCAACCCCCGTCGTGTCGTGCACGGACTCGACTCTTCCCGCGTGGCGATGGTGCTGGCGATCCTCGAACGCCGGGCGGGAATCAAGACCAGCACCCTCGACGTCTACGTCTCGACCGTGGGCGGGGTGCGCTTCACCGAACCGGCCGCCGACCTGGGGATCGCGATC
>NZ_JAPFGV010000006.1:0-227722 GCF_059803615.1 Microbacterium sp. SWDP-B6 | reverse complement strand
GCTCGCCGCCGAGGAGATGATTCCGGTTCCACCGATGAACAACACCTTCGTCGCAGCCATGCATCGACTCTATCGACGGGTCAGGCAGGGGGCTCCGAACCGCTGAGGTCATGCTCCCTTGATCTCCGCAACGAGCCGCGGATCAGACGAGGTGCTCGAAGAGGGCGCGAACGGCTGTCTCGACGGCATCCGGGTCGCCCGCGCGCATCGCGTGCGCGGCGGCTTCGGCCGCGACGGATCGCGCCTGAGCCACACCGTCACCGCGGCTGATCCCGGAGAACTGCAGGGCGCACTGGGCCAGGATCGTTGCCTCGACGAGATGGATCGCCTGGCGAGGATGCTCGATGAGGTCGGTCACGGCAGTGAGGAACCCGATGACTGCCGCGTTGCGGCTGGTGTCCCCGACGGCGCCGCCGATCTCTTCGACGTGGACCGCGAGTTCTGAGCGCACGCCCTCGGCGGTGGTCGGCAGTGCCTTCTTGAGCGCTGTGCCGGCGAGCACCCCGGCATAGCTGAGGGCGGCGCAGGAATCGGCCGCGGAGAAATCGGCGACCTTGGTGTAGCGGGCGGGAGTGACCTCGACCAATCCGATGTCGCGGAGCCGGATGATCGCTTCGCGGATCGGGTTCAGCGACATGTGCAGCTCCTGAGCGAAGCGTGCGGTGTCGAGCCGGTCACCGGACACGTACTCGCCCCGGAGAATCGCCGCGAGGATGTGCTGGAAAGCGAGTTCGGGCAGCGGAACAGGGCTGCGATGACTCCACTGGTGCGTCCGTAGCTCGACGTGGGCGATGGTCATCTGAGGCTCCTCGGGATCCGTTGCGGACGCCCCCGTTCGCAGGGGCGTCCACTAACCAGACCCGCTGGCGCACGGAATATTACGCGACGGCGTCAGAAAGGTCCGAGAAGCCCCGCCTGACCGCGCGTCCGGGGCAGCACGCCACCACGGAATCCCGATCGCTGCACTGTTCAGACCACGCTGGTGCCGGGTTCTGCGGCGAACTCCTCGAGAGCGGCGATGACGTCATCCGACAGCTCGACCTGGCTCGCAGCCACCGCGTCGTCGATCTGGCCGGTGCGCGAGGCTCCGATGATCGCGGTCGTCACCACGGGGTCGCGCAGCACCCACGCGACGGCGAGCTGCGGGATCGATAGACCCGCCTCCTTCGCGACGCGATCGATGCCGCGGATGCGCTCGAGGTAGCTGTCGGTGAGGGCCGATCCGTCGAGGAAGTGGCTGTTGGCCGCGCGCGAGTCGGCGGGGACGTCGCCGTCGATGTACTTGCCGGTGAGCAGACCCTGAGCGAGCGGCGAGAAGACCGCACTGCCGACCTTCAGCCCGCGCAACGCCGGGAACAGCTCGGCCTCGGGAGTGCGGTCGAACAGCGAGTACCGGGGCTGGTGCAGCAGCAGCTTCATTCCCTGGTCCGCCAGCAGCTCATAGGCCTGCCGAGCGAGATCCGCCGGGTAGTTCGAGATGCCGACGTAGAGCGCCTTCCCGCTGCGAACGATGTCGACGAGCGCCGTCACCGTCTCCTCGAGCGGCGTCTCGGAGTCGGGGCGGTGCGAGTAGAACACGTCGACATAGTCGGTGTTCATGCGCTGCAGGCTCTGCTCGAGGGAGCGCGTGAGGTATTTGCGCGAGCCGCCGTCGCCGAACGGGCCCGGCCACATGTCGTACCCCGCCTTGGTCGTGACGAACAGCTCGTCGCGATAGCGGCCCAGGCCGCTGTCGAGCACGGCGCCGAACGTCGACTCGGCCGATCCGTAGGGCGGACCGTAGTTGTTGGCGAGGTCGATGTGCACGACCCCGCGGTCGAAGGCGTGCAGGACGATCTCGCGCTGGCTGTCGAACGAGCGATCGCGTCCGAAGTTCTGCCAGAGGCCCAGCGACACCTTGGGCAGCTGGATGCCGCTCGCGCCCGCGCGCTGGAACGGCACGTCGGTGTAGCGGGTGGACGCGGCCTCGTAGGCGTGCGTCAGGCGGGGGTCATCAGCGGCGATGGGCATGGACGATGCTCCTCTGCAGGCGGGGGAAGGTCTCCAGGATAGCGTTTTCTGGCGGTCGACCGAGGGCATGGACTGCGGTCGCCGGCGCCATCCGGGATGCCTCCGTCGGACTCGGCTGATCGGCCCGCCTTCCCGATCGACCGACCGCTGTCAAGCACCCCCGCGAAGTCGACGGGCGGGGTAGCGTGGCGCAGAGACGGCGATCGCCGCATCCACCCCCGCTCTTCGCGGGAGACGAGAAGAGGTCCATGATGGGCAGGACCCCACCGTCGAAGCGCTCGGGCACGTCGAACTCCATCGTCGTGACCGGCGCACGTGTGCACAATCTTCGCGATGTCGACGTCGCGATCCCTCGTGACGCCCTCGTCGCCTTCACGGGCGTCTCGGGCTCGGGCAAGAGCTCGCTGGCGTTCGGCACGCTGTACGCCGAAGCCCAGCGTCGGTACTTCGAATCGGTGGCGCCCTATGCGCGGCGCCTGATGAGCCAGGTCGACATCCCCGATGTCGATGCCATCGAGGGGCTGCCCCCTGCCGTCGCCCTCCCCCAGCAGCGCACCGCCGGCAGCGCCCGATCGACCGTCGGCAGCGCCACGTCCATCGGCAACGTCGTGCGCATGCTGTACTCGCGCGTCGGGACCTACCCGCCTGGCGCCGACCCGCTGTTCGCCGAGGACTTCTCCGCGAACACCGTGCAGGGCGCCTGCCCGCGGTGCCACGGAATCGGGCAGGTGTATGACGTGCCCCTGCACCTCATGGTGCCCGACGAGTCGCTGACGATCCGCGACCGTGCTCTCGATGCCTGGCCCCGGGCGTGGCACGGCAAGCAGCTCATCGACAGCCTGATCTCCCTCGGCTACGACATCGACATCCCGTGGCGCGATCTGCCGGAGGAACAGCGTGAGTGGGTGCTGTACACCGAGGAGTCCCCGCAGGTGCCGGTGTTCACCGACCGCGGCCCGGCGCAGGTGCGCAAGGCCGTCACCGCCGGCATCGAGCCGTCGTACATGAGCACGTTCGTCGGGGTGAAGCAGTACGTGCTCAACACCTTCGCCCACTCGAAGAGCGCGAAGATGCGCGAGAAGGCGGCGGGCTTCATGGTCAGCGTCCGCTGTCCGATGTGCGAGGGACGCCGGCTGAAGCCCGAGGCGCTCGCCGTGACGTTCGCCGGTCTCGACATCACACAGATGGCCGCGCTGCCGCTGGCCGACCTCTCGGCTCTCCTCGAGACGGCCCTCAACCCGTCCGACGGCGGTTCGGCCGCCGAATCCGACAGCGAAGCGCTCGCGCCCGAGAAGCAGCTCGCCGCGCAGCGTCTGGTCGACGAGCTGCGCGACAGGGTCTCTCCGATCATCGAGCTCGGTCTGGGATACCTCTCGCTGGATCGGTCGACTCCCACCCTCTCGTCTGGGGAGCTGCAGCGCATGCGCCTCGCGACCCAGGTGCTCTCGCAGCTGTTCGGGGTCATGTTCGTGCTCGACGAGCCGTCTGCCGGGCTGCATCCCGCCGACGGCGAAGCGCTCGTGCGCATCCTCCGCTCGCTCAGGGACTCGGGCAACACGGTCTTCTTCGTCGAGCACTCCCTCGATGTGATCCGGCATGCGGACTGGATCGTCGACATCGGCCCCGGCGCGGGAGCCACAGGCGGCGAGATCGTCTACTCGGGTCCGATCGACGGGCTCCGCGAGGCCGAGCATTCCCAGACTCGGCGCTACCTGTTCGCCGATGCCTCGGGCGCCGAACAGCAGACGCCGAAGGCGGACCCTCGCGAGCCCGACGGCGAACTCGTGCTCACCGATGTCTCACGGAACAACCTCCGCAGCGTCTCGGTGTCGATCCCCCTGGGCTGTCTCACCGCCGTCACCGGCGTCTCCGGATCGGGCAAGACGTCTCTCGTCACCCAGGCCCTGCCCGATCTGCTGCAGAAGAGCCTCTCCAGCGAGGTGGACGGCTCGACGATCGACACGTCGAGAGACGAGCGGAGCGTCGCGACAGCCGATCCGCTGTTCTCCTCGCCGACGGCGGAGACGGCGGGGCGCGCGTCCGGTCCCGCCGGCCGCGTGCGCCGGGTCGTGCAGGTCAGCCAGAAGCCGATCGGCCGCACGTCACGGTCGAACGTGGCGACTTACACGGGGCTCTTCGACCGCGTCCGGGCTCTGTTCGCCGCGACTCCGGAAGCACGCCGACGGCGGTACGCCGCGAGCCGGTTCTCGTTCAATCTGCCGAGCGGACGATGCCCCACCTGCAAGGGCGAGGGAACGGTGGAGGTGGAGCTGCTCTTCCTCCCCACCGTCCATGCTCCCTGCAGCACGTGCGGCGGCACCCGCTACAACCCGGACACCCTCGAGATCGAACTCCACGGGCACACCATCGCCGACGTGCTCGCCCTGAGCGTGAACGACGCGCGTGTTCTCTTCGCCGACGATGCCGACGTCGCTCGACACCTCGACGCCCTTCTCGACGTGGGACTGGGGTATCTGCCGCTGGGTCAGTCGGCGACCGAACTCTCCGGCGGCGAGGCGCAGCGAGTGAAGCTGGCGTCCGAGCTGCGGCGTGCCCAGCACGGCGACACCCTCTACCTGCTCGACGAGCCCACCTCGGGACTGCATCCGTCGGACACCGATCGGCTGCTCGTGCATCTTCAGCATCTGGTGGACGCCGGCAACACGGTCGTCATGGTCGAGCACGACATGCGCGTGGTCGCCCAGGCCGACTGGGTGATCGACATGGGCCCCGGCGCAGGAGACCTCGGAGGCACGGTCGTGGCGCAGGGGACCCCGGGCTCGATCGCCTCGGCGAGCGGGAGCACGACGGCGTCGTACCTTGCGGCCGCCCTCGCAGCACGGTGATTCCGGACCACGTGCCTGAAACAGAAAATCCCCGCGTGAGCGGGGATTTCTACTGCGGAGACGAGGGGATTTGAACCCCTGGTCCCCGTGAGGGGACTCCACCTTAGCAGGGTGGTGCACTCGGCCGGACTATGCGACGTCTCCAGGCATCCGCTCCGTGAAGATCGGATGCACCTTGCAAGCATAACGGGTTACCGCGGCAGTCACGAATCGCCGTACCGATCGTTGAGCGAGGCCCGCGAAGCGGCCCGAGACGAAACGTGGCAGGTTCCGCAGAACGGGTCGCGACGTTTCGTCTCAGTCGACTTCGTCGTCTTCGCTCAACGACCGGGTCGCGTCAGGCTGCGCCGGAGCTCGACTCCCGCACCACGAGTTCGGGCTGGAACCGCACGCGGCGGTCGTGCTCGACCCCGTCGAGCTCTTTCAACAGCAGGTCGACCCCGGTCCAGCCGAGCAGCCTGGCCGGCTGGCGCACCGAGCTCAGCGGCACGACGGTGGCGGAGGCGAAGTCGATGTCGTCATATCCGACCATCGCGATGTCGTGGGGCACGCGGATGCCGGAGCCGAAGCTGAAAGCCTGCAGCAGCCCGACGGCGAGCAGGTCGTTAGCGGCGAAGACGGCATCCGGACGCGACTCTGCCGGACGCGCCGCGATCGCTTCGCCCGCCGCCCGCCCCTGGAGAACGGAGAGAGCGGACTGCTCGACGATCTCGAGCGTCACATCGGGGTGGGCCGCGACCGCCGCCTGCACTCCGCGAAGACGATCGGCGACCTGCTGCACCGATTGCGGCCCGCCGACGAAGGCCAGACGACGACGCCCGGATGCGAGCAGGTGCTCGGCCGCGAGACGACCACCCTCGACGTCGTCGACGGAGACCGACGGAAGAACCCCCTCCTCCACCTCACGGTCGACGAGGATCACCGGCATCCCCCCGGCGGCGAAACGATGCACGGCCGAGAGATCCTCGGAGGCGGGGGTCAGCAGCACGCCGTTGACCCGCTGCTCCTGGAAGAGCTCGAGATGCGCCAGCTGACGCTCGTCTCGTTCATCGCTGTTGCCGAGCAGCACGGTCATTCCGGCATCCGCTGCTCTGTCTTCCGCTCCCCTGACCACCTCGGCGAAGAACGGGTTGCCGATATCGGGCACCACGAGGCCGATGCTGCGGCTGCGACCGGCGCGCAACTGCCTGGCAGCGTCGTTGCGCACGAAGCCGAGCTCCTGGATCGCCCGCTGCACGCGTTCGACCGTCTTGGCTGACACGCGCTCCGGCTGATTGAGGACATTCGAGACGGTGCCGACCGAGACGCCGGCCGCAGCCGCGACGTCCTTCACCCCTACCGCCATCGCATGCCTCCGTCTGTTCGCGCGTGCGCCAACGACTACCTTCTCATTCCGTGCGGTGCACTCCGCGCCTGCGACGCGCGGGCACGGCGACGACGGCGAGCGCCGCACAGCCGATCCCGGCGATGAACAGCGGCGCGAGCGCCCAGGTCACGACGCCGGTGAAGACCGCGGCGGCCGCGATGTAGGCGGCGCCTGCGGCATCCGCTCGGATGGCTGCCGGCACCTCGCGGACCGCTGCGCGCCACCCCTGCTGAGGAGACCAGGCACCCGCGGCCATCAGGATCGCGACGGCGAGAACGAGAAGCCCGGCCCAGCCGACGACCGCGATGACCTCGCCCCCGGGCAAGGCACCAGACCCGGCCAGCACGACGTCGAGCGTGAGCACTCCCGCGATCAGCGCGGCCGGAACACCGACCACGAGCGAGGGCAGGATGCCGGCACGCACGTCATCCCAGAAGAGGCCTGCCCGCGAGTCCTCCGCGGCGACGAAGCGACGCAGATGACGGATGCCGGCGGCGAGCGCGATCGGCAGGGTGACGACGCCGAGGGCCACGACGGTCATCATCAGACCGATCGTGAGCACCTCGCCGAACAGACCGAACTTGGCGGTCGCCCCGGGGTTGACGCCCGGTTCGATGCCGGCGACCGTCGGGCCGGCGCCCGAGCGCGCCTCGCGCTTCGCCGCTCGGTGCTCCCGGCGGTCTCCGCTGATGACCGACATGGCTATCCCTTCAGACCCTGCGTCGCCACACCGTCGACGAGGAAGCGCTGGAACACCACGAAGAAGAGCAGCACCGGCAACAGGGCCACGAACGAGGCCGTGACCGTGGCCCCGTAGTCCGACGTCGACGACTGGTCGTTGTACAGACGCAGCGCGATGGGCAGCGGATAGTTCTCGGGGCTCGTCAGGTAGAGCAGCGGCCCGAGGAAGTCGTTCCACGCCCAGATGAACGAGAAGATCGCGCAGGTGATCAGGGCGGGCTTGATCAGCGGCAGGATGATCGCCCAGAAGATCCGGAAGTGACCGGCGCCGTCGATGCGTGCCGCCTCGTCCATGTCGCGCGGCATCTGGCGGATGAACTGCACGAGCAGGAAGACGAAGAACGCCTCGGTGGCCAGGAACTTCGGCAGGATGAGCGGGATGAAGGTGTCGACCCATCCGAGCTGATTGAAGATGATGTACTGCGGGATGATCACGACGTGGAACGGCAGCAGCAGCGTGCCGATCATCGCGGCGAACAGCACCCCGAGACCCTTGAACTGCACCCGGGCGAACGCGTAGGCGGCCAGAGCCGACGAGAGCACGGTGCCGACCACGGCGGATGCCGCGAGGATCAGCGAGTTCAGGAAGAAGCGCCACATCGGCACTCCGGCGATGCCCTCCATGACCTTGCCGTAGTTCTCGATCGTCGGCGCCTGCGGGAACAGACCGGGGTTCTGGCCGAACTCGGAGTTCGGCTTGAACGTCGACAGGAACAGCCACAGCAGCGGGTAGAGCACGACCGCGGTCAGCACGAGAAGGCCGACGAACCAGATGACGGTCTGCCAGGTCTTGCGCTTCACGCGCCGGCGAGGCGAGGGGGCGGATGCCGTGACGACGGCTTCTGTGATGCTCATTTGTCGTCTCCCGAGTAGTGCACCCACGACCGCTGGGTGCGGAACAGGATGAAGGCGATGATCGCGACGACGATCAGCAGGACCCACGCGATCGCTGCCGCGTAGCCCATCTGTCCGTCGGAGAATCCTCGCTTGTACAGGTACACGGTGATGAAGTTCGTCATGCCGGCGGGTCCGCCGGTGCCGTTGGAGATGATGTACGCCGAGGCGAACACCTGGAAGGCGCCGATCAGACCCAGCAGCAGGTTGAAGAACATCACCGGGGAGAGCATCGGGATGGTGACGGCGCGGAAGCGGCGGTAGGCGTTGGCCCCGTCCATCTCGGCCGCCTCGTACAGCTCCTTCGGAATCTGCTTGAGACCGGCGAGGAAGATCACCATCGTGGCCCCGAACTGCCAGACGGCGAGCAGGATCATCATCGGGAGCACGAGGCTCGGGTTTCCGATCCACCCTCCGAGGTCGACGCCGAAGACCTGCAGACCGCTGTCGACCGGACCGTCGGACGAGAACATCGCGCGCCACACGATCGCGACCGACACGGAGCCGCCGATGAGCGACGGAGCGTAGAAGGCCGAGCGGAAGAAGCCGGCGCCCTTGTCGCGATAGTTCAGGAGCATCGCGACGCCGAGCGCCGCGGCGAGGGTGATCGGGGTGCCGATGAACACGTAGACCAGGGTGATCTGCGCCGACTGGATGAAGTTCGGGTCGCTCGTGAAGAGACGGATGTAGTTGTCCAGCCCGATCCACTTGGGCGGCTGGAAGATGTTGTACTTCGTGAAGGAGAGGTACAGAGAGTAGATCATCGGCACGGCGGTCAGGCCGAAGAAGCCGATGAGCCAGGGGGTGAGGAACGCATACCCCGTCGCGGTCTCGCGGCGCAGACGTGCGCGCTGACCCGGTCGTGCCAGTTCCTTCTCGGGGCGTCGGCCGCTGCGCAGCGTTCGTCCTCGTCCGGACTTCTCGTCCGTGACGATCGTCCTCGTCGCCGTCGTGCTCATGACAGCTCCTTCCGAAGTGTGCGGGGTGCGGTGGGCCGGGTGGAGATCACCCGGCCCACCGACGGAATCACTGGTTGAGGACGACGTCCATCTCGGAGAAGAACTGCGTCACGGCCTCGTCGACCGTCGTCGTGCCGAAGTTGAGCTCGGTGCCCAGCACGCGGAACTTCTCCTCGAGGGTGCCGTAGCCGACGATCGGCACGGGCGGGGCGTCGCCGAGGCGGTCGGCGATCGACTCCTCGTAGTCCTTGACGATCTGGCTCATCGGGTCGAGCTCAGCTGCCTCGAGAGCGGTCTCGGAGGCGGGGAGACCACGGTTGGTTCCGAAGATCTCGCCGGACTCGGGCGAGTTGACCAGGAAGTTGACGAGCGTCGCGGCCGCCTCCGGGTGCTCGGTCTTGGCCGAGATCGTGTGCAGCATCGACGGCTTCAGGTAGAGGTCCTTCTCGCCCTCCTTCGTCACGGGCGGGGCGACGAGGCCCAGCTCGGTGTAGCTCTCGCCGAGGTTGGCGAGGTAGCCCGCACCGAAGTTGTCCCACGTCATCTCGCTGGCGTTCTTCGCCGCGTCGAATGCCGTGAGCGGGTTGAGCTCCTCGACGACCTGCTGCGGCACCACGACGCCGTCGCGGATGTCATCGCCGGACTCCCAGAACTTTTTGAGGCGGTCCTCGTCGAAGCCGGGGGTGCCGTCTTCGTCGAACAGGTTCTTGCCCTCGCTGCGCAGCTGCAGCTCGAAGTTCTGGATGCGGCCGGTCCAGTCGGACCCGCCCCAGAACTCGCCTGCGCCCGCCTCGGTGACCTCATCCATCCAGTCGTCGTAATCCTCCCAGTCGCCTCCGGCGAACTCCTCGACACCCGCGGTCTCGAGCAGCGTCGGGTTCGTGAAGACACCCCATGCGTTGGTCGAGGTGGCGATGCCGTAGGTCGTGTCGTCGACCACGCCGATGCTGAGGATGTTCTCGGGCAGCGGGTCGGTCTCGATGACGGATCCGAGGTAGGGCTCGAGGTCGAGCAGCAGTCCGTTCTCGGAGTACTGACGAAGGTAGGAGTAGTCGAACTGCATGACGTCGGGGAGACCGCCACCGGCCGCCTCGGTCTGACGCTTCTCCCAGAACTCCGGGAATCCGAGGAAGGTCGCGTTGACCGTGATGTTCGGGTACTCCTCGTTGAACGCCTCGATCGCCTGGTTGTAGAGGTCGGCGCGGACGTCGTTGCCCCAGAACGCGAGGTCGAGGGTGACCTTCTCGTCGGGGTCGTAGGTGGGCTCGCCCTCAGGGCTGCCGCCGCCGGCGCAGCCGGCGAGTACCAGCGCTGCGCTGGTGGCGACGGCCGCTGCGGCCGCCAGACGCTTCTTGCTGAACATCGTTGTCCTCTCTGGTGAACGTCCTCGTTCGGCAATGCCGCGGAACGCCTGTGTCCATGTGGTGCGGGGAGCGATCTCCATAGTGCGGGGAAAACGCTTACCTGCACGCTAATCCAGATTGAAACGTTTCGCAACCGGCAATTCGCGGCGGCGATTACATCGATTACCGTGGGATCTTCCAGTCTTTCACGACGAGGTTCCCGGCCTCGACCTCGAGACCCAACCGATATACCGCCGCGCGCCTCCGCTCACCCGTCGCGGCGTGCACCGGTGCTGCCTCCGCGGTGGCGAAGAAGTAGAACCAGAGGTCGTCTCCGTGGTGCACCTGAGCGCCGTGATTGCCGTGCCCTCCCCCGGGAGCATGGGCGAGGATGACGGCATCCTCACCACCCTGACGGGCCCACCGGATGCCGTCTTCGGAGCGGTACACGCCCATCCCTCGCCATTCGTCGACGATCATCCACCAGAATCCGCCGAGGTCGAAGACCGCCGGCCCCTCATGGGGACGTCCGCCGATCGCGACGCCGTCGAGACGCCAGTCGTCGAGGTCGACGGATGACGCGACCATCGTGACCGAGTCCGCCGCCTCGTCCTTGTACCAGAGGCGCCACAGTCCGTCGGGGGTGCGCGCGACCGCTGCGTCGATGACCCGATCGCTGCTCAACGCGAGCGGACCGCGTCGTTGCCAACGACGGAGGTCATCTGAGAGGTACTCGACGATCGAGCGCGCGAAACCGGGCCAGCGATCGGGGATGCCGTCGATCTCTGTGAGGTACATGCGCCAGCGCTCACCGTCCCAGACGACCTCGGGCGCCCAGTGGGTGCGGTCGACCTCGCGGGGCGGTGGCCCGGGCACGAGACCGAGGCCGGATGCCGCCGGCTCCAGAGTGCCGTCGTAGCGCCAGTCCACTCCGTCTTCCGAGGTCGCGACGCCGATGCGACTTCCGTGGATCCATGAGACCCCCGGCCCGGCGTCCTCGACGCTCGCCCGGCGCTGTGTGTAGAACATCCACCACAGTCCGTCCGCGTCGATCACGACTCTCGGGTCGGTGACGCCGTCGTAGACGGGGTCGCGATAGAGCTCTCTCATCGGCGCAGATCGGTGACCGGGCTCGCGAAACCGGCGCGGTGGGTGGGGTGTGCGGCCAGGATCTCGGGGGTGATCACGGCGCCGTCAGCCGCGGCCGAAGCGTAGATCCCCGCCACGATCTCGAGCGAACGAGCAGGCGCGTCCGCGGTCGCCGGCAGCGGCCCGCCGTCGAGCAGAGCGTCGAAGACGTCACGCAGCAGCGGCTCGTGATCGCTGCGCTCCTCGGCATCCGGGAATCCCCACCCCTCGGCCTCGGATTCGAAGCCCGGCGCCGCGGTGATCCGCCAGTTCTCGTGACCGTGCCCGTAGACGTGATCGACCGTGATCGTGGCCTTCTGCGTGTCGATGCGGATCGAGCTCGCCTCTCGGGGCGACACCGCACTGGTGATCAGCTGAGCGACCACGCCCCGGTCGAACACGATCGTCGCGGTCGAGACGTCCTCGGTCTCGGTCTCGCGGTCGAGGCGCCAGAGCCTGCCCTGCACCGACGACCAGTCGCCCAGCAGGTGCGCGAGCAGGTCGATCTGATGGATGCCGTGACCGAGCGTCGTGCCACCGCCCTCGGTCGCCCATTTGCCGCGCCACGGCACCGCGAAGTAGTCGGCGTCGCGGAACCAGAGCGTCTGACACACGGCGACCAGGGGGCGTCCGAGCGCGCCGCTCTGCAGCAGCGAGCGCACGTGTGCGGCGGCCGTTCCGGTGCGCTGCTGGAAGACGACCGCAAGCTGTCTGCCGGCGGCATCGGCGGCGGCCCGCATGTCGTCGAGCTCATCGAGCGACGGCGCCGGCGGCTTCTCGACGATCACGTGCGCGCCCGATGCGAAAGCGGCGAGCGACTGCTCGCGGTGCGGAGCCGGCGGCGTGCAGATGAGCACGACGTCGGGCTGCTCGGCGGCGAGCATCTCGTCGAGGTCGCCGTAGGCGGCAGCGATGCCGTATCTGCCGGCGAACTCCTGGGCCTTCTCGAGGCTGAGATCGGCGACGGCGACGAGCTCTGCGCGCGGGTACGCGGCGACGGCGCGGGCGTGCGAGTTGGCCACGGCTCCGGTGCCCACCAGGGCAGCGCGAAGTCTCTTGTCTGACGTCATGGGTCCTCCTCAGGACGGAGAGTCGGGGTCATCTCATGCCGTTCTGCACCAGGTGCAACCGAGCGTATCGCCCGTCTGCGGCGAGCAGCTCGTAGTGCGAACCCTGCTCGACGATGCGTCCGCGTTCGAGCACGACGATGCGGTCGGCCTGGCGGATCGTCGACAGGCGGTGCGCGACCACGAGCGTCGTGCGACCGCGCATGAGCCTTTCGAGCGCCTCCTTGACGAGCCCTTCGGACTCGGGGTCGAGGGCGCTCGTCGCCTCATCGAGCAGCAGGATCCGCGGGTCGCGCACGAGGGCGCGGGCGATCGCCAGCCGCTGCCGCTGACCACCCGAGAGGCGCGCGCCTCGCTCGCCGACGACGGTGTGCCACCCCTGCGGCTGCTCGTTCACGAACTCCCACGCGTTGGCATCTCGCAGAGCCCGTTCCACCCGATCCGGCGTGACATCCGGCATGCCGTAGGCGATGTTGTCGAAGACCGAGCCCTCGAACAGCACCGACTCCTGAGGGACGACCGAGATCGATCGGCGCACTGTCCGCAGGTCGAGCTCCTGCATGTCCTGACCGTCGAGCCTGATGCGACCGCTCGTGGGTCGGACGAACCCGAGCACGAGGTTGAGGAGCGTCGACTTCCCCGATCCCGACGAGCCGACGAACGCGACCGTCTCGCCGGGAGCGATGCGCAGATCGATCTCGAACAGGGCGTCATCGTCGGCACCCGCATACCGGTGGCTCGCCGCATCCAGCACGATCTCGCCCGCCACCGTCGAGACCAGGCGCTTGCCGGAGTTCTGCTCGACGTCGGGCTCCTGCAGCACCTCGGCGATCGAGCGCACCGACTCGAGGCCGCGGGCTCCGACCGGAATGAGCATCAGCAGCTGGGTGAGCCCGCCGGTCAACAGGGTGAAGTAGCTCGAGAGCATCACGACCTCGCCGGGCGTGATCGGCAGGAAGCCGGTGAGCGCGCACACGGCCGCGAGCATGAGGCAGGCGACACCGAGCAGCTGCATCGCCACCCACGAGATCGACGCCACTCTGCCGTTCAGCAGGTCGAGGTCGAGGCCCGCCTTGCGGACTCCGTCTGCACCGCCCGCGACACGGCTGATCGCCGTCTCCTCGAGTCCGTGAGCGCGGGTCACCGGGATCAGCGACGCCATCTCGCCGACCCGGGCAGACAGCGTCTCGATCTCGCGGCGGAAGACCTCGTTGCGACTCTGCGAGCGATTGCGCATGCCATAGCGGATGCCGATGGCGATCGGCACGGCGAGGGCGTAGACGGGAAGGAACTGCGGCACCGTGATCGCCGTCATCCCGAGTGCACCGAGCATCACCATGGTCGATGACAGCAGCGGATGCGTGACCTGCTGCAGCATCAGCTCGACGTTCTCGACGTCGCGCACGACCTTCGTCTGCACGATCGACGAGCTCATCCGCGTGTGATATCCGATCGAGAGACTCTGCAGTCGGGCGGTGAGGGCGTTGCGCAGGTCGGCGCCGAGGTCTCGCACCACGGTCATGAAGTTGCGCGTGTAGATGATGTGGTTGGGGTAGTTCTGCAGCAGGAGCACCGCGGCGAGCGCGAACCACCACAGCACCTCGGTCACCTCGCCGTCGCTCGCCACCACGTCGATGATCGCCGCGGTGATCACCGGCAGGAACCAGAGCGGAATCTCCTTGATCGCGAACGCGGTGATCGCGAAGGTCAGCCGCCAGGGCCGGCGGGCGATGAGGCGCAGCACAGAGCGAGTCGGGTGATTCCCATCGATGAGCGCGGTCGGGTGGGAAAGCGCTTTCTGTGCCATGGTCCTATCGTAGAGTCACCGCACCTCTCACGGAAGCGCGACCCCCGAATCGGCAGGAGCACACATGACCTTCGACGCAGCATTCGACTGGGCGCGCCGTCACGTGCAGGCGGAACACCTGCCGACAGCGGTGCTCGGCATGGCGACCGCCGACGGGATCGTCGACCTCGAGGGATTCGGGGCAGCGACCGATGCCGTGTACCCGCTGTTCTCGATCACCAAGGTGCTCACCGGCATCACCGCGACGAGAGCCATCGAGCGCGGTCTGCTCACACCGAACACTCCCCTCACTGATGCGCTGCCCGATTTCGGATCGTCCCGCGATGACATCGTGCGACTCCGGCACCTCGCATCGCACACCTCCGGGATCTCCGAGCCCGCCCTCGACACGGCTCTGCCGCTGCGCCAGGAGCTGCTCACGAGAGGGCGGGACTTCGCTGCGGGAACGGCTTCGCGCTACTCGACGATCGCTTTCGAGGGCATCGCCGCGCTGATCGAACACGCGACCGACACGACCTGGGATGCCGGGACTCTCGAGTGGGCCCACCGCATCGGCGCGATCGGACTGACCCTCGACACCGCGCAGTCGGTCGGCGTCCCCGATGCCGCGGCGGGCGGGCTCGACCTCGACCGGTTCCACGCGACGCGAGCGCCCGGCGCGGGGATGCTGGGTCGCGCAGAGGACCTGCTCCATCTCGGCGCCGAACTGCTGCGCATCGGCCGCGGCGAGCGCGACGGCATCCTGTCTCCCGCCGGCCTGGCGATGATGCTGCGCCCGCTGACCGGCGACATCCCCCGCCTCGACCCTTACCCCGACGGGCGCGGGCAGGACTGGGGGTTCACGTTCAACCTGCGCTCGCGGGCGCCCGGGCTCGTCGACCGCGACGTCTACGGCCACGGCGGCTGGGCCGGCACCGAGTTCTGGGTGCACCCCGGCGCAGGGATCTGCTGGGTGCTGCTCACGAACGCGGCGGTGCGCCCCGGCGTCGACGCCGACGAGCTCGACAACGCGATCGTCGCGGCCCTGTAGCCGCCGACCTTCACTTGACACGGCCATCGGCTCTGTCTAGTGTTGAGACACTGAATGAAACGATTCAAAACCTCGATGAAGAGAGAACACCCATGACCCGCGTCGCGTTCCAGTTGCAGGTGCGTCCTGAACTGCTCGACGAATACCTCGCCCGTCACTCCCCCGTCTGGCCCGAGATGCTGGCCGAGATCGCGGCCGCAGGCCGACGCAACTACTCGCTGTTCCTGGCGGAGGGCGGCACGCTCGTCGGCTACTACGAGACCGACGACGATGCCGCAGCGCAGGCCTACCTCGCCGCATCCTCCGTCGCCGCGCGCTGGGAGGCCGAGATGGGGCGCTTCTTCGTCGATCTCGAGGGCCGCCCCGACCAGGCAGCCACCGCGCTCACCGAGGTGTTCCACCTCGAAGACCAGCTCGCCCACGCCGGCGGCTCCCCCGAACCCGACACCGACAACCGCAACGACACCGAAGGCAGCGCCTCATGAGCATCCTCTCGTCCGACAACCTCGCCGCTCTCGAGCAGCAGGGCATCGAACTCCCCAGCTGGGCGTTCGGCAACTCCGGCACCCGGTTCAAGGTGTTCGGCACGCCCGGCACGCCGCGCGACCCGTGGGAGAAGATCGCGGATGCCGCGCAGGTCAACAAGTACACCGCGCTCGCCCCCTCGGTGGCTCTGCACATCCCGTGGGACCTCGTCGACTCGTTCTCCGACCTCCGCAAGCACGCCGAAGACCTCGGCGTCACCCTCGGCACGGTCAACTCGAACACATTCCAGGACGACGACTACAAGTTCGGAGCCCTGACCCATGAGGACCCGACGATCCGTCAGAAGGCGATCGACCACCACCTCGCCTGCATCGATGTGATGGATGCCACGGGCAGCCGCGACCTGAAGATCTGGCTCGCCGAGGGCTCGAACTACCCGGGCCAGGCCGACCTGCGCGGCCGTCAGGACCGCCTGCAGGAGTCACTCCAGCAGATCTACGCGCGCCTCGGCGACGACCAGCGCCTCGTGCTCGAGTACAAGTTCTTCGAGCCGGCTTTCTACCACACCGATGTTCCCGACTGGGGCACGTCGTACGCCCAGGTCTCGTCGCTCGGCGACAAGGCCATGGTGTGCCTCGACACCGGCCACCACGCCCCCGGCACGAACATCGAGTTCATCGTCATGCAGCTGCTGCGCCTGGGCAAGCTCGGCTCGTTCGACTTCAACTCGCGCTTCTACGCCGACGACGACCTCATCGTGGGCGCGGCCGACCCGTTCCAGCTGTTCCGCATCCTGTTCGAGGTCGTCCGCGGCGGCGGCCTGAACAACCCCGACGTGGCGTTCATGCTCGACCAGTGCCACAACGTCGAAGACAAGATCCCCGGTCAGATCCGCTCGGTGCTCAACGTGCAGGAGATGACGGCCCGCGCGCTGATCGTCGACCGCGATGCGCTGACCGCCGCGCAGAAGTCGGGCGACGTGCTGGCCGCCAACGCCGTGTTCATGGACGCGTTCTACACCGATGTGCGCCCGGCCCTGGCCGAGTGGCGCGAGTCGCGCGGACTCGCCGCCGACCCGATGAAGGCCTACGCCGAGTCGGGCTACCAGCAGAAGATCGCTGCCGACCGCGTCGGCGGCGTGCAGGCCGGCTGGGGCGCCTGAGCGCGCATCCTGACTCGTCGGGGTGCGGGAGCCGATCCCCGCGCCCCGACGTCCCATCGACAGAACGGATGACGCTGTGAGAGACCAGGTGCTCGACGGTCCGCATGGACCGTTGCGCGTGCGCGTGTACGAGCCGGAGAACCCCGCGGGGCCCGGGCTGGTCTGGGTGCACGGCGGCGGATTCGCCGCGGGCGAGATCGACATGCCCGAAGCCGACTGGGTCGCGCGGAGCTTCGCCGATCGCGGCATCGTCGTGGTCTCGGTGGACTACGCCCTCGCTCCGTTCCCTCGTGTCTGGGCCGCTGCGGCGGACGCACCCGAACGCGAAGGCGTGCACTACCCCGTCGCCTCCGACGAAGTGGAGCACGCGTTCCGATGGGCAGTCGCCTCCGATCTCGCGGAAGGCCCGTGGTCGATCGGCGGTGCGAGTGCCGGCGGCAACCTCGCGACCGGTGCGGCACTCCGTCTCAGCCATGGCGCAGGCCCTTTCGCGGCACTCGCAGTGCTCGCCTACCCGACGCTGCATGCCGTGCAGGGCACACCGGATGCTGCACTTCGCGCCGCACTCGATGCCGACCCCGAGGCCGACACCTTCGGCCCCGAAGCCGTGCGTGGAATGTATGAGAACTATCTCGGAGGCCCGGTCTCGGCTGCCGAGGTCTACGCCGTTCCGGGCACGGCATCCCCCGCTCAGCTCTCGCACTTCCCCGCCACGATCATGATCAACGGCGAGGTCGACGAGCTCCGCGTCTCGGGCGAGGCGTTCGGCGCCTTGCTGCGCGACGCCGGCATCGCCCTCGACATCTCCACCGAGCCGAACACCCGCCACGGCCACCTCAACCAGCCAGAACTCGCGGCGGCGACCGCATCGATCGATCGCTTCGCCGCCCGCATCCTCGCCACGTCCTCCGAGCACAAGGAACAGTCATGACCAACCCCACCGCCGCCGCCCTCATCGAGCGGTCGAACCGCCTGGGCGCCGATCCCAAGAACACCAACTACGCGGGCGGCAACACGTCGGCCAAGGGCACCGAGACCGACCCGGTCACCGGTCAGCCTGTCGAGCTGATGTGGGTCAAGGGATCGGGCGGAGACCTGGGGACCCTCACGGAGCAGGGCCTGGCTGTGCTGCGCCTCGACCGCATGCGCGCGCTCGTCGACGTGTATCCCGGCCTCGACCGAGAAGACGAGATGGTCGCCGCGTTCGACTACTGCCTGCACGGCAAGGGCGGCGCCGCCCCGTCGATCGACACCGCGATGCACGGCCTCGTCGATGCCGCACACGTCGACCACCTGCACCCCGACTCGGGCATCGCGATCGCCACCGCCGCCGACGGCGAAGAGCTGACCGCGAAGATCTTCGGCGACAAGGTCGTGTGGGTGCCGTGGCGTCGCCCGGGCTTCCAGCTCGGACTCGACATCGCCGCGATCAAGGCGAAGAACCCGCAGGCGATCGGCACCATTCTGGGCGGACACGGCATCACGGCCTGGGGTGACACGTCGGAGGAGGCCGAGGCCAACTCGCTGTGGATCATCGACACCGCCGCCGCCTACATCGAGGCCAACGGCAAGGCCGACCCGTTCGGCGGTGTCCGTGCCGGCTTCGAGGCCCTCCCCGAAACCGAGCGCCGTGAGCGCGCAGCCGCCCTCGCCGGCACCATCCGCGGCATCGCGTCGACCGACAAGCCGATGGTCGGCCACTTCACCGACTCCGACGTCGTGCTCGACTTCCTCGCCTCCGACCGGGCCCCCGAGCTCGCCGCTCTCGGAACCAGCTGCCCCGACCACTTCCTGCGCACCAAGGTCAAGCCGCTGATCCTCGACCTGCCCGTCACGGCATCCCTCGACGAGCAGATCGCCCGCCTGCACGAGCTGCACACCGAGTACCGCGCCGACTACCAGGCCTACTACGACGCGCACGCGACGGCCGAGTCTCCGGCGATCCGCGGCGCCGACCCGCTCATCGTGCTCGTTCCCGGCATCGGCATGTTCTCGTACGGGGCGAACAAGCAGACCGCCCGCGTCGCCGGCGAGTTCTACGTCAACGCGATCAACGTCATGCGCGGGGCCGAGGCGCTGTCGACCTACTCCCCCATCTCCGACGCCGAGAAGTTCGACATCGAGTACTGGGCGCTCGAAGAGGCGAAGCTGCAGCGCATGCCGAAGCCGAAGTCGCACCAGGGCCGCATCGCGTTCGTCACCGGGGCTGCCAGCGGCATCGGCAAGGCCATCGCCACCCGCCTCGCGGCCGAGGGCGCCTGCGTCGTCATCGCCGACCTCGACCTCGAGAAGGCCCAGGCCGCCGCGGCCGAGCTCGGCAACACCGACGTCGCGATCGGCGTCGCGGCGAACGTCGCCGACGCCGATGCGATCCAGGCCGCGCTGAACGACGCTGTGCTCGCGTTCGGCGGCGTCGACCTCGTCGTCAACAACGCCGGACTCTCACTGTCGAAGCCGCTGCTCGAGACCACCGAGAAGGACTGGGACCTGCAGCACGACGTCATGGCCAAGGGTTCGTTCCTCGTGTCGAAGGCGGCAGCCCGCGTGCTGATCGACCAGAAGCTCGGCGGAGACATCATCTACATCTCGTCGAAGAACTCCGTCTTCGCCGGCCCGAACAACATCGCGTACTCGGCGACCAAGGCCGACCAGGCCCACCAGGTGCGACTGCTGGCCGTCGAGCTCGGCGAGTTCGGCATCCGCGTCAACGGCATCAACCCCGACGGCGTCGTGCGCGGCTCTGGCATCTTCGCCTCGGGCTGGGGCGCGAACCGCGCCGCGACCTACGGCGTCGCCGAGGAGGACCTCGGTCAGTTCTACGCCAACCGCACGATCCTCAAGCGCGAGGTCGTTCCCGAGAACGTCGCGGATGCCGTCTATGTGCTGACGGGCCCCGAGCTCAGCCGCACGACCGGTCTGCACATCCCGGTCGACTCCGGCGTCGCCGCGGCGTTCCTGCGATGACTGTCCGCGCCGTCGCCGCCGTCGACCTCGGGGCGACCAGCGGTCGCGTCATGATCGGGCGGATCGGCGACGGCCGGCTCGACCTCGAGCTCGTCTCACGGTTCCCGAACGGGCCCGTCGAGCGCGAAGACGGACTGCACTGGGACTTCGGCGCTCTCTACGAGCATGTCGTCGCAGGCCTCGCCGAGGCCGTTCGTCGCGAGCCGGGCATCGAGAGCATCGGCATCGATTCGTGGGCCGTCGACTACGGCCTCGTGAAGGACGGCGGGCTTCTCGCTGAGCCGTTCCACTATCGCGACGACCGCACCGTGCGCGGCGTCGCGGAGGTGCACGCCGAGGCGCCTTTCGCCGAGCTGTATCAGCGCAACGGGCTGCAGTTCCTGCCGTTCAACACGCTCTATCAGTACGGGGTCGACGCGCGTCTCGCCGACGCCGACACGGCGCTGCTGATCCCCGACCTCATCGCCTTCCTGCTCACCGGAACGTCCGTCGCCGAACGCACGAATGCCTCGACCACCGGACTGCTCGGCGTCGAATCGGGCGAGTGGGACAGCGAGCTGGCCGAGCGCCTCGGCATCCCGTCGGGCATCCTGCCGACGCTCGTCGATCCGGGCGAGACGATCGGCACCCTGCGACCCGAGCTCGCTGAACGCGTCGGCAAGGAGCTGCCCGTGATCGCGGTCGGCTCGCACGACACGGCATCCGCCGTCGTTGCCGCTCCGCTGTCGACCCCGCACTCCGCGTACATCTCGTGCGGCACCTGGGGCTTGGTCGGCGTCGAGCTGACCGAACCGGTGCTGACCGATGCTGCGCGCGGGGCCAACTTCACGCACGAGCTCGGCGTCGACGGCCGCTACCGGTTCCTGCACAACGTCACCGGCCTCTGGCTGCTCAGCGAGACCGTGCGCGCGTGGGAGACGGAAGACGGAACGTCGATCGACCTGTCCGAGCTGCTGACTGCGGCATCCGCGGTCACGGGCGACGTGCCGATCTTCGACGCCGACGACTCCTCGCTCAGCGCACCGGGAGACATGCCCGCGCGCATCACGGGGCTGCTCGGGTCAGAAGCGCCGTCATCGAGGCCCGCGTTCGCACGGTCGATCGTCGAGTCGATCGCCACGGCATTCGCGGGTGCCGTGCAGACGGCATCCGATCTGTCAGGGCGCGAGCTCGACAGCATCCACCTGGTCGGAGGCGGCTCGCTGAACCGCCTGCTGTGCCAGGCGACGGCCGATCGCACCGGTCTTCCCGTGCTCGCGGGCCCCGTCGAGGCGACCGCTCTCGGCAACGTGCTCGTGCAGGCGCGCGCTCTGGGCGCCGCTCCCGACTCCCTCGAGGAGCTGCGAGCACTCGTCGCCGCGACCCACGAGCCCGAGCGCTTCGACCCGCGCTGACCCGCTCGCACCTCTCGGGCGGCTGACGCCACTGTGCGCAGTCGGCTGCCCGGATCACGGATGGATGCCGAGAACACCCTTTCTCGGCATCCATCCGTGCTTCGGCATGCACGTGTGTCGCGCGGGACACTCGCAGGACGGGCGGAGAGCTGCGCCCTGCCCCCGGACACTCGAAAGGGGCGCCGGGCCGAAGCCCGACGCCCCCGACGAACCCGACTCAGAAGTCGAACTCGCCGATGTTCTCTGCGTTGAACTCGAACGGGTCGCCGAGCAGCACGACGCCGTCGGCGCCGACCGTGTACTCGCCGAGCTCGCCGGCTTCGAAGGTGTCGCCCTCTTCGCCGGTGATCTCGCCCTCGATCAGCGCCTTGGACGCGAAGGCCGCCAGGTAGCCGAGGTCGGCCGGGTTCCACAGCGCGAACGCGGTGACGGTGCCGTCTTCGACGTACTCGCGCATCTGGTTCGGGGTGCCGAGACCGGTGATCGCGACCTTGCCCTTGTAGTCCGAGGTCGAGACGTAGCGCGCGGCAGCCGCGATGCCGACCGTGGTGGGCGAGATGATGCCCTTCAGGTTCGGGTGGCTCTGCAGCAGGGCCGCAGTCTTGTCGAACGACGTCTGGTCGTCGTCGTCGCCGTAGACGGTCTCGACGATGGTGATGTCGGGGTACTCGCTGGCGACGTACTCCTCCATGAGTTCGATCCACGCGTTCTGGTTGGTCGCGTTGGCGGATGCCGACAGGATCGCGACTTCGCCCGCTCCACCGATCTGGTCGGCGATCAGGTCGACCTGCACCTTGGCGATGCCCTCGGAGTCGGCCTGGTTGATGAACAGGTCACGGCACTCGGGGTTCGTGTCGGAGTCGAAGGTGACGACCTTGACGCCGGCGTCGCGAGCCTCGTTCAGCGCATCGCAGATCGCCTTGGGGTCGTTGGCCGAGACGACCAGCGCACCGACGGCCTGCTGCGTCGCGGTGTTGATGTAGCTGACCTGCGCGTCGGGCGTGGCCTCGGCCGGGCCGACCTCGGCGAACGTGCCGCCGAACTCGTCGACGGCCGTCTTGCCGCCCTCGCTCGAGGTGTCGAAGTAGGGGTTTCCGAGGTTCTTGGGCAGGAACGTGATCGACAGGTTGTCGGACCCGCCGCCTTCGCCCTCGCCCGAACCCGAGCCGCCGGTGCCGCCGCTGGTGTCGGCGCAGCCGCTCAGCACGAGCGCTGCGGCCACGGCGACCGCCGCGAACCCCGCGATCTTCTTGCGTGCAAACGTCATTGTTCTTCCTTTCGTGATGATCACCGCTGGCGGGTGCCGACGATGAGAGGCTGCCTCATGGTGCGGGAGAGGCCGCTACGCGGAGGGGCGGGCCGGCCTTCGACCTGACGCGCTGCGCCCAGGCGAGGACGCTGGCTGCGACGACCGAGAAGATCAGCAGACCGCCGGTGATGATGTTGATGACGTCGGAGGTGACGCCGGCGAGGCGCAGGCTGCTGCCGAGCACCCCGATCAGGAGCACCGCGGCGACGACGCCGTGCAGGTGACCCCGCCCGCCGAAGACCGAGACTCCGCCGAGCACGACGGCCGCGATCACCTGCAGTTCGAGGCCGGTGGCGTTGTCTCCGCGGGCGCTGCCGAACCGCAGCGTGTAGAAGATACCGGCGAACGCGGCGACGACACCCGAGAGCACGAACAGGATGAACTTCGTGCGTTCGACGTCGACGCCCGAGAAGCGCGCTGCGTCCTTCGAAAGTCCGATCGCGAAGATGCCCCGACCGAAGGGGGTGAAGTGCAGCAGCACCGCGAACAGCACCAGCAGGATCAGGAACGGGATCACGATGTACGGGATCGTCGTGCCGGCGATCTTCGCCTTCGCCAGCGCCGTCCACGTCTCCGGGAAGTCGGTGACCGCGGTGGTGCCGAGCAGGCCGACCGCGAGGCCGCGGAAGAGCGCGAGTGTGCCGATCGTGACGGCGAGCGAGGGCAGGCCGACGACCGTGACGAGGAAGCCGTTGAAGGCCCCTCCCACGACTCCGACCAGCAGCGCCGCCAGGGCTGCGACCTCGAACGGCGCACCCGACTCGGTGAGCACACCGGTCACGACGCTGGCGAGTCCGACCATGGAGCCGACCGACAGGTCGATCTCGCCGGTGATCATCACGAGCGTCATCGGCAGCGCGATCAGCAGAATGGGCGCGACATCGAGCAGGAGGTAGTTCGCCGTGATCGGCTGCGCGAAGCCGCGGATCGTGACGGCCGCGACGATCGCCACCAGCACGAGCAGCGCGATGATCGCGAACTCGCGGTTGACGAAGATGCGACGCCACAGGGGCCGGTCGTAGTCGCGGATGACGCGCGTCGACGTGGTCGTCGTTGCCGTGGTCATGATTCGTCCCTCGCTTCGATGAGCTGGCGTCTCTGTCTGACCGCGAGCACCCGGTCGAGCACGATGGCCCCGATGATGAGCACGCCGACCACGGCGCGCTGCCAGAAGTCGGGGATGCCGAGAATCGGCAGTGCGCGGTTGATGGTCATCAGGAGCATGGCGCCGATGGCCGCACCCCAGACCGTGCCGACACCGCCGGTGATCGCGATGCCGCCGATCACGGCCGCGCCGACCGCATCCAACTCCCAGCCGCTGCCGGCCTGTGAGCTGATCGATCCGTAGCGCGCGGCGTAGAAGACGCCGGCCAGCCCGGCGAGCGCGCCGGAGAGCACGAACGCGGAGAGCACCCGGCGGGTGACCTTGAGGCCGTAGAGCTCGGCGGCCGAGGGGTCGGATCCGATCGCGTAGTACTCGCGGCCGCCCCTGGTGTTGCGCAGATACCAGGCGGCCAGTGCGAGCACGATCACCGCGACGATCGACAGCACCGGGATGAAGAGGATCTGCTGGGTGCCGAGCGCGAGGAAGTCCTTCGGCATGTCGGAGGCGTTGATGCGATCGCTGCCGGTCCACAGCACGTTGATGCCGCGGTAGGCATAGAGCGTGCCGAGTGTGATCACCATCGCCGGCACCTTGGCGAATGCGACCAGGGCGCCGTTCACGAGACCGAGGAAGGCACCGAGCAGCACGGCTGCGATCACGACGACGACGATCGGGATGCCGGGCACGTCGACGAAGAGGCGTCCGGTGAGATATGCCGTCAGGCCCATGACCGAGCCGACCGAGAGGTCGACGTTGCGGGTGATGATCACGATGGCCTGGCCGACCGCGACGAGCATGAGGATCGACGGCGTCAGCAGCAGGTCGCGCCAGCCGTCGGCGCTGAACAGGAAGTTGGGGTTCTTCACCGTGGCGGCGATCACGACGAGCACGAGGGCGGCGAGGATGCCGAACTCCCGTGCACGGCCGATGCCGCCCGGCTTCTTGGCGATCGCCGGAGCGGCGGCCGCCGGCGCGGTGGTGAGGCTCATGACTGCAGCTCCGATGAGTGGGTGGCGGCGAACATGACGTTCTCGCTGGTGGCGTCGTCGCGGGAGATCTCGGCGGTGATGCGCCCTTCGCGCATCACGAGCACGCGGTCTGCCATGCCGAGGACTTCGGGGAGCTCCGACGAGATCATCAGGATCCCGAGGCCCTCGCCCGCGAGCTGCGAGAGCAGACGGTGCACCTCGGACTTCGTGCCGACATCGATGCCTCGTGTCGGCTCGTCGATGATCAGCACCCGCGGGTCGGTTGCAAGCCACTTGGCCAGCACGACCTTCTGCTGGTTTCCGCCCGAGAGGGTGGCGGCGACGGTGTCGAGCGCGTGCGTCTTGACCTCGAGGCGCGATGCCCACTCCCTCGCCGCACGGTTCTCGATGCCGCTGGTGATCAGACCCCACTTCGACAGGCGCCGACGGATCGCGAGAGTGATGTTGCCGCCGACACCCGCATCGATGACGAGCCCCTGCTTGCGGCGGTCCTCGGGCACGAGCGCGAGGCCGCTGCGCATCGCCGCGGTGGGGTTGCGGCGTGCGACGCCTGCGCCGAGCATCCGCACCTCTCCGTCGCTGTACGGATCGACGCCGAAGACGGCACGGGCGACTTCGGAGCGCCCTGCCCCGACGAGGCCGGCGAGGGCGACGATCTCGCCCGCGCGAACGGTGAAGGAGATGTCGTGGAAGACACCGGGGCGGGTGAGGCCGGTGACCTGGAGCAGCGGTTCGCCGATCGCGGCCTCCTGCTTGGGGAAGAGCTCGGTGACGTCGCGACCGACCATCTGCCTGACCAGGTCGTCGACCGTGGTCTCGGCGATCGGGGTCGTGTCGATGTAGGCGCCGTCGCGCATCACGGTCACCGTGTCGCACAGGTCGAACACCTCGTCGAAGCGGTGCGAGATGAAGAGGATCGCACGGCCCTCGTCGCGGAGGCTCCGCGCGACGGCGAACAGACGGTCGACCTCGACGCCGCTGAGCGCCGCGGTCGGCTCGTCCATGATCAGCACGCTCGCGTCGAGCGAGATGGCCTTGGCGATCTCGATGATCTGCTGGTCGGCGATCGAGAGACCCTCGGTGATGCGGTCGGGGTCGAGCGTCACTCCCAGGCGACGGAAGATCTGGTCGACCTCGGTGCGCATGGCTTTGCGGTCGATGCGTCCGAGGAGTCCGGTGGGCTGACGCCCCATGAAGATGTTCTCGGTCACCGAGAGATCGGGGAACAGCGTCGGCTCCTGATAGATGACCGCGATGCCTGCGGCCTTCGACTGGGCCGTGCTGGTGAAGTCGACGTCTTCGCCGTGCAGGCGGAAGTCCCCCGAGTCACGACGGTAGAGACCGGCCATGATCTTCACGAGCGTGGACTTGCCCGCTCCGTTCTCGCCGATGAGGGCGTGGATGGAACCGGGGCGGAGCGTCAGGCTGCCGGAGCGGAGCGCGACGACGGGGCCGAAGGATTTCACGACCCGATGCAGCTCGAGCGCGGTGGGGGGAGCGCTGCGGGCGGAGGCTGCGTCTACCACTGGCTTTCCTCTCCGTTGAGGGGGATGATGATCGGAATGAACTTTACCTGAATCGATTCAAGCTCGTTTCAGGCTAGTGTATGTGATGCCGGTCTCAGGTCAACCCCCGATGCCGAAGCGTGATCCGCCCGACGACGAGAGGACAGCCGAATGCCGATCAGCATCCGCGATGTCGCCGTCCGTGCGGGCGTCTCCGTCGGCACGGTCTCGAACGTGTTGAATCGGCCGGACGAGGTCTCCAGCGACTCGGTCGAACGCGTCACGCAGGCGATCGAAGAACTCGGCTATGTGCGCAATGACGCGGCACGCAAGCTTCGAGCCGGTGTCAGCACGACCGTGGGATTCGTGGTGCTCGACGGCCAGAACCCCTTCTACAACGACGTCGTGCGCGGGGCGGAGGACGAGGCATCGAGCCACGGCATCGCGATCCTCTACGGCAACACCGACGACGACCCCTCGCGGGAGAAGGTCTACCTCGATCTGTTCCGCGAGCAGCAGGTGCGCGGTCTGCTCATCGCCCCCTACGGCGACGTCATGACGCAGCTGCGCAGGTTCCGCGCGAGCGGCATCGCGACGGTGCTCGTCGACCGGTTCAGCGCCGACAGCGGGTTCTCGTCGGTCTCGGTCGACAGCGTCGCGGGCGGACGACTCGCGGTCGAGCATCTGATCGAGGGAGGTCGGCGGCGCATCGCGTTCGTCGGCGGCCCCTTCGACATGCGCCAGGTCACCGACCGGCTCGCCGGCGCTCGTGCCGCGGCCGAGAACGCGGCCGTGCACGTCGAGCTCGAGGTCGTGCCGACCGCGGCGATGACCGTCGAGGAGGGCGTCGCCGCGGGCGCGCGCCTGCTCACCCGCCCGCGCCGCGAGTGGCCGGATGCTCTCTTCGCCGCGAACGACCTGCTCGCCCTCGGCCTGCTGCAGTCGCTCGTGGCCGGCGGACGCCTGCTCGTGCCGCAGGAGATCGCTCTGATCGGCTTCGACGACAACCCGTTCGCCGCGGCCGCCGCAGTCCCGCTGTCATCGATCCGCCAGCCCAGCCGCATGATCGGGCGCACCGCGCTGCGGATCGTGCTCGAAGAGGCGGCCGACCCTGAGAGCATCCCCCGGCAGACCGTGTTCCCGCCCGAGCTGATCGTGCGCAGCTCGACGAGCGGCTGACGGTCCGTCCGCGGCGCAGCGTTGCGGGACGGATGGCTGACCGATTCCCGGTTGGCGGCCGCCTGACACGCGGATGATCAGCAGCCACGGTCCGAGCAGCCATCCGTCCCGCAGGAGCCGCCCTCAGCGAGGCCCGTACGCCCTCGCGACCGGACGCCGCAGTCCCTCATATTCGACGGACGGCCAGCGGTCGTCGACCGTCAGCACGTCCCAGCCCTCCGCCGTGCGCAGCATGGTGTCCTCGACCTTGAGCCCCGGTGCGGTCGGATTCCACGCGAACGCCTGATTCTCGACGAGACGATCGACCGTGGACGCCGTAGCGCGGGGGTCGCGTCCGGCATAGCCGCTCGGCCCACCCTGGTGGTGCCGCTGCCACTCGTCGGCGTCGAAGCCGAAGCGGGCGTACGCCGCCGTGCCCGCGGCTAACGCCTCGTCGAGGCGAGCGCCCGGCACCGATGCGTCGAGGAAAGCACGCTCCACGCCGAGCAGCGGTTCCTCATCGACAGGTGCTCCGATCCAGCGGGTGGCGTTGGCGATCAGCCCGTCACGGCGACCGCACACCACGACCATGGCCCGATCACCGAGCACGCCCGCGGTCGGAAGCGGATGCCGGAACGCACCGCGATCAGCGCCGGCGACGAGCACGACGAGCGGATCGATCCCCCGGGCGATGAACTCGGTGGCGACCACCGCCGCGACCGCGCGCTCGGTCTGATCCGATCCGACCCGGCCCAGCACATCGGTCAAGGTCTCGGCCGTCTCGCGCCCGAGAATTCGGTACCTCTCGGTCTCGGCGGGCAGCATCCGCGCACGCGCTGCGCGGAGCTCTGCCGCCACCTGCGACTCCGGAACGCCCGACCGCTCGGCCGCCGCGACCGACGGCGGGATCCACCACGGCACCCGCACCACGCGCTCGGCATCCTCCGGCAGCAGCTCTTCGGCGATCAGTCGATCCGCCTCGTTCGCGGCGACGAACAGCACATCTCCGTGCGTCTCCGCGCGCACCGCGAGCACCGGCGGACCCGCGAGCGACACATGCGTGCGCGCTCCCTCGAGGTACCACGACACCGCCTCGTGCGAGGTGAGCACGAGCGTCGCACCATCGACGTCGCGCCGCACTCGCGCGAGACGATCCTGCTTCTCGATGCGGTCTTCGGATGCTCCGGCCACGCGACCCTCCTCGTAGAACGTTTTCTCGTAGTATGACGACAGCCGTGACCGATCGCGGAATGGAGGGATGCTGATGGCACGCGAATCCTCTCGCCCCGGCATCACCGACGTCGCGAAGCTCGCCGGCGTCTCGCTGTCGACCGTGTCGCGGGCGATGAACGGAAACCCCACGGTCGACCCCGCTCTCGCGGAGCGCGTGCGGGCCGCCGCCGCCGAACTCGGCTACACCGCGAACCCGGTGGCTCGGAGTCTGGTGCTCGGCCGCACCCAGACGGTCGCGGTCGTCATCCCGGATCTCGAGAACCCGACCTTCCAGGCGATCCTCCGTGGGCTCAGCCGTGCAGCGACTGCCGATGGATATCACGTGCTCGTCGCCGATTCCCGCGAAGATCTCGACGAGGAGCACGCGCTCGCCAGGGCGACACGACTGCGCACAGACGGCGTGATCCTGTGCGCTCCTCGAATGCCCGAAGAGGAGCTCGCGGCGCTGCTGCCCGCGCTCTCCCCCGCCGTCGTGATCAACCGCGGACCGCAGATCAGCGCTCCCGTCGTCGGCGCCGACTACGGCTTGGGCATGCGCGAGATCGTCGACCATCTGACGTCTCTCGGCCACCGCCGGCTGGTCTATCTCGCCGGAGCGACGCGCAGCGTGACGCACAAGGCGCGACAGGAGGCGATCGCCGCAGCGGTCTCCCGGGTCGACCGGCTCGAGGTCGAGGAGATCACCGCGGGGGTCGACTTCGACAGCGGCACGGCCGTCGCCGATCAGGTGCTCGCGAGCGGTGCGACCGCCGTGATCGCCTACAACGACCTCGTCGCGATGGGCCTCCTCTCGGCGCTGACCGTGCGCCGCGTCGAGGTACCGGGCCAGCTGTCGATCACCGGCTTCGACGACATCCCGTTCGCCGCCTACACGTCGCCGCCGCTCACGACCGCGGCGGTGCCGGCTGTCGATCTGGGCGCAGCAGCCTGGGCCGCCATGCACGCCCAACTCACCGGCGGCGAACCCACTCCGGCGCTCACGATGACACCGACCCTGGTCGTGCGCGGAAGCACCTCCGCCCCGCGCGAGGACTGAGCCGCCTCCGTCCGAGTGCTCGGCTTCCGCCCTGTGCTATCGTCGAGAAAACGTTTCCTGAGTTCGAGATCAAAGAAGGATCACGATGACGAAGACCCGTTATGCCCTGGCCGGTGCCGGAGTCCGCGCGCAGATGTATGTCGATGCGATCACCGGAGCGCACCGGGACCGCGCCGAACTGGTCGCGATCGTCGAGCCCAACCCCGTGCGCGCCGCCTTCCATTCCGGACGCGCGGTCGACGCAGGCGCCTCCGCTCCCCGCCTCGCGACCCCCGACGAGCTCGAACAGGTGATCCGCGACGAACGCGTCGACCGGGTCATCATCTGCTCGCGCGACGATCTGCATGCCGAGCTGATCGTCCGCTCGCTCGAGGCCGGTGCCGATGTCGTGGTCGAGAAGCCGCTGACGATCGACGCGGCGAGCGCGGCCCGCATCGAAGAGGTCGTCGAACGCACCGGCCGACAGGTGGTGCTGACGTTCAACTACCGGTACTCCCCCCGGAACAGCGCGCTGCGCCGGATCATCCAGGACGGCACGATCGGGCAGGTCACCTCCGTCGACTTCCAGTGGATGCTCGACACCAACCACGGCGCCGACTACTTCCGCCGCTGGCACCGGGACAAGAAGAACTCGGGCGGTCTTCTCGTGCACAAGTCGAGCCATCACTTCGACCTCGTCAACTGGTGGATCCGCTCGCAGCCGACCCGCGTCTACGCGTCGGGCGGTCTTCGCTTCTACGGCGCCGAGAATGCGGCCGGCCGCGGCCTCGGCGAGCGTCCAGCGCGAGGAACCCACGACGGCGGCGACCTCTTCGAACTCGACCTCCGCACCGACGAACGCCTGACCGCGCTCTACCTCGACGCCGAGCAGCACGACGGCTACGTGCGCGACCTCGACGTGTTCAGCGAGGGCATCACGATCGAGGACAACCTCGCGCTCGTCGTCGACTACGTCTCGGGCGCGACCATGTCGTACTCGCTGAACGCGCACTCGCCGTGGGAGGGCTATCGCGTCGCCGTCAACGGCACGCTCGGCCGCGTCGAGCTCGAGGTCGTCGAACGCGGAGCCGTGCTGGCCGGTGAGGGCCTGCATCCTCACATCGACCCGAGCCTCTCGGGCGGCGACGGCACCACCGCACTGCGCCCTGAAGGCGAGCGCATACTCGTGCAGCGGCACTGGGAAGCGGCCTACGAGGTGCCCATCGACGGCGGCGACGGCGGACACGGCGGCGGCGACGCCCTGCTCCTGTCCGACGTCTTCGAAGGTCCGGGCGATGACCCGCTCGCGCGGCCGGCGGACTGGACAGACGGCATCCGCTCCATCGCGGTCGGCATCGCGGGCAACCGCTCCCTCGAGACCGGACTCCCCGTGAGGGTCGACGAGCTCGGGATCGCCCTGCTCGCACGCCGATGAGGATCGTCGTCACCGGCGGGTCCGGGCGACTCGGGCGCACGCTCGTGACAGGACTCGCGGATGCCGGACACGAGCTCATCTCCGTCGACAGAGAGCCGATCGCACACCTCGACCGCGCCGGGATCACTCAGTTCTCCCTCGATCTGTCCGACGCGGATGCCACGGCGTCGGCGCTCGTGAGCACACGAGCTGACGCGGTGATCCACCTCGCGGCGATCGCGGTGCCCTTCAGCGCACCCGAAGACGTGATCCTGCGCACGAACGCCGCCCTCGCGCAGTCGGTGCTCGGCGGAGCCGTGCGTGCAGGCATCCGCCGCGTGGTCGCAGCGTCGAGCCCGACGGTGATCGGCTACGGCGCACCCCGCGGCTGGACTCCCGAGCGCCTCCCCCTCGACGAGACATCGCCCACCGAACCGTGGAACGCCTACGCCCTGTCGAAGCTGCTGATCGAGCAGACGATCGACATGCTGCGGCGCCAGGCGGGCGACGACGTGCGGTTCGCATCCTTCCGCCCCTGCTACGTGATCGCCCCCGAGGAATGGGCCGGCGCTCCGACCCAGCAGGGGCACACCGTGCTCGAACGCCTCGATGACCCCGCCCTGTCGGCACCGGCGCTCTTCAACTACATCGATGCCCGCGACGTCGCAGCCTTCGCCGACGCCCTGCTCGACGCCCTCGACGACATCCCGAACGGCGAGCGGTTCTTCGTCGGCGCCGACGACGCGCTCGCCCACCGCCCGCTGAGCGAGCTGCTGCCGCAGTTCCACCCCGGCACTGCGCGGGCGGCGGCCGAGCTCACCGGCACTGCGCCCGCGTTCTCCTCCGCCAAAGCGGCTCGCCTGCTCGGCTGGCGCGCCGCGCGCACCTGGCGCACGGAGCTCGCGGCAGGACGCGCGCTGCTGTGACCACCATCCGGAGTCTGACGTCGCGTCTCCAGCGGGTGCCGCTGACGCGTCCGTGGGCTGCAGACGTGACGTCGGTCGGTATCATCGCGACCCACGTCGTTCGCTCAGACGGCGGCGAAGGATGGGGTTTCTCGTGGAGCCCGCAGATCGGCGCACCCGCAGTCCAGTCGCTGCTGCAGCAGGACATCGCTCCCGCCTCCGTGGGCCGATCCGCTGTTCCCGGCGAGGCCTGGCAGAGCCTGTGGGAGCACCTGCACGAAGCGGGCGGCGGTGGCATCACGACGATCGCGCTGGCAGGGCTCGACCTCGCGCTGTGGGATGCCGAGGCGCGCGTTGCCGACACCTCGGTGTCGCGCCTGATCGGCTGCCGCCGTGAGCGCGTGCGCGCCTACGGATCGGGCGTGAACCTGCATTACCCGCTCGACGAGCTGCTCGCCCAGGTGCAGCGCTGGATCGATGCGGGGTTCGATGCCGTGAAGATCAAGGTCGGAAAGCCCGACCTCTCGGAGGACATCGAGCGCGTCGCCGCCGTGCGCGCGCTGCTCGGACCCGATCGCGCGCTGATGATCGACGCGAACCAACGCTGGGATCTCGACCGCGCGACGACGTCGATCGACGCACTGTCGCGCTTCGATCTCGCCTGGATCGAGGAGCCGCTGCGGGCCGACGACCTCATCGGCCACACCGAGCTCGCCCGTCGCATCGACGTACCCATCGCCGTCGGCGAGAACCTGCACACGGTGCACCGCTTCGCAGACTTCCTCCGGGCAGGCGCCGCGCAGATCGTGCAGCCCAACATCGTGCGCGTCGGCGGAATCACCCCGTTGCTCCGCATCGCCGGGCTCGCCGCCTCGCATGGCGTCGCCCTGCATCCCCACCTGCTGCCAGAGCTCTCGGGCCAGCTCGCCCTGACGCTGCCCGACACCGCGTTCGAACCACTGGTCGAGGATGTGGAGGATGCCGGATTCGGTGCGCTCGGCGCTCTGGCCGATCCCTCGCCCGTGACCGTCGCCGGCGGCTTCCTCACCGAGAACGAGCATCACGGCCTCGGCATCCGCTTCTCCCCCGTTCTCAGAGACGAGGCTGGACGCGACCTGACGACCTGACGCACAGCCCCGCACACGACAGCGCCCTCCCCGTCGCAGGACGGAGAGGGCGCTTCGTCGTTCGGACGGTCTGAGATCAGGCCGGCGTCAGCACTCCCGCGTTCGCGCCCTCGAGCAGCTGCTCGACCTGCTCGTGCGTGACGTCGACACCGGGGAATCCGATCAGTCGGCCGATCGGGAACGACGCCATCATCTTCTGCATCGCCTCGTCGTTCGGCATCATCGAGGCGGCCGACGAGTCCGCACCGGTCAGCTCTCCCAGGAATCCGCCGAGGGCGCCCATGACGGCGGGGCCAGCTACGGGGTGCGCGAGGACATCGCCGATCGACGAGTTCATCGTGAGGGGAAGCGAGACGGCATCGCCCTCGACCTGCACGGTCGTGGAGGAACGGATGTCGCGGCTCGACGCGGCGACCTCGACCGTGTACTCGCCGCTCTCGACGATCCAGCGGTCGACGCGCACGTCCCAATAGGCGAGGTCCTCTCGGCGCACGACGAGCTCGACGGTACGGGTCTCACCCGCAGCGAGCGCCACCGATGCGAAGGCCTTGAGCTCGCGCGGCGCGCGCTGCACGACGGAGGCGACCGGGGCCGCATAGACCTGCACGATCTCGCGGCCGTCGCGGTCTCCGGTGTTGGTCACATCGACCCGCACGACGATGTCGCCGCTCTCGCTCGCCGCAACCGACGCCTCGCCATACGAGAACGTCGTGTACGAGAGGCCGTACCCGAAGGGGAAGGTGACGTCGAGGCCCTTCGCGTCGTACCAGCGGTAGCCGACCAGCACGCCCTCGCCGTAGCGGACGTGACCGAACTCACCGGGGAAGTTGCCGAACGAGGGGTTGTCCTCCAGCCGCACCGGAACGGTCTCGGTGAGCTTTCCCGAGGGGTTCACCGCTCCGTAGAGCACGTCGGCGACAGCGCCGCCGCCGGCCTGGCCGAGCAGCCACGTCTCGACGATCGCCGGCACCCGCTCGGCGAAGGGCAGCGCGACGACGCCGCCGTTCGAGAGCACGACCACCGTGGTGGGGTTCGCCGCGATCACGGCGTCGAGCACCTCCAGCTGCGCAGCGGGCAGATCGATGTGCTCGCGGTCGAAGCCCTCGGATTCCTCGGCAGCGGGAAGGCCGAGGAACATGACGGCGACGTCGGCTGCGGATGCGACGGCGACGGCCTCGGCGCGCAGGTCGTCGGCCGAACGGCCGGATGCCGCGATGTCACCGCCCTCGACAGCGAAGCCGGCAGCGTACGTGACGTTCTCTCCGCCCACGGCACGGAGCTCGTCCCACGCGGCGTCGACGCGGGTGGGGTTGATGAGCGAGGATCCGGCTCCCTGGAAGCGCGGCTCGGTCGCGAAGGCTCCGATGACGGCGATCCTCCGCTCGGCGGCGAGCGGCAGCACGTCGCCGTCGTTCTTCAACAGCACGATCGAGCGTCCGGCCGCTTCCCTCGCGAGCGCATGGTGCGCGTCGACGTCGAGAGGACCTGCGACGGCCGGGCGCCGCTGCGCCTTGCGCACGAGATCGATCGCACGGTCGGCTGCGGTGTCGAGCACGCTCTCGTCGAGCTCGCCGGCGCGCACCGCGGCCACGAGCTGAGCATCCGTCCGCCCGCCCGACGACGGCATCTCGAGGTCGAGACCGGCGGCGACGCCAGCCACGCGGTCGTTCACAGCACCCCAGTCCGAGACGACCACACCGTCGAAGCCCCAGTCATCGCGCAGCACCTGTGTGAGCAGCCACGGGTCCTCCGAGGCGTAGACCCCGTTGATGCGGTTGTACGAGCACATGACGGTCCACGGCTCGGCATCCTTGACCACACGCTCGAAGCCGCGCAGGTAGATCTCGTGCAACGGACGCGGGTCCACGTCGGAGCTCGCGCGCATGCGATCGAACTCCTGGTTGTTGGCCGCGAAGTGCTTGAGCGAGGTGCCGACGCCCTGCGACTGCACTCCACGCACCGAGGCCGCACCGAGGATCCCCGAGACGATCGGGTCCTCCGAGAAGTACTCGAAGTTGCGACCGCACAGGGGCGACCGCTTGATGTTGATGCCGGGGCCGAGCACGATGGCGACGTCTTCGATCGCCGCCTCGACGCCGATGGCCGCGCCGACGCGCTCGACGATCTCGGGATCGAACGACGAGCCGATGCCGACAGCGGGAGGGAAGCAGGTCGCCGGCACACTGCTCGAGAGACCGAGGTGATCGGTGCCGCCTGCTTGCTTGCGCAGGCCGTGCGGGCCGTCGGTCATCACGATCGACGGCAGACCGACGCGCTCGATGGCCTTCGTCGTCCAGAAGTCCGCACCGCTGGTGAGCGATGCCTTCTCCTCGAGGGTGAGATCGGATGCCGATGTATCGGTCATGATGTTCCTTTCGCGGCGACGGCGGTGTCCTGCGAAAACTATATGCCAGTAAGTATTGGATCTCAAACGTTGTTCAGGATTACTCTCGAGGGATGGCACGACGAGGTTCATACGCGAAGGGCGTCGCCAGACGCGAGGAGATCCTCGAGAGCGCTCTCGATGTGATCGGCCGCAAGGGCTACCAGAACGCCTCGCTCAAGCAGATCGCCGAGCTGGTCGGCGTCACCCCCGCCGCGCTCCTGCACTACTTCGGCAGCAAGGAGGAGCTCTTCACCGAGGTGCTGCGCAAGCGCGACGAGCACGACGGCATGATGCCGCAGACGCTGAATCCGGTCGACGGCAAGTCCGCGTTCATCGATGTCATCCGCCACAACACCGAGGTCCCCGGAGTCGTCGAACTGTTCTCACGCCTCTCGGTCGACGCCGTCGACCCCGCGCATCCGGCCCATCAGTACTTCCTCGAGCGCAGCGAGAAGCTCCGCGAGAGCATCACCGACAGCTTCGTCCACGACGCCGCCCACCGGGCGACGCTCGACCCGGACACCATGGCACGGGTGATCCAGGCGGTCGCCGACGGGCTGCAGCTGCAGTGGATGATCGACCGCTCCGTCGACATGCCGGGCATCATCGGAGCCCTCATGGACGTGCTCTACCCGCCGACCGATCAGCCGGAGACGCCTACGCGCTGAACGCGGAGAACCGCCCACACCCTGACAGGCAGGAGGGGCGGTTCTTCGGGATGGTCCGTGCGGTCGGCGTGGACGTCAGCGGACGTTTCCGTTCGAGCAGGTCTGCTGCGCGGCCGAGTTGCCCTTGATCGTGTCAGGCAGCGCTACGACGTTCTCAGGTGTCGCCGCAGGGTCAGGCGTCGCCGCCTCGGCACCCGCGTCGGCGGGCGTCTGCGTGGCCGGATCCGTCACGACGACTCCGTCGTTCTCGGTGTTCTGATGCGTGACCTGCAGCTGGGCGTTCTCGTTGATCGCGTTCCACATGGCCTCGGCGGACTCCTTGTCCGGCACGACGCGGTTGGGGTCGGCCGGGTCCGCGAACGTCGGGTACTGCAGGAAGACGATGTCCTCGAACGGCACGGACTTCACCGCGAGCGCGATCTGCACGATCTTCATCGGGTCGGCGAGCGAGGTGCTCGCCTCGACGTTGTCGAGACCGGTGGTCGCGAGCTTCAACATCATGGGGACGTTGCCGAGCGTCTCGCCGCTGATCAGCGTGCGCGCCAGGCTCGACATGTACTGCTGCTGGTTGCCGATGCGTCCGAGGTCGCTGCCGTCTCCGACGCCGTGGCGGGTGCGGAGGAACTGCAGAGCGGTGATGCCCTCGATCACGTGGTTCCCGGCTGCCAGATCGAGGCCCGTGTAGCGGTCCTTGATCGGAGAGGCGAGGCACACCTCGACGCCGCCGATCGCATTCGTGATCTCGATCACACCGCCGAACGTGACCGATGCCGCGAACTGGATCTCCTGACCGGTGAGGTCGGAGACGGTCTTCGCGACGCAGTTGAGTCCGCCGTCGGTGTAGGCGGTGTTGATCTGCTGCTTGCTCATCGCGGAGTGCACGTCGCCCTCGGCGTCTTCGCACTCGGGGATCGGCACCATCATGTCTCGGGGCAGGCTGACGACGGTGATGCGGCGGGGCTCCTCCGACACGTGCAGGAGGAGATTCACGTCATTGAGCGTGCCTTCGGAGTCGGCGCCGGTGCAGCGTTCGCCGAAGTACTGCGCATAGGCCTCTTCGCACGTGTCGACACCGGTGAGGAGCATGTTGAATCCGCCCTCGTACTCGCTGATGTCCGGCGGCAGCTCCTCGGTGCTGTCCAGCTCGACCGCGTTGGCCGAGACCGTGCTCGAGAGGTCGTAGACGATGTACGAGACGACGCCGAAGCCGCTCACCAGGACGACGGCGAGACCGATCGCGATGAACGTCAGAAGCTGGCTGACGGGGCCCGGCGAGTGGAGCTGTCCGTGTCGCGCGATGGTACGACGGCGTCGGGTGTGAGGACTCACTCGGTGCCTTTCGGTTTCAGCGTGCGGTGCGGGGGGACACCGTTCCCTGGAATGCGGAGGGTGTGGGATTCGAACCCACGAGACATCTCTGCCCACTGGTTTTCAAGACCAGCTCCATCGGCCACTCGGACAACCCTCCCGACAGACGAATCTGCCGACAAGCCGTGAGTCTAGCCGAGTTCTATTCTCTCGCGCTGACCTGGGCGGCCGCTGGAAGCGTGTTCAGTGCCATTGCGAGCCCGCCGTCCTCGACGTCGCCGGTCACCTCGCCCGCGGCATCCTTGACCTCTGCGGGCGCCTGCCCCATGGCGACGGCACGGCCGTCGAGCCCCAGCGCCCACCCGAACATGCCGATGTCGTTGCGTCCGTCGCCGGCCACGAAGACCTGCCCGCGCTCGAAGCCGAGCTCGGTGCGCACGCGCTCGAGCGCCGTGCCCTTGTCGACGCCCTGCGGCGCGATGTCGAGCCACGCCGTCCAGCCGATCGCGTACGAGACCTCGTTGAGTCCTGCGTCCGCGACGAGGCGGTGGAAGTCCTCCTCATCGTGCCCCGGCGACACGACGACGACACGGGAGACCGGCTCGGCGACCAGCTCTTCGAAGCCGACCTGTCGTCCGCCGTCGAGCGTCCAGTCGTCCAGGTGCTCGGTGTACAGCCTGAGCCCCGAGCCGAGCTCGACCATGTACCGGGCCTCCGGCAGGCGGTCGCGCAGGAGAGCGAGCACGGGAGACGGATCGAACGTCTCGATGTGCCACCGCTCCCACTCGTCGCCCACCCGACGCATGGTCACCGCTCCGTTCGAGCACACCACGAACTGCGGGGTCAGCTCGAGCTGCTCGACCCAGCGACGCGTGGCCATCCAGCTGCGTCCGGTGGCGATCGTCACCTCGTGACCGGCATCTCGCAGCCGCGCGACGGCCTCGGGCACGCCGGGGCTCATCGTCTCGTCCTGCAGGATGATCGTGCCGTCGACGTCGAGCCCGACGAGCCAGGGAGCCGTCACGCGGTCGGCTCCAGAACCTCGAGTCCGCCGAGGTAGGGCCGAAGCACCTCCGGCACGCGCACAGAACCGTCGGCCTGCTGGTGCGTCTCGAGCAGCGCGACGATCCAGCGGGTCGTCGCGAGCGTGCCGTTGAGGGTCGCCACCGGCTGCGTCTTCGCGGTCTGGCCCTCGTGAGCCTCGGGCCGGTGTCGGATGTCGAGGCGGCGCGCCTGATACGTCGTGCAGTTCGAGGTGGAGGTGAGCTCGCGGAAAGCACCCTGCGTCGGCACCCACGCCTCGATGTCGTACTTGCGCGCTGCGCTGGAGCCGAGGTCGCCTGCTGCGACGTCGATCACGCGATAGGCGAGGCCGAGCGAGGTCAGCATCTCCTCCTGCAGAGCGACGAGACGCAGGTGCTCAGCTTCCGCATCCTCCGGGTTCGTGTAGACGAACATCTCGAGCTTGTTGAACTGGTGCACCCGGATGATGCCGCGGGTGTCCTTGCCGTGCGAGCCCGCCTCGCGGCGATAGCAGGTCGACCAGCCGGCGTACCGCAGCGCGCCCTTGCCCAGATCGAGGATCTCGTCCTTGTGGTATCCGGCGAGCGCGACCTCGCTGGTGCCCACGAGGTACAGGTCGTCGTCCTTGTCGAGGTGGTAGACCTCGTCTGCGTGCTCGCCGAGGAATCCGGTGCCCTGCATGATCTCCGGCCGCACCAGGGTGGGCGTGATCAGCGGCACGAAGTCGTTCTGCAGCGCCTTGTCGAGCGCGAGGTTCATGAGCGCGATCTCGAGACGAGCCCCGATGCCGCGCAGGAAGTAGAACCGAGCGCCAGACACCTTCGCGCCGCGCTCCATGTCGATCGCGCCGAGGATCTCACCGAGCTCGAGGTGATCACGGGGTTCGAAATCGAATGCGGGCACCTCACCGACTCGGCGCAGCTCGACGAAATCGGCCTCGCCCCCGGCGGGGACGCCGTCGATGACGACGTTCTCGATGCGTGCGAGAGCAGCGGCCAGGGCCTCGGCAGCCTCGTTCGCCGCCTGCTGCGCCTGCTTGACGCGCTCGGCGAGATCCTTGGCCTGCGCCACGAGCGCCGCCTTCTCGTCTTTCGGCGCCTTCGCGACCTGCTTGCCGAACGCGTTCTGCTCGGCCCTCAGCTCCTCGAACGCGGCGAGCGCCGCGCGGCGCGATCGGTCGGCCTCGAGCGCGATGTCGACGGTGCCCTGGTCGTTGCCACGGGCGGCCTGAGAACGGCGGACGATCTCCGGATTTTCGCGGAGGAGTGCGAGGTCGATCATCCACCAAGTCTATGGTGCGGCCCGGGCGCGTCCGCCGCGACCGGGTGGGTCGACGCCCGGGTTAGAGTAGCGCCATGACCACGAGCGCCACCGGCCGACGCCAGGCGGCGCTCATCTACAACCCGATCAAAGTCGACGAGAAGCATCTGCGGGCCAGAGTCCGCGCGCTCTCGAGCGAGGCAGGGTGGGAGCACCCGGCCTTCTATCCGACAACGATCGAAGACCCCGGCCAGGCTGCGACGGCCCAAGCCCTCGCCCGCGCTGTGGATGTCGTGCTCGTGGCCGGCGGAGACGGCACGGTGCGCGCGGTCTCCGAAGCCATCGCGAACACCGGGGTGCCACTCGCGATCCTGCCGAGCGGCACCGGAAACCTGCTGGCGCGCAACCTGGGGCTCCCGCTGGCCGACCCGGACGAGATGATCCGCGCGGCGCTGGGCGAGTTCCGCCACGCGATCGACATCGGCTGGGCGCGCCTGACGCGGGAGAACGGCGAGCACGAGGAGCACGCCTACGTCGTTCTCGCGGGCGTCGGGCTGGATGCCGACATGATCGCCAACACCCGCCCAGACCTGAAGAAGTCGGTGGGATGGATCGCCTACGTCGACGGAGCCGCGAGGTCGCTCGTGACCGCCGAGCCGTTCCGCTCCGTGTTCCAGATCGACGACGGCCGCCTGCACTCGACCAAGGTGCACAGCATCCTGTTCGCCAACTGCGGCACTCTGCCGGCGGGCATCTCTCTGATCCCCGACGCGTCGATCACAGACGGCGTCCTCGACGTCGCCGTGATCCAGCCCACCGGCATGTGGGGCTGGCTCGGGGTCTGGCGCAAGATCTGGTGGGACAACTCGGTGCTGCGGCGCTCACGCGCCGGTCGCCGGGTGCTCGAACGTCGGGGCCGGGATGCCTCGGTGCACTACTTCCGCGGAGCCGCCGCCGAAGCGGCCGTGACCTCCCCCACCCCGATCGAACTCGACGGCGATGAGTTCGGGACCGCGGTGCGCATCACCTGCCGCGTCGACCCCGGGGCGCTCCTGCTGGCCCTTCCCGCCGACCATCCGGTCGCGTCGTTCTGATCGCTGCGGCTCGGGCGTCCGAGTGCTGCGTCAGCCCCGCACCTCGACCGTGCCGTCGAGGCCGCCGCCGACGAGCGTGAGAGTGAAGGCGTCGTCGTCGACGGCATCTTCGCCGAACTCCAGGATCGTCGCACGCGGCGCCATGTCCATGGTGCACACCTGGTCGTCGTCGGTCGCGAAAGTCGCCGTGCCCGAGGCGCCAGAGCCCTCGAGATCCTCGACCACGGGGGCGCAGCTCGACGAGCCCCAGGTGAGCAGGACCAGCGAGCCGTCGTCGAACCAGCCGGCGGTCGGTGCGTACTCGGTCGATGAGCCGGGAGTGCCGGTGAACGAGGGGTCACCGTCGAGATCGACGTCGTCGACGACGTCGCCGTAGGTCACCTGCAGGGTGATCTCCTTCGTCGGGTCGACACCTTCCGGCAGCGCACCGACGCTCGCACGCGACGCAAGATCGGCCGTGCATGCCTTCTCGCCGTCTCCCTCGGACTCCGGCTCGACGAGTGTCACCGAGACGGTCTGCCCTTCCGCCGTCACCGTGTCGACCTGCGGAACACAGGTGGAGGATCCCCAGGTGACGACGGCGAACATCCGGCCGTCGTCGAGCAGCGTGCCTTCGACGTCATCCGAGTCGTCCGTGCTCTGGCCGGGCCCGCTCGAGGGGTTCGAGGTCGCCTGCGACCCGGTGGCCCCAGGACCGATCGTGCACCCTGCGACGAGCAGCACGGCGGCCAAGGACGAGAGTGCGGCGATGACACGCGATGGGGATTCCATGCACACAGGGTACCGGCCGCGGTCTGCGGAGGGCACCCCCGCCTTGCCGCCCTACTGCAGCGCCGAGGTGAGGCGCGCGAGGTTGTCGAGGACGGTCGAGCGCAGAGGCTGCTGCATCCACTCCTCGAGAGTCAGCTCCCTGCTGAGGGAGCGGTAGACGTCTTCGACGGCGCGCATCTCGGAGACGAACTCCTCGCCCCGCACCAGCATCGACACCTCGAGGTTCAGACCGAACGAACGCATGTCCATGTTGCTCGAGCCGATCACGGCGACCTGGTCGTCGATGGTGAGGCTCTTCGTGTGCAGGATGTAGGGCTTGCGGTACATCCAGATCCGCACCCCGGCCTTGAGCAGCGCCTCGTAGTAGCTGCGCTGCGCGTGATAGACCATCGCCTGGTCTCCCTCTTCGGAGACGAACAGCTCGACCGCGACTCCACGGTCGACCGCGGCGGTGACGGCGAGCAGCAGCGCTTCATCCGGCACGAAGTACGGGCTGACGATCATGATCTTCTCTTTGGCCGCGTAGAGCAGCCCGAGGAAGAGACGCAGGTTGTTCTCGACCTCGAACCCGGGCCCCGACGGCACGACCTGGCAATCGAGATCTCCCGACCCGGTCTCGGCGTGCGAGATGTCGATCTCCTGCAGGACCTCGTCGGTCTCGCTGTACCAGTCGCTGAGGAAGATGGCGTTCACACTCAGCACGACGGGGCCGTCGATGCGGACCATGAGGTCGACCCAGTGCAGACCGCGCTTGATGTTCTTGGGCAGGTTGTAGGTCGAGTCCGTGACGTTCTGCGACCCGAGGAAGGCTACTTTGCCGTCGACGACGAGGAGCTTGCGGTGGTTGCGCAGGTCGGGCCGCTGCATGCGCCCCTTCAGCGGCTGCACCGGAAGCATCAGATGCCAGTTCGCGCCCATGCGATCGAGCCGCCTGACGGTCTGCCGATACTTCGGCTTCCATCTGTTCGCCCAGTGGTCGAGGAGCACGCGGACGTGCACGCCGCGCTCTGCGACCTCTTCCATCGCGCGGAAGAAGTTGTCTGTCGAGGCGTCGGCCTGGAGGATGTAGAACTCGATGTGGACGTAGTCCTCGGCCTTGCGGATCTCGTCGGCCATCGCGTCCAGCGACTCCTGATAGTCCGCGATCAGATGCGCGCCGTTGTCCCCCGAGATCGGCAGCGCTCCGAGCCTGTGGTTCATCTCGACGAGCGGGGGGAACCAGCTCGGCGCATCCGGTCGCAGGGTGCCGAAGTGCAGGTGCTCGCTCGTCTCGGCGATGTACTCGTTGATCTGATCCTGCTTGCGGCGGCGGGCGCGCGGCAGGCGCGGGTTCCCGATGAGCAGGAAGAGGAAGACGCCGATGAACGGGATGAAGAAGACCGCGAGCAGCCACGCCATCGCCGCAGTGGGTCGCCGGTTGCGCGGGATCACGATGATCGCCGTGATGCGGATCGTCAGGTCGAGGGCGATCAGGAACGCCGCGGTCCACCAAGCCCAGATCTCGGGCGTCATCCCTCGTCCTCTCGGCCGGTCGGCACTCCGACGCCGGGCGCGTCAGTGGGCACCGCGGACGGTGCGCTGGCTACACAGTAGCCGATGGTGCCGACGCCGCTCAGGAGCGCGGCGGCAGACCGCGCGCGGCCCGCTCCTCGGCCTCGATCCGTGCGTGCACCTTGCGTTCGGTGCGATCGAACCGCAGGATTCCGCGGAGCACGAAGAAGAACACGACGCTCACCCCGATGGTCGGGATGATCGACCATGCGGCTGCTAGCCAGAAGTTCTCCATGGCTCCATGGTACGCGACCCACTGCTCCTCCACACTCGGGGGCCTGCAGCTGATCGACGATCGGCGCTGTGGAATCGGACCGTCACGACAGCGGTGCGATGAGACTCGCCGGATGACAACACTGCTCCGCGCTTCCGGCTCCGCTGAGTTCCTCAGCATCGTCCCCTCCCTCGCAGGCTTCACCCCGACCGAGAGCCTCGTCCTGCTGCCGTTCCGAGGCACACGCACCTACGGTGCGATGAGACTCGACCTCCCCCGCGACGACGTCGAGCTCGAGGACTACGCGGATGCTGCGGTCGGTCTGGTCTCCCGAGTCGAGCGGACGGATGCGGTCGCCCTCGTCGTCTACACGGACGAGGCTGCGCAGCAGACGCGCGATGGGCTCGTCCTTCCCTTCGCCGTGGAGGTCGACGAACTCCTCGGGCGCGCGGAGGACGCGGGACTGCGAATCGTGGACGCGCTCTGCGTGACCCCCGGCGGCTGGTCGAGCTATCTCGTCGGCGACCCGCAGCTCCGCGCTCTCGATCGCACGGCCCCCGAGGTGCCCGGCGTCGGCGACGTCTCAGGCGACCAGCGTGCCGGCGCTGTTCTGCCGACGGCAGGCTTCGCCGACAGAGAGAGGGTGGGGCGAGCGCTGCGTGACGTCTCCGACCTCCTCGCGCAAGGCGGAGAGGCCCGGCCGACGGGCACCGAGAACCCCCAGGCGATCGCTGCGCTCGTGCTCCTCGAAGACATCCCGGCATTCTTCGAAGCCGTGCTCGCGTCACCCGATGATCTGCCGCCGTTCGCCACCGCCGCACTCCTCTGGTGCCTCGAGCGCCCGCTGATCCGAGATGTGGCACTGACGCAGTGGGCGACCGATGTCCGCGGCGGCGAACGCACACTCGAGGCGCAGCTCACCTTCGCCGACTCCGGTTCCACGGTGCCGGACGACCTCGGCGAGGTCTTCCTCGGTCGAGGGCCCACTCCCGATCCGGAGCGGCTCGGGGCCGCCCTCTCACTCGTCCGGACCGCCGCAGCGCTCGCGCCGCGAGACACCAGGCCCGCACCGCTCACCGCTGCGGCATGGCTCTCGTGGGCGCTCGGCCGATCGAGTCACGCCGGGCAGTACCTCGATCTCGTGCGGGCGATCGACCCCGAATACGGCCTCGCCGCGCTGCTCGAGACGATGATCAACGCGGCGATGCTGCCGGAGTGGGCGTTCAGACGCGGCGCGACGCCCGCTACTTGACCAGCGGGAACAGGATGGTCTCGCGAATGCCGAGCCCCGTGATCGCCATCAGCAGGCGATCGATCCCCATGCCCATTCCCCCGGACGGCGGCATGCCGTGCTCGAGTGCCCGCAGGAACTCCTCGTCGACGGGCATCGCCTCGACATCGCCCCGAGCGGCGAGCTTCGCCTGTTCGACGAAGCGCTCGCGCTGGATGACGGGGTCGACGAGCTCGGAATATCCGGTCGCCAGCTCGAAGCCGCGGATGTACAGGTCCCACTTCTCCACCACGCCCTCGATCGAGCGGTGCTCGCGCACGAGCGGCGAGGTGTCGACGGGGAAGTCCATCACGAAGGTGGGCCGCACGAGGTCGCCCTTCACGAAGTGCTCCCACAGTTCTTCGACCAGCTTGCCGTGCGTCGCCTGAGCGGGCAGGTCCACACCGTTCGTCTCGGCGAACGCGATCAGGTCCTCGACCGAGTCGCTCGGCGTGATCGTGCGACCGGAGGCCGCCGACAGCGACTCGTACATCGAGATGCGATCCCATTCGCCGCCGAGGTCGTACTCGGTGCCGTCGGCCCAGGTCACCGTGGTCGAACCGGCCACCGCGATCGCCGCCTGCTGCACGAGCTCCTGCGTCAGGGCGGCCATCTGGTTGTAGTCGCCGTAGGCCTGGTAGGCCTCGAGCATCGCGAACTCCGGGCTGTGCGTCGAGTCGGCGCCCTCGTTGCGGAAGTTGCGGTTGATCTCGTACACCCGCTCGATGCCGCCGACGACGGCGCGCTTCAGGTAGAGCTCGGGCGCGATGCGCAGATAGAGCTCGGTGTCGAAGGCGTTCGAATGCGTGACGAACGGACGAGCGGATGCTCCACCGTGCTGCACCTGCAGCATGGGCGTCTCGACCTCGAGATAGTCGTGGCTGCCGAACGTTGCCCGAAGGCTCGCGTTGACCGCGGCGCGGGCGCGCACGGTCGTACGCGCCTGCTCGCGGACGATCAGATCGAGGTAGCGGCTGCGCACACGCCCCTCCTCGCTGAGCTCGGAGTAGGCATTGGGCAGCGGCAGGATCGCCTTCGAGGCGATCGCCCACGCATCGGCCATGATCGACAACTCGCCTCGGCGGCTGGAGATCACCTCGCCGTGCACGAACACGTGATCACCGAGGTCGACGTACTCCTTCCAGTCAGCGAGCGACTCCTCCCCGACGTTCGCGAGCGAGATCATCGCCTGGATCCGCGAGCCGTCGCCGGCCTGCAACGTCGCGAAGCACAGCTTGCCGGTGTTGCGGCTGAAGACCACGCGACCGGCGACGCCGACGACGACACCGGTCTCGGCACCGGCTTCGAGCTCGCCGTACTCGGCGCGCAGCGCGGGGATCTGGTGGGTCACGGGCACACTGACCGGGAAGGCTCCCCCGCCGGCGTCCGCTCGGTTCGCGACCAGACGCTCGCGCTTGGCCAGGCGCACGGCCTTCTGCTCGTGCACGTCTTCTTCGGTGGCGGCGGTGGTCGTGTCGGGCGCGGCAGACGCGTCAGTCATTCGGGGCTCCTTGAAAAGTCGTGTCCAGTTTACCGAGGTCGCGTCCCTCACCCCGCGGTCGAGTCTGGGTAGCCTCGAAGCATGGCAGCCACCAGACTCGCCCACGTTCTCGTCACGACCGGTCTCACCGCCGCTGCGCTGCTCATGTCAGCGGCTCCCGCTGCCGCAGCAGCGCCACCCGCGGCCCCCGCGTCCGGTGCGACCGCGGTCCGCGCCGATGTCGACGACTTCGCGTACGCGTCGTGGGACGCGCGCTACGAGGTGGGACTCGACGACGACGGGCGCGCCCGCATGCACGTCACCGAGACCCTCACGGCGCGCTTCCCCGACACCGACCAGAACAAGGGGATCGTCCGCGGACTGCCGACCAGCTACGAGAATGCGTGGCTCGATCCGCGTGTGCTGTCCGTGACCGACGAGACCGGCGCCGACGTGCCGTACGAGACCGAGAACGAGGACGGACTGCTGCTGGTCCTCACCGGCGACGACGACTACGTGCGCGGACTCACGACCTACGTCATCGAATACGAGATGCGCGACGTGATCCTCGCCGCCGACTCCGGCGTCGACGAGTTCTACTGGGACCTGCTGCCGCTCGACAGCACTCAGCGCATCGAGGCCTTCCATGCTGAGGTCGCGTTCGACGAGGCGATGACGGATCGGATGACCGGCGACGCGCGCTGCTACGCCGGCTACCAGGGCTCGACAGACGAGTGCGATCTGATCGCATCCTCGGACGGCTCGCAGCTCAGTGTCGAGGCGACGGAGCTCTCCCCCGGAAAGGGCATCACGATCGCCGTCGGATTCGAGTCGAACACCGTCGCGCAGCCCTCGGCTCGGCAGCCCAACCCCGTGACCGACACAGTACCCGCTGTCGCCGCGCTCGGTGGACTCGCGCTCTCGGTCGCCAGCTGGTTCACCGTCTCGGCCTTCAAGAGGAACCGGCGCAAGGCCAGCGGCATCATCGTGGCCCAGTACGACGTGCCGGACTCCCTGCCGCCGCTGCTCGCCGCCGCGATCGTGCCCGGAGCCAAGGATCCGATCCCGGCCGAGATCATCCACCTCGCTGTGCGCGGCACGCTCCGCATCGAAGAGGGGACGGACGCCGAACAGCCGCGGCTGCGGCGCCTTCCGGGTGGCCGGATCCCCGACCAGCTCGATGTCGAGGCGCTGGACGCGCTGTTCGCCGGCGCGGACTCCTCGGGGGTCGCCGAACTCCCCCACGCGAGCGAGGAGTTCGCCGCTCGCATGAAGACCCTGTCGCAGCACGGCATCGAGGCGGCTGCCTCGCGCGGGCTCACCACGAAGGCCCGCAGCAGGGGCGCGATGATCGTGCAGTGGTGCGCGATCGGCATCGTGCTGATCGGCTTCGCCCTGGGCATGTCGGGAATCATCGCGGGGAGGGTCTCGGCGATTCCCGCGTTCGTGGCGATCGCCTTCGGAGCGTTCCTCGTCTTCCTGTCATCCTTCTACAGCTTCTCGAGGCACACGGTGCTCTCTGCCGAAGGGGCTCGGCAGTACGAGTACCTCATGGGCGTGCGGGAGTTCATCCGCGTCGCTGAAGCCGATCGGCTGCAGATGCTCCAGTCGTACTCCGGCGCCGAGCGGCGGCAGGACGGCAGCGCGAACGTGATCGTCGTCTACGAGCGCCTGCTCCCCTACGCGATGCTGTTCGGAATGGAGAACGAATGGGGAGCCCTGCTCGAGCAGGTGTACGCCTTCGAGCAGCGCGGGGCGACGTGGATCGGCGACCCCAGCACACCGTTCGTCCACGGCCAGCTCATCGCATTCGCCGCCTCTTCGCAGGCTTCCGCGACGTACTCGGCGCCGAGCGCCAGCAGCTCGTCGAGCGCAGGCGGATCGTTCGGCGGCGGCTTCTCGGGCGGCGGCGGGGGCGGCGGCTTCTCGGGCGGTCGCTGACCTCAGAGGAGCGGCTGCGGGCCGGACGCGTCTCGGAGCGCCCGCTCGACGGTCGACTGCACGAGTGCAGAGAGATAGCCGCCCGGGTTCTCGATGCCGAGTTCGCCGAGGCGCGAGGTGGACTGCGCGATGATCGAGCGCGAGAACTCGGTGACGGTCTGGATCGCGTCGGCATAGGCCTCACGATCCGCCTCCGATATCACCACCGGCTCGCACCCCATCTCGACGGCCAGTGCCTGCGCGATGGGCAGCACTGCGGCGGGAGCGGTGACCGCCGCATAGCTCGCCTGCAGCTGACGCAGATCGACCGAGGTGCCCGTGAAGGCGATCGCCGGATGCACAGCGAGCGGGATGGCTCCGCTCGCGGCCGCAGGTCGCAGCACCTCGATGCCGTGACCGGGATCGGTGTGCAGCACGAGCTGGCCGAGCTGCCAGCCTCCGACCTCGGCGATGCCGGTGATCAGAGCGGGCAGCTGGTCATGCGGCACGGCCACCACGACGAGCTCGCTGCGACGCACGACCTCCAGAGCATCGAGGATCGGCACGTCCGGCAGCACTGCTGATGCCCGGTCATCGTCCGAGCCGCTGGTGATTCCCGTGATCGCGTGTCCCGCTCCGGCGAGAGCCGCACCGATGACGGGCCCCACGCGCCCGGCCCCGATGATGCCGACCCCGAGGCGCCCGTCACGGCGCAGCGGATCACTCACCGTTCGGAGCCGGCGGCGCCGGAGGTGCCGGAGAGACGGGCGGCGCAGGAGGCGGCGAGACCGGCGGCGCGGGCGGCGGCGAGACCGGCGGCGCGGGCGGTGCCGGAGCCACGGCCGGCCGAGCAAGAGGCGCCTGCGGAGCCGCAGGAGGTGCCGGAGGCGCCGGAGCCGCAGGAGGTGCCGGAGGCCCAGTCGGAGAACCGACCGGAGCAGCAGGCGGCGCGGGAGGCGGAGGAACGGGAGCCGCGAGAACGGGAGCCGCGGTGTCCGCCCCGGCGCCCGGGTACCCGGGAACCTGCGCCCCCTCGGCATCCGTCACGTACTCACCCCATCGATGGGTGTGATCGCGCGCTGCGGCGGCGACCGCTGCCGAGCTCACGCCATCGAGGAGATACAGGGCGTCGTCGCGCTCGAGACCTGACAGATACCCCGTGATCAGGCCCTGCACGGAGTGCACCTGCGCACCTGAGACACGCTGCGCACGATCGATCGGTCCCTGAGAGAGCGACACGCCCTGCAGTCGTGCGAGCGGGAAGATGGCCAGCTTGCGCCAGACGACTCCGCGCCTGAGCAGCAGTCCGAACTCGGTCAGCGCGAAGCCGTGCCGCTTCCACGACACAGGTCGGCGCCACCATGCGCGCCGCGGCATCGTCCGATAGGGATCGCCCTCGACCGGACCGAGGATGCCGTGCTCCCAGACGAGCGGGATGTCGGCGACCGGAGCATCCGGGAGGATCAGGGCGAGCACCCGTTCGACATCGGCGCGCTTGCCGACTGGCAGCACGACGTTGAACTGCTGTGCGGAGCCCGACGACTGCTGCGCGGCGCTCTTGCCGCTCATGCGGTTGATCCTGATGGTCCACCAGCCGAACGGACGCCACAGCAGCGACTGCGTGACCTCCACGGCGAAGATGCGCCCCGGAGGCAGCGTCTCGGTCACGGTCGTCAACAGACCGTAGGTGATCCGCACGCCATCGGGCGTCGGAGCGATCGAATAGCGCAGCGACTTCGAGATCTGCGCCCAGGTGATTCCGACGATCGCGATGATCATGGGGATCCCGATGCCCAGCGTGATGCCGAGGCCGAGGAACCCGCCGATCGGATCGCCGTCGATCAGGGAGCCGATCGCGACGCCGCTGACCGCCACGCCGAAGATGATCCCGAAGAAGACGAACCAGATCACGCTCGAGATCAGCTGCGACCCGACCAGGCGACCGGTCGGGATCTTGACGACGCTCTCGGGCTCGACATCGGCGAGGTCGACGCCGCTGATCAGATCGTTGACCCCGGCGTTCACCGACCCGACGAGCTGCGCTCGCGCCGAACCAGGCGCACCGCCGGCGGCACCCGCGGCATCCGAGGGCCGCACTCCGGCTGCGGCATCCGCGGCTGTCAGTCTCGCCGCGCGCGCACCTGAGGCGAGACGCAGGATGTCGGTCCGCACCGCCTCTGCGCGCGGCGTGGCGAGGTACTCGAGCTCGACGTTGGAGTCTGTGCCCGCCCCGACGACCTCGAGCTTCGCGAGTCCGATGATGCGCGCGGGGAACGGGCGGGTGAGGTTGACGCCCTGAACCCGATCGAGCGGTGCGCGCCGGTGCGAGCGGAAGACGATGCCCTTGCGCACCTCGACATGATCGCCGGTGATCCGGAACTGCTGGAACCGCCACACGAACCAGAAGACGAGCACGAGCACGGCGACGAGCGCCAGCACGCTGAGCAGCACCACGATGAGCAGGTTGTTCTCGAAGACCCAGTCGACGGGATCGCCGCCCGAGTAGTCGTCGTAATGCACCTCATCGGGAGTGAAGAACTCGACGAACCAGGCGATGAGCCGATCACGCAGGTTGGCGATCACGATACCCGCGATGATGATGAGCGCCAGCCCGCCCTTGAAGAGCGGGGTGAGCGGGTGCATCCGGTGCCACTCGCCGTCGGCGAGGGTCTCGTCCCGCTCCGGGGATTCGGCCGGTGCCGGGGGCGATGGGAAGGACTGATCGCTCACAGGCCCGTCCGGCGGGTCTCGGCGACGGCGATCAGGGTGTCGCGCAGCGCCTCGGCGGCAGCCTGTGCGAGTCCGGGGATCTGCACGCCTGTCGTCGCGGCGGCGGTGACCATCTTGAGCTGCGAGACGCCGAAGGCCCGGTCGAGGGGCCCCTGCGTGATGTCGACGAGCTGCATGCGGCCGTACGGCACCGCGATCATGCGCTGCCAGAGGATGCCCTTGCGGAAGACGATGTCGTCATCGCGGAGCATGTACCCGATCGCCTTGGCCTGCCGGGGGAGGATCACCAGCGTGATCAGGGTGATGAGCACGATGACGCCTGCCGGGATCCACGCCCAGGTCTGGTCGAGCACCAGCGCCAGCACGAGGGCGGCCGCCAGCACGAACGCGACGAAGATCAGATTCTGAAGGACCTGCGAGACCACGTAGCGCGGCGAGATCTGATGCCAGGTGCCGTCGAGCTCCAGCCTCGCCTCGTTGCGCACGGTGCGCAGCTGCGAGTAGGTGCCCTGGTCGAGGGCAGCGAGATCGGTGACCTCCGTCGAACTAAGCGGTGCCGGGGTCCCCGGCTCGATCTCTGGGTTCTGAGTCATCAGGATCCTTCGGCAGGGTGCAGAACTGTTCGGCGATGAGCGCGACGACCGCGAGCACGATCGCGCTTCCGATCAGTGCCACCATCGCCACAGTCGACCCTACCGGGGGATCGATCGGCCTGGAGAGAAGGAACGCCAGCAGCCCCGCACCGAACCCCGCCATGATCGCCCCGACCAGGCTCGATGCGCGGGCGAGCGTCACCGCACGGGTCGCGCGGAACGGATCGATGCGGATGCCGTTGCGAACGCTCGTACGCACCGGCCAGGCGACCCCCAGCGAGGCCCCGGCGATGAGCAGCAGCAAGACGGGCAGGAGCAGCGACGGCGTGAAGGTCGTGCGGCCCATCGCCGTCAGCATGTGGTCGAGGACGAAGCCCCCGGCCGCGGCGAGCACGGCGAGGACCGCGAGGAGTCCGAGGGAGGTGCGCTTCATGAGCGCTCCCCGCGACGCAGCCCGGCGACGAGCTCGGCCACGCGACCTCTGCCTGGCAGCACGGCGTCACTGTCGAGCTCGAGCCACGGTTCGAGCACGAACAGCCGCTCGAAGGCACGAGGGTGCGGCAGCTGCAGACCATCGCCGTCGGCCGACTCGTCGCCGTATGCGATCAGGTCGAGGTCGAGGGTTCGATCGCCCCAGCGCTCATGGCGCTCACGCCCGTGCTCGTCCTCGATCGCGTGCAGCATGCCGAGCAGGATCGACGGGGCGAGGCGCGTGGTGACCAGCGCGACCGCGTTCACGTATCCGGGGGCCTCCGGATCAGGCCCGTCGAGCCGCAGCGCCACCGTCTCGAACAGCGACGACAGGCGCACGTCTCTGACCAGCGGCAGCCGCGCGATGCGCTCGGCTGCGGCCCGGATCGTGTCCTCGCGATCGCCGAGGTTCGCGCCGAAGGCGACGACGGCCACGGCCTCCTCCCGCCCGGGTCGGGGGCCGGGCAGGCTCGGCGGGTTGGCCAGGTTGCGACTCATCGCGATGCCTCCTCGGCGGATCGCTGCCGCGCCCGGCGCACCGTGACGGCGACATCGGAGAACGTGAGCGCGATCGGGGCGTGCGGCTTGTGCACGGTGACGGTGACCGAATGCACCCGATGGTCGGTGAGCGCGACTGCGGCGATGCGCTCCGCGAGCGTCTCGATGAGGTTCACCGGCTCGCCCGCGACGACCTCGGCGACCTTCTCTGCGAGCTCTCCGTAGTGCACGGTGTCGGCCACATCGTCCGATGCGGCCGCGTCGTTCAGCGGCATCCTGAGGCGAAGGTCGATCGTGAACTCCTGGCCGTTCTCACGCTCGTGGTCGTAGACGCCGTGCCGACCGAACACGGTGAGTCCTGTCAGGGCGATCTCGTCGAGGACATCCATGGTCCTACTTCCCCTCCCAGGCGTGCACGATGGCGAGAGCATCACGGGTGGCACCGACATCGTGCACCCGCACGGCCCACACCCCCGCCCGCGCGGCCAGCGCGCTGGTGACGGCGGTCGCGAGATCGCGCCGCGCTTCCGAGACCTCCTCGGGGTTCACTCCGATGGTCTCCGCGAGGAATCGCTTGCGTGACGTGCCGATGAGCACGCGCGGGCCGAGCGCGACGATCTCGTCGAGTCCGCGCAGGACGCCCCAGTTCTGTCCGCCTCGCTTCGAGAACCCGATGCCCGGATCGAGGATCAGCCGCGACGGCGCGATCCCCGATGCCGCGGCCTCGCCCATCCGCTCCTGGAGCTCCCCCGCCACCTCGCGAGCAGTCCGACGGTAGATGGCGTTCGCATACATGTCTTCAGGGCTGTCGCGCCAGTGGCCGATCGCATAGTCGGCGCCGGATTCGGCGACCGCCGCGAGCATCTCGGGGTCGGCCAGTCCACCGGAGACATCGTTGACGATCCGTGCCCCCGCACGCACGGCTGCCGCGGCGGTGGAGGCGTTGATGGTGTCGACGCTCACGGGCGCTCCGGCAGCGACGAGGCGCTCGATGACCGGGAGCACGCGCTCCTGCTCGACCTCGTCTCCCACCCGCTCGGCGCCGGGCCTGGTCGACTCGCCGCCGATGTCGAGCACGGTGGCTCCGTCGGCCCGCAGCCGCAGGCCGTGCTCGACTGCCCGATCGACGTCGAGATAGCGGCCGCCGTCGCTGAACGAGTCGGGCGTGACGTTGACGATGCCCCAGATGCCTGTCATCCGTGCGCCATTCCCAAGCCCGACGCCCCGATCAGCGCGATGAGCTCGGCCCGTGCGATCGGCTCGGTGTATTCGCCCCGGGCGGCGATCGTGAGCGTCGAGGCCTCCGGCTGTCGTCCACCGCGCATGGTCACGCAGCCGTGGCTCGCGTCGAGCACCACGAGCACGCCACGGGTGTCGAGATGCTCGGCGATCGTGTCGGCGATCTGCTCGCCCAGGCGCTCCTGCACCTGAGGGCGACCGGCGAGGATCTCGACCACGCGCACGAGCGCTCCGAGTCCGACGACCTGCTCCCCCGGCAGATACGCGATGTGCGCACGCCCGGCGAACGGCAGCAGGTGGTGCTCGCACACCGACCGGAAGCGGATGTCTCTCAGCAGCACGGCACCCGACGGGAGGGTGTCGGGAGCAGGACCCCGAGCGACGCTGATCGTGTGCGCGAGCGGAGCCGCCGGGTCCTCTCCCACGCCCGCGAAGAACTCCGCATAGAGATCGCCCAAGCGGGTCGGTGTCTGCTTCAGGCCCGGACGATCAGGGTCTTCGCCGATCGCCTCGAGCAGTTCCCTGGTGAGCCGTTCGACACGCGCGCGGTCGACAGACACGGGTCAGGCCGTCGCGGGTCGAGCCTGGCCGGCTCCCGCCGATCCGGGCTGCGTGCGGGGAGCCGAAGTGGGCGCTTCGACCGAAGCCACCAGCGAGACGTCCTTCTTCGGGACCTCGATCGGAGGCCGCTCCGAAACGGGGCGGTCCTCGCTCGAGAGCCACAGCGGACGCTCGGGGAGCTTCTTCACCTCGGTGAAGATCTCCGCGATCTGGTTGTGATCGAGGGTCTCCTCCTCGAGCAGCGACAGGGCGAGGCGATCGAGGATGTCGCGGTTGGCGCTGATGACCTCGTAGGCCTCGTTGTGAGCCTGCTCGATGAGCGCGCGCACCTCTGCGTCCACCCGCTCGGCAACCCTCTCCGAGTACTCGCGTCCCCTGCCCATGTCGCGACCGGCGAAGGGCTCGCCGCCCTCGCTGCCGAGCTTGACCGGTCCGACCTGGGTGGTCATGCCGTACTCGAGCACCATCTTGCGAGCGATCGACGTCGCCTTCTCGATGTCGTTCGAGGCGCCGGTGGTCGGGTCGTGGAACACGATCTCCTCAGCGACGCGACCGCCCATGGCGTAGGTCAGCTGGTCCTGCAGCTCGTTGCGGGTGATGGAGTACTTGTCGTCGAGCGGCAGCACCATCGTGTAGCCGAGAGCCTTGCCCCGGGGCAGGATCGTGATCTTCGTGACGGGGTCGGTGTAGTTCATCGCCGCGGCAGCGAGAGCGTGACCGCCCTCGTGGTACGCGGTGATGAGCTTCTCCTTGTCCTTCATCACGCGGGTGCGACGCTGGGGGCCGGCGATCACGCGGTCGATGGCCTCATCGAGGGCACGGTTGTCGACCAGCTGCGCGTTCGAGCGAGCGGTCAGCAGTGCGGCCTCGTTGAGGACGTTCGCGAGATCCGCTCCGGTGAAGCCGGGGGTCTTGCGGGCGACGACTTCGAGGTCGACGCTCTTCGACAGCGGCTTGCCCTTGCTGTGCACCTCGAGGATCTTCTGGCGCCCGCGCAGGTCGGGGGCGTCGACGCCGATCTGGCGGTCGAAGCGGCCGGGGCGCAGGAGAGCCGGGTCGAGGATGTCGGGGCGGTTGGTCGCCGCGATCACGATGACGTTCGCGTTCGGGTCGAAGCCGTCCATCTCGACGAGCATCTGGTTGAGCGTCTGCTCGCGCTCGTCATTTCCGCCGCCCATGCCGGCGCCGCGGTGGCGACCGACGGCGTCGATCTCATCGATGAAGATGATCGCCGGCGCGTTCTCCTTGGCCTGGTTGAACAGGTCACGGACGCGGGAGGCGCCGACACCGACGAACATCTCGACGAAGTCAGAACCCGAGATCGAGTAGAACGGGGCTCCGGCCTCTCCGGCGACGGCGCGGGCGAGCAGCGTCTTTCCGGTTCCTGGAGGGCCGTATAGCAGCACGCCCTTCGGGATGCGGGCGCCGATGGCCTGGAACTTGGCCGGGTCCTGCAGGAACTCCTTGATCTCGTGGAGCTCCTCGATCGCCTCGTCTGCACCCGCGACATCGGCGAAGGTGACCGTCGGGGTCTCCTTGTTGACGAGCTTCGCCTTGGACTTGCCGAACTGCATGACCTTGCTGCCGCCGCCCTGCATCGACGAGAGCAGCCACCAGAACAGCAGGCCGAGCAGCACGAGGGGAAGAAGAAGGGAGAGGATGCCGTCGAACCACGTCGCGCGCGGCACGGCGTCGTTGAAGCCGTCCTTCGGTTCGGCGGCGTTGATCGCCGAGACGACCTCTTCGGCGCGCGCCTCGACGTAGTAGAACTGAACGTTCTCCGAGCCCTCGAACGCCTTCGACAGGGTCATGTCGACGCGCTGGTCTCCGTCGGTGTTCACGACCTCGGTGACCGTCTTGCCGGAGAGCAGCTCCAGACCCTCCTGGGTCGTGATCTGCTTCGGCGCGCCGAGGTTCGAGATCAGCAGGAAGCCGCCGAACAGCAGCAGACCGATCAGAGCGACGTAGATCAGCGGATTCCGAGTGAGCTTCTTGACATCCATGGTCGGATCAGCGTATCGCGCGGGCCCTAGGTGGCCGCTGTGCGTTCACCCACGGCGTAGCGGTGCGCCCCGAGCAGCCGATCAGCTGTAGACGTGGGGAGCGAGCACCGCGACATCGCGCAGGTTGCGGTAACGCTCGTCGTAGTCGAGGCCGTAGCCGACGACGAAGTCGGTGGGGATGTCGAAGCCGACGTACTTGCAGTCGATGACGACCTTCGCGGCCTCCGGCTTGCGCAGCAGTGCGAGCACCTCGATCGACTCCGCACCGCGCGACTCGAAGTTCTCGAGCAGCCAGCTGAGGGTGAGGCCCGAGTCGATGATGTCCTCGACGATCAGCACGTGCTTGCCGTTCAGGTCGGTGTCGAGGTCCTTGCGGATCTGCACCACGCCGCTCGACTTGGTGCTCGCGCCGTAGCTCGAGACCGCCATCCAGTCCATCGGGGCGTGGAAGGGGAGAGCACGTGCGAAGTCGGCCATGACCATGACCGCGCCCTTGAGCACGCCGACGAGGATGATCTCCTTGCCCTCGTAGTCGGCCGCGACCCGAGTTGCGAGCTCATCGAGCTTGGCGATGATCTCCTCCTCTGTGACGAGGATCTGAGCAAGGTCGTCCTGGATCTCCGCGGCGCGCATGGATTGATTTTAGGTGACGCACCGGCATGGTCCCGCACAGGATCCGCAGATCGTCCACCAGAATTCCGGGTACAGGTCCGGCATCCGCACTACTGTGGCGCTTGAACGGGCGTGGGCCCGCAGACGGAAGGATTCACCCATGGCACTCGACGACATCCTCACGCAGGTCCCGATCGACGACATCGCCGCGAAGCTCGGAGTCTCCCCCGACGTCGCAAAAGAGGCAGTCGAACAGGGCGGCGCCGTGCTGCTCGGCGGCCTCGCCAAGAACGCGTCCACCGCGGAGGGCTCTGCGGCGATCGAGAACGCTCTGAAGCGCCACCAGGGCAAGCCCGGGGCGGCGAAGGTCGACGACATCGATCAGGCCGACGGTGGCAAGATCGTCGCGCACATCCTCGGCGACGACGAGAAGCAGGTCACCGAGAAGCTGACGGAGTCGAAGGAGACCGCCGGCATCGACTTCGGCAAGCTCCTCCCGATCCTCGCTCCGATCGTGATGGGCCTGATCGCCAACGCCACGAAGGACAAGTCCGCGAAGCCCGACGCTGCGGAGACGCAGTCGGGTGGCGGCGGCATCGGCGATGTGATCGGCGGGATCCTCGGCGGCGGCAGCTCGTCGGGTGGCGGCGGCATCGGAGACCTGCTCGGCGGCATCCTCGGCGGCGGCAAGTCCTCGGGTGGCGGCGGCATCGGAGACCTGCTCGGCGGGCTGCTCGGCGGCAAGAGGTAGCAGCCGCCCCTGCCTGACCAGAACCCCTGCGGTCCCCGAGGACGGGACCGCAGGGGTTCTCTCGTCGCTGCGGGTCGCGGAATACTGCGACTCAGCGCGCGGTGAAGACGATGCGTCCGCCCACCCGGGCCGCCGAGCACGACGGCAGGTCGATGGGGCCCTGACCCGCCCAGTCCGTGGCGAGCCGCGCGACCTCGAGAGTCTGCAGGCGCGTCAGGCCCACCCCGAACTCGCTGTCGACCACCAGTCGGATGATCCGATTGCGCAGAGCCGCCGGATTGGCGGCGAGAGCGGCGACGCTGACCGAGATCCCCGCCTCGGCATGCTCGACGATGTCCTCGATCGTCTCGTGGATCATCTCGTCGAACGCCTCGGCGTCTTCCCGCAGCTGTTCGGCCGTGCGCGCCAGAGCCTCGGCGATGCCGGGGCCGAGTTCCGATTCGAGCACTGGCAGCACCCGGTCGCGCACACGCACCCGGGCGAATCGCTGCTCTGCGTTGTGCGGGTCGTCCCAGACCTCGAGGTCGGATGCCGTGCAGCACGCTCGCGTGGTCTCGCGCCGCACCGCGAGCAACGGCCGCACCCAGCGCAGCCCGTCGTCGTCTTCGCGCACCGGCGCCATCCCCTGCAGGCTCGCCGCCCCGGATCCGCGGGCGAGACCGAGCAGCACCGTCTCGGCCTGGTCGTCGAGCGTGTGTCCGAGCAGCACGGCTGAAGCGCCGGCGTCCGCGGCAGCGTCCTTCAGCACCCGGTACCGCGCGTCGCGGGCCGCGGCCTCCGGACCGCCGTCCTCGCCCACCTCGACCCGGACGATGAGAGCGTCGAGCCCCAGCGCCGCCGCCGTTCGCGCGGCGCGCGCGGCGACAGCATCCGATCCGTCCTGAAGACCGTGGTCGACCGTGAGACTCCCCGCGCGGAGCCCGAGCTTGGGGGCTTCGAACGCGGTCGCCGCGGCGAGCGCGAGCGAGTCCGCTCCCCCGGAGAGAGCGACGACGACGGTCGATCCCGCGGGCAGATCGGCGAGCGCGGTGCGCACGGCGAGGCGGATCTCGGCGATGGCGGGTGATAGCGACGGCACAGACCAACGGTAGATCACGAGGATGGATCGCCGCGCAGGTCTCGCGCTCTGCGGGCTCTGCGTCCTAACCTGGCGCCGTGACGGATCACCCAGTGCGTTTCAGGGCAGTGCGGTTCAGGACAGAGCGGTTCAAGGCGTTCGTCGATGCCGTCGTCGCGATCGCGATGACTCTGCTGATCCTTCCGCTCATGGAATCCGTGTCCGAGGCCGCCTCCGGCACGCTCAGCACGGCCGAGTTCTTCGTCGAGCATTCGGGTCAGCTGCTGAGCTTCGGGCTGAGCTTCGTCCTCATCGCGACGTTCTGGATGGGCCACCATCGGCAGTACCGCGACGTCGAGTGGGTCACGGGCCCGCTGCTCTGGATCAACATCGCCTGGATGGCGACGATCGTCTGGCTGCCCGTGCCGACCGCGATGATCGGACAGATGGAGACCGACTCTCTGCAGCCGGTGGTCTACATCGGCACGCTGATCCTCACGCAGATCACGACCCTGGCGGGGTGGCTCTATCTGCTGCGTCATCCCGACTTCACGACGACGCCCGTCGAGGTTCTGCGAGCGGGCGTGATCGGCGACCTCGCCGCGATCATCCTGTTCCTGATCGCCCTCGCGATCGCGGTGTTCGTGCCGTCGCTCGGCTACGCCGGGCTCCTCGTGCTGCTGCTGACAGGGGTCGTGACGACGCTGCTGAGCCGGGCGTCCCGGCAGGCGCCCAGGCCATCCACCGGCCGCGGGTAGGCTAGTGCGCGGCATCCAACCGTCATTTCTGAGGAGCACACGCATGGGCGCACACGACGCCGTCATCGAGATCCCGCGCGGCAGCCGCGTGAAGTACGAGGTCGACCACGAGACCGGACGAGTGCACCTCGACCGCGTGCTCTACACGACCTTCGGGTACCCCGCCGACTACGGCTACTTCGACAACACCCTCGGAGAGGACGGCGACCCGCTCGACGTGCTCGTGCTTCTCGACCACGCGATCTACCCCGGCGTCGTCGTCGAGGTGCGCCCCGTCGCCGTGCTCAAGATGAGCGACGAGGCCGGCGGAGACGACAAGCTCGTCGCCGTGCTGTCGAAGGACCCCCGCTGGGCACACATCCAGGACATCGGCGACGTCGCCGAGTTCACCAAGAAGGAGATCGAGCACTTCTTCGAGCACTATAAGGACCTCGAGCCCAACAAGTGGGTCAAGGTCGACGCGTGGGGCGACGCCGCAGAGGCGCAGCGCATCCTCGACGAGGCGATCGTCCGCTTCGGCGAGCAGGGTCACTGACCCCTCGCTGCAACGAGGAAGACCCCCGGATCCGCACAGCGGTCGGGGGTCTTCCTCGTCGTGGACGCGGAACTCAGACCGAGACGCCGCGATCCGCGAGGAAGGTGATGGGGTTGGTGTACGCGCCGTTGATGTAGACCTCGAAGTGCAGGTGGCAGCCGACGGATGCTCCGGTGTTGCCGGCGTAGGCGATGACCTGACCGGAGTTCACCCAGGTGCCGCTGCGGACCGCGAATCCACCGTCCCTGATGTGCGCATAGCCGGAGGAGACTCCGCCGCCGTGCTGGATGCGGATGTAGTTGCCGTAGTTGCCCCGGGGGCCGGCGTAGTCGACGGTGCCGGACTGCGCCGCGTAGATCGCCGCTCCGCAGCCGTTCGCGAGGTCGACGCCGTAGTGGTAGCCGGAGCATGCCGCGCAGGGCTTGGGACGAGGGCCGAACCCCGCGCTGCGGTGGCCGCCGTGCGGTCGGACCCAGCCTCCCGATCCGGGTGACCCGCCGACTCCTCCGCCGCCACCGCCACCGCCGCCATTGCCTGCGGCGGCAGCAGCGGCCTCGGCCGCTTCGCGACGCTTGCGTTCTTCCTCCGCGACGCGCACGCCCTCCTGGTAGCCGGCCACGGTCGTCGCCGTGGCGTCCTTCAGGGCGGCGAGCTGCGCCTGCATCGTCGCGAGGTTGGCCGACTGCTCGTCGAGCGCCGCCTGGGCGGCGTCGGCTGCCGCCTGGGCCTCGATCATCTTCTGCTCGGCGATCTGCTGCAGACGGTCGCGCTCGGTGCGGGCGACGACGGCCTGATCGGTGAGCGCCTGGGCCGAGTTGCGTGCGGCGACCGCGTTGTCGTGCACCGTCTGGTTGTACTGGTAGACCTTGTCCATCGTCCCGAGACGAGAGAGCAGCTGGTCGGCGTTGTCGGCCGAGCCGGCGAAGAAGAGTTCGAGGGCGGTGTCATCGCCCCCGTTGCGATAGAGCTGAGCGGCGAGCTGGGCGGCCTTCTTGGTCGCGTCGTCGGCGACGAGCGCCTGCTCGTCGGCCTTCGACTGGAGCTCATCTGCGACGGCGATGGCGTCGAAGTACGCCAGCTGTGCGGCGTTGTACTCCTCGCCGGCGAGGACGGCCTTCGCCTGCGCGTCTGCCACCCGCTGCTTGAGCGACTGGATGAGCCCCTCGATGCGCGTGACCTCGCCTGCCTTCGCGGCCTCGTTGTTCATCGCGTTCTGGACGTCGTCCCAGCTGGGATACGTCGCCGCGTACGCGGAGGTCACGCCGTTGGAGACGCCGAAGGCGCTGAGGGCGACGACGCTGAGCGCGCCGAGAGTGAGGGCGCCGCGACGGGTGACCGAGCGGTCCTTCCAGAACGCACGGCTCTCCGCGGGCGTCGGCGCGCAGCCGCAGTCGTCGGATGCCGCCGCAGCAGCATTCGTCGTCGAGTCCTTGTCGTTCACTCGGCCCCTTCCGCCGGTTTCACAAATGCCACACTAACAACTTCTTTCACATCCGCACCAGGAGGCGGACAGCGCGAGAGGACACAGCGATACGGGTCCATCGTCCTCCCGAACACGCCCGGGGTACAGCAGGCTCGCCCTCGATTCGCGTTTTGCTCAGATCTTCCCTTATGCTTGAGCGTCGGCAAGGAAGTCCTCCGGGACAGACTTCGGCCCCATCGTTTAGCGGCCTAGGACGCCGCCCTTTCACGGCGGTAGCACGGGTTCGAATCCCGTTGGGGTCACTCCTTCCGGTATAATTGAAAACAAGTATGGCCCTGTAGCGCAGTTGGTTAGCGTGCCGCCCTGTCACGGCGGAGGTCGCGGGTTCAAGTCCCGTCAGGGTCGCTCTAAGCGACGGGCCTTTCTCTTCGAGAAGGGCCCTTTCGTCTAGATGCGACAGGTCTAGCCCGTCGCACGGCTCTGTAGCTCAGTTGGTAGAGCGCACGACTGAAAATCGTGAGGTCACGGGATCGACGCCCGTCGGAGCCACAGGGTGATCATTACAGTCACCTTAGGAACCCTCGCCTAGCTTCTACATGGCGGGGGTTTCCGCTTTTCCTGGGCGGAGGCGATCTGAACGCCGGACAGCGCACTTGATACCGTCGATGACATGTTCGTCTTCGGAATCGCTGCCGCTGTCGTCGGGATCGCGATCTTCCACACCGCTCTCGGGATGACTCTTCGAGCCAACGCGACCACGCGAGTTCCGTTCGGCGGCAAGCCTCGGACGACGCCTGAGCGCTCGATCGCACTGCGGGCCGTGGGCGCCGGACTCATCGTGCTCGGCGCCGCGCTCGTGAGCATCGCGGGATGGCACTGGACGATCATGGTGGTTCTGGCCGGTCCCGTCGCAGCGCTCGTCGTGCTGATCCTCCACAACCGGCGCGTCAGCCGCGAGGTCTCCTTCACGCGCGAGTGACGACCGCATGGATGCAGTCCATGAGTGCGGCTGCAGCACGATAGACACGCAGGTCGTCTCTCGCGGTCGATATCCCACCCGACGTATGCGAAGTAATATATCGATATGGGACCTGACCTGCCGGTTGTGCCTGGGGCGCAGCGGAACCTCGGAGCTGAGGAGCTCTTCCGCCGATTGGCGACGTCGATCGCCGACGGCACTTATGCTCCGGGCGCGAAACTGAGCGACAAGGCGATCGCCGACGACCTCGGCGTCACCCGCACCCCGGTGCGAGAGGCAGTGCAGCGACTCGCGCGAGCCGGGCTGATGGAAGTCCACGCGAATCGCTATTCGATGGTCACCGACATCACCGACGAACGCTCACGCATCACCCGCGAGTTCGCCGCGTCTCAGGGCGGCGAGATCATCCGCGAAGCTGCACTCGCGCTGTCCGAGGCGGACCTCGCCATCGCGTGCGAGCTGATCGGCGAGGCGATCGAGTCGGTCGAGTCCGGCAAGGGCTGGATCGAGGCCCATGTCAAGCTCTTCGAATTCCTGACCGACCGTGCGCTGAACGATCTCTATCGACTGATGCTGAGCGACTTCTGGTATCTCGTGTTCCGCGATCTCTACCTCGGAGAGCCGCGAGTGAACACGCGGGAGTCGCTCGAGGAGCTCGAGTCCGCGATGCGCGCCCGCAGCGCGAACGCCGGCGTCAAGGCCGTGCAGAGGATGCTCCGCCTGAAGTAGCGGATCGACTCCGAGGAGTTGGTTCCGGTCCCCCGCGCCCGAACGGGGGGACCGGATCAGTCGATGAGAAGGTCCGCAAGCGCACCCACCCCCCAGTGGGCGCTCAAGACCGAGAGACTCGAGGGCACGTCTGGTTCGACCGACGGAGAGCAGCAGACTGCGGCTCGTCGTATTTCCAGCGTATTGGCGAGACGGGCACCGACGCTGATCGGGGCTCAACCATTGACGCCGAGACGCTCGAACTGCTATGCCGAGACACCCTGCCCGAGCCGCCGGTGACGACGGGGGGAGTCCGGGCTGGATACGCTCGAACCATGCTCGAGACGTTCACCGGATTCGCGGTCGTGGGGGTGGCGATCGCCCTCGGGTACCTGCTCGGGCGGATCGATCTGCTCGGCCCGCACGCCCGGCATGTGCTCGGCCGCCTGATCTTCTTCGTGCTGTCGCCGTTCCTGCTCTTCACCGTGCTCGCCCATGCCGATGCGAAGATGCTCTTCTCCTCGCTGCTCCCCGTCTCGGCGATAGCGGCCGTCGCGATCATCGCGATCTACACGCTGGTGGCGCGACTCTGGTGGAAGCGCCCCGTCGGAGAGACGCTGATCGGCGCCCTGTCGGCCGGGCAGGTCAACTCGAACAACATCGGCATCCCACTGTCTCTGTACCGGCTCGGCAGCGCCGCCTACCCCGCGCCGGTCGTGCTCATGCAGCTGCTGGTCTTCACGCCGGTCTCGCTGACGATCCTCGATGCCGTCACGAGCGACCGGGTCTCGCTGCGCAAGACCCTCGTGCGCACGGCGACCAACCCGATCATCATCGCCTCGCTCCTCGGAACCCTCGTCTCGGTGCTGGGCATCACTGTTCCGCCCATCGTCATGGAGCCCGCGCAGCTGATCGCCGATGCTGCCGTGCCGGTGCTGCTGATCAGCTACGGCATCTCGCTGCACGGCCAGCGCGTCCTCGGAGCCCCCGGACACCGCCGAGACATCATCGTCGCCACATCGCTCAAGCTCATCGCGATGCCTCTGATCGCCTGGGTCGTGGCGGAGTTCGTCTTCGGACTCTCTTCGGCCGAGGTGCTGATCGTCGTCATCCTCGCGGCGCTTCCGACCGCCCAGAACGTCTTCAACTACTCGCAGCGATACGACATCGGCGAGACCATCTCGCGTGACACCGTGTTCCTCACCACGCTCGGCTGCCTGCCCGTGCTGATCCTCATCATGTTCCTGCTGGGGTGAGCACCGCAGCATCCCGCCGGCCGCCGACGCCGGAGAGGGTCAGCGGGAGATCGCGCATCACGACGACGCTGTCGAAGACCGTGGCCCCGGCGGGAAGCGCCTCGAAGAACGACGACCGAAGGTGGTGCAGACGGGCACCTTCGACCTTCCACGAGTCGGACGCGAGCGCGACCGGTTCGACGGTGCGTCGGTCGCGCGCCAGTGACCACCCGATGCGACCGGAGCGGTAGAAGTCGGAGGCCTCGTCGACAGACGCGAACAGCGCACTCGACCATTCGCCGCCCACTTCGACATCGGCGTCGAGGCTGTGCCCGGCCGCCTCCATCGCGAGCGCGTAACGATCGCCGGATTCCTCGATCCGGAATCGCGCCCTCCGATGCACCCCGGGGAACAGTCGCCCACCGAACAGCACCGGATGCCATGCCGAACTGTGGCGTTCGAAGATGAAGACCCCCTGCTCGACGCCGTCGGGGCCGTCCCACTCGACGGCGATCCGATGAGCGGCGTTCTCGGAGCGGAGACCCCATCGACCGCTCGACCAGCCCGGGCGAATCGATTCCAGACCCAGCACGCACACGCCGGCGACCGCAGAGCCGTCGACGATTCGAGGGCGGAACCCCGCAGGCAGCAGCGAGACGGCGACGTCAGGGTCCACCCGGTAGCTGATCAGAAGTCGCCGGCGCAGCTGCGCCCGTACGTCGCGAATGATCCTCATGTTGTGAATCTAGCACTGTAGCTAAATTACTCCAAGGGTGTCGGCGTATCCGCCTCCCGTAGGTTGTATGCGTGGACAACGCGCTCATCTACGTCGCGGTGATCGCCGCGATCCTCGTGCTGGCGATCTTCCTCCCCCGCTGGGTGCGCCGCTCGACCGACGCGGCTGGAGGAAGAGAAGGGCGGCGCTACGCGACGACCCGCCTCACCGGGATCCTCGACGAACTGGACACGACCCTGGTGCTGCATGCGCCGGAAGCCACAGCACGCGAGGTCGTCGACGGTGTCGTGCTGCAGCAGCCGCGCAAGTTCACCCGGCTCGGGGGCGGGGGCTACGGCATCCGATTCATCGAGCCCGACGACGCGATCGTGCGGCTCGTCGACGATGAGCGCGGAACCCGGCTGGAGGTCGAGAGGGTCCGCGAGCACCTGGGCGTGCCGAACACCTCGGAGTTCTGGGCAGACCTGCGCTCCGGCGTCTCCGCGGCCGCGCACGTGAGGGGCATCGATGTCTCCCCGGGACGGCCGACCCACCACCGGCGCGACGAGGCGACGGGAACATGGATGCCGGTCTAGACCGACCGCACGTCGCGTACCGGAACACCGGGTGCATCTCACAGCCGCCGCAACTAGGCTGTGGTATTGCTGATGACGCACCGGCCCCACCACAGCCGGCCTCGCGACGGCACCATTTCTCATCACAGCCCTCAGTCCCTCTGTGACCTGCGCCGGAAAGGCCGACCAATGAGTGAATCCCCCAATAACGACCGGACTCCCGACTTCTTCGACAAGCTGATTGAAGAGACGCCCCGTGAGCAGTCCGGCTTCACAGCGTCGTTCCGCGGCTACGACAAGGCCGAGGTCGACTCGGCTCTGAGCGCGCTGCGCAATCAGCTGCAGCAGGCGAAGGCAGACCTCGCCGCCACCGAGGCGCGCCACGAAGACGCCGTCGAGGCGCTCCGCGAAGAAGAGCGCATCGCCCGCGAAGAACTCGAGGCCGAGCTTCTCGCCACCAAGGCGAAGGCCGCGGAGACCGAGCAGCAGGTCGCCACCCTGACCAACGAGCTCGTCGACACTCCGCGGGCGGACGGCCAGGAGGCGCCGTCGCGCGAGCAGTTCGAGGCCATCCTCCGTGTCGCCGAAGAGCAGGCGAACGTGCTCATCCAGAACGCCGCGGTGCAGGCGGACCGCCTGATGGCCGCAGCTCGCGAAGAGGTCACCACGCAGCGTGCCGAGGCCGATGCCGATGTCACCCGCATCATCGCCCACGCTCAGCACGATGCCGACCAGGTGCGCCTGAAGATCGACACCGAGTACACCGCGCACCAGGCGACTCTCGAGCGCGAGGCCGCGCACGCCGCCGAGCGGGTGCACCAGGCGACGCAGGAAGCCACGGCGATCCGCACCGAGGCCGAGAAGGGCGCTGCGGCGCTTCGCTCGCTCGTCACTCGCGAGACGACCCAGCTGCGTGCCGAGGCGGAGCGCGAGGTGCGCGAGATGAACGCGCGCGTGCTCGAGTTCGAGGAGACGCTCACCCGACGCCAGGACGACGCCCAGCAGGAGTTCCTCGTGCTGCACAACCAGGCCGTCGCCCACGCCGAGCGCATCACGAACGATGCCAACGAGCAGGTCGCCGCGTCGCTCGATCATGCACAGCGCATCTCCGCGAAGGCCGACGACTACGAGCGGCTGATGCGCTCGCAGGCGCAGACCATCGAAGCGGATGCCCAGGTGCGCGCCCGCGACACGCTCGACCGTGCGCGCGTGAAGTCGCAGAAGATCGTCGACTCTGTGACGAGTCACACCTCCGCAGTGCTGCGGGATGCCGAAGACCAGGCGCGCCAGCTGCGCTGGCAGCAGCAGCAGCTCGCCAGCTTCATGGCCGAGGTGCGCGAGCTGATCCGCCCGGAGGGGATCTTCAGCGACCAGCAGAAGGAGGACGCCGTCGCCCCGGCGGCCGACGCTGACGACGACGTACTCGACGTCGACACCCTCGATGCCGAGATCCTCGAAGACGACCAGGACGACATTGTCGAGCCCGTCGAGGAGTTCCGCGGGGACGAGGCCCTCGACGATGAGCTCCTCGATGACGACGCCGAGACCATCGACGGCAAGATCACCATCGAGGTCGTCGAGACCGATGAGAAGGCCTCACGCTGACCTCGATCTCCTGACGAACAGGGGCGTGGGCGGACATTCCGCTCACGCCCCTGTTCCGACCTCAGCCGGCATCCACCGATCGGTGGATGCCCGAGTCCGTCGCTTCACGGCTACCGCTCGCGCTCTTCCGCGGGCACGCTGGGAACATGACAGACAGCGTGATCGAGGTGCGGGATCTCCGCAAGGACTACGGCGGGTTCGCCGCCGTCGACGGCATCAGCTTCGACATCGGCCGGGGCGAGACGTTCGCGCTGCTCGGCCCGAACGGCGCAGGAAAGTCGACGACCATCGAGATCCTCGAGGGATATCGACACCGCACGTCCGGCGAGGTGCGTGTGCTCGGCGTCGACCCGCAGCGCGGCGGGCTGGACTGGAAGGCACGCCTGGGCATCGTGCTGCAATCCACCGGCGAAGCGGGCAACTTCACCGTCCGTGAGCTGCTCACCGAGTTCGCCGGGTACTACCCCCGCCCTCGCGACATCGACGAGGTGATCGCCGCGGTGGGCCTCGAGCAGAAGCAGCGCTCCCGCGCAGGGAAGCTCTCCGGCGGCCAGCAGCGCCGCCTCGACGTCGCACTGGGGATCATCGGTCGACCCGAGATGCTGTTCCTCGACGAACCGACAACGGGTTTCGATCCAGAGGCACGCCGCCAGTTCTGGGATCTCATCCGCTCTCTCAAGGCAGAGGGAACCACCATCCTGCTGACCACCCATTACCTCGACGAAGCGGCTCAGCTCGGCGACCGCGCCGCGGTCATCACAGGGGGGCGGATCACCGCGATCGGACCGATCGACGAGATCGGCGGCCCGGACGCACGCACACCGCTGGTGCGCTGGCGGGATGCGACGGGCACGCGTCATGAGCAGCGCACCCCGACTCCTGGAGCGTTCGTCTCGGGGCTGCAGACGACGATCGGCGAACCCGACGCCCTGGAGGTCGTCCGCCCGACCCTCGAGGACATCTACCTCGGCCTGATCCGAGAGCACGACGCCGCCTCCGCCGCGGACCCCACGGCAGACGACAGCCTCACCGACCTGAAGGAGCCGGCATGAGCACCATGACCGCACCGACGCGCTTCGGCCTCCCCCGCACGATCCGACTCGGCGTGCGTCGCATCGGCTTCGAGCTGCGACAGTACTTCCGTGCGGGAGATCAGGTCTTCTTCACGTTCCTGTTCCCCACCGTGATGTATCTGATCTTCGCGACCATCTTCACCGGCGACGTCGGCGAGGGCGCTGACAAGGTGAGCATGGCGACGTACTACCTCCCCGGACTCATCGCGGGCGGCATCTTCCTCTCGGGAGTGCAGGGCCTGTCGATCGAGATCGCAGTCGAGAAGAGCGACGGCACGCTGAAGCGCCTCGGAAGCACCCCGATCTCGCCCGCCACGTATTTCATCGGCAAGATCGGCGAGGTGTTCGTGACCGCGATCCTGCAGATGGCGCTGCTCCTCACCGTCGCGGTCGTGCTCTACAAGGTGCAACTGCCCGCGGATGCAGAGTCGTGGGGCCTGTTCGCCTGGGTGTTCGTGCTCGGTCTGCTCTCGTGCACGCTGCTCGGCATCGCCCTGTCGGCGCTCCCCCGTTCGGGCAAGACCGCGTCGGCCGTGGTGATCCCGGTCGTGCTGCTGCTGCAGTTCATCTCGGGCGTCTACATCGCCTTCTCAGCCCTGCCCGAGTGGCTGCAGAACGTCGCCGCCGTGTTCCCGCTCAAGTGGATCGCTCAGGGGATGCGCGCGGCGATCCTGCCCGACTCGTTCAAAGTCGCAGAACCGGGCAGCGAATGGAACCTCGGTCTCGTTGCGATCATGCTGGCGATCTGGCTCATCGCAGGCTTCATCCTCAGCCGCGCGACCTTCCGCTGGATCCGACAGAGCGGATGACACCGGCATCGCTGTCGCCCCGGCGCGCGGTTCGACGTCGTCGCGACGTCGGGCCGTGCGTCGGGCTGTGCGTCGGGCCGTGCCGAACAGTGGAAGAGTGGTGCGCATGAGCCGCGTGATCCGCCGAGAGCGCCTGGGGTGGGACATCGCCGCGACCGCGCTGCTGCTCGCGGTGGCCGGCCTCTCCCTCACCCTCCCGCAGAATTTCCCCGGGTCGCGCTGGGTGCTCGTCGCCATCACCGTCGGGGTCTTCCTCGTCTACGCGTTCGGCGCCCGCGCCTATGTCGGGATTCATGAGGGCGTCGAGGATCCTGCGCCCGCTGTCTCGGCGCTGCTGCAGGTCGCGATGATCTCGCTTCTCGCGGTGGGCGTGGCGATCGAGCCGAACATGCTGCTGCTGCAGACCCTGGTGCTGCCGCTCATCTGGATGACGTCACGATCGACCCTGCAGGCCGTGCTGGTCACGGTGGGCAACGGCGTCGTGCTCGGTCTCGCCTACGGCTACTGGGGCGACTTCACCGCCGATGCGCTCAGCACCGGTTTCCTCTCGTCCGGTCTGTCGACCGCGTTCAGCCTCGCTCTCGGCCTCTGGATCACGCGCATCGCCGAGTGGGGCGTCGAGCGCCAGAATCTCCTGGCGGATCTGACCGACGCACAGGCGGGCCTCGAGACGGCGAGCCGCGAAGCCGGTGCGATCGAGGAGCGCGCTCGTCTCGCTCGCGACGTCCATGACACGATCGCCCAGAGCCTCGCGAGCATCGTCATGCTCGCAGAGCGCGCGCGTCTCGACGGCTCGCCCGCGGCGATCGAGCTGATCGAGAGCGCGGCACGAGAGGCGCTCGTCGAAGCCAGGGCTCTCGTGGCCGTGACCTCGCCCGCGCCGTCCGCCGGCTCGCTCGGAGACGCGCTCCGCCGCCTCGGCGCCCGCTTCGCGAGGGAGACCGGCATGCGCGTCGATGTGTCGGCATCGGATGCTGTGCTGGCGCGAGACGTGCAGGTCGTCCTGCTGCGTTGCGCGCAAGAGGGCCTCGCGAACGTGCGCAAGCACTCCGGCGCCGCATCCACTCGGGTCACGCTCGCGATCACCGATTCCGCAGAGCTCGGCATCCGCGATGACGGCCGCGGACTCGGAGGAGTCTCGATCGACGATGACCGCGGATTCGGTCTTGCCGGGATGCGGGAGCGGGTGTCCCTCGTCGGCGGCACGTTGACCGTCGCAGACGGAACGCAGGCCGGCACAGACCTGACCGTGCGCATCCCGCTGCACGCCGAGGCCGCGACCGTGGCCGAGTCCGTGGCCGAGTCCACGGCCGAGGCCGAGAAGGAGACGACGCCATGATCCGAGTCATCGTCGCCGACGACCATCCGATCGTGCGGTCCGGCATCGTGGGACTCATCGCCCTCGATCCGGGGCTCGAAGTCGTCGGGCAGGCGGCGAACGGCGCCGAGGCGGTCGACCTGGCCGCTCGTCTGCGCCCGGATGTCGTGCTGATGGATCTCCGGATGCCCGGCACCTCCGGCATCGAGGCGACGTCGCGCATCGCTGCAGAGCTGCCCGAGGTGCGCGTTCTCGTGCTGACGACGTACGAGACCGACGATGACATCCTCGGTGCGATCGAGGCGGGGGCGAGCGGTTACCTCCTCAAGGCCGCCCCGCAGGAGGAGATCGTCGCGGGGATCCGCGCCGTCGCTGACGGCCATACGGTCCTCGCCCCGACGATCGCCGCCACGCTCGTCACGCGGATGCGCGGCGACCGACCGGGCAGACCTCAGCTGAGCCCGCGGGAACGCGAAGTGCTCCGCCTCGTCGCGGCCGGTCGCAGCAACCCGGAGATCGCCCGCGAGCTGTTCATCGGCGAGGCCACGGTGAAGACCCACCTGATCCACGTCTTCGAGAAGCTCGAGGTCTCCGACCGCACGCGCGCCGTGACGCGGGCGCTCGAACTCGGCCTGATCTAGACGACGACGGACGACGCGAACGGCCCCCATCCCGAGGGATGAGGGCCGTTCGAATCAGCGATGCGGACTGTCTACGCGCGGACGAACTGCGTGGCTGCGGGGCAGTCGAAGGGATCAGCACCGGCGGCGAGGCCGACCCGGTTGAGGTACTCGATGACGATCGCGTACGAGCGCAGAAGGCTCGTCTCGGTGTAGGGCACGTCGTTCGAGACGCAGTAGTCGCGGACGATCTCGCGGGCCTTCGAGAGGTGCGGACGCGGCATGTTCGGGAACAGGTGGTGCTCCACCTGATAGTTGAGACCGCCCATGAGCCAGGTGGCCCACCATCCGCCGCGGATGTTGCGCGAGGTACGCACCTGCTTCGAGAAGAAGTCGAGGCGGGCGTTCGGGTCGATGATCGGCATGCCCTTGTGGTTCGGGGCGAACGACGCCCCCATGTAGACGCCGAAGACGGCGAGCTGCACGCCCATGAAGGCGAATGCCATGCCGAGCGGGAGCATCAGGAAGACCGGGATCAGAACGATCGCGAACCGGAGGGCGATCAGCCCCAGCTCGATCCAACGGCCCTTGGCCTTCTTGCTGGTCACCAGGTGCTTGACGCCGAGATAGTGGAGGTTGAGCCCCTCGAGCGTCAGCAGCGGGAAGAACAGCCATCCCTGCTTGCGCGTGATCAGGCGGACGATGCCGCGCGACTGCGCCGCATCCGTCTCGAGGAACGAGATCGTGTCGACCTCGATGTCGGGGTCCTTTCCGACCTGGTTCGGGTTTCCGTGGTGCTTGGTGTGCTTGGAGTCCCACCACGAGTAGCTGATGCCGACGACGCCGGCGGCCAGGATGCGAGCGAGGCGGAAGTTCGCCGGGCCCGAGGTGAGGATCTGGCGGTGCGCCGCCTCATGGGCGAGGAACGCCACCTGCGTGAGGACGAGGCCGAGGCCAGCGGCGATCAGCAGCTGGAACCAGCTGTCGCCGAGCAGGATGAAGCCGGTGATGAGTCCTCCGAGGGCGACGGCGAGGCCGGCGGCGACGAAGATGTAGAACCATCCGGCGCGCCGGAGAAGGCCCGTCTCCCGGACGACCTGCGACACCTGCTTGTAAGCGTGCGTCATCGGGGGGATGTCTGCGTTTCCGGAATACGTCTGGCGTACCGGTCCGAGCGTGGCCGCGGTCTTTTCGACCTGTGAAATGGAGATGTTGCTCTCCCGTCGATTGGAGCCCTTGAGCTGTGATAAGCCCAAGGCAGATCGCCCAACGCTTAACTCAACCTAACCCCCCGCACATGCGCCGTGGGGAATACATCGGCACCCCTTGACGATTCACAGGTCCTGTGAATGAAACGGTCAGGCGCGGGCTCGCCGAGGGCGTCTTCTCAGCGCCCGCGGGAGCGCGAACGAGAAGGTGCGTGCGCGGCGTTTCGGGGCGCACGCGCCCTCGAGTGCCTCGCGCGCGTCGTCGAGAGAATCGAAGGCGCCGAGCTCGGTCCCGCGCTGATCACGGGCGAGGTGGGTGGTGCCGTCGAACTCGATGAAACCGGCGAATTCGCCTGATCGGGTCGCGACGTGCACGTCTGCGTCGGCCTGTTTCCAGGTCAACGGGTCAGAAGGAGGAAAAGTGGTCATGCTCATGGTCATACTCATTGCTGTGTGACGGGCACGCGATATCGCGACCCGCAAGATGTGAGATCAAGGGCGGATGCCGCGCGCATCGATGCGCGTGGTCCGTAATGGCCCTGATCAGTGGCTCCGTGGACGGCCTAGATAGGGCCAGAACACACGGTGCTCCATCAGTCTAGCAGGTCGGCTTGGCCGGTGCTCGTTTCAGCTTTCGGCCGGGACCCACACACGCCGCGGGTGGCCCGACGACCCCGCCATGATCCAGGCCCCCTCGGGCTCGGGCCGTGCGTCATCGGCCGCATCCGCCGTCGCCGAGTCCTCCGTCACAGCGTTCTCCGTGACAGTGTTCTCCGTGACGATCGGCACCTGCTCCCTCGGCTCCGCGCTCTCCCCCGCCGCCCACGCGTCGCGGATGATCCGCCGAGGGTCGTACTGCCGAGGATCCAACGCCGTCCAGTCCTGGCGGATGCTCGCCACACCGGTCTCCTGCTCGGCTCGCCGCGCCGCGTCGCCTGAGAGCAGGGTGACACGGCGGACGAGCGCCCCGAGACGGCGCGCGTACTCGGGCAGCCGTCGAGGACCGATGATCACCGCCGCGATCAGCGCGACGAGGAACAGCTTCTCGATCGTGAGTCCGAACATCGTCATCCCTCCGTCGCGCGGGCGGTCATCGCAGCAGCGCTGCGGCGCGCTCTGCGGTCATGGAGCCAGGCGATGAGCAACGCCACCAGGAACAGCACGGTCATGGGAACGGCGATCAGGAACATCGACAGCACGTCGGCCGCCGGGGTCACGACCGCGCTGAACAGGACGATGGCGACGATGACGATGCGCCAGCTCCTCGCGATCGCCCCGGACGACACGACGCCCAGCAGATTGAGCATCACGAGGAACACCGGAAGCAAGAAGGCGATGCCCGTGGCGAGCACGATCTTGAGGATGAAGTCGACGTAGTACGACGCCTGCAGCAGGGTGCTGTCTTCGGCCGAGGCGAAGCTCGCCAGCAGTTCGACCATGTGAGGGAACAGGAGGAGACCCGTCAGGCACCCGCCGGCGAACAGGGGGACGGATGCTCCGAGGAACCCGAACGTGTACCTCTTCTCCTTCGTGGTGAGGCCCGGGGCGAGGAACGCGAAGAGCTCGTACATCCACACGGGACTCGACAGAGCCACACCCGCGAAGAGTGCGATCTTGAGCTTGAGGTCGAACGCCCCGGTGATGTTGTCGTAGTTCAGGCTCGCATCGCGCGACTCGGCGAGCGCAGTGATGGGTGCCCGCACCACCTCGAGGATCTGGTCCGACAGGACATATCCGGCGGCCACCCCGACCAGGAGCGCTGCCGCCGCGCGGTACGAGCGCGTGCGCGCCTCCCGCAGGTGCGACGACAGCGGCATCCCGGTCGGAGCGGACGACGTGCTCGCCTCGACGGCGTCAGCGACGAGCGCGGACACGTTCTACTCCGCGGCCCGCAGGGCAGGCCTGACGATGTCGGCGGAATCGCGAGCATCCGCAGGACTGCCGACACTCGGTGTCGGCGCGATCCGCGCCTCGCTCGGGGTCTCTGCGACCTCCGACTTGAGGATGCGCATGGACTGGCCGACGCTCTTGGCGAGGGCGGGGAGCTTCGCGGCGCCGAAGATGAGGACGACGATCGCGAGGATGATCAGGGCGTGCCACCCTGTGAGGTTCTGAAGCATGTCTTCCTTCTTTCTCGTATGAGGTGCGTGGTTCGTGATCAGTCGGACGGCGGCTCACCACCGCCGCCTGGGCCGCCCTCGCCGCCCGACGGGGCGGAGCCCGCGCTCGGCGTCGTGGTCGTGTCGACGCCCACCACGAGCGACGCGGAGTACCCGCTGCCGGCGTCACCGGTGACCGTGGCCAGTTGAAGGGCCCCGGAGTCGTCGCCGAAGACGTTGTCGGAGGAGAGGCTCGTCTGCGCGAGGTTCTGCGAGGACCCCGGGTACCGCGAGTCGGCGTAGACGGTGGCGCAGACGTCTTCCGGCAGCGCCAGCTGGGAGGTGGCGATGGCGTTGGTCGAGTCGGTGATCGAGTCGACGTCCGGATAGACCTCGAAGTGGATGTGCGGCCAGCGGCCCGAGTAGCATCCGGGGAAGATCGACGTGAACGAGACCTTGCCGTCGGCATCCGCGACCTGCACTCCGCGGAGGTAGGTGACGTCCTCGAGGCCCGAGGAGTACATCGAGTACTCGCCCTCGGCCGTGCAGTGCCACGCGTAGACCGCGACTCCCTCGAACGGGACGCTGCCGTTCGCGAGATCCACGACCTGCAGCTCGAAGGTCAGGGGGATGCCGTCTGCGGTCGCCGACCCGTCGATCGTGGTCGTGATGTCCTGACGCACGATGCCGGACTCCTCGAGGACATCCGGCCCGTTCGAGCCGTCGCCGGGGTATGGCCCTGCGGTCTCATCCGGGATCTCGCCCGTCGCTGTCGTGGCCGTCGATCCGGACGAGCCACCCGTGTCGGTCGTCGCCGTCGAGTCGCTCGTGCTCGACGTGGTGCTCTGCGACGGCGCGCATGCGGCGAGGACCAGCGCACCCACCCCGAGCCCGGCGAGTCCGAGCACGCCGCGGCGGCTCACCAGCGTGCGGATGTCGAAGGCGGCGCCCTGATCGACGACCTCCTCGTCGGCGCGGTCGAGCAGTCGCCCCTCGTAGGTCGGGCCCTCAGGGGTCTGGACGGGTTCGGGGATGCGGCTCATGATCGTGCTCCTCTCGGTGTGGATGGGTGTCGATGTACCCATGGTCACGGAGGGCCCGATCAGCGAGCTATGTCTCGTCTATGCGAAGACTATGACTCCCTGCGGACGGGCGGGTGCAGGACGAGCACGACGACGATCACGACGAGGACGGCGGCCGTGATCGCCACCGGGATCGGCAGGATCGGGTCGAGCAGCACCACCGCCGCACCGAGCGGGATGACCGTGTTCACGACGCTGTCGGCGTGCTCGCGGATCGCGATCCACCAGATGCCGAGCAGGAACAGCGCGATGGGGATGGCCACCGTGAGAGAACCGACGGCGTGAGGGAGATGACTCTCGCCGGTCAGGACGTCGAGCTCGACCTCGATTCCGGCCGAGAACGCGGCGGCCGCGGCGAAGACGAAATAGTGCGAGTACCCGTAACGGAGCGACCGCCCGAACGTCGTGATCGCCTTGTGATGCGGCGGCCAGAAGTAGATCCACCACAGCGAGGCGGTCACCACCAGGGTCAGCACGGAGATCGAGATGAGCGGCACGAAGGAGTCGAGCTCGTTCCTCGCATCGATGATCGCGTTGGCGGAGGCGAGGAGGCTCTCGCCGAGCACGATGAGCGTGAAGAGGCCGTAGCGCTCCGTGATGTGATGCGGATGCCAGGGCGTCTGCCTGCGGTGCTCGGCGAACACCGGCACGCTGATCTCGACGAGCGCGAAGACGACGAAGGCCACGATCTGGAAGGGCCCCGACGGGATGAAGAGGAACAGCACCCACAGCGCCTGCACACCGGCGATGCCGAACGCGTACCGACGGGTCGCGGCCTTCAGCTCTCCCGCACCACGTGACGCGCGCAGCCATTGCCCGATCATCGCGAGACGCATCACGATGTAGCCGATCACCGGCAGCGTGAAGTCACCGCGCTCGAACGCCGCAGGGATCCCGGCCGCCAGCACGAGGACTCCGCCCATCTGCACGATCGTCGTGACGCGGTAGAGCCAGTCGTCGGTGTCGAATGATGTGGCGAACCACGTGAAGTTCATCCACGCCCACCACACCGCGAAGAACACCAGCGCATAGGAGGTGATGCCGTGGACGAAGTCGCCGTGGCTCAGCGCATGGTGCAGTTGGGCCGAGGCGATGCTCACCGCGACGACGAAGACGAGATCGAAGAACAGCTCGAGCGTGCTTGCGGTGCGATGGGGTTGCGCCGGATCCCTGGGCAGCATGCGGCTGAGATGGAATCGGGTCGCTGAGGTGGTCGTCACGCGGTCAGAATATCGGCGCCGCCGGCCCCGGAGCGCATGTACTGGAATAAAGGTTGATCCACTCGCGTGAATTACCTTCCGCTGAACGTCTGGTTCCGCTAGAGTGAACGAAGTCTGCAGTGCCTGCTGCCAGCACCACCGTGTGGGACGGTGACCGCAACTCGTGATTTGGGATCACGGATGCAGCAGGACCCGAGGGGTCGGGACGCAGACGATGCCATGGACGTGGGGTCCGTGGTCTGGGGAATATCTGGGGAAACTATGGCGCACTGGGGAATTTTGCGTACATTCACGGCTCAAGGGGCCTCGGCATGACTTCCGTCGAGGATGCTCTGAGCATCACCCGCACGGGTACGGTCTTCACGCCGGTCGCTGCTCCGCGAGCCGCCAAGTCGGTCACGCGCACGGTGGTCACACCTCGCGTGTCCGCAACGCTGGAGCGACGCCGTCAGTGGGAGCGGCGTTATCGGATGCGACTGCGGATCACGGATGCCGGGGTCATCCTGTTCGCAGTCGGAATCACAGCAGCGGTCCAGGTGATGACCGGTGTCGCAGGGGAAGAGGCCCTGCGAACCGGCACTCTGCTGGGCACGCTCTGGTATCTGATGCTCGGCGCGCTGCACACCCGTGACGCAGCGCTGTTCCGCGCCAGCGCCACCGAGTACCGCGGTGTGGCACACGCCAGCGGGCTGGCGTTCGGGATCATCGCCATGCTCAGCGTCGTGCTCGGTTGGCAGACGACGCAGCTCGTGCTGCTCGTCGGCCTGCCGCTCGGTGTTCTCACGCTGCTCGTCACCCGCTGGGCGTGGCGGCACTGGCTGACGGCGCAGCGTGCGCGAGGGCGTTTCGCCTCGCGCACGCTCGTCGTCGGCAACCGCGACGACGTCGAGTACGTCATCCGCACCCTGCACCCGATCGGCGCCTCCGGGTACCAGGTCGTCGGCGCGACGCTGCTCGACGGCAACGCACGCGACGTCGAAGCCCGCGGCGCGCAGTTCCCGGTGCTCGGCAACGTCAACTCGGTCTCGACCGTGGCCGCCGAGCTGGGCGCGGACACGATCATCGTCGCGAGCCGTCCCGACGGCGAGCCCGATTTCGTGAAGCACCTCAGCTGGCAGCTCGAGGGCACCGCAGCAGAACTCGTGCTCTCCAGCCGCCTCACCGACGTCGCCGGTCCGCGCATCTCCTTCGCGCCGGTCGAGGGGCTTCCGCTCATCCAGGTGCAGATCCCCTCGTACGAGGGCGGTCAGCACGTGCTCAAGCGTGCACTCGACATCGCCGTCGCATCCGTCGCGCTCATCCCGATCGCACTGATCACGCCGATCCTCGCCCTGCTCGTGAAGCTCGACTCGCCGGGGCCCCTGTTCTTCTCTCAGGAGCGCGTCGGCCGAGATGGCCGCACCTTCCAGATCATGAAGTTCCGCTCGATGAAGACCGATGCCGAGCAGCAGCTCGCGACGCTCAGAGAGCAGAACGAGGGCGCCGGCCTGCTGTTCAAGATGAAGGACGACCCGCGTGTCACCCGAGTCGGCCGAATCCTGCGCAAGTTGTCGCTCGACGAGCTGCCGCAGTTCTGGAACGTCCTCATCGGCGACATGAGCGTCGTGGGTCCGCGCCCGCCGCTTCCTTCCGAGGTCACCGCCTACGACGGCACCGTGTTCCGTCGTCTCTACATCAAGCCGGGCATCACGGGTCTGTGGCAGGTCTCCGGCCGCAGCGACCTCTCGTGGGACGAGAGCGTTCGTCTCGACCTGCGCTACGTCGAGAACTGGTCGGTCATGAACGATCTGCAGATCATGTGGCGCACTGCCAAGGTCATGGTGCGGCCCAGCGGGGCATACTGAGTACATGATCAAGGGGAATGCCCTCACCATCGCGATGGTGGGGACACGGGGGGTGCCCGCGGCCTACGGCGGATTCGAGACCGCTGTCGAAGAGGTCGGTCGACGGCTGGCAGATCGGGGACACGACGTCGTCGTCTACACTCGGGGCTCGAAGAGCCGCGAGAAGACCTACCTCGGGATGCGGGTGGTGCACCTTCCCGCGGTCCCCGTGAAGCAGGTCGAGACGCTGAGCCATACCGGATTCTCGGCACTCCACCTCATTTTCCGACGGCGTCCGCACGCAGCGTTCGTGTTCAACGCCGCGAACTCGCCGTTCGTACCGCTGCTCCGCCTGCGACGGGTGCCCACCGCTCTGCACATGGACGGGCTCGAGTGGCGGAGATCAAAGTGGGGTCCGCGCGGCAAGGCCTATTACCGGTGGGCAGAGCAGTTCGGCGTGCGCACGAGCGACGCGCTGATCTCGGACGCGCCAGGCATCGCCGACTACTACACGCATCAGTTCGATGTGCCCACCGAGATGATCCGCTACGGCGCGCCGATCCTCGACGCCGTCGCCGACGCCCGCCTCGCCGAGCTCGATCTCCGGCCGGGTGGCTACCACCTGATCGTCGCGCGTTTCGAACCGGAGAACCACGTGCTGGAGATCGTCGAGGGCTACCGCCGAAGCTCTGCGACCCTGCCCCTCGTCGTCGTGGGCTCCGCCCCGTACAGCAATAAGTACACCGAGCAGATCCAGCAGGCTGCCCAGGGCGACGAACGCATCCGTCTCGTCGGCGGCGTCTACGACCAGGAGCTCCTCGACGCACTGTACTTCCACGCGCTCACCTACGACCACGGTCACTCCGTCGGAGGCACGAACCCGTCGCTGCTGCGGGCGATGGGCGCCGGTGCGGCGACGATCGCCTTCGACGTGCCCTTCAACCGCGAGGTGCTCGACGGCGACGGGTGGTTCTTCACCACACCGGAGGAGGCAGCAGCGGCGTTCGAGCGTGCCGAGGCCGACCACGCCGGGACGCGCGACAGCGGACGCCGCGCTCAGGAGCGGGCGCAGGCGGTGTTCCGCTGGGATGAGGTGGCAGACGCCTACGAAGATCTCGCTCGACGGCTCTCATCGGGCGAGAGCGTGCACAGGATCGCTCGCCGTGCGCGCCGACGGGCGGAGGACTGGTGACCGGCTCCTCTTCCCGGACCATCCTCGTCGCACACCCGGGTGCCGAGATGTTCGGTTCCGACCGCATGCTGCTCGAGAGCGTCATCGGCTTCGTCGAGAGCGGTGCGCGCGTCGTCGTCGCACTGCCGGGGCGTGGAATGCTTGACATCGAACTCCGCAGAGCCGGCGCAGAAGTCGTCATCATCCCGATGCTCGTCCTGAGAAAGGTCTTGCTCACGCCCCGGGGTCTGCCGACCCTCTTCCGCGATATGTTCCGCGGCCTCGGAGCATCCTGGCGGCTGATCAGCGAGGTGCGCCCTGACATCGTCTATGTGTCGACCATTATCATCCCGCAGTGGCCAGTGATCGCTCGGCTGCGTCGCTGCCATGCGGTGAGCCACATTCACGAAGCAGAAGCTTCCGGCAACCGCCTGGTGAACGCGCTGCTCTACCTCCCGCACCTGGTGTCGAATCGCACGCTCGTCAATAGCCGGTTCAGCCTCGAGACTCTCCGACACTCCCTTCCTCCGCTCGCCGATCGCGTGGAGGTCGTATACAACGGCGTAGCATCACCGCCTGATCCATCACCGCCGCGGTCGCGATTGGGAGGAACCCTACGCGTTCTCTACGTCGGGCGCCTTTCTCCGCGAAAAGGGCCGGACGTCGCGATCCGCGCCGCTGGCGAGCTGGCGCGCGCCGGGCAAAGGACGACCGTCACTCTGCTCGGGGCCGTTTTCCCGGGGTATGAGTGGTTCGAGGAGGAGCTGCGAGCCCTCGCCGAAGAGCTGGCCGTAGACGTCGCATTCGCCGGTTTCCACCCGGATATATGGCCGTTCCTCGACCAGGCCGATATTCTCGTCGTCCCCTCCCGGGTCGATGAACCGTTCGGGAATACGGCCGTTGAGGGCGTGCTTGCCCTCCGTCCGGTCGTGGTCAGCGACAGCAGCGGTCTGCGTGAGGCTGCGAATGGGTACGACACAGCATTATTGATCGCGCCCGACAGCCCAGAGGCCCTCGCTCAGGCGCTCGCCGACGTCGTCGCCCGTTGGCCCGAAGTGGTAGCAGCGACCCCGCGAAGCCGCGTCGACGCCCAAGAGCGGCACGCCCCCGAGCTGTATCGACGACGAATCGTCCAAGCCCTCGGCCTGGCCACGGGCCCACTCACGACTGGCTGAGCTGCTGAATCTGATGCATTCCTCGAGAGACCTGCGTCGCGAGAGCTGATGTCTCTGCGAGCACCCCTTTCACCCCCTGGACGTGCGCCCTCCGTCGTCCATGATGAAAGTCCGGGATGTCCAGTTGCGCCATCGGCGAAGCCGCCCGTGTGAACAGCCCTCTTCGGGGCTGAAGGTCGAGCGTTCCCCGTCGTGCATCGAGAAGAAAGGCGTACGCAGCAAGGGACTCGGCGCGCAGGGTACCTTGAACCAACTTCAGTTCCGCTGCATCGAACGGTTTTCGTCCCAGTTCGACGGCTTCCCGGAGAGTGAAGAGGCCACCCCTGCTGCTGGGCAGCAGTCGAGCGGTTGCAGCGCGCTCCTCGCGGGATGCAACGACGATCAAGTCATGGCGCGCGAGCTGCCCCGCATTCAGGGCAGTGGAATGATGTCTTTCTGCGTAGGCGATGCCCTCGGGCTCGGCTGCGATCACCGCAGCACCTATCTCGCAGATCCCGAGGCCTGACGAGGTTGCCGTGCCAGCGCTGCTCACCGCCACGTCGACGTTTTTCGCGGAGGATGAGGCGAAGGCAAAGGCCATGACAGGCGAACGGCAGATGTTCGCCTTGCACACGAACAGGATCGCCGTCACCGAAGCCTCCCGCTCTGGAGCGATGTCGCCGGCTGACCCCAGATCAGCCTCACGTCGCTACGGCTCCATCGTATACAGGTACTTCTCTTTCTTCTGCTCGCGCACGTTGTTGAGCACCAGGCCAGCCAGATTCGCCCCAACCCCTCGGAGCGCGGCCAGGCAGCGCTCCAACTGCGCACGTGTCGTCTTTCGCGTATTCACAACAATGATCGTGCTGTCCACATACTGGGAGATGATCGTTGCGTCGGCCACCGAGAGCAGCGGAGCTGTATCGATAACCACGAAGTCGTACCGCGGGCGGAGGCCCTCCACCAGCTCCGTCATCTTCTGGGAGGCAAGCAATTGCGCAGGATTCGGCACGTGCTCACCTGCAGTGAGCACGTCGACTCCTGCGGTGCTGATCACGGCATCGTCGAAGGTGACGGCGTCGACAAGCACCGATGCCAAGCCAACCGCATTCTCGAGGCCCAGGACGTTCGCGACGTTAGGCCGCCGAAGATCGGCGTCGACGAGAAGCACTCGATTTCCCATCTCGGCGAACGCGAGGGCTGTGTTGACCGACATGGTCGTCTTGCCCTCCCCTGCGATGGAGGAAGTGACCGCGAGAACGCCGATCTGATGCTCGACCGCCGAGAATCGCAGTGCCGACCGAACCTGCCGGAATGCCTCTGCTGCCGATCCATTGGGGCTGATGAGGAAGGCTGCACCCTGCGCGGGGTTGCGACGACGGGGAACCAACCCGAGGACCGGCAGGTCGGTGACCCCCTCGAGGGCCGCGACGGAACGCACTCGGCGGTCCAACAGTGCCCAAGCCGATAGTGCGAAGAGAGCACCGAATGCGCCCAGCACGACACCCAGCACCGCATCTTGCGACTTATTGGGTGAGGACTGGAATTGGGCCGGGACGCCCGGGTCTATCACGCGCGCACCCACTGTAGACTCACCGCGATCGTCCTTCGGCGCGATGTCATAGACGACCTCGGTGAGATTGTCAGCGACGGAGTTGGCGATCTCTGCGGCGTCGCGGGGGTCGGCCGACGCGGCGGTTATATCGAGGATCACCGTGTTCTGCGGGATGGTCACAGCGACCGCCCGCCGCAATTGCGGCAGAGAGATGTCGATGCCCGCCTCGGCTAGGTCCTCGACCACGGGCTCGAGCACGGCGCCGGAGGTGGCGAGCGAAGCGAACGAGAGCATCTGGTTCTGCGTATACGCGGAACCCTGGTTGATGTCGGAGCCACTTGTCGCCGATCGCATGGAGAAATAGATCGAGGCGCTCGAGTGGTAGATGGGCGTACGTGTCGAGCTGTATCCGAATGCGGCGGCACCGCCGACGATCGCTGCGAGGACGACGACCCACCACAGCTGGAGCAGCACACCCGGGAGTCGTGCGGCTGCGTTCTGTGACGGGTTCACGGGACCTCCAAGATAGATCGCTCATCGCCGGACGTGATGAGAGCGGACCGACGACGAGAGGACTCAACACTACAAGCCGCGACGGCCACGCCCGCGACGAACCAGAGGAACTGCGCGTATTGCGTGATGAGCGCGACGGTAGCCAACGCCGGCAGCTGGCTCAGCACCGCCACCGCGGCTGGATTCCCCCTGCCGCTGAACACCACCGCGGCGCAAACGGCCAACATCACCACGAATAGAGCCAAAGGAATGAGCCCGTGCCTCAGTCCAGTGAGGATCAGAGCGCTGTCGATGGATTGGAAGCCGCCGTAGTAGTCGATACCGTCGGCGGACACTTCTCGAGCGGGGGTCACTCCGATGTAGACCATCTGACGCACTAGGGGCAACAGGTCGGCCCGATACTCCGCACTTCCTGCCGCTTCTTCCCCCGCGTCATCGAAGACCGTGGAGATCAGGGGCATCGCGACCGCAGTCGCGATCAAAGTCACGCAGGAGACAGCAATGCGATGCGCGGGCCGGATGTATCTCCCGAGGAAGAGGGCGGCGAAGACGACGACGAGCACAAGTCCGACGAGTCCGATTCGGCTGAACGTCATGACCACTGCGGTCGTCACGATCGCGAAGGCCGTCGCCTTCACCCACAGTCGCCACGGCGTGGCGAGCAGGAAGGCGCTCGAGACCGCCAGGCTTGAGCCGAGCGAGATTGAATGGCCGAACGCCCCCTCCGCACGGAGCAATCCGCCCCGGTACTGCAGACTCGTCCACATCTCCCCGGCGACGCCGGGAAGGGTGACGTAGAGATTACTGCCGCTCAGGAACTCCGCGATCGCAAGGACGGAGGCACCCACTGCCCCCACACTGATGCAGATCGCGATCCACTCCATGCCCACCTGGGCGAACGCCACTCGCCCCCAGGCATATGGCAGTAGCCATGAGAGCACGGAGTACTGGACGTGCCCAGGGACGCCGCCGAAGAGGAGTCCGAGAAAGATCGACAGGAATGCGCCGACCACAAGTGTGTCGATCACGGTCCATCGGAGCTTCGATTGCGGCGCGCAGGCGGCGAGGCTCGCGATGGTCAGGATGTCCAGCACAGTCAGGGTGATCGACTGGATGGAGAAATTGACGTACACGGGTGTGAAGAACAGCGCAGCAGCCCAAAGCGCCACGGCCCATCGGGAGTCGCGGCGATACAGCAACCACAGCGCCAGTCCCGCGTTCGCTGCGATCAACAGCACCGCGACCGTGGTGAGCGGATTTCCAGCCACTGTGCCTCCCCGAGAGTCGATGATAGCGTCGTCCACTGTGAGCCGAGCAGCGACCGACGATTCGACGCGCATAGGGTGGATGGACAGCGTCCGTGGTCTAGCCATCGTGCTGCTGCTGCTGTGGCATGCCAGCGCGGTCCCCGAGCTCTACGACGTTCAGATGCCCGAGTTCATCCGTTCGGCGAATGCCTTCTTCATGCCGTATCGCATGCCGACGCTGATGCTTCTCTCCGGCTTGCTCTTGGCGCGCTCGCTGCAGAAACCGCTACCGACGTATATCGCAGGGAAGCTGGCCATGATCGTGTGGCCGTATATGGTGTGGGTGCTCATCGCCAAAGCAACATTCTTGGATGTGGAGGGCCTGCCCTGGTGGCACTGGCGCGCGTGGTACGCCACCTCCTACCTCTGGTTCCTCTTCTTCATCGCGGTCTACTATCTCGCCGCGCCCATGTTCTCTCGGCTTCCCGCGTGGATTCCAATAGGTCTGGCTGCCGCAGCGGGGCTCGTGCTCCCTTATGGGAGTGTCGAGCAGCGACTCGCGTACTTCGCTGTCTTCTTCTTCGTCGGCAACTGGCTGGCCCGGCACCCGAGTGCGCTCGAGCAGGCGACTCACGGTCGCGCAATACTTCTGGCCGGCGTGCCCGTGATCGGTTTCGGCATTGCGGCATGCCTGTGGACGGACCAACTGCAGTATTCGGTATGGGGCGCGCCGATCAGCGTCGCAGGAGCCTTGTTGTGCGCTGCCCTGTTCTCCCGACTCGAGCGCCGGGGCCGTGGGCAACCGATGCTGCGGTTCGTCGGACGATCCTCGATCGTGTTCTACGTCAGTCACTTCCCCGTGATGGCACTCGTCACCCTCGCTGCGGGCGAACATCTGCAACCGTTGATACTTGCCTGCGTCAACCTCGTAGCAGCGGTGCTCGTCGGCTGGGCGCTCGCTCTGTGGAAAGAGCGCATCCCCATCAGGTGGCTGTTCCAAGCCCCCCGCCCGTTCGCGCGCGGGGTGGAGAAGATACTCGGCGGGGCCACTCGGCGCCCTGCAATATAGGAACCCCGAACGACCGCCACGGTATGATGTGACCGGTGGCTACGGTCATCCTGGGGAGGAAAAACAGTGCGAGTACTGGTTGCATGGGCTGGGGACACATCGCCCAACCTTGGAGTGAGAGCACTGGGCCGCGGCTCCGTAGATTTGCTCCGTCGCGTCTGGCCGGACGCCGAATTCACGCTCATCGACTTCGGCAACCGCCCGCAGTCCATCCCGTGGGGCCGTCCGCGATCGCTTGTCAAGGAGCGTGTGCTGGGGCGGGCAGGAATGATGGATTGGCTGTCGCAGTTCGATCTCCTCTGGGACACTCGCTCCGGGGACAGCTTCGCTGACATCTATGGCGCGGAGCGCCATGCGAAGATGTCGCTCGTCCATGAGTTCGCCAGCCAGACCGGCATGACCACCACCCTTGCTCCGCAGACGATCGGCCCGTTCACGAGCAGGCAGGGCCGCTTGCTCGCACGACGTAATCTGCGGCGGTCCTCCCTCGTGTTCGCGCGAGACCCGATCAGCGCAGCGGCCTCGGCTCGGCTAGGCCGCCCGGTGGACGTCAGCGCCACCGACCTGGTCTTCGGAATCGACCAGCCAGCGACGACCGGAGAATTGTCGGACGTGCTCCTCAACGTGTCCGGATTGCTGTGGCGAGGGAGCGATCACGTGGACAGCGAGCGCTACCGGGAACTCATCCGCTCACTCATTCCCGCCCTGATCGCGGAAGGACGCCGGGTGACCCTGCTCCCCCACGTCCTCGACTCTCACGACCCTGACAACGACGTGCCCGTCTCGCGAGAACTCGAGAAGGAGTTCGACGGTCTCATCGACGTGCGGGTGCCGATCGATCTCGAAGATGCTCGCTCAGTGATCGCCGGCTCCGAGCTCGTCATCGGGGCGCGGATGCACGCGTGCCTGAACGCATTGTCCACCGGAACGCCAGCCGTCGCGATGGCCTACTCTCGCAAATTCCGGCCATTGATGAGCGAGTTGGGCTGGGAGCACGTGGTTCCGCTGGATGACCGGGATCTGGGCCTTCACGCCGTGATGGCCCAGGTCAGGGCGCCGGGTCTCGAGCAGCGCGCCGTCGATGCCCGAGCCACGGGTCGATCCCTCCTCGGTTCCGTCGCACAAAGCCTGGAGCAGCTCGCGTGAGCGGGGTGCGCACTCGGGTAGACGAGGTCGTCAGTCGCGACGCATGCAGTGGCTGTGGGTTGTGCACGCATCTCGACCGAGCGCTGCGGATGGATTACGACGCGGACGGGTATCTGCGGCCTGTCTCGATCGGAGCGCCCGACGAGATCGACGATGCCCAGCGCCTGTTCGACAGGTCGTGTCCAGGTGTGATCGTTCGTGCGCCACGGATCCCCGGGCGTCACCGTCACGATCTGCTCGGCGACTATGTCGAAGCGTGGGAGGCGTGGGCTGTCGACGAGGAGGTGCGGTTCGCTGGCAGCAGCGGAGGAGCGCTCACGGCCCTGCACTCCTGGCTTGTGGCCACCGGGCGCTCAGCCAGCATCATCGGCGGTGCGAAGGACCCGGCGGAACCCCGGCGCTCCGTCGCCGTGAAGATCATGACCAGAGAACAGGCAATCGCCGCAGCCGGCTCACGCTACGCGCCGCTTGCCACCCTGTCTCACCCCGATGCGCTAACCGCCTCGGCGGTCACCGCCAAGCCCTGCGAGGCATCAGCGCTGCGCGCCTTTGCCGGCAGCGGCACCGACGCTCCGCTCATTCTCTCGTTCTTCTGCGCCGGGACGCCCAGCCAGAAGGCTACGGACACTCTCCTGTCGTCTTTGGGCATGCCGCCGGAATCGAAAGTCGATGACCTCTGGTACCGCGGCCAGGGATGGCCGGGTCGGTTCACCGCCGTATCGGGTGAGAATCGCGTGGACGCGGAGTATGAGAGCTCCTGGGGCAGCACTCTCGGACCGACGACTCAATGGCGTTGCAAAGTCTGCGTCGACGGTGTGGGCGAATCTGCCGACATCGTATCGGCCGACTCCTGGGCGACAGACGAACGGGGCTACCCGCAATTCGCCGAGGACGCAGGCATGAGCGCGCTGATCGCAAGAACGCAACGCGGGAGAGACGTCATCCTCGAGGCAGTCTCCGAAGGTGTCATCGCCGTTCGCCCCCTCGATATGTCGCGGCTAGCGGGTGCGCAGCCGCTGCAGACGACCCGGCGTCGCTATCTCCTGGCTCGTTTGATCGGCTCGCGTCTGGCCGGCCGCGTGCCTCCGAGATATCGTCGGTTTCGGTTCTTCACCGAAGGCCTCCGCGACCCGCGCACATTCGTCAGGGTATTGCGCGGCACGCGCCGCCGCGTCCGCCAGGCAATGCGACAGTCGTGAGTCCGTCACTGGCGCACACCGCCGCACGGGGAGCGTTCTTCACGATCCTGGCTCAGATCGCAAAGATCGTGCTCCAGTTACTCGCAGTGGTGATTCTGTCCCGTCTGCTGTCTCCTCACGACTACGGTCTCTTGGCCATCGTCCTCGTGGTCGTCGGTGTCGGCGAAATTTTCCGGGACTTCGGACTCACCTCTGCCTCCATTCAAGCCCCCGAGCTCACCACCGGGCAGCGCGACAACCTGTTCTGGGTCAACGCCAGCATCGGGGTGTTGCTCACGGTGGCACTGTATTTCCTCTCCTGGCCGATTGAATCAATCACGGGCGAGGCTGAGATCCTGGGAGTCGTGCAGTGGCTCGCGCCGCTGTTCCTCTTGAACGGTCTCGCCACCCAGCACCGCGCGAATCTGTCGCGCGAGCTCAAGTTCCGAGCGCTCGCCATCACGGAGGTGACCGCGACAGCCTTGGCTCTCGCCGCCGGCATCGCTGCAGCGCTGCTCGGAGCCGAGTACTGGGCACTTGTCCTTCAACAACTGGTGCTCGGAACCGCGATGCTCGTGGGCTCCGTGATCGCGGGTCGGTGGCTGCCTAGGCTGCCATCGCGCAAGCACAGCATTCGGAGCATGCTTCATTTCGGGTGGAACATCGTCGCTACCAACATGCTCATCTACGGTGGATCGCAGATCGACACAGTCATCATCGGACTGCGCTTCGGAACGACATCCCTCGGTCTCTACAACCGCGCATTCCAACTGGTGATGACGCCTCTCGGTCAGGTGCGGGCACCGATGAAGGGCGTCGCGCTCCCCGTCCTATCTCGAGTGCAGGAGGATCGGCCGCGCTTCGACACCTACATCGCCTCTGCGCAGCTCGCCCTCGGCTACGCTCTCGGGATCCCGCTCGCACTGCTGGTGGGCCTTGCAGAACCGGTGGTTTCGGTGATGCTCGGTTCGCAGTGGGGCGACGCCGCCCCTATCGTGAGGTGCTTCGCCATCGCTGGGATGCTGACGACCCTGTCGTACGTGGGGTACTGGGTCTACCTCTCGCGTGGTCTCGGCAAGCAGCTGTTCCGCTACACCATCGTCACCACGCTCATCAAAGCAGCGTGCATCGCGGTGGGGTCGATGTTCGGGCTAGTCGGCGTCGCAGTCGCGTTCGCCATCGCACCCGCCATCGCCTGGCCGCTCTCGATCGCATGGCTCGCGCGGATCACACCCATGCCGGTACGTCGCCTCTATGCAGGAGCCGCGCGAGTTCTTCTGCTCGCCGGCGGCGTTGCGCTCGCGGCTTATGGCATGAACGCGACCGGCCTGCCCTCCGTCGCATCGATCGGCGTCGGAATCCTGGCAGGCGGAGCAGTTGTCGGTCTGCTCCTCGTCTTCCCGGTGTTCCGGCACGATCTGAAGAGCCTGGTCGAGTTCGTGAAGCTCATGCTGACGCGGTAAAAAGTGACGCCCGTCCGACCGGGGGCGGACAGGCGTCACCTTCGTGAGTCTCGGAGTGACTCTACTTCACCAGCAAGTCGTCGAACAGTACGGCAACCGGCCCATTCGTCGCGCTACCGGACAGGTACGTGAGCATGCCCACCTGCCCGGCTTGCTGCAGTTCCACCTGCGAATCGGTCGTCGTGACCGTCCACGCGGCCGGTTCTGTAGTTCCGACCGGCCACACATTCCCGTTGAGGGTGGTGGTCCCGCCAACGCTCAGGAGCTGCAGACGCAGATTCAGCTGCGCGTTGGCCGAATGAGTGTATCCCGACAACGAGCGGTTCGCGATGATCGTCTCGACACCGCCAACTACCTTGGCGATACTCACCGTGACGACGCCGGACGAGGCGATCCGCAGCTTCAGGCGATACTCTCCGGCCGCCGTCTTGCGCGAAGTCAGGTTGACGTGAGCACCACCACCGTTCGCCACACGGTCGGTAGCGACGACCACGCGCGCGTCGGAGTCGAGCACGCTCAACCCGGCGAGTGCAGCCCACCTCGTCTGGCCTGGCCCGGTCGTGAATCGCGCGGTTCCGCCAGCGACGCTGAGTCCAGCTGTGCCTGTCCAGGCGCCGCCGAACGGTGCAGTGCCGAGTCCCGGATCGATGTTTCGGTCGAAGTCATCCTGCGCGACGGGGTCGCCCGCAACCGGCGGCGCGGTGACCGTGACATTTCCGGCGAACGCCGCGCTCGCCGAGCCCTCACTGTCCGTCACCGTCAAGGTGACGGGGTATGTGCCTGCAGCAGCGTAGGTGTGCGTAGGATTCGCCTCGGCCGATGTCGAACCATCGCCGAACGACCATGCGTAGGCGGCAATGGTCGCTCCGTCCGACGCTGCGGACCCTGAGGAATCGAAAGCCACGGCGAGATCGGTGGCGCTCGCTGTGAAGGTCGCGACAGGATCGGCGTGTGGTGGGTCCACTGCAGGTCCGATCGCCGTCACATTGTCCACGGCCACGACAACCGGCGCGTTCGTCGTGCTCCCCGACAGATACGAGAGCACCCCGATCTGTCCAGCGCCCTGCAGCTCGGCTGCGGTATCAGACGCGGTGACGAACCATTCGGCCGGCTCACTGCCGCCTGCTGGCCAGACCTTGAGCCGCAGCGCGGTCACTCCCGAAACCGTTACGGTCTCCAACCGCATCAGCAGCTCGGCGTTCGCGGTCTGCGTGTAGCCGGTTAGCGCCTTGCTGACCAGCTGCGTCTCGGTTGTTCCGAGCTGTCGGGCGAGGCTGACCGTAACCGCACCGGTCGACGAGATACGGAGCTTCGCCCGATAATCACCGGCCGCGCTCTTGTGTGTAAGGAGGTTGAAGTGCACGCCACCTCCGTTCGCGACTTTATTCACCGAAACCTGAGCAGTGACATTCAGGTCTCCCGCGTTGACGCCGCTGAGCATGCTCGAACGAGTCTGCCCCGGATTCATCGTGATCCGTCCCGTTCCCGTCTCGACGCTGAGACCGGCCGCACCGGTCCAGACGCCGCCGACGGGTGCGGTTCCCCAACCAGATCCTGACTGACGCTCGAAATCATCCTGGGCGACGAAGTTCTGAGCCGCGACGCTGATGCTCTTCACGACAGGCTCGCTGATCGCGCCCAGGCTATCGCTGACCGTGAGAGTCACCGAGTAGGTACCAGTCTCTGCGTACGGGTGCGAAGGGCTCACACCTGAACCGGTGCTTCCGTCGCCGAAGTCCCACGCGTAGGTCAGGGCCGCGCCGTCTGCAGCTGTCGACGACGTCGCGTCGAAGGTGGCGGTGAGTCCCGTCGCCGTCGAAGTGAAACCCGCCGTCGGCGCTTGGTGCGTCGCTGTGACCTGTGAGGTCGCCGGCGTACTCACCGCTCCTTCGCTGTCCGTCACCGTCAAGGACACCGTGTATTCTCCGGCTGCCGGGAAGGTATGGGTGGGCGCCGCTTCTGTGGACGTCGCTCCGTCCCCGAAAGTCCAGGCGTACGAGGCGAGAGTCGCACCGTCCGTCGTGGTCGACGCGGAGGCATCGAACGCCACCGACAGACCCGCAGGTGCAGAGGTGATGACTGCGGTAGGAGCGAGATGAGGCGCTGTGGCGACGACGGAGATGGACTTCGTCGCTGTCATGTTGGCGCTGTCGCGCACGGTCACCCTTACTTCGTATGTTCCAGCCGCCTGATAGACGTGCGATGCGGTGACCCCTGTCGCGGTCTGCCCGTCACCGAAATCCCAGGAGTACTGAACGATCGACCGACCTGCCGGCGCGGTGGATCCCGATGCGTCGAGCGTCCACGCGAGGTCGTCACCTGTTGCAACGGCGTCCGCGCTGGGTCGAGCCAGTTCCGCGCCCACTGCGTAGTGAGCGGCGACCTGATCAGCGCTCAGACTTGTGGGATACACAGCGACCTCGTCGATCCGCCCGCTGAACGACGATGAACTCGGCTGATTCGGCCAGCCGCCCAGGTTGTCTCCGCCCACGCGCCAGAACCCGTCATACGCCTGGGCCGTGGTCGTGTTCGGGTCGGAAGCGACGAGCACGCCGTCAACGTAGAGCTTCATGCCGCCGGCGCCCTGAGAAGCCACCACGTGGTGCCAGGCACCATTCCGATATGACGACGGAGAGGTGATGGTTCTGACCGCGCCGGGGTAAGCCCCGAAGACCAGGCGCCCGTCATTCTGCATATAGAGATGACGATCGTAGCTTCCCGAGTTGCCCGTCGCAGCATTACCGAAACCGATGAGCTTGCCTCCCGAAGAGGTGGTCGTGTTGAACCACATCTCCACGGAGTACGTCGACGGACCGGCCACGCTCCGAGGCGAAGCGATACCGCTCGAAGCCGAGCCATTGAAATTAGCGGAACCACCGCCTGCGTCCGCCCCGATCGCAGTTCCGGCTGACCAAGTCACGCCCGAACCGACGACGCCGTCGTTGGACCCAGCCCAGTCGACAGCACCATCTCGATTGCCGAGCCTCCAATAGGTGGCCGGGTCGTCGTTCAGCACAGCGTTCGCGTACTCAGAGGGCGGCGTCGAACTTACCGTCACCGATACCGAAGCACTCGATGTCGCATTGCCGTCACCGTCTCGAGCCACCACGCGGTACGTCTGAGCAGAGCCGGAGGGCAGCCCCGTGTCCTCGAGCGTCACCTGCGGCATATTCCAGAAGGTGGAGCTGGCAGTCTTTGAGGAGACAGGTGCCGCTGCGCCGTCGCGCCAGAGCTCGTATGTCAGGTTGAGATCGTCCCGATCCCAGTTCGCGGGAATGGAGACACGCACGGATTCGGCGCGAACGGACTTCGCAACGGGCACCCATGCGGCGCCCGTGAGCCGTGGAGCCTGCTTGGCGCCACCGGCGGGGTGCGTGGAGAAACGTGCGATCCCCTGGTTGCGCTGGGAGTTCACATAGGGGAACTCGCCTCCGACGACGACGTATTCCCCGTTGCCGGTGACGGTCCAACCCGCCTGGCCCGAGCCCGACGCCGTGCCTGTAGTCCAATCCGGATACCAGTTCACCGCAGCCGGCGCAGGGTAACCGCCCCAGTCGGCATAGATCGAGTTGACTGAGGGCGACGTGGTCAGGGTTCCCTTCTGCGCCGCCGTGTAGATCGTGGCGTGCCTCAGGTTTCCGGGCGCGGGGTACGCCTGCGGAAGGCCGCCGGCGGTCTGGCAATCGTGCTCGTGACCCGTGCTGTAGACGTTCGTGCCGTCCGAGTACACGCCGTAGTGGTCGCCGTGGCAGTCCGCGATCCAGCGCACCGCTCCAGTACCCGCCTCGGCAGCGAAGAGACCCTCGAGGTTGCCGACCGTCTTGTCGGCGAACACCCACCCTGTGCCGTAGACGGCTGAGCCGTCCGTCGTCAGGGTCGAGATCCCGGCCTTTCCGGCGCTGCTGCCGGTTCCCCACCCGTTCTTGACCGTAGCGGTGACCGCCCAGGGCAGGACCGCACCGTTGTTCACGTCCAGAGCCGCGAGGCCCCTCTGCGAGGCGTCGTTCACCATCGCAAAGCGACCGCCGATGAGGAGCTTCTCCTGAGTCGGATCCATTACCATCGTGTCGACCTGACGATCGGTCGTGGGCGCCCACCCGAGAACCGCGCCGGCGCGGCTCACTGCGGCGAGATTCTTGCGCACCTGCCCGCCGGCGGCGCCGATCAGTCCACCGATGTAGATCGTCGAGTCGGTCGCGACGATTGCGTTCACATACGAACCGCCCATGGCCGGCTTGAACGAGGAGACCAGCTGCCCCGTGGCAGTGTCGAACGCTGCGAAGTTGAAACGGGTCTGACCGTCGACGGAGTTGAAAGAGCCACCGACGTAAAGACGCGTGCCGTCGGGTGACACTGCGAGCGCTCGCACCGTGCCGTTGATCTGCGGCGCAAACGCCGTCGCGACTCCGGTGTTGATGTCGTAGGCGAGCAGATTGCTACGGGGCATGAGGTTGGCCCCTTGCGCCGCACCCGCCGGGCGGGCATTGGAGAAGGTACCTCCTGCGTAGACGGTGTTGCCGTTGATCACCTGCGCCAGGACGATGCCGGAGTCGATCTGCACCGTAGGCAAGGGGTCGGCCGTCACCGTGCTCTCATTGCGTTGTTCGATGGGCGCGCGCTGATCAGCAGCAGATGCAGGAGCCCCCACTCCGGTCGCGAAGCCCACGCCTATCACTGTCGAGGCCACCAGCATCGCCGAGAGGCGGTGGAGGCGAGAAGGACGGTTCATTCGGGTATCTCCTAGATCTCACCGACGAACAGCGCAACCGGCGCGCCCGCCACATACTCGACTGTGATGGAAAGGTCGTCCCGCTGCTCTGCGGGAATACCGAAGACATAGGTGCCCACTGCATCGCCGCCCGCGGCGATCTCGCCGGAGAAGGGCGCGGCGGGAGCGGAAGTGGTCGGCTGACCGAAGGCGCCGTCAGCGCCGGTCAGCGAGACCATCACCGAGCTGAGATCGACGGTCGAATCGGTGCCGTTCGTGATCTTCAGTCGCACCGCGACGGCCGGACCGGCGATCTCCCCGGGGGTTTCAGCCTTGGTCTCTACACGTTCAGCCTCCGTGACGGCGATGACCATCCCGTCGTCGAGTTCCGCGGGTCGATCCAGCGGAGTCTCTGCCGCGGCGGCAGCTGGAACGGGCTGATCCTCTTCAGCCACGACGACGTCGTCAACCGTCCCCCCGCCCGGCGCAGGCACAGTGGCCGTGGCGACAGGATCAGAGTTCTGCGATCCGTCAGCGATCGGTTCCGAGGTGCATCCAGCGAGCAGCAGCCCAGCTACGAGCACAGCTGACGCGCCGAGCGCGGTTCTCCCGCATCCGAGTACGCTCGAATATTTGTTCCCCATGGTCATCTCCCCAGACGACGGCTGTCACGCGAAGACACGCGACAGATAATTCCCCAGTGAATCTCCCGCCCCACGCGGGAGAGAGCCGCGCGCCCCAATCACGCAGACGGCCCTTCAGCGCCAGAATATCACGGTTCGCGCACAAGGCAAGCAAAAAGTCGCCGACCGGTGCACACGTCGATGAGAACTACGACCCGACGGTCCGTCTCACCCGGGATCGAACGGCATCGAGCACCCGATCCCGCTTGGCGGTACGAAGGAATCGCCGGACCTCCCGCTCATCGGCGAACAGTTCTCGTCCAGTCCAGAAATCCGCGAGCATCGCAGTACCCGAAGCATCCAGCCGTCCCAGCGCCCTGCGATGCACAGCAAACAGGGGAGCCTCCCATCGGGTCACCTCCGCCAGCGCGGCGCCCACGCCCGCGCCGTCAGCGGCTCCGCCCCAGACGGTCGGCGACTGGATCGCTTCTCCGTCGAGTATCTCCGACCAGCCTCCACTGCGTCGCGCAACCCAGCCCGAGTACAGGAAGAACTCCGAGAGATTCTGCTTCACGAACTCCTCCGCGAAAGGGCGGCCCGAACGGTCGGCAACGTCGGCGATGACGGACTGCGCCACTTCTGTGTTCATCACGAACGGCGTCGACGTCGGTGGGAATCGGTCGGCAAGCGACTCGCTCAATCCGAGGTACGCCAGTGTCGTGCGCAGCCGAGGAAGAAGCGGATGCGCTGCGTAGCTGTGGAAGCCGCCACGAGCCCGCCCATCGGGCGTGACGAAGTCGCTGCGTGCGACCGACCTCACGAAGTGATTCTTCGCGTCGAGCAACACATACCACGGCGTCTCGACGGTTGTGGAGACCGAGATCTTCAGCACCTGTTGGAGGGTCCAGCCCGACGCAAACGGCAGATGGGTCAGTTCCTCGGCGCGGCCGATCCGGACTCGCGGCGCAAGCACTCCGTACTCGGAGAGGAGACTCCTGCGAGCACGCGTCCCGAGCCCCGGCGAGCCGTTGTCGATGACGATGATGGTCTCCACCACCGAGGCATCGAGGAACCGCGCCATAGAACGGGCCTGCAGCCGGAGAAGTGCGTCCTCCGCACGGAAGGTGACCGTGACGAACGTCAGGCCCTTCGTCTGCCCGTCGGTCATCGCATCGACCTGTCGAACGGCCGCAGCGGATCAGCGGCGAACTCGAGGACGTCGTCCGCGGTGAGTCTCGAGTCCGCCGTCGACCGGCTGGTCTCGAGACGGAGTCCGGGACCCGCCAGCTGCTGAGCCACCTCAGGAAAGCTGGAGAAGTGCGGACCGATGAGATGCCCGGCTCCGGCGAGAAGGTAGAGGTCGACGACAGACGACTCCAAGGCTCTCCGGGTGTTGTACCCGCCCTTGTCCTCCAGCGCGAAGGTGGAGGGGATGGCGTCTTGGATAGTCTGCTGCGCCTCAGGCGTGTCCGCTGATACGAAGAAGCTCACATCGCGCTCCGCGCGTATCTCCTTCATCCGCTGGACATACCACTCGACGGGAGAGTGCTCCAGTGTCTGAGCGTTCGAGACCGCGTGAGTCCGGACCATCACGCCGACGTAGGGTCGGCCCATCAATCTCTCACCATGCAAGGCGCGCACCCGATCCTCGATGGCGGCAACCGGCTCGAGCCGCTGGAGAAGTCGCCCCCACGGCTCGGAATCCGGCGGCAAAGTGAGGGCGTGCGGAGTGCGAATCTGCCACACGCTGTCGTCTGCAGCCGATTCCATCCATTCGAGCGAGTGATTCCGGTAGGGATGCCGCAGCGAGAGCAAGCGTGATTCCGCAACCGAGATCCTGCGTTCGTCGAATCGCCAGAGGTCCGTCAGATCGGCGCCGAATCGCCTCCCGGTGGGCCAGGTGTAGGAGAACGAACGCCCTTGCGTCCGCGCCAGCGACAGCGCTCCGAGCGTCACCCGGAGCCGGTTGCCCAGACCGTGGTACGCGCCGATGAATGCGACGACCCGCTTCGACGAACTCTCACCCATGACGCGTCGCTGCCTCTCTTGCAGTGCGCACGAAGCGCCATCCCTCCCATGTTCCCCGAGCCGCGGGCCACAGAGTGCGAAGCGGCCGCACGAACTGGCGCCTCCCACCTCGAAGCAGAATGTCCCACGCCGCTTTCGGCGCGGTACGCACCCAACGTCGCTGTGCGGCCGGCGGCACATGTTTGGCAGCGAACACCAGACGGTTACGGGTGTTGAAACGGTAATAGATCGCTGACTTGGACCGGCCGCCCCCCTGGGTGCCGCCAGGGCTGTGGACAGCGACGATGCTCTCGTCCACCTTGATTCGACCGCCAGCCGCAACCACGCGGACGGAGAGATCCACATCCTCCCAGTACAGGAAGTAGTCGTCATCGAAGCCGCCGACGCGGTTCCACAGCTCAGCCCCCACCGCCAGGCAGGCTCCGCTGACCCAGATGGCTGAGGCGGCATACCGGCGCCCGCCCACCGCCCTGCGAAGGGATCCTGTGGCGAGATCCACTTCCATCGCCGAGGAGAAGTGGCCGCCGTCGGGACGCAACACCATCGGCGCGACGAGGGTGCCGGGCTCGGAGCCCGCCGCCACGAGGCGCGCGAGTCCGTCCTCGGGGATGTATGCGTCAGGGTTGAGCAGCACGAGCACCTCCGCTCCGCGCGCTATCGCCGCGCTGGCCGCGAGGTTCATGCCTCCGCCGAACCCCAGATTCGACGCCGGCGTCAGCAGGTTCCAGCCGGCACGCGCGCTGAGTGCGACAAGCTCCGCACGCTCCTCGGGCGTGCTGAGGTTGTCGACGATGACGACATCCATGTTCTCGGGAACCGCAGTCCTCGCGAGGTTCTCCTCCAGCAGACGGTGCGAACCGTAGTTGACGATTAGGAGCGCCGACCGGATGCTCATCGGGTCCGCTCGCCATCGATCCGCCTCATGTCGCGGAACCATTTGATCGCGGCCGCGATGAGAAAGACCAGGCAGCACACAGCCAGTGCGCCGTAGAGAAGGATGAATCGGGAGGTCCAGCCCCAGAAAACGAAAGCGGCGCAGAGGATGCCGAAGTCGGTCGGCAACAGCAGGAACGAGCGCATGCTCCCACCACCTCCCACGGCCGTGGACGAGGCCACGGACGCTTTGCCCTTCAGGAGGTCGTTGAGGATCATCCCGAAGAAGGTCGTGTTGGCCACCACAGCGAATATCAACGGAAGAGCAAGCATCCCGATGGGCAGGATATCGACGCGCGCCAGGCCAACGAGCACCGCGAGGTGGAGACTGCTGATCTTCAAGGCGTCGATGAAGTGGTCGAGCCACTCCCCTGCAAGGGACCCACCCCCGCGCAGACGAGCAACCTGCCCGTCTGCCGAGTCGAGCGCATAGCCGACCGCGAGCAGAAGCCAGATCGCGAGACCGGACAGCAGGGTCACCGGGGCGGCTGCGATCAGGGCGATGCCCGTGAACGTGAACAGCGCGCTGACCAGGGTCACCTGATTGGGGGTCGCACCCAAACGGTATGCGACCGCCGCGAAGAACCGCCCGACCGGTCGATTCACGTAGAGCGAGTACGCGGGCGCGCCTGCAGCACGTCCCTTCTGCGCGGAACGGAGACGCGCGAGCGTCTGCGCGAATGACTCCGACGCGCCGGATTCCCCAACTTCAGCATGCGTGCTCACGAGGATCAGTATGCCCTGCTGCACCCGCTGGCGGGTTCAGACGGTACATTGTCTCATTGGGAAGGGGGCGTTGTGGGGACTCTCCGTGTCATGCAGACGTTCGGCGTGCCGAGGCCGACGACGAATCCGTACATCGTGCAGCTCGCCGCTGCCCTCGAGGCCGAACCTCGGATCGAGCACTTGCCTTTCCGGTGGCACTCCGCGCTTTTCGGCGGGGTCGATGTGCTGCACGTGCATTGGGCGGACACTCTGCTGGCGGGACGTACGCCGCTCACGCGCTCAGCGAAGCGTGTCGCGATGGCCTTGTTGCTGCTGCGCATCAGAGTGCGTCGCATTCCGGTGGTTCGGACGGTGCACAACCTCAGCCTGCGTGACGCAGGTCGCATGGACGCGACGTTGATGCGGATGCTCGAACGACGGACGAAGCTTCGGATTCATCTGACTCCGACGACCCCGGATGAACCCGGGACGCCCTCGGTTGTGATTCCGCATGGACACTACGTCGAGTGGTTCGCCCAGTTCCGCCAGGAGGACATGGTGCCCGGTCGGATCGGATATGTCGGCTTGCTGAAAGTGTATAAAGGCATCGACCGGCTGCTACAGGCGTTCGGCGAGGCGAAGACCCCCGGAATCTCGCTCAGGCTCGCCGGCAAACCAGCCGACGAAGACACCGCTGCCTTCGTCGCCCAACGGCTACCTGCATTGCCGGACGCTCAAGCCGAGCTCCGGTATGTGAGCGAGGCAGAACTCGTCGCTCTCGTGACCTCGAGCGAGGTCGTGGTGCTGCCATATCGGGAGATGCACAATTCCGGGGCTGCCCTGGCTGCTCTTTCTCTGTCACGGCCTGTAGTCGTCCCCGCCAACCCGACCAATGCCGCGCTCGCTGAAGAGGTTGGGGCCGGGTGGGTGCTGCAGTTCGACGGAGCCCTCGATGGCGCTGCGTTGGACCTTGCGCTCTCTCAGTCGCGTTCCGCGGATCGCCCAGTCGGCCCCGATCTCTCCGGACGAGGCTGGTCCGAGGCCGGGAGACTCCACGCAGACGCTTATCTGCGCGTCGCGGGAGACCAAGCGCGAAGGAAAGAGCGACGGTGAATCGACATGTGATCGCGATACCGACATTTCGTAGGCCGAAGGCGTTGGTGCGCGCACTGCACGCGGTCGAGATGCAGCTCCATGAGGTGCATCCGCCGGACAATGCCATGATTCTCGTGATCGACAACGATCCCGCTGGGTCAGGACGCGCGACTGCTGAGTCCTTCGGTGTGCAGTACGTCGTGGAACCGTCGCCGGGGATTGCTGCCGTGCGGAATCGAGCTCTGACAGAGTGCGCGGATGCCGCGACGGTCATCTTCATCGACGACGACGAGGCACCCGAACCGGGCTGGCTTACCGCGCTCTTGAGCGTCTACCGTCGCTTCTCGCCGACCGCGGTGGCGGGCAAGGTCGTCACCACCTTCCCCAGCGATACTGAAGAATGGGTCCGAGCGAGCGGCGCCTTCATACGGCCACAACGCAGGCATGAGCAGCTGATGACCGAGGCTGCGACGAACAATCTGCTCCTGGACGTCGCCGAGATTCAGCGCCTCGGGCTGAGGTTCGACGAGCGATTCGGTCTGACCGGCGGTAGCGACAGCATGTTCACTCGGCTCTTGACCGCGCGAGGGGGAACCATCCGGTGGGCCGAGGATGCCGTCGTGGTGGAACAGGAGGACGCTGGGAGATTCACACGCGCCTGGATACTCATGCGGACGTTCCGTTTCGGTAACACCTCTACTCGGGTGACGATCGCACTCGCCGATACCGCGGTGGCACGCGTCAGTGCTCGCGCGAGAATGGCGGCACGGGGTGCAGTCCGTATCGTCGGCGGTGCTGGTCGATGGGTGCTCGGCGCCGTGTCAGGATCTCTGCCTCATCGTGCCCGCGGGCTACGAACCGCGTACCGCGGGGCGGGGATGGTCGCCGCCGCGACGGGCTATGCGCATGACGAGTACGGCCGTCGGCGCGCAAAACAGGCCGCCTGACCCGCGCTTCCTTCCCCGGCGAGGATGGCCACACCAGCCCCCTCGGCCACAGAGCGGCTGGATATCACGACGATGAGGCCCGGCGCTCACGAGCGCCGGGCCTCATCGTCGGTCATGCCGCTGGGCATCGGCGTCCGATGTCAGTCCAGGACAACGAAGGAGTTGGCAACGGCCTTGGTGGCCTCCCAGATGTTTCCACTGAGTGATGGGGCATTCGTCTGAGGAGCGATCACCGCACATGTGCGGTGGAGACGCTCCGGCCCGAAGACATTGCCCACGATCGACGGGCGGATGGGCTGCGGCGTGGCGGCGATGTTGATGCTGCATGCCCCGCCCTGGATGTAGTTATCCCGGATCGTCAGAGTGCCCAGTTGTGCGAGGCTCTTGTTCTGAGTCACCTGAATCGCTGCATTATGCGCATCTTCCAGCCTGTTGCCCTCGATGAGAATGGAACTGCCCGCTTCGATCTGAATCGAATCGTCGTGCGTCGCCGCCCCGTTGCGGAGCGGATCGCTTGCCCAATACGAGCTGTCGTGCAGCCATGAGGCTCGCACCGTGACGTTGTTGCCGATGATGCGGATCGGATCCACCACGTTATAGATCTCGACGCGTTCTGCGACGAAATTCGACCCGAATATGCCGTTCCAGCGCGGATTCTCGTACGCTGCGTAGATCTCGGAATCCCTGATCGTAAAGGGCTGACCGGAGACAACGTTGGACACCAGACCGACGCTGTTGGCGTCTTGCCCGCCCACGATGCGGGAGTTCCGGATGACGACCCCCGGCGCTTTGATGATGATGGAACCGCGCACCTCAACACCGTCGATCACCGTGTTCGCTTTCTCGACGACAAGGTCACCGTTGTGCACGGAGAGAGCAGTTCCCTGCGGTACCCCCGTGTTCGTGGCGTCTGGTAGATCGCCACTGGGGTTCGCCGGCCGCGACGGTTCCGGGGTGGGCTTGGGAGCCGGTGCAGGCGGGGAAGACGGGGTGGGCTTGGGAGCCGGGGTGGGCGGGGAAGACGGCGTGGGCTTGGGAGCCGGCGCGGGCGCCTGCGGTGCAGCGACGGCTTTGAGCTCCAGTACGCGCGCGCTCAACTTGCCGCCTGATTGCTGCGCGTACAGAGTGAGTCGGCTCGACCCGGATTGCAGTCGATTCTTCGACTTGTCAGACGCCTTCACAGAAACGCTGGCGCCCTGACCGATCCGAGTCGTCGTCGTGAGCTTGACCTCGGAAGTTCCCGACACCGTCAGGTTGATCAAGAGTCGTTCTCCGGCACGGAGCTTCACTGGCAGTTGCTTCGCGGAAGAGAGCGAAGTCGACGTGTGCCCGGCGCCTGTCGTGTTGTTGCGTTTGATGGTGACAACCGTGATGCCAGTCGAGTAGACGCGCGCTTGAGCGACGTAGGCACCGCCCTTGCCCGTCCGGGCTTCGACGGATGTGTAGACGCTCGTCCCGGCCTTCGGGAGCGTGCTGAGGCTCAGGGTCGCCCGAGCACTCCCATCGGCGCTCGACGCGGAACTTATCGCAATCGTCCTCGTCGATCCGGGGCGGATGTCGTAGGTCTCCGCCGCCATCGCGGGCTGCGGAGATGCGACGCAGCACACGACGATCGCGGCGATCACGCTGGCGACCAACATAGGTCGCTCGCGGGGACGGTCTCGCTGGCGTCTGGGGAAAATGTCGCGGAGCAAAGTCATATCGAAAGTCGGGCCCTTTTCATGAAGAATCTTGCTTCTTACGCCGAGCCTGAACAGTTCTGCTTTACGCATCGCAGCCGGTCAAGCCGGCAACAGCGCTCGTCGGAACCGACGGAGCTCGGATCCCTCCCCCAGGGAGAACGATACATCATCGTTATCTACGGGATTCTCCGCGCAGCTCAGAGCTCGCCGGGCTTCATCGCCTCGGCGTCGATCGCCCGGATGATGCGCACGGTCGCGGTGTCCGGCTTCGGCTCGCCCGTCGTCCCGTCCGCCTTCACACGCCGTTTCGGCGCATATACGACCAGGGAGTGGAAGAGGAAGCGCGCGAAGAACGCGACGATGAGCGACAGTCCCGTCGCGAGGACGCTCGAGATATGCCAGGTCTCGACCATCAATGCCATCACCGGGATGCGCAGCGCTGCCTCGACGTTGTTGAACGTGAACGACGCGGCGAAGCGGCCGCCCAACCCTCGCGCATCCGTGCGCATATCCGCGAAGACGAATCGCTCCTGCAGGATGAAATTGCCGATGATGGTGACCTCGGCGCCGATGATCGCCGCCCAGATGTAGGGCACACCGGCCAGCGTCAGCAGCCACATGATGCCGAGGTTGGCGACCGCCCCGATCACGCCGATCATCGCGAAGAGCGACATCTTGCCGAATCGCAGTCTGGCCAGGTGCGCGACGAAGGTCGCCCCCTGACGCAGGCTCGCCTTGGAGGTTCCGTGGCGGCGCTCGCCGAACTCCATCGGCACCTCGGCGATGCGCAGATCGGTGCGGGCGAGGATCTCGAGAAGGATCTTGAAGCCCTGCGGCCTGAGGGCGGAGAGGTCGAGGCGCGAGCGGTCGACCAGGAAGAAGCCGGTCATCGGATCGGTGCTGCGCGCGAGACGGATCGGGAACATCGCTCGCGTCAGCCACGTGGCCGACCGAGAGACTCCGAACCGCACGGCAGTGCCCAGACCGCTCATGTCGCCCCCGCCGATGTAGCGCGAGGCTGCCACGACATCGGCATCGCCTTCGTCGTGCCGGCGCACCAGTGCAGGAAGCAGTTCGGGCGGATGCTGCAGGTCGCCGTCCATGACGATGCAGAGATCGGATGCCGCGGCCTCGAGGCCCACGGCGACCGCTCCCCCGAGTCCGCCGGTGTTGTCCGTGCGGTGGATGACCCTGACCGGCAGCGGGGCGTCGGCGGCCACCCGCTCGACCTCGGCGGCGGTGCTGTCGGTGCTGTCGTCGACGAAGAGGATCTCCGCGTCGTATCCGGCGAGCGCGACGGCGGTGCGTGCGACGAGCTCGGCGACGTTCTCGCGCTCGTTGAAGGTCGGCACGATGACGGTGACCGATGTCCCCACTGTGCGCCCCTCCCCTGTGCCGACAGCACTGCGGACTCCATAGTTCCATGTGTTCCTATGCATGAGGAAACGACGACCTGCTAGAGTGACGGGATGCGGCTGTGGGAGTCGCTGGGCGGATGGGGATCCGCCTCTGGGGAATTATTGATCTGGGGAGATCATGGGGACGCGCATCGGCTATGCCGTGGGTGCTTTCGACCTGTTTCACGTCGGGCATCTCAACCTTCTTCGTCACGCCAAGCAGCACTGCGACATTCTCGTCGCCGGTGTCGTCAGCGATGAGATGCTGCGGCAGGTGAAGGGCATCGAGCCCGTCATCCCGACCGCTGAGCGGGCGGAGATCGTCCGTCACATCTCGTTCGTCGACGACGTCTACGTCGAGACCACTCCGTCGAAGATGGATTCGTGGCGAGACGTGCAGTTCACGCACTTCTTCAAGGGCGACGACTGGCGCGGCACCGACAAGGGCCTGCGGCTCGAGCGGGAGTTCGCGGAGGTGGGCGTCGAGGTCGTGTACTTCCCGTACACGGCGCACACGTCGAGCTCGTCGCTCCGCCGCGCGCTCGATGCGATCAGCGCCGGCGCGACCGTCGGCGCTCCGGCGCTCGCGACCCGCTGAATCGGGACCGCTGACGCTGCGCCCGCGGCGTCAGTTCGCGACGCCGAGCAGACTGCGTGCCATCCGCGCCACGTGCGGAGGCGTATGCGCGCCGAGCCAGACCGTCCATTGCAGCGCGGGCTCCGCGCACGTCCACTCGATGCACCACGAGTGCACGGCATTCGCGAGGCGTTCGCCTTTCGCATGCTGACGGATGCCGTCGCCGCGCAGCAGCCAGCGCACCGACACCCCCTCGGGCACGTCGATGTGGCGGAACTGGATGCGTGCGGCCGCCTCGAGGAGGATGACCCCCTCGGCATCCCAGGGCAGCCGTGCGGCGATGGCGGCGATGGCTCCGGCGTCGGTCGAGTCGCCGGCGATGAGCACGACCCCCTCGATGTTCTCCCAGTCGGGGTCTTCGAGATGCTCGCACGCGCTGTTCATGCACCAAGTATAGGTAAGGCTACCCTTAGTGAGCAATGATCGATCGACGGCATCCCTCCGCTCGGCGCCCGCCCAGCCAGGGCGCTCTACGCTGGAAGCATGACTTCTCCCGCAGACTCCGCGATCACCGTGTTCGGCGCCGACTGGTGCCGCGACTGCATCCGCACCAAGAAGCAACTCGACTCCCTCGGCGTGGAGTACACCTACGTCGACCTCGTCGCCGACCCTTCGGCGGCCGACATCGCGAAGGAGATCTCGGGCCGCATGAACATCCCCGTGGTGCTCTACCCCGACTCCTCGCACCACGTCGAGCCGTCGAACGCGGACGTCGAGTCGAAGCTCCGGGAGCTCTCGCTCATCTGACCTGAAGCAGGCTCTTCGCGCACCGATACACTGGCGCGATGAGCACCGCGGCTCGGCCCGAAGCAGCCTCCGTCCGCCTGTCCGCCCGCACGGTCGCCCTCTACGCGATCGGCTCGCTCGGCACAGGCGGATACGCGACCCTCCCCGGGCTGGTTCTGACGTACTTCCTCACCGACAATCTGGGTGTCGCCGCCCTCACCGCCGGCCTCATCGTCACCGGGGCGAAGATCTGGGACGTCATCATCGACCCGGTGATCGGGGCCGCGTCGGACCGTCAGTACGCGAGGACCGGCTCGCGTCGAGGATTCATGGTCGCAGGCGGCCTCACTCTTCCGGTGTTCTTCGCGCTCACCTTCGCGGTGCCCCCGTCCTGGGGCCCGACCGCCGGCGCCGTCTGCGTGCTCCTCGCGTTCCTCGCCACAGCGACGTCCTTCAGCCTGTTCCAGGTGCCCTACGTCGCACTGCCCGCCGAACTGACCTCGGGCTACGACGAGCGCACCCGGCTGCTCGGGTGGCGCGTCGTCGTGCTCACCGCAGCCATCCTGCTCTTCGGCGCCGGCGGCCCCGAGCTGAGGGGCGCCACCGCCGACCCCGTCGCGGGATACCTGCTGATGGGCGTGGTGGCGGGCGTGGTCATCGGCGTCGGCATGCTCATCGCGTCGCGGACAGCGGATGCCGCCGCCCATCACATGGCCGCGGACGAACGCCCCCCGGCGGTCGCTCCGGCAGGACTCCGGGAGCAGTATGCCGCCGGCGTGCGCACTCTACGACGCAGTCAGCCGTTCCGCGCCCTCCTCGGCACGTTCGTGCTGCAGGCGCTCGCGACCGGGACCATGCTCGCCGGCGCGCAGTACGTCGCCACATGGGTGCTGCGCTCGGAAGACGCCGTGACACTCGTGTTCCTGGCGCTCGTCGGGCCCGCCCTGCTCGCGACGCCGGGCTGGACCGTCGTCGCCCGGAACCTGGGCAAGGAGCGGGCGTTCGCTCTCGCGAGCATCCTCTTCCTGATCGCCGCTTCATCACTCGTCCTCGCCGTCTGGACGCCGGGCCCCTGGATGTACGGCTCGATCGCGGTGGCCGGCATCGCCTATGCCGGGCTGCAGTCGCTGCCGATGGCGATGCTGCCCGATGTGATCTCACACGACGAGCGCCGCACCGGAAGAGGCCGGGCCGGCACCTTCACGGGCGTCTGGACGGCAGGAGAGACCGTCGGGTTCGCGCTCGGAGCGAGCGCGGTCTCCCTCACGCTGGCCGCGACGGGATACGTCTCGAGCGTGGCGGGCACGACCATGCAGCAGCCGGACGCCGCGATCACCGGCATCGTGCTCGCATTCAGCATCCTGCCCGCCCTGCTGATGGCGGCGAGCCTGCTCACGCTTCGCCGCTACCGCCTGCGCCGCGCCGACATCGACGCCTGACCGGAGTGCGCGACATAAGCTGGGATCCCGCCCGAAGGAGACGCCGATGACTTCTGCGACAACGCCCGCCGCTTCGACGAAGACCCTGGAGCTCGGAGAGGCCGAACGCGATCGCCTCGACGCCGCGATCGACGACCTTCAGGGCGGCAGCCGCACGTGGTCGGCCCTGACGCTCGCCCAGCGGGTCACCCTGCTGCGCGCCGTGCGCTCGAGCGTCGCCGCCGCTGCGGAGGACTGGGCCGACACCGCAGCCGCGTCGAAGGGCCTCGACGGCCGGCATCCGCTGCGCGGGGAGGAATGGCTCAGCGGACCCTACAGCGTGCTCGGTGCCCTCGATGCCTACATCGAGACGCTCACGCGCCTCGCGAACGGCACCAACCCGCTGGACGGGATCACAATCGACCGGGCTCCCGGCGGACGCACCCGCGTGCGGGCCTTTCCCCTCACCGGCATCGACCGGTTCCTGCTCTCCGGCTACACGGGAGAGGTCTGGCTCGAACCCGGCGTCACCCCCAACGGCGCGCGCGCCGCGGCAGGGCTCGCGCAGCGCACCCCGTCGGACTCGGGGGGCGTGGGACTCGTGCTCGGCGCCGGCAACATCACCTCGATCCCGGTGCTCGACGTGCTCTACGAACTGCTCGCTCACAATCGCACGGCGCTGCTCAAGGTCAATCCGACGCAGGACGCGCTCGTGCCCGTCTACAAGCGAGCGCTCGCGCCGCTCATCGGTCCTGGGCTGCTGCGCATCACGCGCGGCGGGCCCGACGTCGGCGCCTACCTGACCGGCCACCCCGACCTCGTGCACGTGCACATCACGGGGTCGGCCGCGACCTTCGACGCCATCGTGTGGGGCACGGGGGCTGCGGCCACGCGGCGGCGCCGTGAGAACCGTCCGCTGCTGAAGAAGCCCATCACGGCCGAGCTCGGCGGGGTCTCGCCCATCATCATCGTCCCGGGCGAGTGGACGGACGCCGATCTCACGTATCAGGCGGAGCACGTCGCGACGATGCGTCTGCAGAACAGCGGACACAACTGCATCGCCGGCCAGGTGGTGATCATGTCGTCGGATTGGGCGCAGGCCGACGACTTCCGAGCCGCTCTGCGCCGCGCCTACGCGAACGCTCCGGAGCGGCCGATCTGGTACCCCGGTGCGACCTCGAGGATGCACCTCGCGACCGATGCGTACCCCGACGCCCTCGTGCTCGGCGATCGTGTGCTGGTCGAGGTCTCCGACGGCGACGACGCGACAGCGCTGCAGAGCACCGAGTACTTCGCTCCGGTGCTGGGCGTCGTCTCGGTGGCGGGCACCGGCCAGGAGTTCCTCGACGCGGCCGTGGCCTACGCGAACGACCGGCTGCAGGGCACGCTCGGCGCGAACCTGCTGATCGACCCGTCGACCGAGAAGGCACTGGGCGCGGGATTCGACCGGGCGATCGCGGCCCTTCGCTATGGCTCGATCGCGATCAACGGCTGGACGGCCTTCGGCTTCATCACCCCGACCATGACCTGGGGAGCGTTCCCCGGCAGCACGATCGCCGACGTCGGCAGCGGCATCGGCGTCGTCCACAACGCACTCCTGCTCGATCGCGTCGAGCGCTCGGTGATCCGCGGACCCTTCCGGCCGTTCCCGCGTTCTCTTCCGGTCGTCAACGGCGGCGGGCGCCTCACCATCCTGCCCAAGCCGCCGTGGTTCGTCTCCTCCCGGACGGGCGCAGCGGTGAGCGAGGGCCTCACGCGGTTCCGCGCGCACGGCGGCACGATCGGGCTGCTGAAGACCCTGACCGCGGCGCTGCGCGCCTGACGCGCGACCGGCCGCCGCGGGCTCAGCCGGCGAAGCGGTCGGTCGCGGCGCGCAGCGCGCGCTGGATGCCGGGCTCGGTCGCCGAGTGTCCGGCATCGTCGATGACGACGAACTCGGCCTCCGGCCAGGCGGTATGCAGGTCCCAGGCGGTCATCATCGGAGTGCACACGTCGTGACGCCCCTGCACGATGACGGTCGGGATGTGACGGATGCCGTCGACACCGGCGATGAGCTGCCCCTCGGTCCACCATCCGCGGTTCACGAAGAAGTGGTTCTCGATGCGGGCGAAGGCGGTCGCCGTGTGCGGGTCGGACATCGCCTCGATCTGCGCGGCATCCGGGCGCAACGTGACCGTCGAGGCTTCCCACCGCGACCAGGCGACAGCCGCCGGTTCGTGCACGGCCGGATCGGGGTCGAACAGACGCCGGTGATAGGCCTCGATCATGTGCGAGCGCTCGAGCACCGGGATGGGCGCGATGTACTCCTCCCAGAGGTCGGGGAACAGAGCGGCGGCGCCGCCCTCGTAGAACCACTCCAGCTCTGCCCGACGGAGTGTGAAGATGCCCCGCAGGATCAGCTCGCTGACGGCATCCGGATGAGCCTGCGCGTAGGCGAGCGCGAGTGCACTCCCCCACGACCCGCCGAACACCTGCCACCGCTCGATGCCGAGGTTGCGGCGAAGCAGCTCGATGTCGGCGATCAGGTGCGCGGTGGTGACGAAGCGGAGGTCGACATCGGGTTCGCTCGCGTGCGGAGTGCTGCGCCCGCACCCGCGCTGGTCGAGGAGCACGATCCGATACACCTCAGGGTCGAAGAACCGACGCTGCCACGGCGACGTGCCGCTGCCGGGGCCGCCGTGCAGGAACACCACGGGTTTGCCCTCGGGGTTGCCGCTGGTCTCCCAGTACATGCGGTGCCCGTCGCCGACGAGCAGTTCACCGGAGTCGTACGGTTCGATGGGCGGATACAGCGCGTCGAGTTCCATGGTCAGAGTTCTCCGGGCGCCGCCGTGAGCGGGTCGGCGCACACATCGAGTCCGTACTTGTAGCCGCTCGCGAACCACCCCTGCCGCTGCTCGCTGGTGCCATGCGTGAAGCTCTCGGGGTTGACCGAACCGGACGACTGCTCCTGGATGTTGTCGTCGCCGACCGTGTTCGCGGCGTTCAGCGCGTCGGTGATCTCCGCCTCGGTCGGCTCCAACAGGTAGGGGACACCGTCCGGGTCCTTCTCCTGGGTCATCTGCCCGATCCAGGCGCCCGCATAGCAGTCGGCCTGCAGCTCGATGCGCACCCCGTTGCTGTCCGGGCCGGTGCCGTTGTTCGGATACTGATTCATCACGTCGGTGATGTACTGGATGTGGTGGCCCCACTCGTGACCCACGATGTAGAGCTGAGCGAGATCGCCGGCGGATGCCCCGAACTGCTGCTGCATGAGGTCGAAGAACGTGGGATCGATGAAGACCGTCTCATCGGGCGGGCAGTAGAACGGGCCGACCGCGTTCGACGCGGTGCCGCACGAGGTCGAGGTGGCTCCGTCGACGATGATGAGCTGCGGCGGGCGGTACCCCTCGACGTGGTCCTCCCAGTAGCCGTCGAGCGCCAGCTGCGAGGCCGCCACTCGGCAGTCGACGTTCTCGTTGGCGTCCTCGCCGGTGAGGCAGTTCTCGATCACGCTGCCGCCCGCAGGCTCGGTGCCCCCGCCGGTGCCGCCACCGCCGCCCAGCAGGCCGGTCAGGTCGATGCCCAGCAGTGGTCCGGCGATCAGGGCGATGATGCCGAGCAGGCCGACACCGCCCGCTCCGGCGACGACGGCGCCGCGGCCGCGTCGGCGGGCGGTGTTGCCGGAGACATCAGCGTCAGGGTTGAAGGTCATGCCACGAGGGTACTCTGCACGGCGGCCTCTTCACGGTCGTAGGCTCGAGTCATGACGACCACCATCACGCTCACGGGTGCGGGCGGACAGATCGGCTACGCACTGCTGTTCAGAATCGCCGCCGGAGACATGCTCGGCCCCGACGAGAAGGTGCGACTGCGGCTGCTGGAGATCCCCCAGGGGCTCGGCGCCGCCGAGGGAGCGGCCCTCGAACTGCAGGACGGCGCCTTCGGCCTGCTCGAGCACGTCGAGGTCACGGACGACCCCGCCGTCGGCTTCGACGGGTGCGACCTCGCTCTGCTGGTCGGCGCTCGTCCACGAGGACCCGGGATGGAACGCGGAGACCTGCTCGCGGCCAACGCCGGCATCTTCGGCCCGCAGGGCGCCGCGATCGCGGCCCACGCGTCGTCCGACGTGCGCGTCACCGTGGTGGGCAACCCGGCGAACACGAACGCGCTGATCGCCGCGGCCGCGGCAGACGGCATCCCTGCAGAGCGATTCACCGCTCTCACCCGACTCGACGAGAACCGCGCCAGGGCACAGCTGGCGCAGACGCTCGCAGTGCCGGTCGACACGATTCGTCGTGTGCCCATCTGGGGCAACCACTCGGCGACGCAGTTCCCCGACGTCTCGCACGCGACAGTGGCCGGAGAACCGGTCGCGAAGGCTCTCGAGGCCATCGTCGGCGATGTGCCCACGTGGCTCGATGAGACCTTCATCCCTCGTGTCGCGAAGCGAGGGGCCGAGATCATCCAGGTGCGCGGCTCGTCTTCCGTGGCGTCTGCCGCGAACGCCACGATCGAGCACGTGCGCGACTGGGTGCACGGCACCGACGACTGGACCTCTGCCGGGGTCGTCTCGCACGGCGAGTACGGCGTTCCTGCTGGTCTGATCTCGTCGTTCCCGGTGCGGTCGATCGACGGAGAGTGGCAGATCGTCGAAGGGCTCGAGATCAGTGAATGGGCCCAGGCTCGCATCGACGCCTCCGTGGCCGAGCTCGTAGAGGAACGAGAAGCGGTACGCGCGCTCGGGATGCTCTGAAAGGTCACCGCGCCGGCTCCGATCAGGGCAGAATGGATGCCGGAGGTGCGCGATGAGCGAGACGATCGATCCCATGAAGGCGACGGCATCCGTCGACGAGGCCCTGACGAGTCCGCTGCATCTGCCGCACGCGGCCGCGGAGTGCCCCAAGTGCTTCACCGAACTGCAGCAGAACCGCGACTTCTGGCTCGCGCGCCCCGACGGGTCACGCCTGGTCGGACTCGTCGTCTCCCGCGAGGGCATGCCGTCGGTGGTCGAGCAGCGCGACGACCTCACCCGGTTCGGGGTGCCGATCGAGGGGTTCCGTCACCCCGCTCCCGACATCCTCGAGAGCTGGAGCGATCGACTGTCGCGCCTGATCGGCACGCTGAAGACCGGAGACGTCCTCGTCGTGGCGAACATCAACGCTCTGGGGCGCGACGCCGAGGAGGGTGCTCGCACCGCCAAGGAGCTGCGTCGCCACGGCATCATCGTCAAGGTGCTGAGCCACGACGCACGTCACCTCGCCGACGCGACCCGCTGAGCTCAGGCGGCCAGTCGGCGCACTGGCCCACTGACCGCCCCCCGCCAGATCACTGATAGCTCGGCGGCACCCACAGCAGCTGTGCGGCGACCAGCCCGCGGTCGCGGCTGACGATCTGGGCACGGCCGGGGATCGCCGGGATCGCCTTGACCTTGCCGATCAGCTGCCCCTCCTCGGGGTTTCCCGAGAGCAGGATGCCGGTGGCGCCCAGGTCGGTCATGCGCTGGATGATGGGATCGTAGGCGGCACGGCTCGCTCCACCGGTGCGACGCGTGAGGATCACGTGAAGACCGAGGTCTGCCGCCTGCGCGAGCAGCGGGGCGAGCACCGCGACGGGGTTGCCCTGCGATGTCGACACGAGGTCGTAGTCGTCGATCAGCACGAAGCCCTCTGCGCCCTTCCACCACGACCGTGAGCGCAGCTGGTCGGGCGTGACGTCGGGGCCGGGGATGCGGCTCTGGAAGAACTGGGCGAGCTCGCTCATCCCACCCTCGGTCATCTCGTGCGAGGTGAGGTAGGCACCGAGGTAGTCCTGCGGGATCTCACCGAGCAGCGCGCGACGGTAGTCGACGACGAAGATCTTCGCCTCGGTCGGACCATAGAGACGCGTGATTTCGTGCACGACACCGCGGAGCATCGACGACTTGCCCGAATCTGCGTCGCCGTAGAGATAGAGCAGCGGCTCTTCGAGCGGGTCGATCGAGAACGGCGCGAGGTTCGCCTCGTCGATGCCGAGCAGGATCTCACGCGGCTCCGAGCCGTCCGCCGACGCGGCGGCGGCCACTGCCCGGAGGTCGGCGTGGCTGATGCGCGAGGGCAGCAGACGCAGCTTGGGGCCGGCGGGGCCGTGCCATGCGGATGCGACGCGGGTGACGAGATCGTCGATGCCGCCGGCGAGCGAGGATGCGTCGTCGACGCCGTCGATGCGCGGCAGCGCCGTGAGCATCTGCAGGCCGTTCTCGTTGAGACCGCGACCAGGGATCGCCGTGACGTTCTCGGCGGCCTTGCGGTTGACCTCGGAGTCCGTCGGGTCGCCGAGCCGCAGCTCGATGCGGGTGCCGATGAGGTCCTTGATGTTGGCACGGACCTCCATCCAGCGCGACGCCGTGATGATGATGTGCACGCCGTAGGTGAGTCCTCGCGCGGCGATGGCATGGATCTGCGGTTCGAGCATCTCGAACTCCGCACGCAGGGTTCCCCAGCCGTCGACCATGAGGAAGATGTCGCCGTATCCGTCATCGGCGAGTCCTTGGGCGCGGCGCTGTCGGTAGGTGTCGATCGAGTCGATGCCGTTCTGCCGGAAATACACCTCGCGCGCGTTGAGCAGGCTGGTGACCTCGGCGACCGTGCGGCGCACGATGTCGGGCTCGGAGCGCGTCGCCACGCCGCTGATGTGCGTGAAACGCTGCAGTCCCGTGAAGCTGCCACCGCCGAAGTCGATGACGAAGAACTGCACCTCCTGTGGTGTGTGCGTGAGGGCGAGGGCGACCAGCGCGGTGCGGGCGAGGGTGCTCTTGCCGCTGAGCGGCGCACCGACGATCGCCATGTGACCGGCCGCGCCCCCGAGCGAGATCGCGAGATTCTCGCGCCGCTGCTCGAGCGGCACATCGACGATTCCGAGCGGCACGGTGAGCGCACCAGCACCTCTCCACCGCGGCGAGATGAGTCCGAGGGCGGGGTCTTCGACGAGATCGCCGAACAGCTGATCGAGGGTGGCAGGGGTCTCGAGCGGCGGCAGCCACACCTGGTGGGCCGCCGGCCCTCGTCCGCTCATCATCTCGACGGCGATCTCGAAGCTGTTGCGCTTCTCTTCGGGCTCGGCGTCGACGACGACCTCGGGCTCCTCGACCGTCGTCTCGGCTCGCCACACCGGCGCCGCGGTGAAGAGCTCGACCGCGGTCGAGCCCGTGCTCTGCGCAGAACCGGATGCCGCACGGCGCCGACGGCGGGGCGGGGGTCCTGACACGTAGGCGGCACGGAACTGCGTCATGGTCTCGGTGTCGGACTTCAGGATTCCGGCGCCGGGCTGCGTGGGCAGGTGATAGGCGTCGGGGACTCCGAGGACGGTGCGCGATTCGGCGGCGGAGAAGGTGCGCAGACCGATGCGGTACGACAGGTGGGTGTCGAGTCCGCGGAGCTTGCCCTCTTCCAGACGCTGCGACGAGAGCAGCAGGTGCACCTGCAGCGAACGGCCGAGTCGGCCGATGTTCACGAAGGTGTCGACGAACTCGGGCTTCGCCGACAGCAGCTCCGAGAACTCGTCGGCGACGATGAGCAGCGCAGGGAGCGGCGCGAGGTCGGTGCGGCCGCCACGACGGGCCTTCTCGTAGTCGGCGACGTTGGCGAAGGGTCCGGTCGCCCGGAGCAGTTCCTGACGCCGAACCATCTCACCCTGCAGCGCATCCTGCATGCGGTCGACCAGCGAGATCTCCTCGCCGAGGTTCGTGATGATCGCCGACACGTGCGGCATGTCGGCCATGCCTGCGAAGGTGGCTCCACCCTTGAAGTCGACGAGCACGAAGTTGAGCTGCTCGGGCGAGTGGGTCATCGCGAGCGCGAGCACGAGCGTGCGGAGGACCTCGGACTTTCCCGAACCGGTCGCACCGATGATGAGGCCGTGCGGGCCCATGCCCTGCTGAGCCGACTCTTTGATGTCGAGGATCAGCGGGCTGCCGTCTTCCGTCTGCCCGATGGGCACACGCAGCCGATCCCGCTCGAGACGCGGCGACCAGGCCGCATCGAGATCGAGATCACGGACGTCGGGGAGGCCGAGCAGCTCGACGAGCTCGGCCTGATCGGTCGCGCTCTTCTTCTTCGTGATCGTCGTGCCGCCCGAGTAGAGGGCGATGAGTCGCCGGGCGGTCGCCTCGGCTTCGACGATGCTGATCGCGTCGGCCTCGAAGGGGCGAGCAGGCACCTGCAGACTGACGAGCTCGGCTCGGCTGCCCTTGTCGCCCGGCGCGAACGCGATGCGCAGGGCGTTCGGGTCGTCGAGATCGCCCCACCGGGAGGGGAGGTCGATCACGGTCACCCCCTGCACGCCGTCGCCGCTCGCCAGCACGTCGTTGAACGAGGTGGTGATGCCATCCGTCAGGATCACGATGTGCGGCGCCTTGACGCCGGAGCCGTCGCGGGCGAAACGCGGCCGCTCACGCACCTCGGCGGGGAGCATGTCCTCGAGCTCTGACAGCTGAGAGCCGATCATGCGTGCGGCGCCGAGACCGTCCCTGACCGTGCGCGAATGCGTGTGCGGCATCCACTTGGCCCATTCCCACTGGGGCAGCACGGCCGCGTCAGCGGCGATCACGATCTGCACCGTGTCTGGGTCGTGCATGGTCGCGAGGTGCAGCAGCATGGCGCGCGCGAGGCCGCGGGATTCGGTCTCGTCTCCCGTGATCTCGACACGGGCGTAGTCGCGCAGCGTGATGCCGAGCGAGAGGTTCTTCTGGATCTCGTGCGTCAGCATGAAGCGATGCGCGGCCGATGCGGCGACCGGGTCGAGCTGCGCGAGCGGGGGCAGCTCGGGCGCCTCGAGCGAGATGCACAGCGGCTGGTCGCTCGTGCCGACGCGCACGGAGAGGAAATCGGGGTCGTTCACGCCGCGCTCCCACACCCTCGTGCGCTCTTCGGCGATGTAGGGCAGGGCCGAAGGCGCAGGAAGGTGCCAGTTCGCCGCGCGGCGCTGCTGCCGCGCCGCGACCCGCACTGTCTGGCGCAGCTCGGTCAAGTACGCGAGGTACTCCCGACGCTCGCCGAGAGTCGCAGCCTGACGCTGCGATCGCTGACGCCAGCCGTTCACCGCGACGAACCCGAGCGACGACAGCAGGAACATGCCGCCGGTGAGCAGACCCGTCACCGACTGGTTCGACATCGTGACCATGACGATCGCACCCACACTGCCCAGCATCGGCAGCAGGGATCCGAGGATCCCCATGCCGCCGTCATTGGGCTGAAGCTCAGGGGGCGCCTGAACGGGGAGCTTTCCGGAGGGGACGCGGGGCGGCGCGAGACGGGGTCCTGTCATGCTCTCTCTCCGGCGCTGCTGTCCGTGGCCAGCAGGAGGCTGATGGTGAAGCTGCGGTTGCCGATCCTGACGCGATCCGCGTCGTCGAGCAGGACGCGCTCACCGGCGACGAGCTCGGTCGTCTGCCCGTCGTCGGATCGGATGTCGGAGCCGTTGGTGGATCCGAAATCGGTGACCCAGGTGCGGCCGCGCGAGTGCTCGAGGCGCAGGTGCGTCTTCGACACCGAAGAGTCGGGGTCGGTCACGATCACGAGTCGGTCGTCGTGCACACTCGCCACAGGTGCGCGTCCGAGGTTCGCCGCGAGCGGCAGCCCGAGCTGCACGCGCTGCCCGGTGTCGAAGATCAGGAGCAGCGCTCCGGACTCGGATGCCTGGGCGGCGGGATCCGACTGCTGTGCTGCGGCCGGTGCGACGGTGAAGAGCGGCCTGTCGTCGCTCTGTGCCACGGGTGCGGGCGTCTCGGTGCGGTGCGAGGCCGCGCGAGAGTCGGTCGGCTCGGAGTCCTCGTCGATGACGGACGGGTGTGCGCCCAGAGGCACGACCTGCGGAGGGGCCAGAGGGGCGGCGGCCTCGGCGACGGAGACCTTCTGCTGTGCGTCCGCGGCGGCACGAGGCGGGACCGAGACCACGACGGTGCCGGCGACGCGATCGGCCCAGGACTGACGGCGACCACCGCGATCCCACGCGCTCGACGCGACGACGACCCAGCTGCCGACCGCCACCAGGAAACCGGCGCCGGTGATGATCGCGCGCACGAACTGGCGCCCGACGCCCGGCGAGTAGGGCCGGTCGCCGCGGGCGGCGCGCAGACGCAGCACGGCGTTGCCGAGGGTGAGTCCGGTGCGCGCTTCGAGCACGCAGAGGAAGATCGCGAGCTCGGCGGCCGTGAGCCCTGCGAGCAGCATGCTGCGGGTGGTGATGAGCACGATCGCCGCGCTGAGGATCACTGCCGCGGCATCGAGTGTGAAGGCAGCGATCCGCGCTCCGGTCCCCGCCGGCGCGCCGACGAAAGCCGGGCCGAGCCCGTCAGAGGGGCGTCTCGTCCTGGCGCGTGTCGAGACGATCGGCGTCGGTGCGGGAGGCGTGGATCCCGACCGCAGCGGTGCGCCGTCGACTCCGGGCGGAGCCGCGATCAACGCCGGCGGCAGCGCGGGGATCTCACCAGGCTGGCCGGGTCCCGGATGCACGGGTGGGATGGTGCCACCGCCCGGCCAGGGCTGTGGTTCGCCGTTCCCGATCATCCCGCCATCATTCCACGAAGGAGGGACAGCGCATTCGCGTAGAGGAGCGCCGCGGGGAGGGCGAGCGCGACGGCGAGCCATTCGAAGGCGTCTCCGAAGCGCGACCAGACGAGCGAGCTCGCGCCGCGCGAGATGGGGATGATGACCGCGACCGCGGTGAGACCGACAGCGAACAGCACAAGGGCACCGAGCACCTGGAAGCCGTCGCCCATCGCGGCGGATGCCTGCAGACCGGCGACCAGGAACACGACGGCGGCGGCCGCACGGGGAAGCCAGCGGAGGATGCGCGAGGTCGTGTGCCGGGGTGTCAGCAGCAGCGCGAGGCCGACGCAGACGAGAAGTGCGATGCCTCCGGAGATCACGAAGGGGTCGTCCGGCCACGGACGCAGGAACGCGAGGGGGGTCATCAGCGCGGCGACGATGCTGAGCACGGCGGTTCCGGCGATGAGTCGTGCCGAGGAATCGTCGACGACGGCGATGATGCGCTCGGGTCGCAGGAGACCGACGGACTCGGGGATGGCTCCGCGGACCGTCCAGCGACTGGTCATGAAGTGCTTGTAGTCGATGAAGTACCCCTCAGGGAGGTTCACCAGGCTGCTCGGCAGAGCGCGCAGTCCGAGCGGCACGAGTCCGAGCGAGATGGCGGCGGCCTCGGCCGGTCCCCAGCGCAGCAGCAACGCGAGCCCCCAGACCGCGGCGACGCCGACGAGGAGCACGGTCGCGGTTCCGGCGGCCGCCCGCATCGGACGCGCTCGGGCAGAGACGGCGATGACCGCCGTGGTGATTCCGGCGGCGAGAAGACCTGCGGCGGCGGAGAGGTGCGCGCTCGCGTCGAGTTCCGCCGGGATCAGGAGAGCGCCCGCGGCGAACGAGAGGAGGACCGGGGCGAGGACCCCGAGGATGCCGCGCACCCCTGCCGCCGAATCCCGGCGCGACCATGCGACCGCTCCGCTGACGGCACCGACCACGAGGAAGAGACCGATCAGGAGTCTGAGCAGCGGATCTCCGGCCCCCTGTGCGAAGACGGCGACGAGCAGCAGCCCGCTGACCGCGAGCATCCACCATCGAGCACCGTGGTCTGCGCGTGACGCCCGTTCGTTCGTCACCGCAGGTCGGGCCTGCGGCGCCAGCGCCGTGCGGTCGATGAGCGCATAGAGACCGCCATCGACGAGGTCTTCGCACTCGGTGTCCCCGGGGATCTCGAACCCGCCGGGACCGATCGTCACGAATCGATCAGCCGTGGACAGTCCGCTGAGGATGAGTGCGTCGTCGAGGGTCTCGTCGAACGGAAGCGAGAGATCGAATCGACGATCCTCGCTCTGAAGAACGATCCGACGCCGCTCTACCGTTTCGACTGACATACCTGAACCCTATCGACCGTGTGCGGCTCTCGCCGCGGCCCATCCGACCACTGATCACCCTGATGCCGAGGGCGTGCACGGCATCCGCCGCCCACGCTCTCCGCCGCCCCGTGGATCAGTCTGTGTGCTCGTCACGGGAGCCGGCCTGCGCGCTCTTCGCACGCGGACCACGCTCCTCTTCATCTTCGAGCTTGGGGGCGATCGGGCCTCCGAGTCCGGAGCGCTTCGCCTTGTCCTCCTCATCGGCTCCGCCGGCGCCCATCATGCCCATGCCGGGGCGACCACCGGCCGCACCGGACGAACCGGCACCGGCCGAGCCCGACGCAGAACCGGGGCCGCCCACGCCACCCACGCCACCCACACCACCGACGCCACCGACGCCACCGCGAGCAGTGCCGCCCGCGGCCGTTCCGCCGGCAGCGCCGGACGCGGAGTTGCCGAGGAGCCCGCCGCCCGACTTGAGCCCTGCGCCGGATGCCGAGCCGCCGATTCCTCCCATGCTGCCGACACTGGCGATCTTCGAGCTGGCGGCGATCGCCGCAGCTCCCGCACCGCCTCCGACGACGCCACCCAGGCCGCCACCGCCACCGCCACCGGGCAGGAACGCCCCAGGAAGCGAACCGCCCGGAGACGCACCAGAACCAGGGCCGCCGGCCCCGCCGGGGTAACCGCCACCACCCGTGCCGATGGGCGCCCCGGGGAGCACCCCGCCGCCGGGGTGATCGACCGAAGGGTCGCCGTCTCCGCTGCCCGAGCCGTCGGGGTCGACGCCTTCCACCCCACCGGGATAGGTCGGCTCCCAGCCGCCGGGATACGTCGGCTCGCCACCGCCGGGGTACGTCGGCTCCCAGCCGCCGGGATACGTCGGCTCCCAGCCGCCGGGGTTGAGGCCGCCGCTTCCGCCCCCGCCGCCGGGGTGGGTCGGGAACGTCGGCGTCGAGGGCTGCTGCCCGCCGCCGCCGGCCCCGGGACCCGAAGGCGACAACCCTCCTCCGGGATAGGTGATCTGCGGACCATCGATGCCCGTCCCTGGGTCGACCGGCTTCTCAGGCGGGGTGGGTACTGCGACGCGCGGATCGAAATCCGCCAACGTCGAGGATGCTTTTGTGAGCGACTTCGCCGACGGCGAGAGGTCCCGCTCGATCTGCTCGACGATCTTCTTCGCTTCCTCCTCACGCTGGTTGCCGAGGAACCCGCCGATCACATCGAGGGCCTTGTCGGCGGCGAGCGGGCCGAGCACCGGATGCACGACGACCGATCCCACCTTGGCCGCGTTCGCCCAGAACGGATCGACGGTGGCTGACGGGAGCTCCGCGGCCGCGGCGTTGCGGCGGTAGGTGTTCGCGTGTTCGATCGTTTCGGTGAGATGCCCCACGTACGTCTCGATCATCCGGAAGTTCTGCTGCAGCCGAGCCAGCGCGCTCCGCGCAGCCTCTGCCGAGCTTCCCTCCCACGCCGCCGACTCGAGCACAGTGCCCAATGCGCGGTCCAGCGTCGTGAGTGCCGTCCGCAACGACGCCGCCTTCGGAATCCGCCAGTCCTCGAGCCCCCGGATCCGTTCGAGCTCGGTCTCGTAGGGCCCTGCCCCTTGACTACTCACGATGGTCTCCCCCTTGTTGTGTCGTCTGTCGCCGAGACGATCTCGTCAGGACCACGGCGAGCACCACGCCGCCGATGACGAGAATCGCGATCACGACTCCCCCGCCGACCAGGAACGGCATCGCGTCGACGCCCTCCGACGACGCCCCGCCGGCCGGATCGCTCGTCGGCTGCGAGGTGGCTTCCGCCTCGAGCAACCGGGCTTCCTCGTCCACGGTGGCCTGATTGGGAAGAGCGTCCTCGTTCTCCGCGTCGAAGAGCGGATTCACATCCGGATACTTGGTCGGGTCGACCGCGAGCATCCCCGTGAGCGAGATCGCTCCGTACCCACCGCTGTTGTCCCACTTCGGCTCGTGTTCGCCCTTTGTGCCCGTGTTGTGGATCAGGCTCTGGATGAGCTGATTCGAGGTGGCATCCGGATATTTCTGCTTCACCACAGCCAGGAAGCCCGCGGCGATCGGGGCAGCGAACGACGTGCCTGACCGCAACTGCTGTGCGTCCCAGGAATCAGTGGTCCCCTGCGCGATGACGTCGAGTCCGGGCGATGCGATGATCACGTCGTCGCTCAGATTGGGCGACGGCTCTGCGAGCGCCGGGTCGTACGTCGAGTACTGGATCTGCCCGTCAGGACCGAACGCCTGAACCGCGATCACCCCGTTGTAGCTCGACGGCCAGTCGCCCACTCCGCCGACGTTCGGGAGAGAGCCGAGCACGACCACACCGGCCGCGTGCGCCTTGGCCACCGCATACGACGCGTCGACGAGACCGCCCAGCGAGACGGAGATGATGTCGGCGCCGTCGTCAACGGCGTCCGAGATCGCCTGGGCCAGGCCCGACGCGAGGTTCCTCTCTTCCCGGGTGTCGCCGTCGCCGATCAACTCGCCGTTCTCCTGAAGGCATGTGGAATCGACGTCGTTGCCCTGGGGCGCCGTCGACGTGACCATCGAGTTGTAATAGAGCACCTTCGCTCCGGGCGCCACGCCCTTGATCGGCGTCCCACCGACGGCTTCACCCGTGCCCAGGATCATCGATGCGACATTCGTGCCATGGTTCGCAGCGATGTAATCGGACGACACCGCGTCGTACCTCTCACCGGAGGCATCGAAGCAGTACGACTCCTCGCGCACCTCGAGGTCAGCCCCTCGGAGGCCCGGCGCGTCAGGATTCACCTGCGTGTCGACCACAGCGATCGTGACTCCGGACCCGTCGAAACCCGCATCGATCGCCGCCTGCACCTTGCCTCGAGTGAAATACCAGAGCCCGCCTTCCGACGCGTCTGTGGCGGCGGCAGCCGGGACCGCGACCACGATGCTCAGCGCGACCACGCCGATCACTGCAGCGATCGACCGCCGCACTCGGGTCATCAGTAGTCCATCTCCTCAGGCTCCTCGGCGGCGGCATCCGTCTGCCCGCCGACCGGCGTCTGCTGCCCGGCCGGCGTCTGCTGGCCGGCGGAGTCGAGCAGGGTCAGGATCAGTTTCGCCTCATCCGCGAGCGCGGCATCCTGCTCTGCGATCTCCGTGACCGCCTGTCGGATCGCCTGGTTGGCGTCGTTGAGAGCGGCGATGGAGTTCTCCGTGACGGCACCCATGCCCTGGGCGACCTGAGTGACGGCCACCCGGAACTCGGCGGTGGCCTTCGATGACCCGCCCTCAGACACGGCCACCTCGGATGCGGCAGGGAACTGCTGCATGTCGCGCTCGATGCGCTTCAGCTCGGCGAAGATCTGCTCGAAGTCGAATGCGATGGCCATCGACAACCCCTCCCTGTTGACTACGGCGATTCCCGTGACATCTGCTGCGCCCTCCGACTCGATCGCCGAACAGCACAGCAGACGGCGCGGGCCCGGCGCATCTCTGCGTCGGGCCCGCGCCGGAGATCAGGCTCCGAAGCGCCCGGCGGCCGACTTGTCGGTCTGGACGTACTGGCCCGAGATCTCCTCGGTCTTGCCCGCGATCTGCGTGAGAAGCTGCTGCATCTCACTCAGCGAACGGTTCCACTTGGCCTGAGCCTGGTCGTAGGCCTGCTGCGCGGAACCATCCCACGCCGCACGCAGCTTGCCGACCTCGGACTCGAGACGGTCGAGCTCTGAACGGATACCCTGCGACCCGCTGCGGATCTGCGCTGCCAGAGCGTTGACCTGCTCCGGGCGAACTGACATCGACTGCATCATGTTCTCCTTGAAATCTCTGTGGTCGTCGCTCAGGAACCCATCATCGAGCCGAGGCCCGAGATGGTCTGCTGGTGAGCTTCTTCGGTTGCGGCCTGGTCGCGCTCGGTGCCTGCGAGGGCATCCTCGAGCGTCACGAGGACCTCGTTCAGCTGACGAGCCTGCTCGTCCCAGCGGGACATCAGCGTCGTGAACGATGCGGCAGCCGCACCCGTCCAGAAGCCGCGCAGCTGCTCGATCTCGCTGCGGACCTTCTTGGTCTGCTGGTCGATCCCGGACTTGGTCTCCCGCACCGCCTGGGCTCCGCGGCGCAGAGCCCCTTCTTCTGCGGAGATGACATCAGCCATAACTCACTCCCTCCGGTCCTCACGGACACACGTGCGGGGGAGCGCATCCCTGTGTTGGGACGACTTCGAAACAACCCCCCACGATTCGTTTCAGGAGCCAGGCTAGATCACATCGGCGGGATGCGCCATAACACCAGCTGTATCCGCACAGCATTCGTGCGTTCGATGGAGAAATCGTCCCGCCTCGCGACTACGCGTTGCCGCACGCCTCAACTAGGGTGAAAGGCGGAATGCGCAGCCACGGGTCTCCTCCCGCTCGGTTGCACACCATGGAGGGGGCATCGTTCCATGACTCAGAGCGCAACGGCAGGCACCGTGCTGCGGCTTTCCGTCGTCAGCGACGACCGCCGGCTTGACGTCGGCGTGCCATCGCAGATCCCGCTCGTCGAGATCATCCCCGGCTTCGCTCGGAGTCTCGGCGTGCTCGACCCGACGCTCACCCATGGCGGCTACTCGCTGCAGCGAGCCGACGGCACACCCCTCGACCCCGCACGCGGAGCCGCAGCGCAGGGCGTGCACGACGGGGAGCTGCTGACGCTCGTGCGGGGCGGCCTGATGCAGGAGCCGCGTGTGTACGACGACGTCGTCGAAGCGGTGATCGACGCCACGGCCGAGCAGCACGGCTCCTGGACGCCGGCAGACAGTTCGCGCACTGCCCTCTTCGTCAGCCTCACCTTCCTCGCCCTCTGCGCGCTCCTGCTCGTCGCGACCCCGCCCACCTCCCTTCTGCCCGCGATCATCGCGGCGTCGGGGGCGATCGTGCTCAGCGTCGCGGCCGCCGTGCTCATGCGCCTCCGTCAGCCCGAAGCCGGGCACGCGCTCGGACTCACCGCCGCGGCCTACGGCGGACTCGCGGGCTACCTCGCCGTTCCGGTGCAGAGCATCTGGGGCTGGCCGCTCGCCGCGATGGGACTGGGCCTCGTCATCGTCGGCGGCCTCGGCCTCGCCGTGACCCAGGAGAAGCCCGAGATCCATCTCGTGCCCATCGCACTCGGCGCCTCGATCGGCATCACCGCGACCACGGCCGCGATCTTCGGCGACGCGCTCGCGCCGTACGCGATCATGCTCGCGACCACCGCGCTGCTCGCGAACGGCATCCCGTGGCTCGCGCTCAGCTCCACGCGCATCCGGGTCATCTCGCCGCAGAGCGATGCCGACATGTTCGCGGCGCCGGAGCCGATCGACGCGGACGAGGTCAAGCGTCGCGCAGCGGCAGGGACGCGCACCCTGATCGCACTCCGTGCAGCGCTGGGCCTCGCGGCCCTGACGGCGACGCCGTTGGTCGCCGCGAGCGGCGTCTTCGGCGCCCTGCTGTGCGTGCTCGCGTTCGTCGGGATGATGTTCCAGTCTCGGCAGATCTACGCCCGCCTCGGCGTGCTCGTGCTGATGGCGATCGGCGCGATCGGCCTCGCCGTCACCGGTGTCACGGTGGCACTGGCCCTGCCCGACGTCCGCACCTGGATGCTCCTCATCCTCGTCGTCGCCACCGTGATCCTGGTCGGGCTCACGCTGCTGACGCCGAAGGCGCGTCTGCGGCTCACGAGGCTCGGCGACACGGTCGAGGTCATCGCCCTCGCGCTGCTGCTGCCGCTCGGCGTCACGACGGCCGGGCTCGTCTGACCCATGGCGACCAAGAAGGATCTGATCGAGGCCCAGGGCTTCAGCAGGCGACGACTGCTCTCGGCGTTCACCGGTGGAGCACCCGGGGGCAAGGAGCTCGACCCCGCGAAGCCGCTGCGCGCGGTCGTCGCCGGAGTCGCGCTCACGATCGGCGTCATCCTCGTCGGGGTGTTCTGGGGGATCATGCAGCCTGGACTCCCGGGCGACTGGCAGAACAACCGTCTGATCGTCGCCACCGACACCGGGGCCCGCTACGTCTCGGTCGAGGGAACGCTGTACCCGGTCATCAACACGGCGAGCGCGCGCCTGCTGATCCCTGCCGGCGAGTTCAAGGTCGTGCGCACGGATCAGGCCGCACTCGACGGCATCCCGGTCGGCCCCTCGATCGGTATCCTCGGCGCACCGGACGACCTGCCGGCCCCGAGCGCCCTGATCAACTCGTCGTGGACGGCCTGCATCGACGACACCGCTGGTGCGTCTGTCTCGCTGTCGAGCACGCCGATCGCCGAGATCTCCACCGGGACCGGCGCCGTCGTCCAGCGCGGCGACGAGCTGTTCGTGATCGCCGACGGTCTCCGATACGCCGTTCCGTCGGACGACGCCAACGCCGTGCTCCGCGCCGTCGGACTCGGCACCGCCGACATCCTCGAGGTCGACGGGCGTTGGCTCAATCTCTTCGAGTCGGGCGAGGATCTCGAGCCGATTAGTCTCAACGCGATGGGAGCATCGGTTCCCGGCACCGATCTGACGGCGGGGACGATCGTGCACACGCAGGGCAGCCCCGCGGAGGAGCGCTATGTGGCGCTCGCGACCGGCGAGATCGCTCGCCTCAGCCCGCTCGCCTACCAGCTCTACCTTCTCGGCAGCGGGCAGGAGGCCGGCGCCGAGCAGGAGGTGTCTCCCGCGGAGATCGCAGACGTGGAGACACGTCCGTTCATCGGCGGTGAGGACTGGCCGACTCTCCCGCTGACGACGCTCGCTGCGGGCGAGACACCGTGCGCGATGGTCACCGATGATGCTCGCACCGTGCTCGGAGCGACCACGACCGAGCTGCCGGAAGAGCGCTCCGGCGTCGACGTCTCGGTCGGCGGCGGCGCCCTCGTCGAAGTGAGCGGAGCGTCTGACGACGCGGCGGGCCTGGCCGTGCTCATCGACGAATCAGGCACCGCGTTCGCGATCCCCGGTGCCGCCGCGGAACAGAGCGCGGAGGACGCGGCGAGCGGCCCCATCGCTCAGCTCGGCTACTCCCCCGACGACGTCGGGCGTGTGTCCGACGCGTGGATCGAGTTCTTCGCCGCCGGCCCTGCGCTGACCTCCGAAGCCGCCAGAGAGTCGCCCGGCTCAGGGACGAAGTGATGCGTCGACGCAGAACCGCCCTTCCCGCCCTCCTGGTGGGCGCGATCGCGCTCGGCGCCGTCTTGACGAGTGCGCCGGCATCGGCTGCCATGCTCGGCTCGACCGTGCCCGCAGCGACTGCCGGAGAGGCCTGCACCCCGGGCACCGTGGTGTTCACACCCGAGGCCCCACCGGCCCTCGCTCTGCTCGGCGCCGAAGACGCCAACCGCGTCGCCACAGGCAGAGGAGTCGTCGTCGCCGTCGTCGACTCTGGCATCGATGCGGGAAATCCGCATCTCGCCGGAGTCGTGATCGGCGGTGTGGATCTCGTCGGCGACGGCGAGCGCGCCGATGGTCTGAGTGACACCACCGGGCACGGCACCGCGATCGCCGGCCAGATCGCGGCACAGCCGGTCGACGGTTCCGGGCTCGTCGGGCTCGCGCCGGACGCCCGTCTGCTCTCGGTGCGGGTCTTCCGCAGCAACCAGCAGCAGGACAAGGACAAGGGCTTCGGACCGACGTCGCAGCGCATCGCGGACGGCATCCACTGGGCGGCCGACAACGGCGCCGACATCATCAACGTCTCGATCTCGCAGGAGACCGACTCCCCCGACCTCCGTGCGGCGGTGGAGCACGCGTCAGCCGTCGGAGCCCTGGTCGTGGCGAGCGGCGGCAACAGGGCATCGGACCCCGATGCGAAAGACGGCGCTCGCTACCCCGCAGGGTACGAGCAGGTGCTCGGGGTCAGCGCCGCCGATGCCAGCGGCCGCGCGAACGATGCATCGATCCACGGCCCGCAGATCGGCGTGACGGCTCCCGGAATGAATGTGCTGAGCGCGGCGCTGGGCGGTGGAGACTGCATCTTCGCCGCCGACGCCCCCGCATCGAGTTTCGCGACCGGATACGCCAGCGCGGCCGCGGCTCTGGTGGCCGAAGCGCACCCCGAGGATCCACCGGCCGGATGGGCGTACCGACTCACCGCCACGGCCCTGCGAGACGACGCCGACAACCGTGACGACGTCAACGGATGGGGATTCATCCAGCCGTTCGCGGCCATCGAGCTGCTCCCGGACGAGACGACCCGAGGGCCGGTGAGCCCCTACTTCGACACCAGCGAGAGCGCGGCGCGCCCGCCTGCCGCCGCCGTGAATCCCGACCACGGCGCATCGCCGTTCCTGCTCACACGGGAGGCCGCACTCTTCACGACCATCGGCGGAGCGACCCTGCTCGGTGTGCTCGGCATCCTCATCGTGCTGCGCCGCCGCAGAGAGCAGCCTGCCGTGGATCCGGTGGAGATCGAACGTGAGGGCGGGCTGCTCAACGTGCCCGGGCCGGGCTCCGCCGATACGGGCAGATCTCTCTGAACCGAGCGACGCGCTCGAGGCCCTAGGGCGGGGGCAGTCGGATCATGTACGGTGGGACCGTCGGACGACGCTCACCCGGGGGGGAAACTGCATGGCTCACGACAACGACGCGATCTACGAGCTGCACGATCAGCTCATGAAGAAGACAGTCCAGATGCGCGAGGCGCTCGAGCAGACCGGCTCCGAGACCGCCGAGGATCCGACCGGACAGGTCTCCGTCCGGTTCGACGATCCGTCGATCGAGATCACGATCGGCACCTTCTGGCGCGCATCCATCCGCCCAGAAGAGTTGTCCGGCGTCATTCTCGAGACCGTGAACACGGTGCTCCTCGCTCGTCTTCACGCGTGGGGAGCCAGCTTCAGCGACGACGCTCCCGAGGTCGCGGCGCCGCCCGCGCCCTCGCCCGCCATCGCCGCGAACGAGATCAACGAGCTCGTGGAGTCTGCGGATGGCGACGTCTTCCACCGCAACGTCAATCGATTCATCGAGACATTCTCGACGCAGTTGAACTCGACCCTGTCTCAGCTCAGCGAGCGCGCCGCTCAGGTGCACGGCGGCGAAGACAGCCGCGGCAACGCTCAGGTCGATCTCGACAGCAGGGGCACGATCGTGGGGCTCCGACTCGACGAGACCTGGCTGCGCACCGCCGACGGCCGAGACGTCACCGACGCGATCCGCTCCGCTCTCTCGAAGGCCCAGACCTCCGTCGCCGCGGCGACGCCGGCACTCCCCTTCGAGGGCACTCCGCTCGCGCAGTACGCCGAGGGAATGGCCGATCCGGTCGAGATGATCAGAATGCTGACAAGGGGAGGCTGAGACGATGCTCTCACCGGAAGAGATCAGGGTCGCATCCGAAGCTCTCAGCAGCGATGCGACGGTGTGGGATGGCGTCTCGGCGACGCTCTCGACAGCAGCATCCGCCACGGGATCGATGCGTTCCTCGGATGCGGCGTTCTGCTGGAAGGGTGACGAGCTCTACGCTCAGTACACCGAGATCGTCGACGCGGTATCGACATATCTTGCGGACGGATCGTCCGCGGCGGCTGACGGCGCTCAGGTCCTCCGCGAAGTACGCGACCTGTTCATCGCTCGCGAAGACGAGACGGTCAGCACGATCAACGGCGCATGGGACGTGCAGCTGTGAACCAAGTCCGAATGAACCTGCGGGTCGACCGCAACGTCTGGAGGCGTCAATGTCCATCCCTGTGAGTGGTTCGGGAACCCCCGATTGGGGTCAGCTGGTCGAAGACATCGAGCAGCGAATCGAAGAGGCACGGAACAACGTCAACAACCTTCTCTCGAACGTCTGGGATTGGCTGCAATGGGCGGCCGACCGCCTGTTGGACGCCTGGAACTGGCTCACCGAGCGTCTCGGCGAGTTCTGGGATGTCATCTCCGCCCCGTACGAGCGCCCCGGCTACCGTGAGCAGATCCGCGCCCTTGCCGGCACCTGGCGCTCGGACCTCGCCACGCCGCTCTCGAACGCGAAGGATCAGATCGATCCTTCCGCTCTGCAGACCGACGAGGAGTGGGGCGGAAAGGGCGCTGAGCGCTACGAGCAGACCACCGCCGCACAGCGGACGACTCTCTCGGACTTCGAATCCGCCATCGTGAACCCGGTGGCGGGCGGACTCGAGAAGCTGGCAGGCGGCCTCGACACCTTCACGACGCTGATGTGGACCACGCTGGGAACGCTGGTCGCCGGACTCATCTCCGGCATCGCCGCTCTCGCGACGCTGATCGCGGCACCCGCCGGGATCCTTGCGATGGTCGGCGCGCTCGCCGCGGCGCTGATCCAGATCGCCAGCGCCAACGTGCAGCTCGACAACGCCATCGACTCGGCCAAGAGCCAGATCGCGGGCGTCGCCGCGAAGGCGACCGGATGGCCCGACTTCGCAGCCAGCTGAGGCGAGCTGTTCCGCAGAGGAGAATCGCATGACGTCTTCCACGAGTTCTCCGCCTGACCGAGTTCGTCGTTCCGCGCGTCTGCGCGGTATCGTCGCGGCGATCCTGGTGGTCGTCAGTCTCATCGGCGTGCTGCTGACCCTCGACCTCTGGAAGGAGACAGCGGCGCCGGGGATGGTCTCACTCCCCAGCAACCTGCTGCTCAGCGCCGCGTTCCTCGTCGCCGCGGTTCGGGCCTTCGTTCTCGCTGCGAGAGGCGGGCACACAGAGATGAGCGCGGCGACGGACCGCCTGATCGCGCTGGTCGGGCTGGTGGTGGTCTTCGCGATGGTCTTCTCCGCCATCACCGCCGTGGGCTCCGACGGATGGGCCGTGCTTCTCGTCTATGCCGTGGTGCTCTCCGCTGCTCTCGAGACCCTCCTGATCCTCAATTGGAAGGCGCGCTCCCTCCAGGGCCCTCTGGCGGCCCAGCGGCCGGTGGGAGAGCCTCGGCGCTGAGCGATGCGCCCATCCGGGTGAGGGTGTCAGGCGAAGACGACGAAGCCCAGTGCCACCAGTCCGGCGACCGAGACGACACAGGCCGCTGCGAACGCGAAGAGGGTGGTCACGCTCCAGCGCAGTCCCTGCTTCGTGACCGAAGGCAGCTCCGGGTCCACCGCGCGGGTGGGCGCGGCGGCGCCGATCACCACGGGCGGCGCGGAAGGGCCCAGTGGCGCGGGACGCGGTCGGTAGATCGCCGGCTCCGGAGCGTCGGTCGGCGCCTCGAACGAGACGGCTGCGGCACTGGGATCGGTGACGGGCTCGGTGACGGGATCGGTGACGGGATCGGTGAGGGGGGCGGGATCGCCGACGGCGTCGCCCTGTTCGGGCCGTTCCGATCGCTTCCTGCGCACACGGCGCGGAGTCCGGGAGACGAGCACGATCGGCTCGTCGGGGAGCTCCTGATCCCGTTCCCCGTCGCGAGCACCGTCCGGCACATCCGACCTCGAATCGGACCTCGACGGGCTCCGGTCGACGACGACGGTCGCCTCCTCGAGAGGATCGACTGGTTCCCCGAGAGGATCCACTGGTTCCCCGAGGGCACCGGCTGGTTCGTCGACCGCGATCGGATGGCGGTCGACGACGACGGTCGCCTCATCGACATCGCCCGGCGCCTCAGAATCGTCGGCCGCGGTGGAATCGTGGGTCTCCGCTGCGCCGTCCGCGACAGCCGCCTCCGATTCGCTCGGCGCTGCTGGCGAACCGACGACCACCCCGCCCCGGCGCCGATCGCGACGGGTGAGCATGACGGTCTCGTCGACCTCGGACTCGTCGTCGGTCATCTGGCGCGGACCGGGATCGTCGTGCCCTCGAGGCTCGAGTCGGTGAGAGAGGCGGATGCGGCCTCGCGACCGGCCGTGCTGTCGTCCGGACGCGTGTTCGCTCCTCCCGAGACCACGTCGATCACGACGACCGACACGTTGTCTCGGCCACCCGCTTTGAGCGCCCGGCTCACGAGAGCCGCAGCGGCCGACTCGGGTCTCCCGTTCATGGTCAGGGTGGCTCGGATCGCTTCGTCGCTCACCTCGCCGCTGAGGCCGTCTGAGCAGAGCAGCAGCCGCTCACCGTCGACCACCGGCAGCAGCCAGCTGTCGGCCGTGCTGTCCGGCGCCCCGATCGCCCTGGTGATGACGTTGCGCTGCGAGAACGACGAGAGATCCTCTGCGCGGAGCTCACCGGCATCCACCAACTCCTGCCCCAGCGAATGATCGATCGTCAGCTGGGTCAGCTCGTTGGCGTGGTGCCGGTAGACGCGAGAGTCGCCGACGTTGAAGACGAGCCAGTGCGGTGCGCCTTCGTGGTCGACGAGCGCGACACCCGTCACCGTGGTGCCCGCCCCGCGCTTGTGCTCGGCGGAGATGTCGTCGACGACGGCCGAGGCTCGGCTCAGCGCGTCGCCGATGTCGGCGACCTCGATCACCGACCCGCGAAGAGGCTCGAACGCATCGACCACCGCGGCGCTCGCTCGGTCGCCGGCCTCATGCCCGCCCATGCCGTCTGCGACGAGGAAGACCGGGGATGCCACGAGCAAGGAGTCCTCGTTCGCGGCGCGTTTGAGCCCCGTGTCGGTCAAGGACGCGACGTTCAGTACGACCGACGAGACCGTCACGAGTCGCGCTCCGCCATCACGTGCATTCCCACTTCGCCGAGGATGAACCGGCCGTTGCCGGTCACGCTCTCGCCCGGATCGAGCAGCGTCTCGGTGCCGTTCTCCTCGACCACGACGACGCCGTTCGTGGCGTGCAGATCGGTGAGGCGCCACTCGTCGTCGTGCACGACGAGGCGAGCGTGCGTCTTCGACAGCGTGCGGGTGGTGTCGGAGATCGCGAGCCGCTGCTCGCCCGGCTCGCCGATCGGGTTGCGTCCGATCACGACGCTCGCCCCCGACAACGAGAACTTGCGTCCGTCGTCGAGCACCAGCGAGCGACGCACACCGCGCCTGCGGGCGACGACGACCGTCGCGTCGAGGTCGTCGACGACGACGTCGTCCGTCGGGCGCGGGGTGACGACCGTCTTGTCGACATCCGCCGCGAGCCCACCCGACGGCATCCCCTGAGACTGTGGGGCAGGCACGGCAGGCGCATCAGGCGCATCAGCGGCGGGCGCGGGCGGTGCCTCTGCGACCGGGACGTCTGCGGCGGCAGGGACATCTGCGGCGGATGACGGGACCGGACGGATCGTCGGCATCTGCGGTTGTTCGGCCGAGTGCCCGCCGTCGCGGAACGACGGCGGCGCGGGTCGGACCGCGCGCTGCGGTTCTCCGACGGGCGGCGAAGAAGGCGCGTGCTCTCCCGACGTCTCGAACGGGGCCGCAGGCGCGGATGCGGGTGCCGGAGACGCGGGCGCGGATGCGGGCGCCGGAGACGCAGGCGACTGCACCGCGATGTCACCAGGGGCGGGTGCAGGAGACGCAGAGGTCTGCGGCGTGCCCGCGGCCACGGGGTCGCCGCCCATTGCCGCCATGATCCCGGTCGTCGGGTGCGGATCGGCAGGAGTCGCAGGCGCAGGAGCCGGGGGCTGCGGTGCAGGTGCTGCCACAGGCGCAGGAGGCTGCGGTGCCGGAGGCTGCTGCCCATAGGCAGGAGCGGGTGGCTGCTGCCCATAGGCAGGAGCGGGTGGCTGGGGCGGCGCGAACGACGCAGCGGGCGCACCGGCGGTCGGGGGCTGCCCGGCGACGGGAACGGGCGGTGCTCCGGGAACGGGAGGCGCTCCAGGAGCGGGCGCAGCCCCGGGAACAGGCGCAGCCCCGGGAACGGGCGCAGCCCCGGGAACAGGCGCAGCCCCGGGAACGGGCGCAGCCCCGGGAACAGGCGCAGCCCCGGGAACCGGCGGGGGCCCGACCGGCGACTGCGGTCTCTGCGGCGGTGCTCCCCACGCAGAGGCAGCGACGGCGTCGGCATCCGAGGGAGCGCCGGGCGCGACGGCGCCGGCGTGCGCGTCAGACGGCGCGTTCGCACGGGTCGGCGCGGCGTAGTCGGGGAACACGAGCGCGGGGGCATCCGGCTGACTCGGAGTGTGCGGAGCCAGTGACGGGATCGTGTACCCCGACGCATCCCTGGCAGGCGCGGCAGGGGGCTGCGCGGTGCGGCGAGGACCAGGTTGCAGCGCGGCCAGTCGTTCGCCCTCGGGGTGCGGCGGGGTGCCCCAGGCGAGGATGGTCGCCCAGACCGGAGTCAGCAGGATGGCAAGCACCGTCATGCCGGCGCCCCTGCCGAACCTCCGATTGATGCGGTGGGTCGCGACGACCTTGAGGTAGATGCCGTACAGCTGCACGATCGGGATGAAGTAGAAGACCACCGACCACGCAGGAACTCCGCCTCGCGCCAGGATCTCGGCCTCGTTGAGGACGGGCACCCAGCCCTTCCACCCCTCTCCGTCGATGCGCGGGAACAGACGCGACAGCGCCAAGGCGTACCAGACGTAGACGGCGAGGCCGACGAGCACGCCGACACCTCCCACGATGGCGAGCATCGTCACGTAGCCGCTATCCACGGGCGCGATCATGAGTTCCCCTTCTTCCGGTCGCCGAACGACCCGGTCAATCCGAGCGTAGCGAGAGCGGGCCTGGCTCCGGCGTAACCTCCACCGCTCGCAGCCCGCATGCGTCCGATGAACGACGTCGGCCGCACACGTCTGACGATGCGGTGCCACCACTTGCCGGATGCTGCAAGCTCAGCCCGCTCGGCATCCACGATCGCCCAGGCGGCGCTCGCATCGTCGTTCGTCGGAGGATGCTCGGCGAAGACCGCGCGATCGACGAGCACCGCCAGGCGGTCAGCGGCCTCGCGGTCGGTCGACAGCGCGCGCTGGGTTCGGGTGCCCTCGGCGTTCATCGCCACGTCGTGATCGGCGTACACGTCGACCAGCTCCTCCCAGGCTCCGGCCAGCCGCACCTCGGGGTCTTCCGCCGTGCGGCGGGTTCGGGCGCGCTGTCTCTTGGCGAACAACAGCACCAGGAACGGCAGAGCGAGCAGCGCGAGAGCGAGCAGGCTGAGTCCCACGGCCCTGAGGATCGGCAGCAGGAAGGCGAGCACCTCCGACTGCGGCGCCTCGAGCGGGGGTGCGTCGTTGTTCGAATCGCTCTGCGCCTGAGGCGGGTCGAGCGCCTCGGACCGCGGCTGCTCGGGCACGGTCGGGTGCTCCGGCAGCTGCTCGCCCTCGGTGATGGAGCTCGGCAGCATCGCGTACTGCGGCGTGGTGTCGACCGGCATCCACTCTCCACCGGACCCCCTGACCTCGACCCAGGCGCTCATGTTCGCGCCCGTGCAGGTGTCGGTGCAGGCCGGAATGCCCGGAACCTCTTCTGCCGCCGCAAGCCGCGCGCCGATCACGACTCGGGACTCGAGACCCCAGTGCTCGGCGAGCAGTGCAGCCGCCACCGAGAACTGCTCGTCGTCTCCGACGGCGGACACCAGCAGCTCGGGTGCGGCGTCAGACCCCGCCCTTCGCTCCTGCTCGACCATGTCGGTGAACAGCTCCTCGATGCGGGCGGCGGAGTGCCCCGCATAGCTCGGCGCGAACGCGTATCCCTCGGACTCCTCGAGCGAGGCGATCCACCCCGTCGCGGCGTCGTCGTCGATGAGCGCATGGCTGAGGTAGCCGCGCGAACGCAGACGATCGATGATCTCGAGGTATCCGGCTCCCGTGCGAGGCTGCTCCTGCATCTCGGCCCACTCGGTGAGCGCGGGATACAGGTCTGTGTCGAGGTGAGAGGCGGAGCCCTGAAACGCGGCGACCTCGCCGGGGGCACCGGGGGCGTCCACGAGCACGGTGTAGCGGTCACCGGGGACGAGCCCTTCTCCGCCGCCTGGCGCCTCTGCCACGGTGATCGCGGTGTCGCCGCCGGAGTTCACATGGAAGCCGTCGGCGAGCGCATCCGCCCGCGCGCCGGTGAAGTCGGGCGCCTCGGCGAGACCCGCGGGCGACGGCACCCAGATGCCGCGGTACGCGTCGCCGATCGTGATCTCGAGCGACATGCGACCGGCGCCCGGCATCGCCGTGCGGGGCAATCTGCTGAACCGGTCCTCGGGGGCGATGTGGAAGTCCTCGCCGTCGTACGAGTCGAGGGTGACGAGCCGGAGGCGCTCGATCGCGCCGGGGTCGCCCTCCATCTTCACGACAGTGTCGTCGAGAGTGCTGCCGGCGAACCACGAGCGGTAGGCGCTGAGCGGGCTCGCCTGCTGCTGCACGACGACCATGGGCTCGACCTCGTCGCGCAGAACCGAGCGATCGCTCCACCCGGCCGCTGCGGGTGCGACCGCGAACCCGGCGACCAGGGCGACCACGGCGAGCCCCGCCGACAGCAGATGACGCCGGATGGTCAGCCACACAGGCGTCGCCCGACGCGAGATGTTCGCCGCGGCGACGGTGCGCAGCGCCTGCGCACGCTGCAGCCGCGAGCGACCGACCAGCCAGACGAGAGAGATCACGAAGAGCGCGACGCCGATCAGCCATTCCCGCGGCGCCGGAAGCGCCACGCCCAGCACAGAGACGGGAGCCGTCGTGCCGCTCACCCCGAAGGCGATGCCGAAGACGCTCATCGCGGTCACGACGGGAACCGCGATCGTGGCGCGACGACCGCCCTCGAGCACGAGCAGGGTCGCGATGAACATGCCGAACAGCATCACGACGAGGAACGGGATCAGCACCGCCTGATACTCGCCGAGGGGCGGGTTCAGCGTCAGCATCTGCTTCCACCCGAGTGCGATCCCGAGCACGGCATCCCGGAGTCCGCCGAGGAAAGCAGGGATCGACGAGAGTGCCGACGGGATCGCGAGCGGAACCGAGACGACCAGATAGGTGCCGGCCGCCGCGAGAGATCCGATCAGCATGCCCCACCGGAGCACCCGCGTCAGCACGGCGACGGCCATGCCGAGCAGTCCGCCGATCAGGCCGACCGCCAGAGCGCGCGGGGCTTCGTAGACCGGCCACGCGGCCGCCGTCGCGAGGCCGACGCCGACCAGCACGTATCCGAGAGCCCAGACCGTCAGGGCCGAGAGCGCGAACGAGCGTCGCGACCCTGCGACGCCGCGCCGGGGGCCTGCCGCGCTCATCGCAGCGCTCCCCGAGCCAGCATCTGCGGAAGATCGCCCAGCGCGCCCAGGGTCATCACCGCGAGCTCGCGTGCCGTGCGCATCGTGGGCTGCTCGCCCAGTTCGCTGCGCACCGCGACAGCCTCGACCGCCGCCGGCAGCTTGACCGCGGCATGACGCAGTCGCTCGAGCGGCATGCGCGAACCCGTCATCAGGAACCCGATCGACAGGTCGGGGTAGGACTGCGCGGTGAGCGCGGCGACCGCCTCGAGGCGCATCACGCGGTCGGCAGGGTCGATGGTCGACGTCGCGTCGAGCAGCGCCTTGGGCGTGACAGTGGGAAGTGTGCGGATCGACAGCACCTCGGCACGGCTGTGCTCGGGGATCTCGTTGCTCACCGAGAAGAGCACGTCGCGGCCGTCACGCACACCCTGCAGCGCGAGGGATGCGGCAGCGCTGACCGTGTTCTCGAACTCGTCGTCGCTCTCGTACGACTCGGTGTCGAGGTCGAGGATGATCGCGATGCGGGCATGACGCGACTCCTCGTACTGGCGCACCATGAGCTTCCCGGTCTTCGCGGTCGACTTCCAGTGCACGTGCCGCTGCGAGTCACCCACCACGTATTCGCGCACCGCGTGGAACGAGAGGTCGGCATCGACCAGCGTCGAGCTCGGCGTGCCCTCGAGATCGCGGATCAGACCCGCGCTCGTGCTGGGCAGAGGAACCGTGTCAGGGTGCACATGGATGCGCTGGACGTCGGGCCACCGCAGCTCGCGTCGGAGGATGCCGATCGGGTCACCCCGGGTGATGGTCATGGGTCCGACGTCGATGACACCGCGGCGGTGCGCGGCGATCGTGAGCTGCTCGCGGTGGTGGGCGGCGGGGCGCAGCAGTGGAACGTGTGCTTCGACGAGCCCCTCCCCCACGGGGACGTCGACGACACCCGGCAGCGAGAGACGCTCGCTGTTGTTGCGCACATCGAGCGTCGCGCCGATCTCCGCCCCCGCGACCACGCGATCGCGGTCGAGCGTCAGCTCGATGCGGTAGTCGTGGGTCCCCAGGATGAAGGGGATGCACGCGATCAGCAGCACCAGCGCGATCGCCGCCACCGCCCATGCCTCGACCCATCCGAAGAGCAGTCCGGCGGCGATGCACAGCACGAGCGCCACGACGACCAGCATCCCGGCCGACGTGACCGTCTCGCGCATCCACGCGACAGCCGTGCGGGCCGCGCGAAGTGTCGTGCGAGCGGCACGACGGACACCGAAGACGGCGCCGCGGACGGGCCCTCGTCGTGTGCGGTCGTATCGCGTGACCGTCGACGTACGCGTCGACGTGCTGGTGCCCGCCGTGGTGCGCGTCAGACGGGACTCGGTGCTGAAGCTCACGCAGTGCCGTTCTCGCGCGGCGGCTCGACGTCGAGCAGGATCTGCCCCACCACGGCGACCGCGGTGACGCCGTCGAATTCGGCCTCCGGTTCGAGCACGAGGCGGTGGGCGAGTGCCACGACCGCGAGCTCTCGGACGTCGTCGGGGGTGGCGAACGTGCGGCCGTTCTTCGCCGCCCACGTCATCACGAGGCGCGAGAGCGCGATCGCACCTCGCACACTGGCGCCGAGACGCACCTCGGAGGCGCGACGCGTCGCATCGACGATGCGCATGATGTAGTCGGACACCAGCGGATTCACGTACACGCCGCGCGTCATCTCGGCCATCGTGAGGATGGTGTCGGTGCCGACGATGCCGTCGAGCACATGCTTCGGCTGTGCGGCGCCCTGGAGGATGCGCATGGTCGCGGCCTCGTCGGGGTAGCCGATCGACGTCTTGATCATGAAGCGGTCGAGCTGCGCCTCAGGCAGGCGGTAGGTGCCGCCCTGCTCGATCGGGTTCTGCGTCGCCATGACGAGGAAGGGCGAAGGAACAGGACGCGTGACACCGTCGACCGTGACCGTGCCCTCTTCCATGACCTCCAGCAGCGCCGACTGCGTCTTCGGGCTCGCCCGGTTGATCTCGTCCGCGAGCACGATGTTCGCGAAGACGGGGCCGGCGTGGAACTCGAACGCCCCTTCCTTCTGGTCGTAGACGGTGATGCCTGTCACATCGCCCGGAAGCAGGTCGGGGGTGAACTGGATGCGCGTGCTCGTGCCCGTGACGGTCTGGGCGATGGCTCGGGCGAGGGCCGTCTTGCCGGTGCCGGGGAAGTCCTCGAGCAGCACATGCCCGCCGCTGACGGCCGCGGCGAGCGCCAGCTCGATGACATGCCGCTTGCCGAGGATGGCCTGTTCGACGTTGGCGGCGAGGATCGAGAACGTCTCCGCGAACCAGGAGGCCTGTTCGGGAGCGATGGTCACGGGAGCAACGGAGGGAGCAGGCATAGGGCAACCGTATTCGTCTCGGGCACCTGCGCGGTGCAGGGCGGTGGGGTGTAGGGAGTCGTCATCTGAGCGCGCTCATCCCTCGGGGTCGGTCGGTTCGGCAGGGCCTGACGGGACGGGGGCAGGCGGGTCGACCGGATCCGGCTGCGTGCACAGCGGCGCGCGGTGCGTGATCGACTTGAGCGGAGCATAGGCCCCCGTCCAGGTGATCCTCGCGTCGATCACGGAGGTCCCGTCGACGATGTTCGGGGTGAGGATGGTCGAGTACGAACCGCGCGCAGCGCGGCTGACGACGAACAGGTCACCAGGGTTCGCCGGTACGCACTCCTGGAACTGCACGACCACCACCGTCGGCACGGTCCTCGCGGTGATCTCGATCGGATCGGAGCAGTAGGTGGTCAGCACCGAGTGGCAGGAGCGCGCGACGACCGGCAGCGGCGAAGCATCGGGGCTCAGCTCGAAGTTCTCGTACCACGATCCGTACAGGTTGTACCGCGCGATGAAGCCGTCTCGCGCACCGATCTCGGGCGGCGACTCCAGGCCATAGGAATAGCGGTTGCCCTCGACCGAGGGCTGGGTCGCGACCGTGTAGTTGGTCTTGCCCTTCGGACCCTCGACGAACGTGAAGGTGAAGACCTGCGCGGTGTTCGACTCGGACACGCCGAACCCGTTCGAGGCACAGGCCTTGACGTTATAAGTGGAGTACTCGGCGAGTCCGGTAAGCGCGGGAGAGGACGACTGCGCCTCCGCGCCCGAGACCCGCAGCCGCCCGTTGCCGTCGGCGCTGCAGCTCGCATCGCCTGAGCGCCACGCGAGATAGACGACGTCGACTCCGAGGGCGCTGCCGTTGGGCTGCGCAGCGACTCCGGAGACGTCGATCGACGTGTTCGAGGTCGCTGTCGCGTTCGTGCCCGCGGGGTCGAAGTAGACGGTTCCCGCGGCCGTGACCGACGTGCGGAAGGCGCCGCCCTCATTGCCGCCGTCGCCCGTCGGCGGCTGGAACTGGCTGATCGGCACGATCGTGATGTTCTGCGGGCCGGGAGACAGCGCGATCTCGGCCGAGGTCGTCGCGCCGGTGCGGTTGATGACCTGGCCGGTCTCCTCGACGCGGAAAGACAGCGAGTCGTCCGATGCGGCGATCGCGAGTTCGACGATGCCGCGTCCGCGTTCGGTGTTTCCTGGGCGGTAGACGGGCGTGGCCGTCGCGTTCGACACCTCGGGGGCGGCATACGCCCAGCTGGTGTGCGGTGACGTGGCCGCTGAGGTTCCGACCGCGTTGACGGCCGCTGCGGTGAAGACATGCGGCGCTCCGTTGACGAGCCCGCTCACCGTGCAGCGGTAGACGCCTCCCGCCGGGCTGCATGACGCGTTCGCCGGGGAGCCGTCCTGCAGGATCGTCACACCGGTGACGCCGGGGTGCGCGCGCCCCGCTTCGCCGAGCGGCACGTCGAGCACCACGGTCGAGCGTGTGAATCCGACGGTCGTCACGCTGGCGGGCGCTTGCGGGAAGCCCTGCAGGTCGAGGGTGAGGGTTCCGGTGCCGGTGCGTCCCTGCGCATCCGACACGATGAACGGGATGATGCACTGGCCCCCGGGCGCCTGCCCTCCGCCGGGCCAGGTCGCAGTGATCGACGTGCTTCCCGAGGTCGAGATCGATGCGACATCGCACCGCGAGCCCCCGCCGAGCGACATCAGTCGGAGGCCGGATCCGGGCTTGCCCGCGAACGGGTCGTACTCCCCCGCGACGTCGACGACATCGATCGTGCAGCTCGGGTTCGTGACGATGCACTGCGTCGTGAAGGTCGCGCCCCGCGGCGCATCGGGCGGCGCCGCGCCGACGACCAGGCGGACGGATGCCGACGGCTCACCGTACTGCGGCACCGTGACGCTCACGTTCTCGGTGTTGCCCGGTCTGGCGTCCGCTCGCGCTTCGATGGTCAGTTGAGAACCGGTGCGCGTGACGATGAAGGCCGATCCCGAATACACGATCCGGTACTCGAGCGATCCGGCGTCCCCCTCGCGGCCGCCCTCCCAGGCGGCCATGTTCGAGTACATGTCGACCGTCTCGGTGGTTCCGGGAGCGATCGTGTGCGAGATCGACGACAGCAGCAGCTGAGGCTCCGCAGGGCGGATGCTGATCGGCACGTCGATGAACGACCAGCGCTCCTGCCCCTGCAGCCGCACCTGAACGAGGCAGGTGTCGGACCAGGGCGCTTCCCGGCCGGCTCGGTAGGTCACGTCGCCAGAGCCCTCGGCTGAGCACGACGCCGCCGCGCGCTGGGCGCTGAACTGGCCGGAGCCCACCTCGACGGCATCCGAGGCGATCAGGTCGACATAGTCGGCCGCATCGAACGAGACAGACGCGTCCTCGTCGACCACGACGGGGGTGGTGCCGGGCTTCAGCTGCACCTGCATGTCGTCGAAGGCGGGAATGCGCAGGAACCCGTAGGCGACCACGTCTCTGCCTCCCGACCCCTTGCCCTTGAGCTGGAACGGCACCAGCGCGCCGTCTTCCGGCGCCGCGCCCACGATGCGGTCGCCCTGCACCGTGAATCCGGGCTGGTCACCCCACAGACTCAGCGTGAGCGAGGAGGCATCGCCCGACGGCCAGCTCACACGGTCGGTCACGACGTCGATGCCCCGCTCCGGTAGGTCTTCCCGGTCGCGCGCGGTGAGCACGGTGTCGGCGACGCTCGGCTGATCGGCGACCGCGCCGTCGGTCACGGTGACCACGATGAGTCCCTGCGACGTGCTCGACGTGCGCGAGGACTTGACGGTGTAGAAGTAGGAGTTCGTGCCTGCCGTGTCTCCCGCCCGGAGAACGACGCGGCCGTCTTCGAGCGACGTGTCCGAGTCGATCAGCGCGTTCAGCCGGTCGTACAGCGGGTTGCCCTTGACCGGAGGCGCGTTGGGCACGAGTTCGGTGATCTCGAGCTCGCTCTGCGCCGGGTCGAGGTCGTTGAGACGCGGGTCCAGCACGATCGGAGTGGTCGATCCGGCCTCGACCCGCACGTAGTCGCTGAAGGTCACGGGAGCCGCGTCGTCGATGTCGGCGTCGAGCACGCCGACGCGGACCACGCCTGTCCCCTGCTCGCCCTGAGGGTCGCGCACCGTGTAGCGGAACGTCACCTGACCGCCGTCGACGCCGGCCGCCGGTGCCCGGTAGACGATCGCGTCTCCGTCGGCCGAGATCGTCGCCGTGCCATAGCCCTTCTGGGGCTGGTCGATGCCCGCGAGGACCACGCGGTCGCCGTCGCTGTCCATGCCGGTCGCAGGCACCGGCAGCGACACCGTCTGACCGCTGAGGACCCGACCCGTCAGTGTCGAGGGTGTCGGCGCGCGGTTCGTGCCCGGAGGAACGACCGTGACCGTCACGACGCCGTTGTCGGAGAGAGCAGGATTGCGCTCGAGCGACACCGAGTACGTGAGGCGGTAGGTGCCCGGCGTCGTGGGTGCGAGGTATCGCAGCGCGTTGCGATCGGCGAAGACGAGCTCTCCGGACTCACCTGAGCCGGTCACCTCGGGGAGCACGACCAGGGGTTCACCGCGCGGGGCCACGTCGTTCGCCGCGACGTTGATGCGCGTGAGTGAACCGGCACGGACGGTGATCGCATCGGGGAACACGATCGGCCGGGTGACGGTCGACGGCGGAGTGAGGAAGACCGTGACCGTTCCCTGCACCGCGGCTCCGGTTCCGTCGGCGACCGTCACGGTGGCCTTGCCGATCACCCCGGGCTCGCCGTCCTCCGTGGTGCCGTTGACGCGGATGCTCTCGTTGCCGACCACACGCACGCCGAGCTGCGGCGTCGAGCTCACGGCATCTGCCAGCATGAGCACTCGCCCACTGGTGTTCTGCACGGCACGGAGCACATCGACGGTCGTGTCCTCGCCTTCGCGCACGAACGCGGTCAGAGGTGCCATCGCGAGGCCTGCGGATCCGTCGACGGCCGTGATGCGGATGACCGCCGACTGCTCCGCCTGGGTCGAGACGTCCTGGGCGGTGTAGGTCACGACGTACTGACCGGGTTCGGCCACCGTCATCTCGACGGTGCCCGACGCCGCGTTGGGGTTGACCTCGAGGCCCTGAGCGGTCGCGGCGGTCTGCACGGCGTCGACCAGACGATACGAGCCGGATCCTCCGGACAGGTGGTCGGAGATGCGGACCGACTGCAGCTCTCCGACTCGGGCGGTCAGCGCCACGGGCGAGGCGACCAGGGCCGGGCTGCCGGTGACCTGGACATCGAGAATCTTCTCGGCCGTCGCACCGTGCACATCCTCGACGACGACGGTGACCGAGATCACCGCATCGGCGGCGTTGGGGTCGGTGTGGCGGATGGCCACCCGTCCGTCTGACATGGGCACGACCATGACGGGCGACGACGAGTCGGTCTCGTAGGCATCGCTGAGCACGAACGGGTCGCCCTCGGGGTCGACCCAGCCCGACAGCGCCGAGACGACGGTGCTGCCACCGGGAAGGAGCTGCGGTGTCGGCCATTCCTGCTGGCACGCGTCGACCCCGCACCACACGGGCGCGGAGTTGGCGTCCTCGTCGACGACGGTCAGCGTCACTGTCGCCGGCGACGACACGGCGGCGCCGTCGGTGACCGCATAGGTAAAGTTGGCCTGCCCCGAACCCGCCGTGACATTGACGACGAGCGACTGCCCGTTGGCGACGAGAGTCAGGTCGCCGAACGCGGGATCGCCGAGTCCGCCCGACACCGAGTCGGGGTCGATCGACAGCACGTCCTTCTTGTTCGGATCGTGGTCGTTGAGCAGCACCGGCAGGATCACCTGTTCACCCGCGCGCACGCCGAACGCGTCGTCGACGGCGACGGGCGGCATCTGCTCGGCCACGTCCTCGACGATGATCGTGCCCTCCTGCTGCTCGGTATCGTCTTCGATCGCCCACTGCTCGAGCGGGATGAGGACGCCGTCGGGGGCCGTCCAGATGAGACCGGTGCCGATCTCGCTCAGCACCGCGCGATCACCGTTCTCCTGGAACACCGGTTCGATCGTCGACGAGTCGAGGGCCTCGTCCGGAACACGCAGCGGCACGGTCTCGCCATCCGCCCACAGGGTTCCGGCAGCGGTGTCGAGCCAGGCCGCGTAGGTCTCGCCTGCCACGACGACCGGAGTGGCCGGGACGCCCGACGCCTCCGCGACGCGCTCGGGCTCACCCGAGGCGAGGTCGACCGACACGAGGCCGTCGGAGTCGGCGATCACCACGGCCTCGCCGGAGTCGGCGCCCTCCTGCAGGCGCGCATCTTCGGCGACATCGAGCTCGATCGGCTCGTCGCGCCCCTGGAGCCACAGCTCGCCGGTGCCCGTCTGGAGCATGGCCCAGCGGTCTCCCACGACCGTGAGGGTCAGGCCCTCGGCGGCATCCGGAGCTGCGGAGACGGACTCGGGATCGCCGAGGAAGCTGTGCTCGTCGATGTCGAACCGCCGGATCGCGCCCTCGTCCGAGGAATAGAGCACCAGCAGTCCTTCGGGCGACAGTCCGATCGCATCCGCCGTGTATGTCGGGGGATCTTCGCCCTCTTCGACCTCGACGCCCGCGAACGGGTCGACGAGAGCGGTGGCCGCGCCGGCGTCAAGCGTGGTCACCGACACCTGACCGGTGTCGGTGCGATAGGCCACGTGGGCCCCGGCGGAGAGGATCTCCCGCGTGCCCGCCGGCGTCGGCTCGGAAGCGATCGGCGTGCCCTCCTCCGACGAGTCGGAGAGCAGATCGGCGGGGCTTGCAGGGTCTACGTCCCAGCGCTGCCGGTTGCCCTGCGCATAGACCACGGCCGCGGAGCCGTTCTGCCAGACCGCCTCCGGGTCGTCGACGTTGCGCACCGTGTCGATCTCGGCGAGCTCGGTGTTGACGCGTGCGTACTGACCGCTGTCGCGCATGACCCAGACCGACGACTCGAGCCGGGGCACCTCCTGCGACTGGTAGCCCTGCGCGGTGATGGCGAGGGTGAGCACCACCGCCAGAGCGGCGATGCCGGAGATCGCCGTGATCAGGCGTCCCCGTGATCGGGGGTTCGCCTCCGCACGCGCGCGATCGCCGATCGCCATCACAGAACCCCGGTGAGGTGGAGGGCGCCGAGGCCGACTGCGGCGAGCACCGCGGCTCCGATCAGCGCGCCGATGACACCGGCGACGAGTGGGGAGCGGGTCTTCGCACGCGCTGCGGGCAGGTCGTCGCGGTCGCGCGGCATCGCCTGCTGCCGTGCGGCACGCTCGGCACGTCGCGAGTCGGGTGCGACCGTCGTGATCACCGGGCCACGGGCCGTGGCGTCCGAGAAGCTGACGGGAGCCGCGGCGGCCCACTCGGCGGATGCCGCCTCGAACGCCGTCGGGTGCAGTCCGAGCTCGTACTGCGCCCAGCGGAGTCGTTCGGCGAAGTCGGCCATGCTCGCGAACCTCTTGGCGGGATCACGGTGCATCGCGGTCGCGAAGATCTCGTCGATGATCGGAGGGATGCCGTCGACGGGCACCGCCGTGTAACGCGCCTTGATGATCCGATCGGTGAGCTGATCGCGTGAATTGGAGCCGCGGTCCGCTCTCTCGAACGGGCTCCTTCCGGCGAGCAGCGTGTACAGGGTGGCACCGAGGCTCCAGATCTCGCTCGGCACCGACCCGGAGACGCGCTCCTGCAGCACTTCGGGCGAGCTCCACGGCACCGACATCGCGATCGTCTCTCCGTCGCCCTCGTCGATCACGGCTGCGGCGATGCCGAAGTCGGCGAGCACGGGAGCCCCGAGGGAGTTGATCAGCACGTTCGACGGCTTGATGTCGCGATGCAGGAGCCCCGCCCTGTGCACCGTCTCGAGCGCACCCGCGATACGCACCCCGGTGTCGAGCACGTCGGCGAGCGCCAGTGGCGCCTTCTTGTAGCGAGCGCTCATGGTGTCGGGGCAGTACTCCATGGCGAAGTACGGACGGCCGTCGGCAGAGATCGACGCCTGATAGATCGTCACGATCGAGGGGTGTGCGCTGAGCCTCGCGGAGATGTCGGCCTCGACGTTGAAGGTGCGCAGCACCTCGCGGTTCACCGCATCCGCCAGCAGCACCTTCACAGCGGCGACGCGACGCGGCATGTCCTGTTCATACAGGAAGACGTCGGCGAACCCACCGGAGCCCAGCGGGCGCACATAGCTGTACCCCGCCAGCGTCGGCGGTGTCGATGCCATGCGCGTGGCCACCCATGCTCCTCACGGTCGGATGGGAGACCGCGCTCTGCATTCGCCCTGCGCGCTGCGCTGGACGATCCCCCCGATCAACGAGTATATCGAGGGCATGGATGATCTCGAAGGCGGTCTGGGCCGATGCTGCTGGTCAGGCGCGCCAGCATCCCACCACATGGTCGTCGACCATGCCGGCCGACTGCATCAGGGCGTACATGGTGGTCGGCCCGACGAACCTGAAGCCTCGACGGCGCAGCTCTTTGCTCATCGCCGTCGACTCCGGCGTCACCGCCGGAACATCTGCGAAGGACGCGGGGCGGATGCCGGGCGCCGGCGCGAACGACCACATCAGCTCATCGAGCTCGCCCTCTGCCATCGAGCGGACGATACGCGCGTTGCCGATCGTGGCCTCGATCTTCGCCCGGTTGCGGATGATCCCCGCATCCGCCATGAGGCGCTCCACGTCGGACTCATGGAACTCGGCGACCAGCTCTGGGACGAATCCGGCGAAGACCTCGCGGAAACGGGGGCGCTTGCGGAGGATGGTGATCCACGAGAGCCCCGCCTGGAAACCCTCGAGCGCCATCTTCTCGAACAGCGCCCGATCCCCATGCAGGGGCGTGCCCCACTCTTCGTCGTGATACCGGCGGTATTCCGGGTCGTCGCCAACCCAGCCGCATCGCTCGCGTCGGTCAGGGCCGGCGATCAGTGACGTCATGCGTCCACGCTAGCCGTCGCCACGGACACCCGGGACGGATCGCTGCACCGACGCTCGCATGCCCTCAGAAGAAGATGTCCGGGGTCTGGGGTTGCGGCTGGGCGGCGGTTCGCGCGGTTCCGGATCCGAGCGCGTCGATGAAGGATGCCGAGAACGCGTCGAGTGCTTCAAGGGCCGCGACGGGCTCCTGTCGCTCGATGGCGTCGAGGGCGCCCGAGAGGAGGTCGCGGCGCGAAGTGCGATCCGCGTCGAGGTCCACGCCGTGACGACTCGCGGTCTGCGAGTCCACGAACAGCCGGAGGGGGTCGATGTGATCGCGGACGATCCTCGTGCCGAGGCGGCCGAGTTCCCGCGAGATGAGGTGTTCGGCTAGTTCGAGGTATCCGAGCAGTTCACAGGCGCCTTCGGCGAACCGAGGAGCCTGTTCGCGCATCGGCACGGGCGGGCCGCTGCACGTCTTCTCGACGATCAGGCGACCGACGACGTGAGCGCGCTCGACCATGTCGACGGACGACCATTCTGCGACGCGGGTCCCTGCGCTCGGCGACACCTGCACGAATCGCATGTCGACCAGTCTCTGCAGAGCCTCGCGCACCGGGGTGCGCGACACAGCCCAGGCATGGGCGAGCAGGTCGAGACGCAGCCGCTGCCCGGGAGGAAGACGGCCGCTCACGATCTCGGCGAGCAGTCGCTCGTAGGCGAGACCGCTGAGAAGCTGCGGCCTCAGCTGTTCCTCGAGGGAGCCCGTGGGCATGGTCTTGCCTTTCTCATGGTGCCGACCACCTCTGGAGGGGGATCGTGACGGATGCGCTGTGACAGTCACCAGCCAACCCGCCGGGCTCGGCTCTAGGACGCCGTGTGACGTCAGATACGAATGTGGAGAGCCGACAACCAGTGGTCGCTGTGCGGCGATCAGTGCTCGGTGTTCGGTGCTCGGTGTTCGGTGTTCGGTGCTCGGTGCGCGGTATTGGGTGCCACGCAGTGGTGACAGCCACGTGATGATGAGTGTCACGCGAGGGAGGGTGTCACGCGAGGGAGGGTGTCACGCGAGGGAGGGTGTCACGTGACGGCGCGCGTCAACCGATGGGTTCCGGGCTCGTGTTCTACCGCTTCTACTCGAAGTTCATCGAGCGAAACGCGCTCAGATGCGAAGTGAGGTGCGGCGCACTCGAGCGGGTGACGGCAGGCTGAGTCGTGGGGTGCGCCACTGCTGGGCGGGATCCCACCATGCCGGTCCGCGCACTTGCGGGAGGCCGTCGTTCATGCGGATCTCCCACCCCGAGGTGCCGAGGGAGCGGTGGTGCCACCAGCACAACGGCACACCGTTATCGGTGTGCGTGGGGCCGCCCCTGGCGTGTTCGGTGACGTGGTGGATCTCGCACCATGAGGCGGGGACGTGGCATCCGGGGATCAGGCACTCCTTGTCGCGGGCGATGATCGCCCGCCGTTGATGCACGGTGAAGATCCGATCCGTGGTCGTGATCCCGATGATCCGCCCCTCGTCCATGAGCACGCGCTGAATCGCTCCGCTGCACGCGACCTGCGCCGCGACGGAGACGGGAACATGAGCACCGGATCCGGGGATCGTCGCCCACCCACCATTGCCGCGCGCCCCGGCCGCAGCACCGGCACCTCCGAAGGTAGCGCCTCTGAAGGCGGCACCTCCGAAGGCAGCACCGGTGGCAGCGCCTCCGAACACAGCACCGGTGGCCTGAGTGGCGTGGGTGGCGAGGTCGTTGGCGTCGACGGTGACGACGACGACCGGTGATGCACCGCCGAGGGTGGGCATGTCCTTGTGCCGCGCCGCGATCCCGAGCGCTGCGGTCAGGGCGTCGTGGCGTTTCTGCGCCGCGGTGCGGTCATCGAGCACAGACCGCGGGTCGGAGTTGAACGGATCGGTCTCCTCCGGATCGCGCCCCCTCTCGGCGTCAGCGTCGACGCCAGAACCGGCACCAGGACCAGGACCAGGACCAGGAGAAGAGTCGGCGTCGGGAGAATCGGTGTCGGCATCGGTGCCCCCGGTCGGGGCGAAGAACACCCCCGGCATCGGCGGCCCGTCGCCCTTGGGGTTGAGGATCGCGTCCAGGATGAGCTGCAACTGGGCCGCGGCGTCCGGGGTCAGGTAGCCACGGATCGCATGCATGCCATCTTTCACCCGGCCGATCGTGATCCCCCGACGACGCCGCGCATCCTCGTCTTTCGGTTCCTCACCATCCGGATCGAACATCGACGCGAGATCCTCCGCCAGAGCCTTCAGATCCTGCGCCGTCGGCGACGGACCCGCCGTGTCGTCATCCGCATCCGGGACCTCATCGACATCCGCATCCGTATCCGTATCCGCCTCGAGGCCGTGACCGCGGGCGCACCCCGCCAACGCGACATCCGCCGCCAACCGCTGATCGACCGTGAGCCGATCCCAGACCTTCTCGATCGGCGCCGTTGCCGCCAGAAACCCCGCGACCCCGACTACCCCGTCCAACAGCGCCAGTCGCATCTCCGCCCACCGCGCCGGCATCCTCTCCCCCGCCAGACTCATCGGCCGCCGCACCAGATCGACCACCCTGTCGACCCGGGTCGCACCCCGCACATCCACACCCACCGTCCGCTGCAACAGCTCATTCAGCCCCCGGCAGCCCGCCGAATGCGGAAAGTCGCCCGGATCCCCCGTCGCGATCGTCTCCACGATCACCGCCTCGGCACGCCGGAACACCGCCCCCGCCCCCTGCAACACCGCGACCCGGTCCGCATCCGACAACCCCGCCAGCGCATCATCGGACAGCACCGCATCGAGGTCGGCGACGACCCGATCCAGAAGCTCCGCAGTGCTGTTCATACCCCCCAGTCAACCGGGGACCACCGACATTCGAGACCCGCAACGGCCCGCTTTTACCCCAGATCAACGCCATATTCCAATCTCTCAATACAGCGCACCGATGCCGCGCACACCACAGCCACGGGAGCGTCGGGAGAGCGAGAAAGAACGGCGAGGGAGAGACACATGGAAATGGACACGGAGACACGACTCGAAGGGAGAGCACCCGGAGGAAGAGAGCACTCCGACGACGAGGAGAGCGCCGGGCAGGAAGAGAACACCCGGCGAGGACGGACTCCCGGAGGGGGAGAGCGCCCTGACGGCGGGGAGCGGAGAGCAGAGGAGCAGAGACGACAGAAGGAAAAGAGAAGACGGAGGAGAGAGAAGAGAAGACGGAGAAGAGAGAAGACGGAGAAGAAGAGGAAGAAGAAGAAGAAGAAGAACAGAGAAGGACAACAGAGAAGGACAACAGAGAACGAGAACAGAGAACGAGAACAGAGACGAGAACAGAGAACGAGAACAGAGAACGAGAACAGAGAACGAGAACAGAGAACGAGAACAGAGAACGAGAACAGAGACGAGAACAGAGACGAGAACAGAGAACGAGAACAGAGAACGAGAACGAGAACGCGGTATAAGAGAACCCGGGAACAACACCCTCGGAGAACGCACCCGCGGGATGGAGACCCGCAGAGAAGAAAACCCCGGGGAGAACGCCCCGGAAAAACACCCGGAGACAGCGAGAAGCCCCGGGGTGTGACACCCCGGGGCTTCTCTCCGACCGTCAGTCCGCGAAGGTCGCGGCGTCGATCACGAAGCGGTAGCGCACATCAGAGGCGAGCACGCGCTCGTAAGCCTCGTTGATCTGCGCGGCCGAGATGACCTCGATCTCGGAGGCGATGCCGTGCTCGGCGCAGAAGTCGAGCATCTCCTGGGTCTCAGCGATGCCGCCGATGTTCGATCCGGCGAGCGAGCGCCGTCCGCCGATCAATGACGAGACGTTGACCGAGAGCGGTTCTGCGGGGGCTCCGACGCAGACCATCGACCCACCCACATCCAGCAGACCGAGGTAGGCACGGAGGTCGACGACGGCACTGACGGTGTTGAGGATGACGTCGAACGATCCGCGCAGCGAGCGGAACGTGTCGGGATCGCTCGTCGCGTAGTAGTGGTCTGCCCCGAGGCGAAGCCCGTCGTCCTTCTTGCTGAGGGTCTGCGAGAGCACGGTCACCTCGGCGCCGAGCGCGTGGGCGATCTGCACGCCCATGTGGCCGAGTCCGCCGAGCCCGACGACCGCCACCCGCGTGCCAGGGCCGACGTTCCAGTGCCGCAGCGGGGAGTACGTGGTGATCCCCGCGCAGAGAAGGGGTGCGGCGACGTCGAGCTCGAGGGCGTCGGGGATGCGCACGGCGAACGACTCGGTCACGACGACCTGCTCGGAGTATCCGCCCTGCGTGATGGTCCCGTCGCGATCGACGCTGCCGTAGGTGAAGACAGCGCCGTTGGAGCAGAACTGCTCGTCACCGCGCTGGCAGTTGCGGCACTCTCCGCACGAGTTCACGAGACATCCGACCCCGACGCGGTCTCCCACGGAGTGCTTCGTGACGTCGGCCCCGATGGCGGCGACGGTGCCGGCGATCTCGTGGCCCGGTGCGAGCGGGTAGCTCTGCGGACCCCAGTCACCGCGCACGGTGTGGATGTCGGAGTGGCAGATTCCGGCGAATGCGATGTCGATCAGGATGTCGTTCGGGCCGAGTTCGCGGCGCTCGATGACGGTCTTCTCGAGCGGTGCGGCTTCGCTGGGTGCGGCGTAGGCGTTGACACGGGTCATCTCGGACTCCTCGGGTCGGGTCGGGTGGGCCAGATCGACACTACTCGCGGCGCCCTGTGCGCCACCCCTGTGCGCCACCCCTGTGTGATCGATACGTTGGGGCTACGACTCCGGAGGGGAAGTCCCATGCACCGCTCGACCTTGACCGCCCGACTGATCACCAGCGTGATCGCTCTCGTGCTCACTCCCATCGCCCTGATCCTGCTGTCTGTCGGCGGACAGACCATGATCCTCACGTTCTTCGCGTACGCCAGCGACGGCGACCTCGCGTCGCTGACCGGACCTGTGCTGCTGCAGATCCTCGGTCTCGCGCTGCTCATCCTCGTCGTGCTCACCGGCGTGTGGAGTTCAGCCGGCCTGATCGCCATCGGCATCCTCAGCATCGTGCCGCTGATCGTCGCCGTCTTTCCCGTGACCCTGTCATGCCTCTACGGCATCGCACCCAGGGAGTGGGTCGACGGCTTCGTATACGGCCTCCCTCTCGTGGTGCTCGCCGCGCTCGGGGCGATGGGCCTGGTGCTCGCCCTCGTCCGCCGGGATCCTCGACCGAAGGGTGCCGCGCTCGGCGTGGTCGGCCTGATCGTCGCCCCACTGCTGCTCGCTGCGGGCGCCTGGTCGATCACCTGGGGAATCGCCGAGGGTACGCTGTTCGCCCTGCAGCGGTTCGAGTTCGACGTGCGCCCCGGGCCAGGCTTCGCAGTCGTCGCCGGGGCTCTGCTCGTCATCGCCGGTATCACCGTGACCCGCTGGTCGCGATTCGCACTCGTCGTTCCCGCCCTCGTGCTCCTCGTCGGCAGCATCCTGCTCGTCGTGGCCCGCGATGCCGTGATGCCTGCGCTCTTCGAGCTGCCGCGAGGCATGAACACCGTCGCACCGAGCCTTCTTCTCTACGGCGGAGGAGCCGCGGCCGGACTCATCTATCTGACCTTCACAGCGGTGCTGCTGCGCGTCGTCGCTCATGCGCGATCGGCCGGAGCGCCCGGAGCGCCCGGAGCGACCGGAGCGCCCGGAGCGCCCGGAGCGCCCGGAGCGACGACACCCGACACCACGGTGCACGCGCAATACCCACACGCGCAATATCCACAGACGCAGTACCCACCAGCGCCGATGCAGCATCCGTACCCGCCGGTCCCCGGTCAGCAGCCGCCCGCTGCGCCGTACCCGCCGCAGCCCGGCCCGTGACTCACCGAGCCGCCGCGCGACGGCGGCTCCGACAGAAAGGAACCGGCCGGAATCCCACGATTCCGGCCGGTTCCGAGCTCTGCGAAAGCCGCGTCAGCGCTTGGCGTTCTTCTTCAGCGTCTTCTCCAGCACAGGTGCATCGCCGGATGCTGCGAGCGCCGCGTAGTACTCGCGGGCCTCGTCCTGACGCTCTCGCTCTGCACCGGACGCGATGGGCGCTCGGACGTGCTCGGGCTCGTATGCGAACGCATCGACCAGGTCGAGGGCGTACGGGCGAAGCCGGGCGCACAGACGGTCGATGTACCGCGAGACCGCAGCGGCGCGCTGCGTCGAGAGACGTCCGTTGATGAGGTGCCACGCGAGGTGCTTCTCGATGAGCTGCAGGCCGAAGAGGTCGCGCAGCCAGGTGAGGACCTTCTTCGTGTCAGCGTCATCGACTCGGTGGACGGCATCGGTGAACGCCTCCCACTGCAGCAGCTCGCCGTGTGCGCGGGCCGCCTCGATCAGCTCGGCCTGGTTCTCGTTGAACAGCTTCGCGCCGAGCACCTTGTCCTTGCCCGCAGGGCGCAGACGACCGGCGATGTCGGCGACCATCTGCTGCACGCGCTCGGCGAGCAGCAGGTGCTGCTGCTCTTCGCGCAGGCCGTTCTCGACGGAACGCGAGACCTGCCCGAGGTCGACGACCGACTGGCCGAACTGACGCAGGCCGGCACCGTGGAAGAGCTTGCCCGCGGTCATCCCGACGGCGAACTTGGCCAGAGCCGCAGCATCCTTGCCGGTGAACTGCTTGGCGTAGTCGGTCAGCAGCCGCTTGCCGACGAGCTGAAGCAGCACGTTGTTGTCGCCTTCGAACGTGACGTAGATGTCGAGGTCGGCCCGAAGACCCACGAGGCGGTTCTCGAACATGAAGCCGGCGCCGCCGCAGGCCTCGCGCGCCTCCTGCAGTGTGTCGAGCGCGTGCCAGGTCGACAGCGGCTTGAGTGCAGCGGCCAGGGTCTCGAGATCCTCGCGGTCGTCGGGGGTATCGGTGCGACCCGAGAACACCCCGTCGAACTTCTGCAGGAACTCGTCGTGCGCGAAGATCTGCGCATACGTCGTCGCAAGCCGCGGGAAGAGGCGTCGCTGGTGCTTGCCGTAGTCGAGGAGCACGACCTCCTGCCCGTCTGCCCCGTCGAACTGACGGCGCTGCGTGGCATATGTGATCGCGATCTTGAGCCCCAGAGCGGATGCCCAGCAGGCCGCGCCGTCGAGCGAGACCCGACCCTGCACGAGCGTGCCGAGCATCGTGAAGAAGCGACGGCCGGGGCTGTCGATCGCGCTCGAGTACGTGCCGTCGACCGCGACGTCGCCGTACTTGTTGAGCAGGTTGGTGCGGGGGACGCGCACGTGGTCGAAGCTCAGACGGCCGTTGTCGATGCCGTTCAGTCCGCCTTTGAGCCCGTCGTCCTCTCGTCCGATGCCCGGCAGGTCGACGCCGTCATCGCCGCGCAGCGGCACGTAGAAGCAGTGCACCCCGTGGTTGACGCCGTTCGTGATCAGCTGGGCGAACACCGTCGCCGCGACGCCGTGCAGTGCGGCGTTGCCGAGGTACTCCTTCGTCGCGCCGCGGAACGGCGTGTTGATGACGAACTCCTCCGTCGCGGGGTCGTACGTCGCGGTCGTGCCGACTGCGGCGACGTCTGACCCGTGCCCGATCTCGGTCATCGCGAAGGCGCCGGGGATCGAGAGATCCATGACTCCCGGCAGCCATTTCTCGTGGTGCTCGGTCGTGCCCAGCTGCAGGATCGCTGAGCCGAACAGCCCCCATTGCACACCCGATTTGATCTGCAGGCTCGGATCGGCGACGACGAGCTCCTCGAAGCCGGCGATGTTCCCGCCGTTGTTCTCTTCGCCGCCCAGCGACTTCGGGAACGCGCGGTGCACGGCCTTGTTGTCGACGAGCAGGTGCAGCTGGCTGAGCACGCGCTCGCGGTGCTCGTCCTTGCCCAGTTCGTCCTTGCGCCAGAACGCCGAGTCCTTGATCATCTCGCGCGCCTCGCGGCGGGTGTCGGCCCACGTGCCCATCAGCAGGTCGGTGACCCGAGCGACGTCGATCCGCAGGTTCGCGTCTGCGTTGTCGGTGTGGGGGCGAGTCGTCTTCGGACGGACGGCGGCGTCGACCATGAGCGTTCCTCTCAGAGGGAAGTAGTGATACGCCCATGGTAGGTGTGCCACAACCAGGAGCGAACTGCTGTGTACGCATCCTCCAACTGCCTGCGGGCACATCGCCCCGACGGATTGTCGTCAGACCACAGTCCGCGCGAGACCGCGACCTCAGGCCTCCACGCCTGACGGCCGGGGCGGGGCCGTCTGCGCCTGCTCCCACCGCCGTCTCGTGCCGGAGCTCAGACGCGCCCAGGTCCGATCACGGATGAAGATCGAGTCGATCGCGATCATCGTGAGCGAGAACCAGGGCAATCCCATCAGCACGCCGATGCCGATGTGGAACGAGAGGATGCCGACGAGGCCGATGAGACGCGTCGGCCGCGTGAGCAGCATCAGTGGGAACGCCACCTGCAGAATGATCGATCCCCAGGTCGCGGCGACGACCATCGGCCCCCACGTCGTGACGAGGTCACTCAGAACCGGCCACGTGCCGAACCGGGCGGTCTGCAGCGGGTTGTACACCGCGTAGCCCTCTTCCCAGGGCGCACCGCCGGCTTTGTACAGCGCGCCGGAGGCGTAGACGAAGCACACCTGGGCGGTGAGCGCCACGAGGGCCAGATTGTGGAAGACGGTGCCCAGAAGAGCCGGCTGGCTCCCCGGAGCGAACCACTCGCCCTTCTTCGCACGACGTCTGGCGTCGAGCGACCACCGAGCCGCGGGGTCTGCGAAGAACAACAGCAGCAGGGCGATGCGGAACATGTTGTCGCCCTGGTCGCCCACCATGTCGTTGGCTTCGATGAACCCCACCCAGAGGCAGAAGAACACCGGCAGGACGATCCGGAAGCGCCAGCCCAGCACGAACAGCACGGCCAGCACGCCGAGCAGCAGATAGAGAGCGGTATAGAGGACGTCATTTCCCATCGCCGCATGGAACGCGCTGAAGATTCAGATCTTCGGGAACTCGCTGACGGGTTCGGCGAGCTCGCCGTTCCACGCCGACCCCGAGCCGAACGTATAGAGACGTGTGCCGAAGTTCGATGCGAGCAGGCCGATCGCCGTGATGCCGAAGAGGATGCGGGTGACCGCCAGGCCGTAGAGGGCCTTCTTGCCGTTGAAGAGCCAGTCCCCCACGAACGCAGAGATCCGGTCGATCGCCGAGAGGACCATCGACCACAGCCCGCCGATCATCGACGAGACGAAGCTCAGCAGACGCGTCACGAAGGAACGGGGCGGCTGCAGCTGCGGCTGTGGTGTCGCAGAGGGAGAAGGAGCAGGCGAGACCGACGGAGCAGGCGCCGGAGGGGCGGATGCCGGCGCCGGCGCTGTCACCGTCGAGCGGGAGGTCTGAGACCCGGCATCCTTCTTCTTCTTCGCGTCTCGCTTGGGCGCGGTCCTGATCGGCGCGCTCACGGCTGGATCCTCTCGAACTGGGCGCGGAAGGTGTCGGCGAAGTTCTCGCGACTCTGCCCTTCCTCTTCTATAGGCAGCCGCCACCCGGTGGTCGAGAACGTGGGATCGGGGCGCTGCGCGCTCGGATCGTTGCGGTCGGCATAGGGGACGACGTTCTGGCGGCTCACGCGGTACTGGACCTGGACGACTGCATCGGCACCCCAGATCGCATAGGCCACCTGAGTGGCATAGGCGGTCGACAGGTGCTCCTCGGCCATGTACGCCTCGGTCGACGGCTTCTCGCCCTCGAGCTCATCGAAGGAGCGCACCATCCACTCCTCCCAGCCCTCCTCGGTGAAGTCGAGTCCCACGACGGCCTTCTGATCGTCGTCCAGCTTGTTGAACGCGTTCATCTGACCGCTCGCGACCTCACTCGACTGGATGCCGGCGCGAGGCGGGAACAGGTTGTAGCGGATCATCGAGAGCTCGACGTCGGTGGCGCTCACCCATCCGGTCTCGATCTCCTGGCCGTCCTTCTCTATGACGGCCCGGACGTTGAAGTGGTAGTCGCCGTTGATCGGCTCGGGAGCGAAGACGCTCCACGACTGACCGAACATGGGCAGCATGTAGCCGGCGAGTACCTCCTGAGTGGGGATCTCTCGCAGTGCCGAATACGGTGCGATCCAGAGGAACGACGCACCCACATGCCACAGGGTCAGCAGACAGGCGGCGAATGCGATGAGCTTCACCCACCAGGTCGGGCGCGGTCGCGGGGCGGCCACGGCAGTCGCCGCATCCTGCACTTCCGGTGAGGTCTCAGTCATCGTGCTCATCCACATCCTTGTCACCGCTGCAGGTCGGGGCCGCCGCAGCGACGGCCCCGACCTCTCAGCGTTCCTGCACTGCGTTACTCCGTCTGGGCGAGCGGCCGTCGGGAACGCGCGACCCTCGTCATCCCGAGCCCGAGCATCAGCAGCAGTGCCGCCAGCGCGATCCACCCACCCTGGATCTCGCCACCGGTGGTGGCGAGGCCGGACGCCACGACCTGGAACGAGGCCGAGACGCTGCCGGAGGTCGCTCCGGTCAGGGTCACTGCATGGGTTCCGAGGTCGGTGCCAGACGGGATGGTCCAGGTGAAGGTGACCGTGCCCTGCGCATCGGCGACCTTGGTCCCCAGTGCGATCGGCTCGGAGGTCATCACTCCGGTGACGGACTCGCCGGGCTTGAACCCGGTGCCGACCGCCGTCTGCTTCTCGCCGCGCTCGAGTGAACGCAACCGATCGGCAGGTTGATCGCGCCCCTCACGTTTCGACGGACGAAAGGTCATCCCGGCAGCACGCAGCCGCGAGCCCTCGGAACGACGAAGACCGCCCCGCAGGTCGATGCCTGCGGGGCGGTCTCAGAGGGGCGGTCGAGTGCTAGAGCGTGAGCCCGTGACCGAATCGGAAGAGCGGATCTGCGGTGTCGAAGGGCACGTCCGGACGCGAGGCGACGACCGCCGCCATCGACCTCGGCAGGTCGAACGGCAGCCTGCCCTGCGCGCCGGCGACGCCACTCAGCACGTCGAGCAGCGCGGCCGCGGAGACGCCCCAGTTGACGGTGACGGCAGCCGCGGCATCCGTGATCGGCTGGAGGATCGGCGGACGATCGGCGAGCACGTCGACCACGGTCGGCACGGCACCCGCGATCGCACGCACGTGATCGAGCACCTCGTCGGGGAACTCGAGCGAGCCCGCGTGGAAGAAGTTCTCGAAGGTGGTGTCGCGCTGCTCGAACGGGGCCTGCAGGCGGATGACCGCGAGATCGGCCTCGCCCGGCGTCGCGACGACCTCGCCGTAGGCCGCCGCGACTTGTGCGTCGATCCCTTCGACGTAGAGCTTGAGCCCGGTGGCGAACGGCAGTGCGCCCTCGTTCGTCAGCACGGTGACGGACGCTCGTTGGGCCGCCTCTCCGGCGGCACGGAACTCGGCGCTGCCGACGATCTCATCGGCCGCATCCTCGTCGACGAACGGGTCCTCGAAGAGCCCGAGCTCGAACTTCTCCCGCAGGATCCGTCGTGCCGAGACATCGAGTCTCTCCTCCGAGACAGAGCCGTCGGCGAGGAGTTCGAGCAGCAGCTCCGGGCAGTCCTCGCCGCCGAACTGATCGACGCCGGCATCCAGCACCTTGAGCATGCGCTCGCGCGGCGTCAGGTCTTCGACGCCCCACGCGCGAGCAGGGAACGGCTGCCCGAAGATCTCGGCGTCGTTGATCAGTCCCCAATCGGTGCAGACGAGCCCGTCGAACCCGAAGCGCTCGCGCAGCAGGCCCGTGATGACCGATCTGTTGAAGCCGAAGCCGACCTCTTCGTATTCGGTTCCCACGGGCATGCCGTAGTACGGCATCATCTGTCGGGTGCCCGCGGCGAGGGCGTCTTCGAAGGGCTTGAGGTGCAGCTCGAACTCGTCGCCCGGGTAGACCTGCTCACGGCCGTAGGGGAAATGCGGATCCTCCCCGTCGAGTTGCGGCCCTCCTCCCGGGAAGTGCTTCGTCATCGTCGACACGGATCCGGGGCCGAAGGAACCGCCTTGGAATCCACGGATATATGCCGCTCCGAGAATGCCTGTCAGTTCAGGGTCCTCCCCGAAGGTCGCGGTCTGCCGTGCCCACCGTGGTTCGGTGGCGAGATCGACCTGCGGATGGAGCGCCACACGCAGACCGACGGCCGTATATTCCTGTCGAGCGATATCAGCGAAACGCTCCACCAGCTCAGGGTCTCGAGTGGCTGCGAGACCGAGTGTCTCCGGCCACTGCGAGAACGGCCCTGCGAGGATCGATGCCCCGGGGTTCTCGCTGAACGAATGCCGCGGGTCGGTCGACAGAGTGACCGGGATGCCGAGTCTCGTCGAGGCGGCGAGCCGCTGCAGCTCGTTCTGCCACGCCGCGATCTCGCGCCCGGTGGGCGCGGCACCCAGCAGATTGAAGTGCGTCATGTTCTTGACCTCGACGAACTCGCGCGCGCTCGGGGTGCCGAAGATCGGGTTCGCCTCGTCGAGGTCGCCGATCGCGATCATCGTGTGGAAGAACAGCCCGGCCTTCTCCACGATGGTCATCTCATCGAGGAGCAGCTGCACGCGCTCATCGATCGCCAGACTCGTGTCGAGCCATGGTCGCGCGGTGATGACATCGGTGTTCGTCATGGTCACTTGACTCCCTTGATGCGGTAGACGAGAACGGCGCCGGCGAGCGCGACGAGCGCCCCGAACAGGTACCAGGTGGTGTATCCGCCGAGCGGGGTCGCCGCCCCGAGTGCGATGATGCTCGGCGCGATGGCGGGAGCGATCGACTGCGGAAGAGCGTTCGCGATGTTCAGCACGCCGAGGTCCTTGGCGACATCGTCGGGATTCGGCAGCACCTCGGTGGCGAGGGCGAGGTCGACCGACAGGAACGAGCCGGCACCCAGGCCGATGATGGCCTGCGCGACGATCACGACCGGGATCGAGGGTGCCAGGGCCAGGATCACGAGGCCGACGACCATGATCACTCCGGCGATCGCGACGAACGGTCGCCGCTTGCCGATCCTGTCGGACAGGAACCCTCCGAGCGGGGCGGAGATGGCCATCGCCGCCATCGACGCGAGGTTCGCGATGAGGATCGTGCCGACCGCCCCCTGCTCGTCGAGCTCGAACTTGTTGACGAGGTACAGGGGAAGGAAGGTGGCGATGCCCGCGTAGCCGAACATGACGAAGAACTTGGTCAGCCAGGTCCAGCCGAAGTCCGGGTGCTTGCGGGGGTTGAAAACGAACGAGCCGAAGAACGTGCCAACAGTGAAGCGTGTGGCCGGCTTCTCGGTGAGTCGACGATCCTTCAGCGTGAGCACGAACACGACGACCAGGATCAGCGCGATCGCACCGGGGACGAAGAACCGCTCGAAGTCACCGGGGAGGAAGTTCACGATGAAGCTGCCGGCGAGGATGCCGATGGGTGTCGTGATGCCGATGATGCCCGAGACCTTGCCGCGGCTCGAGACCGGCACCTGGTCGGGCAGCGTGGCATTGGCTGCAGCGAGCACCGCGTTCATCGACGCCTGCACGAGGCACCAGGCCAGCAGCACGACGAGCACCGAGGTCGCGGCGCCGATGATCGCGAAGCCGCCGAGACCGACGATCGCTCCGCCGAGGATCCAGGGGCGGCGCATGCCCCACTTCGAGGTCGTGCGGTCGGAGAGACGCCCCACCAGCGGGTTCGCGATGAGCGCGAATGCAGCGCCGACTCCCATCACGAGGCCGAGGCTCGCCTCGGTGTTCGTGGGGTCGAGGCGCTGGATCTTGAACGCCATCGACACCATCACGGGGGTGAGAAGCGCCAGGTAGACGCCGAAGTTCACGGCGGCGAGTCCGGGCGTATATCCGCGGGGCGTCTTCAGCGGCGTGGTGCCGGGGACTTTGAAGCCGGTGGTACCGACGGCAGCCGCAGTCGCGGCCGATGACAGCTCTGTCACGGGGGATCCTTTCGGGCAAGGTTCGTCGGTCATCTGCGACCGGACGTGAGGAAGACGATACACGAATCTCGACCGTTTGGTAAGTGAATATCTACCGACTGGTAATGAGAGAGAATGAGGGGGAAGGGGGAGCGATGACGACAGCGACGACGACAGGCTCGCGTCAGGCGCGCGCCGCGGCCACGCGCCAGCGGATCGTGGACGCCGCCCGCGAGTTGTTCATCTCGAACGGGTACCGCTCGACGTCCCTGCGCGACATCGCCGCCGCGGCATCCGTGAGCCACCCCGGCCTCCTCGGCCACTTCGCCTCGAAGGACGACCTGCTCGCCGAAGTCGTCGCCGGATTCGAGGAGGAGAACGAGAGGGCGTTCGATCTGGTCGGGGCGGCATCGGACTCGGGCGAGCTGATCTTCGCCGACGTTGCACGGCGCAACGCGCGCACCCCGGGTTACCTGGAGCTCTTCGCCGCACTCACGGGCGAGGCGTCGGCCCCCGAGCATCCGGCCCACGAGCGGATGCGACAGCGATACGCCCGTCTGCGTGAGCTGAGCTCGGAGGTGCTCGAGGACGCGGCGCTGCACGGTACCATCGACGCCGGCAGAGATGTGTCAGACGAGACCACCCGTCACATGGCCGGCTGGGACGGGCTGCAGCTGATCTCGCAGTACCTTCCCGACCGCGTCGATGTCGTGCAGATGCTCGAGGAGCGCGAATCGCTGTGGGCGCTGCCCGTCGGTTGGCGCGACCCTGCCCAGCCCGCACCCGCAGACGTGGCCGCGGGTCCGATGCCCGCCATGTCGGCGGCGCTCGTCGAGGGCGCTGGCGACAGCGAGCCCGGTTACGCAGTGGGTCGACGCCGTCGGGCGCAGATCCTCGCGGACGCGATGCATCTGTTCTCGCGGGGAGGATACGGCGACACGAGTCTCAGCGACATCGCCAAGGCTGTCGGGGTGTCGAAGTCGACGCTCCTGCACCACTACCCCTCGAAGGAGCTGCTGCTGAGCGCCGTGCTCACCGAGCGCGACCGCGCCATTCAGGAGCGCAGCGAGGACGAGCATCCCGAACGCGCCGGGGCCGCACTGCGCGATCTCCCCACCGGCGCGCGCGTCAGCGCACTCGACGAGCCGGGCCTGATCGAGGTGTATGCGGTGCTGTCGTGCGAGGCCGTTCCCGCGACGCACCCCGCCCACGACTACTTCACCGAGCGCTTCGAGGAGGTCATCGGCTACTTCGCCGAGCTCTTCCGACTCGCGCAGGTCGACGGGGACCTGTCGGAGCATCGCGACCCCGAGCACGAGGCCGTCTGGCTCGTCGCGATGTGGGACGGGCTGCAGTATCAATGGCTGTACGACAGGGACGCGGTCGACATCACCGCCCACCTGCGCGCCCATCTCGACGACGTTCTTCCGCTGCGCTGACGCGTGCGACGTCCTGCCGGAGGCCTCAGACGGCGTCAGGCCGCGGCGATCACCGCAAGCACGCCCTCGCCGTAGGCGTCGCGCTTCTTGGCGCCGATGCCGGTGATGCCGTCGAGGTCGGCGAGCGAGGCCGGCCGGTGCTCGGCCAGAGCGCGCAGCGTGGCATCGCCGAAGACGATGTAGGCGGGAACCCCCTGCTCCCGTGCGGTCTCGGCACGCCACGCGCGCAACGCCTCGAACAGCGGACGGTCGCCGGCGTCGAGTGCATCCGCCGCACTCGCCTTGCGGGCCCGCGGTGAGGACGCCGGTCGCCCGATCGTGTCCTTGCGCAGCGGCACAGGGGTCTCGCCCTTCAACACGCCGACCGACTGCTCGCCGGGGGCGAGCGTGCCGTAATCGCCCTGCGCCACGATGATGCCGCGCGCGAGCAGCTGACGGATGACGCTGCGCCAGTCCTGATCCGAGAGGTCGGCGCCGATGCCGTAGGTCGCGAGCTTCTCGTGGCCCTGCTGGCGGATGCGCTCGGTCGAGGCCCCGCGCAGGATGTCGATCAGGTGACCGGCGCCGAACGACTGGTTGCGCTCGCGCTTGAGGCGCACGATCGTCGAGAGCAGCTTCTGCGCGGGGACGAGCCCGTCGAAGGTCTCCGGCGTCTCGAGGCAGGTGTCGCAGTTGCCGCAGGGCTGGGACTCCTGTCCGAAGTAGCCGAGCAGATTCTGTCGACGGCACTCGACCGTCTCGCACAGCGCCAGCATCGCGTCGAGGTGCTGTCCCATCCGCATCTTGAAGGTGCGGTCGCCCGGGCTCTGATCGATCATGCGCCGCTGCTGCACCACGTCGCCGAGCCCGTAGGCCATCCACGCGATCGACGGTTCGCCGTCGCGGCCCGCACGCCCGGTCTCCTGGTAGTACCCCTCGACGGACTTCGGCAGGTCGATGTGGGCGACGAAGCGCACGTCGGGCTTGTCGATGCCCATGCCGAAGGCGATCGTCGCGACCATCACCACACCGTCTTCGCGCAGGAACCGCGACTGGTTCTTCGCCCGCACCTCGGCGGGAAGGCCCGCGTGGTACGGCAGGGCGTCGAAGCCCTGCGCCGCGAGATACGTCGCCGTCTGCTCGACCGACTTGCGGCTCAGCGCATAGACGATGCCCACCGAGCCCTCCGGCTGCGCGCGGATGAAAGAGACCAGCTGCTTGCGCGGATCGACCTTGGGCACGATGCGGTATTGGATGTTCGGCCGATCGAAGCTGGCGACGTAGTGCTTCGCCGTGTCGAGCCTCAGTCGCTCGGTGAGCTCTTTGTGCGTCGCACGGGTGGCGGTCGCCGTGAGCGCCATGCGCGGAACGCCGGGGAACCGCTCGCCGAGGTCGCCGAGTGCGAGGTAGTCAGGGCGGAAGTCGTGGCCCCACTGCGACACGCAGTGCGCCTCGTCGATCGCGATCACGCTGAGTGTGCCTCGTTGCAGCAGCGCCGTGGTCTGCGGCGAGGACAGCCGCTCGGGGGCGACGTAGATGAGGTCGAGCTCACCGGCGACGTACGCCCGTTCGACCTCGCGCCGCTCGTCGATCCCCTGCGTGGAGTTGAGATACGCGGCGTTGACGCCGTTGGCCCGAAGGGCGTCGACCTGGTCGTGCATGAGGGCGATGAGCGGGCTGATCACAAGACCCGTGCCCTCGCGCACGAGAGCGGGAACCTGATAGGTGACGCTCTTTCCGCCACCGGTCGGCATGAGCACGACCGCGTCGCCGCCGCCGATGACCTGATCGACGATCGCGGCCTGGTCGCCGCGGAACTCGTCGTAGCCGAACACCGTGTGCAGCGCCTCGGCCGCCGACGGATAGCGGCTGGGGGTGGCACGCCGCACCGCGGGAGCGGATGCCGCAGAGGACGTTGCGGCGGATGCCGTCGCGCGGGACGCCGACCGCCCGACCTTCGTCGTCACGGGCGTCACGGGACCGGGACCCCAGTCGAGCGGAGGCTCGAACCCGGCGCCCTGCGGCTCCCAGTCCATGGGCTCCGGCGGCTCGGAGGGCTCCCATCCTGCGCCGTCCCAGGGCTCGTCTGCGTACGGCAGATCCTCGTACGGGTCACGGGGAGTCTGCGGCATCCCTCCAGCGTAACGACCCCCGCCGACCTCGGCCCGCCCCTCCACAACTCCACGGGCGTAGGTTGGACGCAGACGCCTGAAGGAGATCCCGATGACCGACATCACCGTCACCCGCGACGACGCAGAATCCCGCTACGAGATCTGCTCGGACGGCACGCTCGCCGGCTACGCCGAGTTCGATCTGCGCCCCGGCGCGATCCGCTTCATCCACACCGAGATCGACCCCGCGTTCCAGGGGCAGGGTCTCGCCGGCATCCTCGCCGAGAGGGCGCTGACGGATGCCGCCGCCTCCGGCGATGCGATCGTGCCGCTGTGCCCGTACATCGCGAAGTACCTGACGACGCACGAGATCGCCGGCGCCGAGATCCGCTGGCCGAAGCGCCCCGGCACCGCACCGGTCGAGGCCTGACCGGATTCGGACCTGGGCGAATGGCCTGGCGGGAATGGCCTGATGGGGATGGCCTGATGGGGATGACCTGACTCCAGGGCTCGACTACTGCAGACAGGTGCCCATGTAGTACTCGAACAGGGCTTCTCCTGATGCTTTGGCGTTGTCGTCGTACGCCTCGATGACCGCCGTGGGGTCGTCATCGATCGATTCCGCACCCACCGTGAGGTAGTCGGTCCAGGCCGTCAGGTCATCGGCGAGCTCCGGGGTCGGCTCGAGCTCCTCGACGAGGCTGAGCCGCGTCTGAACGTCCGCTTCCGTGTTCATCCCCGGGACCAGCGCGACGAACGCGACCGCCGCCGCCTCATGCTCGTCATGGAGTGGACCGCAGAACCCGGCATCGCCCCCTGAGGCGCAACCCGACAGCACCACCGCCGAGGCACCGAGGGCGAGCAGGATAATGGGAGAACGTCGAGACATCATGGGGCGAGCCTAGGAGTCCACCGGAGTGCCGGTGCGCAGACGCCCCTGAGCGAAGGAGAATCGGATGACCGATATCGCGACCCCATCCGGTGACGTCCACGGCGAAGCACGGATCGGCGAACGTCGCATCGTCCTCGAACCGCGCGAGGTGCCTCTCGGCGGGGTGCGCGGCATGAATGTGCTGCGTGTTCTGCCGCACCGCAACCTGCCGACGATCGGGGCCTGGTGCTTCCTCGACCGGTTCGGACCGGCCGACACCCGCATGAGGGTCGAGCCGCACCCCCACATCGGATTGCAGACGGTCACCTGGCCGCTGGTCGGAGAGATCCGTCACCGCGACTCGCTCGGCAGCGACGCCGACCTGCGACGCGGGCAGCTCAACCTGATGACCGCCGGCAACGGCATCTCGCACTCCGAGTACTCGATCGGCGATGACCCCATCCCCCTCGACGCCCTGCAGTTCTGGGTGGTCCTGCCCGACGGCGCACGCCAGGGAGCGGGCGGCTTCGAGCGCCACACCGATCTCCCTCAGGTCCCGCTTCGGGCCGACGAGGGCTCGTCGGCCACGGCCACCGTGGTTCTCGGTGAGTTCGCCGGCGTCACCTCACCGGCCACCGTGCACACACCCATCGTCGGCGCCGAGATCGTGGTGCCGGCCGGCACCCGCGTCCGGCTACCGCTGCGCCCCGAATGGGAGCACGCCCTCATGCTCGTCGAGGGAGATGCAGACGTGGCGACGCACGGGATGACCCAGAACGAGATGCTCTACCTGGGCGACTCGCGCGATGCCGTCGAGGTGACGAGCGTGCAGGATGCCCTGCTCTTCCTCATCGGAGGCGAGCCGTTCGCCGACGAGATCGTCATGTGGTGGAACTTCGCCGGACGTGATCACGACGAGATCGTCGAGGCGCGCACCGAGTGGGAGGCGGCATCCGCTCGCTTCGGCGTCGTCGAGGGGCACGACGTGCGCATCCCCGCACCTCCCCTGCCCGACGTGCGGCTCATGCCCCGCGGTCGGAAGATCTGACTCCACAGCGCATGACGACGCCCCGCGCTCCGAAGAGCACGGGGCGTCGCCTGTGACTGCTACTGCGCGTCGACCGTCACGATCGTGCGCACGGCGGACTCACCGTATTGCACGAGTCCGAGATAGCGGGTGCCGGCGGTGAGGCCGGTCCAGCTGAGCTCGTAGCTCGTCGCCTGGCCGCGCACGGCCTCGATCGGGTTCGGGGTCGCCGTGAACGCCCCCTCACCCTCGGGCTGCACGTTGGCGTAGGTCATGTCCCACGTCATCGGCGCCGAGGTCGAGTAGACGTTCGCGACCACCAGGTAGGTGCCGGCCGTCGGTGCAGGAAGCGTCACCCGCTCGTCGGCCGACCCCGTCGCCGACTGCCAGCGCTCGTAGTAGCGCAGGTCGTCGGGGCTCACGACCCGATAGACCGTGAGGTCGAGGTCGCTGCCCGTGTCATCCGACGAGTCGAGGTCGAAGCGCGAGAGCGTCGTGCCCTCCGGCACGTCGACGATCCACGACACGTCCTTGTTCGCGTCTCCCGATGCCTCGTCACCCGAGTGGCCGACGACCCGGCCGTCCGGGTCTTCCAGCAGCGTGAACGGCGTGAGGCCCGACACCCCGAGCGCGAGAGCGCCGTCGACGCCGGGAGTGATGTCGACCGTGGTCGAACCGTCGACTCCCGTGCCCTCGACCTCGGCCGGAGCATCCGCCGTGACGGGGAACACCGCGATCGGCGACCGCACCGTGTTCTTCTTGCTCGTCCAGGTGAGCGATCCGGTCGCCCACTGCTCGACCGGTGCGCTCTGGTTGTCGAACGTGACCGTGTAGGTCGCGGTCTGCCCCGGCTTGTCGAACTTCAGCGTCGACGGCTCCACCGTCACGTTCACGCCGGGCAGATCGACGGATGCCGTGAACGTGCCCTTCTCCGTCGCTGTGACCGTGCGAGTGACCGTCTGCGCGCTGGCGAGCGATCCGATCGAGAACGACGCGACATTCAGGTCGCTGCCGTCGATCGGCTCGCCGGGGAAGTCGGCCAGGCCCTTGCCCTCGAGGAACGCCACCCAGTCGGGCACGTCGTTCAGATAGAGCAGACCCGGGTTGAAGTAGCGCTTCGGGTCGACCTGACCCGCGCCCTGCTGGAACGGGTCCTTGTTGGCAGAGCCGTCGGGGTTCACCGTGTCGTATGCGGTGGTCATCATCGCGGACTTGATCTCGGCGGGCTTGGCGTTCGGCCGCTCGCCGAGATAGAGCGCCGCGAGACCGGCGATGTGCGGAGAGGCCATCGACGTGCCGGACAGGATGCCGAACGTCGGCGCCTCTCCGGGAGCGTTCTGCGTGGCCGCGAGGATCGCGACACCGGGGGCAGCGATGTCGGGCTTCATGATGTCGCTGCCGTCTGCCAGCATCGGGCCGCGGCTCGAGAATCCGGCGATCTGCGGCACGGGCGTCACCACTCCGGTGGTGTTCTCACCCACGAGCGTGATCGGACGGTCGACGCCGCCCTGCACGTAGGCGAGCACTGCTGCGCGATGCACCGAGGCGAGGTGCACGGTCGGCACGGCATGGAAGTCGTTGTCGAGCGAGTCGGCGGCACCGGGCACGTTGACGAGCACGACACCCATGCCACCGGCATCCTTCACGACCTGCGACTTCTCGGCGCGAGCGTTGCCGCCTCGGTCGCAGACCACGATGTGACCGGTGACCTTCGCGACATCGAGCGTGCCGGGGAGGCACAGCGCGGCATCGGCGGCGGCCTGACCTGCGGCGGGCGCATCGCCCGCGTAGATCGACGGTCCGGTGATCGTCGTGCCGAAGGGCACGCTCACCGACGCACCGGCCTGGGCGAAGCCGTCGAACTGCACGGTGCCCTCCCACGTGGGGATCGTCGAGGCGGCGACGGTGGTGTACCACGGAGACGCGTGATCGGCCGTGACAGGGTCGGGGCCGTCGTTGCCGGCGCTGGTCGCCACGAAGACGCCCGCGGCGGCCGCGTTGAAGAACGCGATGTCCTCCGGCGCGAGCACGGTCGACGCCGCTCCACCGCCGATCGAGTAGTTGATCACGTCGACCCCGTCGGCGACGGCCTGGTCGATCGCGGCGATCAGGTCGCTGCCGGCACAGATGTCGTCGGTCGTGACCGCCTCGTCGGGTCCGACGTAGCAGGCCTTGTAGGCCGCGACCTTGGCACCGGGTGCGACGCCCGAGATCCTGCCGAAGTCGACGTCCTCGATCGAGGCCTTCACACCGAAGTTGCCGGCCGCCGTGCTCGCGGTGTGCGAACCGTGGCCGTCGCCGTCACGCGGTGAGAGGTAGTCGTACTGGAAGTCGAATCCTGCCGCCTCAGCGCCGGTGTAGAAGTACTGGGCGCCGATGAGCTTCGTCGAGTAGTCGCCCTTGTCCCATTCCTGGGCCTCGACCATCGTTCCCTGGAACTGACCGCCGTCGGACTTGTCGAAGTAGACGTAGGTGCCGTCGGTGTACGGCTGATTCCCCTTGTGGCGCTTGTCCTTCTTGGGCTGCTTCTTGAGGTTCTTGCCCTCGAACGACGGGTGCTCGGGGGCGATGCCGGTGTCGATGACACCCACGACCACGCCCTCGCCGGCCTTGTCGACACCGCCGGTCTGCTGCCAGACGCCGCCGCGGCCCTTCTTGTCGTCGCCGAGACCGAGGAAGTCCGTCGAGGTCTGCGCGTCGGGGTGACGGATGAAGTCGGGGTAGACGCCGTAGACGTCCTTCGACGCACGGAGCTTGTCGACCTGCTCTCCCGACAGCTCGGCGCTGAAGCCGTTGAGCACCACCTGGTAGGTGTTCTCCGGGGTGACCCCGACCTCTTGCGCTATCGTCTGCTGCTCGGACTCGAGATGCTCGACATAGCGCTGCGAATCCTGCGACTGCCTCTCGAGCTGCTCGCCCTCGGCCGGCTTCGTCGCCTTGAGGCCGTTGACGTCGCCGGTGTAGCTCGCGAGCGGATCGGACTTCAGCACGACGATGTAGTGACCGGGCGTGCCTTCGACCGGAGTGGGGTGGTTCACCTCCTCCGTGCTTGCGTAGCCTGCGGTTGCCGTCGATGCGATGAACAGCGTTGCCAGGGTTGTGGCCGCTGCCATCCGGAGGGGTGTTCGACCCATGCGCTTCTCCCGATGATCACGGTGCGACTGCGTTGCCGCACCGCCGTTCAAGCTACGCCGGGCTTCCGTCCACACACCAGAGTCGGGGATTATTCCTGGACGAACGGCCAGCCGTGTCGCCGATGGTCGACAGTAGGCTGGACGAGTGGCATCCTCCCCCGTCCTGACGACCCGCGTGCTGCTGGTCTGCGCCGCGATCGGCGTCGCCACGGGCCTCCTCGGAGGGATCGCCGGCTGGATCACGCTCCCTGTTCTCGCGGGCCCCGCATTCCTCTACGGCCTGGTCCTCGGTTCGCACGTCCTTCCGGGCATCATCGCCCAGGAGGTGCTGCGCCGCCCCCTGGTCGCACTCGTCACGCACGTCATCGCCGCGCTCATCTCGAGCGCCTTCAACCCGGCCTGGACGCTGCGCTTCATCGGCACCGCGCTGCTGTTCGGCGCGATCCAGGAGGGCATCGCCGCACTCACGCGGTACCGCTCGTGGGGGGCGTGGCGCTTCTTCATCTCGGCCGGGGTCATCGGGGTCATCGTGGCGGTCGTGGTGTTCTTCGCCGCTCACCTGGCCGTGCTGCCGCCATGGGCGCAGATCGCCTATCTCGTGATCTCGGTGCTCGGCCCCATCGCCTGGACGGCCGTGGGGTTGGCGATCGGAGGCGCCCTGAGCCGGGCAGGCGTGGCCCGGCGCTGAGCGTCGATCGCGCGCGATCCGGCGCGTGGCGATTCAGGTAAGGCTCAGCTAAGTTAGAACGGTACCGATCCGCCGAAACCGGGGTTATGCCGTGCGCTCATCCGCGCCCCTTCTCAGCGTGCGTGACCTCTCGATCACCCACGCCGGTGCGGTGCGCCCCTCGCCCCACGACGTCACGTTCGACATCGGCACCGGTGAGGTCGTGCTGCTCCTCGGCCCTTCCGGTTCGGGCAAGTCGACGCTCACGCTCGCACTCAACGGGCTCGTCCCGCATGCCGTGCCGGCGACCATGACGGGCGCGGTCGACGCCGGCGGCGTCAGCACGGCCGAAGCCGACACCGCGTCGTTGAGCACCCACGTCGCGATGGTCTTCCAAGACCCGGATGCGCAGATCGTCACCGGCACCGTCTACGACGAGGTCGCGTTCGGACCCGAGAATCTGCTGCTCCCCCTCGACGAGGTGCACACGAGGACAGCGGACGCTCTCGGTCGCGTCGGCCTGTGGGAGCGACGGGACGAGAACCCCGACCGGCTGTCGGGCGGCGGGCGTCAGCGCCTCGCGATCGCCTGCGCACTGGCCATGGGGTCGCCCCTGATCGTGCTCGACGAGCCGACCGCGAACCTCGACCCGCAGGGCATCGACGATGTCTATACCGCACTGACCGATGTGGTCGCCGCCGGCGATCGGGCCATCCTGCTCGTCGAGCACAACCTCGACGCGGCGATGGGCTTCGTCACCCGCACGATCGTGCTCGACCGTGCCGGACGCGTGGCGTTCGACGGCCCGGCGGCCGAGATCATCCGCACACACGCCCCCGAGCTCATGGCCATGGGGGTCTGGTTGCCGGGTGCGACTCTGGCTGCTCTGCGGATGCAGGATGCGGGGGCGCACTTCGACGAACTCCCCCTCACCCCCTCCGAGCTCGCCGCGGCGCTGACCGTGACGCGGGTGAACCACCTGCAGAGCCCGGGCGCGGCCTCGTCCGCCGCCTCCCGCCCGAACCGTCTGCAGGACCGAGGCACGGATGCAGGACCAGACGACGCTGTTTCGCCCGACGTTCGTGCCACGGTCCTGCAGACGGACGCAGGTCGCGGCTCGACGACCGAGACCGGCGACACCGCACCGATCATCAGCGCCCGCGGTCTCACCGTGCGCCGCCACCGCACCGAGATCCTGCACGGCATCGATCTCGACATCGAGCCGGGAACCCTCACCGCGATCATCGGCACCAACGGCGCAGGCAAGACCACCCTGCTGCAGGCGCTGGCCGGAGTCGTGCCGCCGCCGAAGCGCCAGGTGACGGTCGACGGCATCGACCCCGGCTCGGCGTCGCCGCGTGAGCTCGCGAGCCGCATCGGGTTCGTGTTCCAGAACCCCGAGCACCAGTTCATCGCCCACACGGTGTTCGACGAGCTGGCACACGGGCTTCGACTGCGGCACACCCCGGATGCCGAGACGCGCGAGCGCGTCGATGCCATGCTCGCCCGCTTCGGACTCGAAGCCAAGGCCGACGTGCACCCGTTCCTGCTGTCGGGCGGAGAGAAGCGACGCCTCTCGGTCGGCACGGCTCTCATCACCCGTCCGCAGGTGCTGGCGCTCGACGAGCCGACCTTCGGTCAGGATCGCGCGCGGGCCTCCGAGCTCCTCGCGCTGCTGCGCGATCTGCGCGCTGAGGGAACGACGATCGTCATCGTGACCCACGACCTCCAGCTCGTCGCCGAGCACACGTCGCACACCGTCATCCTCAAGGACGGTCGAGTGCACGCCGCCGATCGCACCGACGAGCTCTTCCGCGATGAGGCGGCGTTCGTCGAGGCGGGGCTCCGACTCCCGGCGCTGCAGCGCGTGCTGGCCGAAGCGGGGCAGGCGATCGCATGAGCGCGCACGTCTTCGACCCGTACGCCGCCGTCTCGGCATCCTCTCCGCGCCAGTTCCTCTATGCGCTCAACCCGCTGGCGAAGGTCGCCGGAGTCGCCCCGGCCATGGTGCTGCTGATCTTCGTGCGCGACCTCGCGACACCCGCCGCCTTCCTGGTGCTGTCCCTCGCGCTGATCGTCGCGGGTTCCCGCGTGACCTGGCGCACGGCCGCGCTGCTGTTCGTCGCGCTGCCGATCGGCATGCTCGCGATCGGCGTCGGGTTCTCGCTGTGGGTCGATGCGTCGCTCGTCGACGACACCCGTGCCGCGCTGCAGATCGGCGAGTGGACGCTGTACCGAGGCGCTCTTGAGATCGGTTTCGCCACCGCCCTCCGACTCGGTGCGATCGTCGCCCTGGCCCTCGTCGGCGGCCTGACCACCACCGGCCCCGACCTCGTGCGCGCCAGCGTGCAGCAGCTGCGCGTGCCCTACCGGATCGGCTACACGGCCCTCGCCGCCTTCCGCTTCGTGCCGCGCTTCGGCCACGAGCTCGCTGTGATCCGTGCCGCGCATCGGGTGCGCGGTCATCACGGCGGCAGCGGTCCGTTCGCGCGCATCGCCCGAGGCTGGGGCTACATCGTGCCGCTGCTCGCCGGAGCGATCCGCCACGCCGAGCGCGTCGCTCTCGCCATGGACTCCCGCGCCTTCGGCGCCCACCCGACACGCACCGAGCGTCATCTCGTGCCGTTCCGCACCCGCGACACCGTCTTCATCATCGCGTCGATCGCCGCATCCGCCGCGATCTTCGTGCTCTTCTTCCCCTGGCAGCTGCCCTGAAAGGCGCCCGCATGGCATACAGCAAACTGGTCAAGCCCGAATCGTCCGAGCTCATCCACCTCAGCGTGCTGCGCACCCAGCGCCTCTCCGAGCACTGGATGAGAGTCACCCTCGGGGGAGGCGAGATCAAGAAGTTCCACCCGATGGGATTCGACCAGTGGTTCCGACTGTTCCTGCCGATCGGCGGCGACGCGGGCCTCGACCGGGTGCCCGCGAAGGCGAACAAGATGTTCGGGTATCTCAAGTTCCTGCGCATCCCCGACGGCGAACGCCCCGTCATGCGCAACTACAGCGTGCGCGCACACCGCCCGGCGACGGCGGAGTCGGGCGCCGAGATCGACGTCGACTTCGTGCTGCACGGGTCTGCGGCCGACGGCACGGCCGGCCCCGCCTCGCGATGGGCGGAGACCTGTGCGCCCGGCGAGCACGTGCTGATCATCGACGAAGGATTGACGTTCAACCCGCAGCGCGGAACGGACCGCGTCGTGCTGGTCGGCGACGAGACGGCGCTGCCGGCGATCGCCTCGATCTGCGCGTCGCTGCCCGCGCACGCCACGGGCACGGCGATCATCGAGGTGCCGTCCGAGGAGGACGCGCTCGACTTCCCGCATCCGGCCGGTGTCGACCTGGTCTGGCTGGTGCGCCCGCACGAGTTCGACCCCGGGTCTTTCGCTCTGGCTCGACTGCGCGAGCTGACGCTCCCCGACGCGCCGTTCCACGCCTACGCGGCGGGCGAGCAGTCGCTCGCATCCGGTGCGCGCAAGCACCTCGTGGGCGAGCGCGGCGTAGACAAGAACGACGTCAGCTTCTGCGGGTACTGGAAGATCGGCGCTGCGTCGCCGACGTCGAAGGCAGCCCGCGAAGCGGCAGCGGAGCCCCTCGCATGAGCGGCGCGGATGGCATGACCGGAGCGGATGCCGCGGACTCGAACCCCTACGCGGATTCGGCCCCCGACGGTGGTGAGCGGTCAAAAACGCATCCGAAATCGCCTTCTGGGATGCAGAATCGACCACCCACCGGCGGCGGACGCTCGCGCTTCCGGTTCCCGACGGCGATCCTCCTGACATGTGCCGCGCTCGGTGTCGCCGGTGGAGCGCTGCTCGCGCCGGCGAACTGGATCTCGACGATCCTCTTCCCCGGTCTCCCGTTCGTCAGCGTCGGGCTCGCCGGACTCTGGCTGCTCCCCTCGGTCATCGCCCTGCGTCTGCTGCGCCGCCCTCTCGTCGGCCTGCTGGTGGGCCTGCTGGCCGGACTCGTCATCGTCCCGTTCTCGGGATACGGCTTCAGCAGCGTCGCCACCAACCTCTGGTGGGCGGCATTCACCGAGCTGCCGTTCCTCTTCGTGCTCTGGCGCTACTGGGGAACCTGGTTGCACTATCTCGGCGCCGCGATCGTCGGCATCGTCTACCCGGTGCTCGCCTGGACTTCGTTCAACCTCGGCAGCTTCGAGCTGCCCCTGCAGGTCACGTTCTTCGCCGTGACCCTCGCCAGCTGCCTCGGGGCGACTGCACTCGGCATCCTGATCGCCGACCGCCTGCGCAAGGCCGGCGTGGGAGCACGGCTGCCCCGCTGACCGGGGCAGGACCCCGTCAGGTGCCTGTCGTCCGGACACAGCTTCGGATGCCGACTCGCGGCGTGCCGTGCTCCGGCATCCGGTTCCGGTGCGTCGCTCTTGCCCGCGGAATATGTGCGGAGCGAAGCCGATCCACTCGCCCACGAGCCGACTCGGGGTGGACCCGGCACCACGAGAAAGGGCCCCGGATGCCGACATCCGGGGCCCTTCGAATCTTCGATGCGTCAGCGCTTGCCGACGATCTGACGACCGACGAGGTCGCGCATGATCTCGTTCGTGCCGCCGTAGATGCGGTGCACGCGGGCATCGGTGAAGGCCCGGGCGATCGGGTACTCCATGATGTAGCCGTAGCCGCCGTGCAGCTGCACGCCCATGTCGAGCACCTCCCACTCGCGCTCGGTCGCCCAGAACTTGACCTTCGCGGCGTCCTCGGCGCTGAGCGTGCTGTTCTTGTAGGCGAGCAGTGCGCGATCGATGTACGCCCACATCGCGTCGGTGGTCGCCGCCATGTCGGCGAGCCGGAAGCGGGTGTTCTGGAAGTCGGCGATGCGCTCGCCGAACGCCTCGCGGTCCTTCGTGTAGGCGACGGTCCAGTCGAGGGCGGCCTGAGCGGCCGCGGCCGCGGCGACGCCGATCGAGAGGCGCTCGAGCGGCAGGTTGAGCATCAGCTGGATGAAGCCCTGCCCCTCCTTGCCGCTGATGAGGTTCTCGTCGGGGATGAACACGTCGGTGAAGCTGAGCTCAGCCGTGTCCCAGCCGTGGAAGCCCATCTTGCTGAGCTTCTTGCCCTGGTCGAAGCCCTCCATGCCCTTCTCGACGAGCAGCAGGCTGAAGGCGTCGGGACGGTTGCCCTCGCCGGTCTTGACGAAGGTCACGACGACGTCGGCCGTCGAGCCGGAGGAGATGAACGTCTTCGCGCCGTTGAGGATGTAGCCGCCGTCGACCTTCTTGGCGTTGGTCTTGATGCCGCGCAGGTCGGAGCCGGCGCCGGGGTCGGTCATGGCGAGCGCACCCAGAACCTCGCCGGTGGCCATGCGGGGCAGCCACTTCTCCTTCTGCTCCTGCGTGCCCATGTGCACGAGGTACGGAACAGCCAGATCGTCCTGGATGCCGAAGGCGCCGGCCAGCGAACCCGCGCCGGAGGCGATGACCTCCTCCATCACGACCGTGCGGAATCGGTAGTCCTGCAGCATCCCGGCTCCGCCGAACTCCTCGGGCACTGACAGTCCGATCAGGCCCGCCTCGCCCGCCGCCAGCATGGTCGCCCGGTCGATCTCACCCGCGGCATCCCACCGCTCGATCGCCTCGTTGCTCACGTGGCGCTTGACGAAGTCCTTGACGAGGTCGCGGAATGCCTCGTGATCCTCTTCGTAGATGTCGCGTTCCATTGCGTCCTCCTGAACGTTCGTGCGTCTTTGCTCCGGCGATTCTATGCCGGGTCGCCGACACCACGACAGCCCGTTGTGAGAATGCATCCCACAATCCGTGGGACTGGGTACCGCGATTGTCGGATGCCGCAATCGGGCCGATCCGGACATGCGCGAGACGCGGTCAGTGGGTGTAATCGGGAGCGGCGGGGAGCCCGAAGAACTCCTCCAGCGTGTGATATCCGCCCTGATGGTAGGCGGCCGCGAGCTCGCGTCCGAGGTAGCGCAGATGCCACGGCTCCGGCTTGTACCCGGTGATCCCCGAACCGATCTGCTCGTATCGGACGATGAAGCCGTATTCCCAGGCGTTCGCCGCGATCCACTCGCCCTGCACGGTCGCCCCGAACGACTCGATGGCTCCGCACGACGAGTCGCAGGCCACGAGATCGAGTGCGAGCCCGGTCTGATGCTCGCTGTGCCCGGCACGCGCCGACGAGGCATCCGCCCCCGCCTGGCCGCTGTTGCGCACATGCGATGCGTGGGTCGCGACCTGCAGGTCGTATGACCGGTAGCCGTTGTTCGCGCCGATGCGGCCCGCTCCCTCGGCGGCGGCGGCATCGGCCATCTCTCCGACTGCCGCGGCGACGTCTGTGCGGGCCTGCCCCGAGCGAGTCGTCATCTGCAGCGGAAGGTCGGCGAGGGACGAAGGCGCGAAAGAGAGCGGAGCGAGGGGACGCGCCTTGTTCACGACCACCCAGACATGAGCGGGGTCGTCGAGCGCGATGCAGGGCGCGTTGCCCGCGACGACGGCGGCCCGGAAGCTCTCGCCGCCGCCGAAGCCGGCGATGATCGCCGAATCGTCGGCGACCGCTATCGCCTCGAGCACGCTCGGCTCCGAACACGGATCGGCCGCGGTGGTCGCACCGACCTCGACCGCCGGCACCTCCTGCACCACCAGCGGCTCCGGCATCGCCATCTCCGCGGGCGCGGATGCGGCGATGGGCGCGCCCGCGATCGACAGCAGGACGCCGATCGCCGTCACCGCAAGACCGATGGGCAAGGCGGGTCCGCGGATCGGAGAGCGCTGTGCCGCATGCTGAGGCTGCGGCGGGAAGAACATGCTTCCATTGTCCCTTAAGTCCGATCGAACAGAACTCCCACCCCGGGTTGACGTTCCATCGTAAGTATGTTCGAATTATCGGCATGCGGTGGCAAGGGCAGAAACTCGGCGATGTCGATGACGCCGCCCTGCCCGGCCTCGAGGCACGCACAGGGGTGCTCCGCACGGTGACCACTCCCGACTTCGCGGGCATGACGTTCCATGAGGTGCTGTCGAAGTCCGCGCTCAACCATGTTCCCGGCGCATCGCGCATGCCGTTCGCCTGGACCATCAACCCGTATCGCGGATGCAGTCACGCGTGTGTCTACTGCTTCGCTCGGGGCACCCACGAATACCTCGATCTCGATGGCGGCTCGGACTTCGACTCTCAGATCGTCGTGAAGGTGAACGTCGTCGAAGTGCTGGAGAGAGAGCTGCGCAAAGGCAGCTGGGAGCACGAGACCGTCGCTCTGGGGACGAACACCGACCCGTATCAGCGCGCCGAGGGCCGGTACAAGCTGATGCCGGGGATCATCGACGCCCTCGCCGCGTCGGGCACCCCGATGTCGATACTCACCAAGGGAACGCTGATCCGGCGAGACATCCCGTTGCTGGCGAAGGCGGCCCAGCGGGTGCCCGTCGACATCCAGATGTCGATCGCGATGTACGACGACGAGCTGCAGAAGGCGATCGAACCGGGCACCCCGACGACGCAGGCTCGACTCGACACGGTGCGAGCGCTCCGGGATGCGGGCTTCAGGGTGACCGTGTTCCTGATGCCGATCATGCCCCACATGACGGACTCCGTCGAGGCCATCGACACAGCGCTGCGACGCATCAAGGAGGCGGGAGCGAATCGCGTCATCTACGGCGCTCTCCACCTGCGCGCCGGCGTGAAGCCCTGGTTCATGCAGTGGCTCGGCGAGTTCCGTCCCGACCTGGTCTCGTCGTACCGTGGACTGTATCCGGGCGTCTCGGCCGAGGCACCCAAGGGCTATCGCCAATGGCTCGCCAAGCGGGCGCGGCCGCTCATCAGGCTGCACGGGCTCGACGGCCAGCACGAAGACGACTACCCGGTGCGCGGCATCCGGGCGTCCGCGCCGCACGGACGCCCGGCGCCGGCGTTCACCCCGTCGCCCGCCCCTGCGCAGCCGATGCTGTTCTGAGGGAACAGGACGCGTCGGCGGCCAGCGCCCCGGGCGCGTAGGCTCGGACGATATGGCTATCGGCTCCACCATGCACACGTTCGAAGTCCAACTGGCCGACATGGATCGCGGTGTGTACGACGACTTCTCGCTGCGTGCGGCACGGCATCCGTCGGAGACCGATGCGTACATGCTCACCCGCGTGCTCGCTTACGGTCTCGAATTCGCAGAAGGCATCGCATTCGGCGGCGGGATCTCGCAGACCGACGAGCCGGCCGTCCTCGTCCGCGACCTCACCGGCCAGATCACGGCCTGGATCGAGATCGGAGCGCCCGATGCCGAGCGCCTGCACTACGGCAGCCGACTGGCAGAGCGCACCGTCGTCTACACGCATCGCGATCCCGCGAAGGTCATGGCCCCCTGGGCAGACAAGCGCATCCACCGCTCGGAGGACATCCGGGTCTTCAGCTTCGATGCGGGGTTCATCGACTCCGCCGCACCGCTCATCGAGCGCCGCAACACCATGACGCTCACCGTCACGGAGCAGGTGCTTTACCTCGACCTCAACGGCACGACGTTGACCACAGCGATCCACGAGCACCAGCTCGGCTGAGCGCAGGGCGGAGGGCTGCGCTTCTGGGAGGACGACTGCGCTTCGGGCGGAGGACTGCGCTTCGGGCGGACGACTGCGCTTCCGGCGGAGGACTGCGCTTCGGGCGGACGACTGCGCTTCGGGCGGAGGACTGCGCTTCCGGCGGACGACTGCGCTTCGGGCGGACGACTGCGCTTCCGGCGGACGATTCCGACCGATGAGTCCTCCCGAGGCGCAGATCTCCTCCCGAAGACGTCGCCCCACGCGCCGAAGCAGATCACACGCGCCGAAGAGGGCGGGACCCCACGCCCCGTGCCGCCGATCCGGCGACGCACACAGCCCCGGCGAACCGGACGAACATGACGAAGGCCCTGCCCCCGCGGATGCGGGGACAGGGCCTTCGTCGGCGGCGGATCAGGCCGTGAGGTCTGACGCGGTCGGCATGCGACCGGCGATCTCCTCGATCAGGTCGTCGTTCAGACGAGCGTTCTCGAACGGAGCGTCGATCTCGGCGCGCTGCAGCAGCTCGGTCATGCGACGCTGACGCTGACGCGTGATCAGCGTGACGACGCGGCCCGAGCGACCGGCGCGACCGGTGCGGCCCGAGCGGTGCAGGTACGTCTTGTACTCGTCGGGTGCGTCGGCCTGGACGACCAGATCGATGTCGTCGACGTGGATGCCGCGGGCGGCGACGTCGGTGGCGACGAGCACGTTCACGCGGCCCGACGTCAGACGCTCGAGGTTGCGCGTGCGCTTGGCCTGGTTGAGGTCACCGTGCAGCGAGACCGCGGGGATGCCGGCGTCGTCGAACTGCTCGGCGAGCATGTCGGCATACGCACGGGTGCGGGCGAAGACGAGGGTCTTGCCCGCGCGATCGACCAGCGACGTGAGGATGTCGGCCTTGTCGCGGTGCTCGATGACGAGCACGCGGTGCTCGATGGTGCTCGATTCCTGATCTTCACCTGCGACCTCGTAGACGGCCGGGTCGACGAGGAACTCGTCGACGAGGGCCGCGACCTCACGGTCGAGCGTGGCCGAGAAGAGGAGCTTCTGGCTGCCGTCGGCCGTGTGACGCAGGATGCGCTGCACGGGCTCGACGAATCCGAGCTCGCACATGTGGTCGGCCTCGTCGAGAACGGCGATCCGGCAGTCCGAGAGGTCGAGCTTGCCCTGGTTGATCAGGTCCTCGATGCGACCGGGTGTGCCGATGACGATGTCGACGCCCTTCTTCAGCGCGCCCACCTGGCGGCCCTGGGGCACGCCACCGTAGATCTGCGTGGTGAAGAGGCCGACGCTGCGGGCGATCGGCTGGATCGTGCCGTCGATCTGCAGCGCGAGCTCGCGCGTCGGAGCGAGGATGATCGCGCGGGGCTTGCGGCCGAATTCGCGGCGCTTGCCCGCCTGCGACTGCAGCACACGCTCGACGAGCGGAGCACCGAACGCGATGGTCTTTCCCGAGCCGGTGCGACCGCGGGCGAGGACATCGCGACCCTTGAGCACTGCCGGGATGCTGGCAGCCTGGATCGGGAACGGCGTCGCCGCGCCCATGCCGGCGAGGGTCTCGACGATGTTGGATCCGAGACCGAGGTCGCCGAAGGTCACACCGTCGACCTCGACGGCCGCCACGGACTTCGCCTCGAGGCGCTCGTGCACGACGTCGTCGGTCGGCTCGAACTTCTTGGCGGGGGCCGCACTCGATGTGGCGTTCCAGTCGTTGCGGCTGGGGCGCTCGTTGCGCGACGGCCGTCCACGGGTGTCCGACGTCAGCGGGCGGGGACGATCGGTGCGGTACGCGCCACCGGTCGAGGGACGCGAACGCTCGTCGCGGCCACCCTCGATCGAACGCTGAGTGCGGTCACGGTCGAAGGCACGACGCGCACGGTCGGCGTCGTAGGAGCGCTCAGAACGCTCGGCACCGCCACGGTCATCACGGCGCGGGCCTGCGCCACGGTCGTCGCGACGAGGACGGTCGTCACGGTCGAAGCGGGGACGCTCGGATGCTGCGCGGTCGAAGCGCGGACGCTCGGATGCGCCGCGGTCGTCGCGGTTGAAGCGCGGACGCTCGGAAGCGCCGCGGTCGTCGCGCTGCGGGCGGTCGTCGCGGTTGAAGCGCTGGCCACCGCGGTCGTCGCGGAAGCCACCGGAACGCTGGTCACGGCGGTCGTCGCGACCCGGACGTCCGCCGTCGCGGTGATCGCCATCGCGGAAGCCCTGGCGCTGCGTGCCGGCACCGCGGTCGTCACGGCGCGGACGCTCGTCACGATGGCCGCCGCGCTCATCACGGTACGTGCCGGGACCGGTCGGACGCTGTCCGCCGCGGTCATCGCGGCGCGGACGGTCGAAGCCCGCGGAGGAGCGGTCGTTGTAGCGCGGACGGTCGTCACGGCTGTGCGGTGCCTCACGGCGACCCGACTCGGCACGGTTGCGGATGCCGCGCGACTCGTCGCGACCCGCACGCTCCTGCGACGACCAGCGCTGCTTGGGTGCGGCGCCCTCTTCGGCCGGGCGGTAGCCGCGGTGGCCGACGCTGCGGCTGCCGGGACGACGGTCGTATCCGGCCGCGGGAGTGCGCCGCTCACCGGCATCCGCACGTCCACCGCGTGCATCACGCGAATCGCGGGTGTCGCGCGCGCCGTCACGGCCACCGTTGTGGCGGTCGTGGAACGACGTCTTGTTCGCGCCGTAACGCGGCTCGAAGTTGGCGGAGGGGCGTCCGCCGCGGGGCTTCTTGTTCTTGGGCATGAGTGTGTCCTTCTGAGTTCTCGCCACGAGAACGGCGCCGCGCACACGCGCGGTACCCTGCGCGCGGTGGGATGCGACCACGCGGGGTTTCCGGACTGTCAGCGGCCGGGGCCATTCATGTGATGGTTGATTAGCGTCGAGCGACGCTCACCATCGGCCCCTGGACTCACACTTCTTACACAAAAACGTCCGCGCACTGCGCGGGTGTCCGAAGCCGACGCATCAAGTGTAGCGGTCGCACCTGAAAGACTCCCCTGCCCCATGGCGGATGCGGGTCGCCATACGATTGCGGAGTGAACTCCGCATCCCCCACCGGCACACAGGTGCACCTCCAGCTCGGCGACGTCAGCGCTCAGATCGCGCAGGTCGGCGCCTCGCTCCGCTCCCTCCGCATCGGCGCTGTCGATCTGATCGCTCCGTATCCGCTCGACTCGCCCACCCCCTCCTGCTCCGGCGTGGTGCTCGCGCCCTGGCCGAACCGGGTCAGGGACGGACTCTGGAACGACGAGGGCACCGAGCGGCAGCTGGCGATCACCGAGCCGAAGTTCGGCAACGCGAGTCACGGCCTGCTGCGTTTCGCGGCCTACGACATCGCGGATTCCGCGTCGGCGACGACGCTGAGCGCGACGATCTTCCCGCAGACGGGCTACCCGTATCTGATCGAGACGAGTGTCACCTACGTGCTGCGCGCCGACGGGATCGACGTGACGCACGCGCTGACCAACCGCTCTGCCACCGAAGCACCGGTCGCGCTCGGCACGCACCCGTTCCTCACGATCGGCGACGTGGATCCCCATGACCTCGTGCTGCGGGTTCCGGCGCAGACTGCCATCGACACCGACGAGCGCATGCTGCCCGTGGGCACGCGCCCGGCCGAGGGGGCGCTTCGCGACGGCGTGCGCCTCGGCGACATCACTCTCGACACCGGGTTCACCGACCTCGAGCGCGACGCCGACGGACTCGTTCGTCACTCACTCACCGCACCCGACGGGCGTCGACTCACCCTCTGGCAGGGTGCGGCATTCGACGTCGTGCAGGTCTACACGACCGACAAGTATCCGGGGCAGTCCCTCGCCGTCGCGATCGAGCCCATGACCGCGCCGGCCGATGCACTGAACAGCGGAGTCGGCCTGCGCCGCCTGAATCCCGGTGAGACCTGGACCCTCGAATGGGGCATCACGCTCGACTGAACTCGACTGACCTCGACCGCCCCGGTTCACAACTCAGCAAGAAACGCGCCGATGCCCGCCCGGAAACGCTTCCGGGCGGGCATCGAGCTCAGTCGTGCTGAATCGTGGACGGCGGATGCGGCTACTCGCCGCGCTCGCGAAGCTCGCGCCGCGTCAGCTGGTTCGCGTGCGGCCACTCCGAGGCCGGAGCGGCACCGCCACTGGAGGCACCCGCAAGCGCCAGGCCATCGGCAGGCACGGGCCCGTCCGACGGCTCGGCATCCTTCGTCGGCGCAGACCCGTCGTCACCCGAACCCGCCTTACGGGCCCGGCGTCGCTCTTTCGCACCCTCCACGAGGTTGTAGAGCGTCGGCAGCACGATCAGCGTGAGCACGGTCGACGAGAGGAGTCCGCCGATCACCACGATCGCGAGCGGCTGCGAGATGAAGCCGCCATGACCCGTGATGCCGAGCGCCATCGGTGTCAGCGCGAGGATCGTCGCGAGCGCTGTCATGAGAATGGGTCGCAGACGCTTCTCGCCACCGGCCTTCACGGCGTCGATGGTCGACAGCCCCTTCTCCCGGTACTGGTTCACGAGGTCGATGAGCACGATCGCGTTCGTCACCACGATGCCGATGAGCATCAGCACACCGATCAGCGACGCGACACCGAGCGGCACTCCCGTGACGATCTGCAGCAGGATGGCGCCCGTCGCCGCGAACGGCACCGACACGAGCAGCAGCAGCGGCTGCCGCAGCGACTTGAAGGTCGCGACCATGACGACGTAGACGATCAGGATCGCGGCGAGCATCGCGAGTCCGAGCTGCGAGAACGAGTCGGCCTGCTGCGAGGCGACTCCGCCGACCTCGGCCGATGCGCCGTCAGGCAGGTCGACCGCAGCGAGCGCCTCGGTGACCGACTGGGTCGCCACGGCGAGGTTGTCGGATGCCGGGGGCACCGTGATCGTGGCGGTGCGGCGTCCCTGCTCGGTGGTGATCGAGGTCGGGCCGTTGCGCTCCTCGACGGTGGCGATGTCCTGCAGCTGCACCACACCGGTCGCGCTCGGGACGGCCAGCTCGCGCAGGGCCTGCGCGGTGGTCGGCGGCTCGGACGCCGCGAGGTAGACCGTCAGCGCGGTGTCGTCGATCTCGACGGTTCCGACCTGCTCCGGGCGCATCGTGTTCGAGACGATCGATCCGACGGCCACTTCGGACAGTCCGCGCTGCGCCGCGGCGTCGCGGTCGACGACCACGGCGAGGTAGGGCAGCGCTGCGGCGAGGTTGTCGGTGACCTGTCCGATGCCGTCTCGACCGTCGAGCTCGTCGATGACGGCGGTCGTCGCGGTCTGCAGGTCTTCGGAGTCGGATGCCGAGACCGTGATCTCGATGTCGCTCGAGCCGAGTCCGGCAGACGCGGCGACCGACACCTCTCCGACGTCGGTGAGTCCCTCGATGGCATCCTGCACATCGGCGCGGAGCTTCTCCTGGTCGGCATCCGCGTCGGTGAGCACCGAGTAGGTCACGCCGGCTCCGCCGGAGAACGCGTCGCGCAGAGCGGATCCGCTCGAGCCGATCGAGGCCTGCACGTGGGTGATGCCGTCGATGTCGAGCAGCGCGTCCTCGACGGCGATCGCCGCCTCCGACTTGGTCTCGAGGCTCGCGGTCGGACCGAGGTCCTGCGTGACGGTCATGGTGTTCTGGCCCGAGTCGCTGAGGAAGTTGATCTTCATCAGCGGTGCGGCGGCGAGCGTCGCGCCGAGTACGACGACCGCGAGGATCACGGTCAGCCCGGAGTGCTTCAGCGTCCACCCGAGGATCGGGCGGTATGCCTTCTGGAGCCGCGTCGGCGGCGCGTCGGGGTCTTCCGGGTCGATCTGCACGCCGTTCTCGTCGAGCAGCGGCTTGCCCGGGCGGAGGAACCAGTAGGCGAGCACCGGCACGATGGTCAGCGACACCAACAGTGAGGCGACCATCGCGATCGACACCGTCATGGCGAACGGCCGGAAAAGCTCGCCGACCATGTCACCGACGAACACGATCGGCAGGAACACGGCGACCGTGGTGATGGTCGACGAGGTGACGGCCATCGCCACCTCGCGCACGGCCAGCCGGATCGCGTCTCCCTTGTCGGCATCGCCGACGTAGTGCCTCTTGATGTTCTCGATCACGACGATCGAGTCGTCGACCACGCGGCCGATCGCGATCGTGAGCGCGCCGAGGGTGAGGATGTTCAGCGAGTACCCGAACGCCTGCAGACCGATGAAGGTGATCAGCACGCTGGTCGGGATGGAGATCGCCGTGACCAGCGTCGAGCGGATCGACATCAGGAACACGAGGATGACGATCACGGCGAAGACGAGTCCGAGCAGGCCCTCTGTGGCGAGGGTCTCGATGGACTGCTGGATGAAGGGCGCCTGGTCGAAGATGATCGTGAACTTCGCGTCGGGGAACGCCTCTTCGAGCGTGTCGAGCGCGGCGATGACCCCCTGCGACACCTCGACGGTGTTCGCCGCCGGCAGCTTGGTGATCGAGATCGACAGGGCGTCCTTGCCGTCGACGCGCGAGATCGACGAGACGGGGTCGGTCTCCTGCACGACGGTGGCGACATCGCCGATCGTCTCGCTCGTGCCGACGAGCGGCAGCGCCGCCAGCTCATCGACAGACGTGATCTTCGCACCGGTCTGCACGGTGAGCGTCTGACCGTTCTCGGTGATGTCGCCGCCGGGGAACAGCGTGCCGTTCTGCTGCAGCGCCGTGGTGATGGCCTGCGTGCTCTGACCGACCGCCGCGAGCTTCGCGACGTCGGGCGTGATCGTGATGCGCTGGCCGACGCCGCCGATGATCTCCGCGGCGTTGACGCCGTCGACGTCCTCGAGCTCGGGGATCGCGACGTTCTGCAGCTCCGCCTGCGCGTTCTCGGCATCCTCGAAGCCGGTCACGGCGACCTGGATCACCGGGAAGTCGTCGATCGACACCGTCAGCACCTGCGGGCTCACGTCTTCGGGAAGCTGACCCGAGATGCGGTTGATCGCCTGCTGGATCTTCTGCTCTGCCGTCGCGAGGTTCGTTCCGTAGGCGAACGTCGCCTGCACGATCGAGGCGTTCGTTGTGCTGGTGGCAGTGGTGCCTTCGAGGCCCGGAACACCCTGGATCGCCGACTCGATGGGCGTCGAGACGTCGTTCTCGACGACCTCGGGCGAGGCGCCGGGGTAGGTCGTCATGACCATCAGGTTGGGCAGCTCGAGCGACGGGATGAGCTCCTGCTTGAGGTTCGTCAGAGCGAGCCCGCCGAACACGGCGGCGACGATCGTGATCAACGCGATCAGTGCGCGGTTCTTGAGGCTCAGGACGGCGAGGTTCGACAAGGCGGGTTCTCTCTCTGCTGATCAGGCGGATGCTGCGGCGGTGGATGCTGAAGTGGACGCCTGAGGAGTGAGGATCCCGGCGAGGGCGTCGCGGATGAGCTCTTCGTCGAGCGGCTCGTCGTGGATCTGAGAGTGCCAGAGTACGCCGTCGATGAAGACGGCTGCGGCCCTGGCCCTGTCCACTCCGTGAACGGGGGCGATGAAGCCGACGATCTCGTCGGACCAGAGCCGGGCGAACTGTCGGACGCGCGGGTCGTGCACGGCCGCGGTGACGACGGCACGGTCGGCCTGCACCGCACGCGCGTCGTCGAGCCCTCGGCGCACCAGGCGGGCGATCCCCTCGGGCGTCACTCCCTCGATGATCACGGCTTGCCGGGTCGCGTCGATGCGCGCCTCGATCTCGACGGCCAACGCCCCGATCGCCGCCTCGCGCAGGTCGTCGAGGGTGGCGAAGTACTGGGTCGTCGAGCCGAGTGGAACCCCGGCGCGCGCGGCGACCTTGCGGTGGGTGAGAGCGTCGACGCCGATCTCGACGATCAGCTCGGCGGCCGCGGTGACGATCTCGCGACGGCGCGCTTCAGGGTCGCGGCGGCGGCGCGTGCCATCGCTCATTCCGGACCCCCAGCGATCACCCCTGTACGGGCGTACATGTACTTTTGTACATTCTGCATTCCGAACCTGAGGGTTCGCTCGGGGCGCCGCTGGTGCGACAGCTGCCGCTCGCGCCGCCTACTCGACCTGGCCGCGCTCGAAGTAGGCGACGAGGTCTTCGTCCAGCTGAGGGACCGTGATCGCCGAGCCGTCGCCGCGCAGCGACTCGGTGGCGAGGATCCCGGCCGCCACCGCTTCGCGCGCGGCCACCGGCGAGGTCTCGGTGGCTCCTCCGTCGCGCACGAAGCGCAGGAACTCGGCGACGAGCAGCGCGTCCGCCCCGTCGTGCCCTGCACCCTCCGACTCGGGGACGAGGAACGTCTCGTCGGCGTCGGCCGCACCGCGGTGACGGCGGTTCCACAACCTGACCTCGCTGCCGGCGGTGTCGCCGACGTTCTCGATGCGCCCCTCGGTGCCGATCACCGTGTAGTTGCGCCAGTAGTCGGGTGTGAAGTGGCACTGCTGGTACGAGGCGAGGATGCCACCGGACAGCCGCATGTTGACCATCGAGATATCCTCGACGTCTATCACCGGGTTGAGCCCGGTGAGCGACGTGGGCGGCCAGTTGTCGACGCTGAACCAGTCGGGCATGCGCTCGCCCGTGCGATCCCGCCGGTCGGTGATGTCGCCGTAGACACTGAGCTCGCCCATCGCGGCGACCTGCTCGGTGTAGGCACCCGCCAGCCAGTGGATGATGTCGATGTCGTGCGCCCCCTTCTGCAGAAGAAGACCTGTGGTCCGGCGGCGGTCGGCGTGCCAGTCCTTGAAGTAGTAGTCGCCTCCGTGCCCGACGAAGTGGCGCACCCACACGGCCTTGACATCACCGATCCGGCCGTCCTGGATGAGTCCGCGCATCAGCGTGATCACCGGCATGTGCCGCATGTTGTGGCCGATGTAGAGGCGGCTGCCCGTGCGGCGGGCGGTCTCGAGCATCGCGTCGGCGTCGGCGAGGTCGATCGCGAGCGGCTTCTCGCAGAACACCGCGACGCCCGCCTCGAGGGCCCGGATGCTGAGCGCCGCATGCGTGTCATCCGGCGTCAGCACCATCACGGCGTCGACACCCGAGGCGAGCAGCTCGTCGAGCGAGTCGGTGATGAGAGCATCCGGAAGGAGGCGTCGAGCGTCGTCGCGGGCGCGCTCCGACGGGTCGCAGACCGCGGTGATGCGCGACCCCTGGCCGGGGCGGTGCACCTCCTCGCGCAGTGTGGCGCGCGCGCCGAAGCCGATGATTCCGATGGTGAGATCCACGGTGGTCCTTCTGGGAGTCGAGATGTGCGCGCAGACGGCGGCGTCAGCGCGAGTGAGCGGAGGGGGCGTCGAGGTCGGTCGACGCCCCGGGAAACAGCGACCAGGCGAACTCGTGCAGCTGCCCGGGAGAATCGTCTGCGGCGAGCGCGCGGTCGATGATGATGCGCGCCTGCCTGTCGTAGAACTCGGTCGGGCCGACCGTGGTCAGCGTGGGAGCGACGAGCTGCGCGTCAGGGGTGTTGCCGACGCCGATCACCGCGACGTCGTGCGGCACACGGAGCCCGAGCATATGCGCCGCGTTGATCGCCGCGATGGCCGCGAAGTCGGTGGTCGCGTAGATCGCAGAAGGCCGGTCGTCCTTCGACAGCAGCTGTACGGCCGCCGCGAACGCGCTGGCCTGCCCCTCGGTGTATGTGACGGTCCAGTCCGGATCGACCTCGAGGCCGGCACCGGCCATCTTCTCGAGGTACGGCGTGTATCTGGTGACCTGCGTCGGCGCGAGGCGCACTGCACCCTCGGCGGCGAGACACCCGATCGCCGTGTGCCGCTCGAGCAGGTGCTCCATCGCGAGCTCGCACCCCGGGATCGCATCCGACCGCACGACGTCGAAGCCCGCGGGTTCGAGGTGCTCCGAGAACACGACGAGCCGCTGCCCGCGCTGCACGAGGTCGGCGAGCTTGCGCTCGGCATCCTCGTCGATCCCGACGCCGTCGAGATAGGCGACGTCGCTCTCGACCCTGTCCAGGGCCGCATGCCAGTCGCCGTCGGCGAGGATGAGCGTCGTGAGACCGTGCCTGTTCGCCTCGGCGTTCACGGCGTCGGCCACCGCGAGCGACCACGGGTCGCTCAGCATGTGCAGCGAGAGCTGCACCATGCCGCTGCGCCCGGTGCGGATCGTCCGCGCGGCGATGTTCGGTCGGTAGTTGAGCTCGTCGGCCGCAGCGAGCACCCTGGCCGCGGTGGCCTCGGCGACGCCCGCCCCCGATGCCGCGCCCGAGCGCCCCGAGAACACGTACGACACCGTGGCCGTCGAGACGCCTGCGCGCTCTGCGACCATCTTCAGGGTCGGCCGCCGTGCGGTCGCCGACTGCTGCCTGCGCTCTGCCATGGGTCAGCCCTTCGATCCGCTGAAGGCGATGCCCTGGATGAACTGCCGCTGCAGGATCATGAAAGTGACCAGCATCGGCAGGGTCGCGAGCAGCGCTCCTGCCATCAGCACCGGGTAGTCGGTGCCGTGGATGCCGACGAGCTGCGAGAGCCCGACCGACAGCGGCATCTTGGCGGGGTCGGTCGTCACGATCAACGGCCAGAGCAGATCGTTCCAGGACCACAGCACAGTGAACACCACGAGAGCGATGATGCCAGGCTTCGCGAGCGGAACCATGATCCGCCAGAAGGTCTGCCACGGATTCGCTCCGTCGATGCGGGCCGCCTCCTCGAGTTCGGCGGGCATCGACATGAAGAACTGGCGCATCAGGAACGTGCCGAATGCACTGAAGATGCCGGGCACGATCAGCGCCTGCAGGGTGTTCAGCCACCCGAGCGCCTGGATGATCTCGTACTGCGGCAGCAGGTACAGCTGCGAGGGGACCATCAGCACCGACAGGAAGACCACGAACAGGGCGTTGCGGCCGGGGAAAGGGATGCGGGCGAAGGCATAGCCGGCCATCGTGCACAGCACGACCTGCCCGACCGTGCGCCCCACAGTGAGCAGCACCGAGTTGGCGAACATCTGCGCGAAGGGCATCGACTCGAAGACCTCGCCGAAGTTCGTGAACACCCACTCGCGCGGCAGCAGGCTCGGCGGCACCTGCACCGAGTCGGACAGCGTCTTGAACGAGGTCAGCAGCTGCCAGATGAACGGGAAGACCATGAGGATCGCGCCGACGAGGAGCACGACGTGGACGATCCAGAGCCCCCTGTTGCGAGGCTTTCCGGGACGGGCGGCCGAGCGACCGGTCGGAGCGCCGACGATGGCACGCGTGTCGAGCGAGACGTCACTCATAGTGCACCCACTTCTTCTGCAGACGGAACTGCACGACCGTGAGCACGAGGATGATCACGAGCAGCAGGAAGGCGATGGCGGCGGCGTACCCCCGGTCGTTGTCGAGGAACCCCGCTTCGTAGAACAGGTAGACGACCGTGCGGGTGTTGGGCATGGCCGGGTTGCTGCGGCCGAGCATCATGTAGATGAGGTCGAACACCTGCAGAGCGCCGATCACGCTGATGACACTGACGAAGAAGATCGACGGCGACAGCAGCGGGATGGTGATGGAGAAGAACTTGCGCACCGGACCCGCGCCGTCGAGGTCGGCCGCCTCCATGATCGTGTCGGGAATGCCCTGGAGGCCGGCGAGGAAGATGACGATGTTGGTGCCGAGACCCGCCCAGATGCCGACGACCGCGATGGCGACGAGGGCGGTGTTCGGGTCGGTGAGCCAGCTGCGGCCCTCGATGCCGACCGAGCCGAGGGCTGCGTTGAGCACGCCGTAGTCGCCGTTGTAGATCATGCGCCACACCAGCGCGATCGCGGCGGGCATCGTCACGACCGGGATGAAGTAGAGCGTGCGGTAGGCGCTGCGCCCCTTGAGCCCCGCGGTGTTCAGCAGCGCGGCGATGCCCACGGCGAGCGGGATGCCGATGAGGGCGATCACCGTGTAGAGCGCGGTGTTGCGCAGGGCGCCGATCAGCTCGGGGTCTTGGAGCAGGCGGGCGTAGTTCTCCATCCCCACCCATTCGGAGCCGCCGAAGGGGCCGGACTTCGTGAAGGAGATGATGAGCGTGCGCACCGTCGGCCACAGGTAGAAGACGGCGATGCCGAGTGCGGTCGGCCCGAGGAAGACGAGAGCCCACCACGGGGAGGCACCGGGATTGCGTCGCCGGCGGCGGATGCCGGGGCTCGAGGCCTCCGGCATCCGCTCTGCCTGGGCGCGCGCGGGTGACGCGACGACGGTCATGTCCGGTTACTCCTGCTCGGCGTCCAGCGCGGTCTGCATCTGCTCGGCCAGGTCCTTCAGGCCCTCTGCGGGGGCGACGGCGCCCGACCACACCTGCGAGAGCACCTCGCTCTCGATGCTGGTCCACGCGGACGTGTTCTTCGAGACCGGGTAGGGCACCGCGGAATCGAGCGCGTCGATGTAGACCTGCAGGTCGTACTGCGGCAGTGCGTCGACCCACCCCTGCTGGGTGCCGTTGAATGCGGGGATCACCGTGCCGGTCTCCGCCTGGATCTCGGCGGCCTCTTCGCCGCTGGCGAAGGCCGCGAACGCCTTGGCCTCTGCGACGTGCGGGCTCTTCGCGTTGGCGACGTTGCCCACGCCGTGGATCACGCTCTGGTTGCCCTCGGGGCCCTCGGGCAGCGGCGCCACGTCGACCTTGTCGGCGATGTCGGCGTTGCCTCCGTAGGCGATGGCGGCCCACGAACCGTTCTGGAACATGGCGACCTTGCCCGAGAGGAAGAAGTCCTCGGGGTTGGTGTCGGTCATCTGCTGCGCTGTCGGCGAGGAACCGGCCTCGATGAGGTCGGTCCACAGCTCGATGCCGGCGAGCGCCTCGGGCGAGCCGTAGCCGCTCTCGGTTCCGTCTGCCGAGATGACCTCGCCACCTGCCTGGGCGATCGAGTTGTAGAAGTTCTCCTGCCCGTACTGGCTGGCTGCGACACCGAACTGCCCCGCGGCAGGGTCGGTCAGCGCGGCGGCCGCGGCGGTGAAGTCATCCCAGGTCCAGCCTGCGCTCGGGTACTCGACGCCGGCCGCGTCGAAGAGCTCCTTGTTGTACCAGAGGGCGACGGTGTCGAAGTCCTTGGGAGCGCCGTAGAGCTTTCCGTCGAAGGTGTAGAGGTCGATGAGGCCCTGCGGGTAGTCGGCGGCATCCACCCCCGCATCGTCCAGCGGCGCGAGCTGGCCGTTCGAGGCGTAGAGCTGGAAGTTCGGGCCGTTCATCCAGAACACGTCGGCCGCGGATCCGCCGGTGGCCGCGGTCTGGAGCTTGGTGAAGTACTCCTTGTAGGGCGTCACCTGGATGTCGATCGTGACGTTCGGGTTCTCCTTCTCGAACGCCGCGGCGATGTCCTCCATGGCGGGCTTCTGGTTCTCGTCCCAGATGGCGTAGCTGAGGGTGACATCGCCGCCGGACGAGCTCGCGCCCCCGGCCGACGACGAGCAGGCGCTGAGCGCGAGGACGGCTGCCGCGGAGGCGGCGAGGGCGCCGAGGGCGCGGGGGGAAGTGCGGGGCATCGGTGTCTCCTTCGACGGGTGCAGGGGATCGTCACTGCGTCGGATTCTTGTGTTAAACGATTAGCAGTTAAACGATTAGCAAGGAGACTAGCCCGGTGCGGACGATCGGGTCAAGCATCGATCTCAGCGCGAGGCGGGCAGACCCGCGTCGTCGTCAGAGCATCGAGCCGAGCGCGATCCCCAGCCCTGCCGCGAGCAGACCGAGCAGCAGCATCCCCACGGCATTGAACGCGGATGCCGTTCGCTCGCCGTCGCGCCACAGCGCGACCGTGTCGAGCATCGCCGTGCTGAAGGTGGTGTATCCCCCGAGCAGACCGGCTCCGAGGAGGAAGGCGCCGTCAGGAAGCGCCGCGGTGATGACGCCCAATGCGAACGACCCGCTGAGGTTCACGAGGAGTATGCCCCACGGGAAGCGCCGACCCGCGACCCTCGCGACACCGAGGTCGACGAGATGGCGCAGCGCTGCTCCCACGCCTCCGGCGAGTGCGGCTCCGATGAACAGCAGCGGGCTCATGCGGCTGCTGCTCCGTCGAGGCGGGCGGACGGACGAGGTCGGCCGAGACGCAGCCCCGCCGCGGCCGCGGCAAGGCCGAGAACGAGACTGGCCGCGGCGTAGACGAAGGCGAGCAGCGGAGCATCCGCCCAGAGTTCCACCGCACCGGTCATGAACGCGCTGTAGGTCGTGAAGCCGCCGAGCACACCGGTGCCGAGGAACACCCGCAGGCCCGTGGTCTGCGGCAGCCGAGCGGCGAGGATGCCGATCAGCAGTGCCCCGAGCACGTTGACCGCAAGGGTGGCGACCGGGAAGCCTCCGGCATCCGGAATCCAGAGCGCGACCGCGAGCCGCGCCGCCGTGCCTATGCTGCCTCCCACGAAGACCAGTAGGAGGCTGCGGAGAGTCACGCGACAACTCTAGCCGCGCCGATGCAACGCATCCGCTGATTGTCAACCGGGTGTGGTTGCGCGGCGTCTGGGCGAAGACTGACGCCATGAAGCCACTGTGGAAGCTCGACCGGACCCCGCCCATCGGCACACCGTTCGATCCCGGCGCACGGCACGACGTGATCATCGTCGGTGCGGGCCTCACCGGCCTCACCACCGCAGTCATGCTCACGCGCGCGGGGCTCGACGTGGCGGTGATCGAGGCGGGGGAGGTCGCCGAGCTGGCGACCGGCGGCAACACCGGCAAGCTCACCCTGCTGCAGGGCAAGCGGCTCGCCGAGATCCGCAGGCACCACTCCGCTTCCCTCGTGCAGGCGTACGTCGAAGGCAACCGCGAGGGCATGGACTGGCTGGTCGGCTTCGCCGACCACTCAGGCGTCTCGTACGAGCGGCGAGCCGACCACTCCTACGCGCAGGATCCGAACGGCGTCGACTCGGTGCGCGAGGTGCACGAGGCGGCGCGCGAAGCGGGCCTCGCGACCAGGATGCTCACTCGGGAGGAGCTCTCGGAGGCGGCCTTCCCCGTCGTCAGCGCCGTCGCACTCGACGACCAGGTGACCATCGACCCTGCGCTCGTGACGCAGGCGCTCGCCGAGGAGTTGCTCGCGACCGGCGGCACGTTGCACATGGGAACCCGGGTCACCGCCACCCACGTCCTTCCCGAGCCGCGCGTCGAGACCCCGGTCGGGCCCATGTTCGCGGAGCACATCGTGATCGCGACGGGCTATCCGATCCTCGACCGCGGGCTGTACTTCGCGAAGATGCGCGCCTTCCGGTCCTACTGCGTCTCGTTCCGCGTCGCAGGCGACGTGCCGGAGTCGACCTTCATCTCGCTCGACTCCCCCAGCCGGTCGATCCGTCCGGTCTCGCCCGCCGACGGCCCCGGCGGCACGGCGCAGCTCATCGTCGGCGGCAACGGGCATCCGGTCGGGCGCTCCGACAGCGAGGCCGCCGCGGTCGACGATCTCGTCGAGTGGACGAGGCAGTACTTCCCCGACGCCGAAGAGACCCACCGCTGGTCGGCGCAGGACTACGAGTCGCACAACCAGATCCCGTTCGTGGGGGCGATGCCACGAGGATTCGGCAGCATCCGCTTCGCGACCGGCTACGCCAAATGGGGGCTGTCGAACGCGCCGGCCGCTGCTCTGCGTCTGACCGCAGAGATCCTCGGCGCCAACTGGCACGATCGGCCGTCGTGGATGGTCAAGCTCGGCACGAGGCTGACGGTACCGGCCGATCTCGCCCGAGGAGCCGCAGAAGGAGCGAAGGTCGCGGCCGCCGCGACGAGCGGATGGGTCGAGGCCGAGCGCAACCCCGTGCCGGTTCCGAAGCCGGCGGAGGGCGAGGGTGTGGTCGCCAACCGCAGCGGACGCCCGGTCGGAATCTCGACGGTCGACGGAGTCACCCGCGCGGTCTCGGCCGTCTGCCCGCACCTCGGCGGAGTGCTCGACTGGAACGATGCCGAGTGCACCTGGGACTGCCCGCTGCACGCCTCTCGGTTCGCCGCCGACGGCACCCGCATCGAGGGCCCGGCGCTGCAGGATCTGAAGGTCCTCCCCCGCAAGAGCGGGGGCTGACGCTCAGCTCGTCGGCGGGGCGCCCGCACCCGGCGGCGGCGCGTCCCAGCCCTGCTGGGGCTGGTCGCAGTTCTCGCGGAACACGTACTGCGACGCGAGCTTGCGCTGGTGGCTCGACCAGTCGATCGCCGGGCGGCGCTGCTCGGGTGGCAGATAGCCGAGGCGGTAGACGGCCATGAGCTCGAGGTCATCTGGCACGCGCAGCAGCTTCACGATCTCGTCCCAGCGACCAGGCACCTCCATCGGGAAGGAGATGAACTGGATGCCCATGCCGAGCTCGACCGTGGTGAGCCAGACGTTCTCCATCGCCGCGCCCATGCTGAAGACCGAGTAGAACGATGAGAGCTGGCCCGGTCGGTACTCGCTGCGATCGAGCATCACACCGAGCAGCAGCGGCGAGCCGCCGACCAGCTTGTGGTTCTCCTCGCCCAGGGTCTTGGGCACCCCGAACGTGTTCATCAGCTTCTGGCCGCGCTTGGTGAACACCTGGCTCGTGAACGGGCGGAGGGCTGCAGGGAGCTTGTCGAACAGCATCCCGCTGCGCTTCTCCTCCATCTCGGCCTGGCTGAACCGGAAGTACGGCTTGTAGCGCTCGAAGAACGTCCCGTTCGACATGGCCTCGGTCATGCTCTCGCCTGAGATGCGCGCGATCTGATCGATGGTGTCGCGGTTCTCGATGACCACGAACCGCCACGGCTGGCTGTTCAGCTGCGAAGGGGCACGACCGGCCGCCTCGAGCAGGATGCGCTGATGCTCCTCCGACACCGGGTCGGGCAGGAACGGCCCGTTCGTGGTCTTGCGGCGGCGGATGGCGTCGAGCAGTTCCATGCGTTCACTTCCGGTCGGTGGCGAGGCGCGAGCAGATGAGGCCCGCGACGATGAAGGGGCCCGCGGCGAGCGCGACGAGCGGATGCCGTCGGCTGTGCGTGCCCAGGTAGGGGATGGCGGCGAGCGGAGCGGCGGCGGGCGCGAGCGCCAGGGCGGCGCGGCGGCTCGCATGCTTCGGCCGGCCCCAGATGATCGCCGAGAACGCAGCGGCAGCGGTGGCGCAGGTGGCGACGTAGATCGCATGGTGCAGCCAGCGGAAGTTGCTCGTGTCGATGACCTTGGCGGCGACCGCCGTCCCGAGGGCGACGTTCGCGGTGTAGGCGACGGCCGCCGCGGCGAAGAGCGGCGCGGCGTCGGTGCGTGTGCGGCGGTGGCCCATGACCCGACCCTACGCCCACCCCCGGCATCCGCTCTCGGCCTTGCCCTGGTGTCTCGATCTGTGCAAAGCGGGGCGTCTCGTCGCGCCCCGGTCGTTGAGCGAGCACGGCGAAGCCGAGCGAGACGAAACGCCCCACCGAAACGAGACCGGCCCACTACATTTCGTCTCCGTCGACTCCGTCGTCGTCGCTCAACGACCGGGATGGGTCACAGGTTGCCGTCCGCGTAGATGCGGAGGGCGTCGCGGACGAACTCCGCTCCCTGCGCGCCACCGGCCGACGTCGCGTAGTTCGCGCCGAAGCGCGGGTCGGCGACGTACATCTCTCCGAGCCCGATCACGTATCCCTTCACGTCACCGCCGGGAACGGCGGCGGGGGTTCCCGGGATGCCGGTGAGCCAATCGACGTGGCGACGAGCGACATCCTGGGCCTCGGCGGATGCCGGGTCGATGCCGCTCTCTGCGGCGGCGATCCAGTCGCGACCGAGGTCGGAGACACGCTGCTGCCAGTCGGCGCGCTCGGCATCGGTCATCCCGCGCCACCAGCGGTCGCTGTCGGCGTAGGCCTTGCGACCCCAGCGCTCTTCGACCTCCTCTTTGTACTGGGTGTAGTCGAAGCCGTCGAACATGTTCTCTGCCATGAGTTCTTCACCTCCTTTCAGTGCGTTGATGGTGTTCTCGACCGACGCGATCTGCCGCGCCAGCCGGTTCTGCTCCTCGCGCAGCAGCGCGAGGTGTGTCTCGAGAGCGGACTCCTCGCTCTGCCGCGCATTCACCGGGTTCAGCACCTCCGCGATCTGCGGCAGACCGAGTCCGAGCTCACGCAGCAGCAGGATGCGCTGCAGGCGCACGAGCGCGGCCTCGTCGTAGTGGCGATAGCCGTTGTGCGCGATGCGCGAGGGTCGCAGCAGACCCACGTCGTCGTAGTGACGCAGCGTTCTGCTGGTGGTGCCTGCGAGTCGGGCGATCTCCTGGATCGACCAATCACGACCGGTCATCGAGTCCTCCTTCCGTGGATCCGTTCTTCGATAACTCCACGGTAGAAGTTGACGTTGCGTCAAGGTCAAGCTTGCTGCCCAACCGATATTCTTCATCCGCGCGTCACACGAATCGGCTCGTCGCTCGCTACGGTCGTCTCGTGCCCGAATCACACTCCCCTCTGCATCCGCTCGCCCTCGCTCCCGTGATCGCTCCGCCGAGCACTGCGGATGAGTTCGTCGAGCGCTTCCTGCACAACCTCAACTTCGACCGCGGCGTCGCGCTGTCGGCATCGAGCGCGAATGACCGCTATCTCGCGCTCGCCCACACCGTGCGCGAGTACCTGATGGCACGCTGGCTTGAAGACGTGCGGCACCAGAAGGAGGTGCAGGCGAAGGGCGTCTGCTACCTCTCGGCCGAGTACCTGCTGGGCCGTCAGCTCGAAAACAACCTGCTCGCGGCCGACCTCACCGAGGTCGCCGGCGAAGCCCTGGCGTCGTGCGGCGTCTCGCTCGACGAGCTGCGCGCGCACGAGGTCGAGCCGGGTCTCGGCAACGGCGGACTCGGGCGCCTCGCCGCCTGCTTCATCGACTCGCTCGCCACGATGGCTGTGCCGAGCATCGGCTACGGCATCCGCTACGAGTACGGGATCTTCCGTCAGACGTTCGTCGACGGTCAGCAGGTCGAGCAGCCCGACGCCTGGCTTGCGCTCGGCTCCCCGTGGGAGTTCGCGCGACCCGAAGACGCGCAGACGATCGCGTTCGGCGGCCACACCGAGAAATACGACGACGACGGCGTCACGCGCAGCCGGTGGGTCCCCGCGTGGAACGTGCAGGCCGTGCCCTACAACTACATGGTCCCCGGATTCCGGAACGGCCGCGTCAACACCCTCCGGCTGTGGAGCGCGGTCGCCACGAGCGCCTTCGACCTGCGCATCTTCAACTCGGGCGACTACGAAGAGGCCGTGCGAGCGCAGACGTTCGCCGAGAACATATCGAAGGTGCTCTACCCCGAAGACTCCACCCCGCAGGGCAAGGAGCTGCGCCTGCAGCAGCAGTACTTCTTCGTCGCGGCATCCATCCACGACTTCCTCGACAACATGCTCGCCGACGGCTTCGACCTGGCGAACCTCCCCGAGCGCGTGATCTTCCAGCTCAACGACACCCACCCGGTGATCGCGGTGCCCGAGTTCATGCGCATGCTCATCGACGAGAAGCATCTCGAGTGGGATGCCGCGTGGGCGATCACTCAGCAGTGCTTCGCCTACACGTGCCACACTCTGCTTCCCGAGGCGCTCGAAGTCTGGCCGGTCGAACTGCTGGGCCGACTGCTGCCCCGCCACCTCGAGATCATTTACCGCATCAACGACGAGTTCCTCGTGGCGGTGCGCGAGCGCTTCGGCGACGACGAGATGCTCGTGCGCAACATGTCGATCATCGCCGAGCATCCGGAGCGCTCGGTGCGCATGGCGTACCTCGCGACCGTCGCCGGCGCGAAGGTCAACGGCGTCGCCGAGCTGCACTCGCAGCTGCTTCGCGAGAAGGTGCTCAGCGACTTCGACGCGTTCTTCCCCGGCAAGTTCACGAACGTCACGAACGGGGTGACGCCTCGGCGCTTCCTGCGCCTCGCCAACCCGGAACTCTCTTCGCTCGTCACCGCCGCGATCGGCGACGGCTGGACCACCGACCTCGAACGGCTGCATGAGCTCGAGCCGTTCGCCGAGGATGCCGAATTCCGCACCGCCTTCGCCGCGGTGAAGGCCGCGAACAAGCGCCGCCTGAGCGAGGTGCTGCGCGAACGGGACGGCGTCGAGATCAGCGACGGCCACATGCTCGACGTCATGGTCAAGCGTCTGCACGAGTACAAGCGCCAGCTGCTGAAGGTGCTGCACATCGTCACCACGTACGAGGGCGTGATCTCGGGGCGCATCGCCGTGTCTGACGTCGTGCCGCGAACGGCGATCTTCGGCGCGAAGGCGGCGCCCGGATACGCGATGGCGAAGCGCATCATCCACCTGATCAACGCCGTGGGCGAGGTGGTGAACACCGACCCACGACTCGAGGGCAGACTGAAGGTCGTCTTCCCGCCGAACTACAACGTGACTCTGGCCGAACGCGTGATCCCCGCCGCCGACCTGTCGGAGCAGATCTCGCTCGCCGGCAAGGAGGCGTCTGGCACCGGCAACATGAAGTTCGCGCTGAACGGCGCGCTCACCATCGGCACGGATGACGGGGCCAACGTCGAGATCCGCGAGCTCGTCGGCGACGACAACTTCTATCTCTTCGGCATGAGCGAGCCCGAGGTCGAGGCGCTGAGCACTCGCGGCTATCGGCCGCAGGAGTTCTACCAGGCCGATGACGGCCTGCGTCGGGCGATCGACCTGATCGCCTCCGGCGCCTTCTCTCGCGGCGACCGCTCGGTGTTCGAACCCGTCGTCTCGAACCTGCTCTACGAGGACCGCTTCATGGTGCTCGCCGACTACGCGTCGTACATCACCGCGCAGGATCGGGTGGATGCCGCATACGCCGACCAGGATTCCTGGACCCGCTCCGCGATCCTCAACGTCGCCCGCACGGGGTTCTTCTCGTCCGACCGGTCGATCCGCGACTACATCGACCGCATCTGGCACACTCCGCCCCTCGTCTGAGGTCGCCGTTTCCGCACCACACCCGTGCCGTTTGCAGGACCGACGCACGTCTGCAGGACCATCTCCCCCGAACCGTCCTGCCAACGTGCCCGGATCCTGCAGACGGCCCGTCACCGAACACCTTTGACAAGATCGAGATATATCGTGTTACTCTTGCCGCACACGATATATCGTGTTCCCTCGAACCAGGAGAAGCAGACATGACCGAGAAGTGGCTCATCGCCCCCGGCGAAGAACGCGTCATCGACATCGAGAACGTCACCCGGCTGAAGATCGGTCTGGTCGGCGGTCAGGTCGACGTCATCGCACACGACGACCCCGGCATCCGCATCGAGGTGCACGGTGTCACCACCAAAGACCTCCGCATCGAGGCGAACGACGGCGAGGTCGAGATCGACCACCCGCAGCTCGGCTGGGACAACTTCCTCGAGGTGTTCCGCAACTTCGGCTCGGGCGGCCCCAAGGCCGAGGTCAGCGTCGCCGTGCCCCGCTCGATCGCCCTGAACCTCGGCGTCGTCAGCGCCGGAGCTCTCGTCTCGGGCATCCGTAACGACGCCCGCCTCAACACCGTCTCGGGTGACCTCATCGTCGACACCCTCATCGGCGACCTCACGGTCAACTCGGTGTCCGGCGACGTGCAGGTGCGCGGCCTCACCGGCTCGATCAACGCGAACAGCGTCTCAGGAGATGTCGCCGTCACCGGCACCATCCGCCGCGCCACTGTCGACATCGTCTCGGGGTCGACGCTGGTCGACGCCGCCGGCGACGTGAACGCCATCAACGTCAACTCGGTCTCCGGCGGCACCACCGTGCGCCTCGACGAGTCACTCGCCGCGAACTACGTCGTGCGCTCGCTGAGCGGACGACTGCTGATCGACGGCGTCGAGCGTGGCTCCTCCGGGATCAACAACTACACCGGCTCGACCGGTGAGCTGGCCGGACGTTTCGTCGACCTGCGCGCGAACTCCGTCTCGGGCGGCGTCACGGTCCTTCGCCGCACGCCCAGCTCGATCGAGAACGACCCCGAATGGGAGGAAGCATGAGTCCCGCAGTGTTCTCCCACGGCGATCTCAGGCTCTACCTGCTCTCGCTGCTCGCCGAGGCGCCCCAGCATGGCTACGGCATCATCCAGGCTCTCACCGATCGCACGGGAGGCACCTACACGCCCAGCGCCGGCACCATCTATCCGCGGCTCGCGAAGCTCGAGGAGGAGGGTCTGGTCAGCAAGACCGTCGACGGCCGCACCACGATCTACGCGATCACGGATGCCGGACGCGCCGAGCTCGCGTCCCGCGAGGGCGACCTCGCCGGCATCGAGGCGGGTCTCACCGACTCGGTGCGACTGATCGCCAACGAGGTGCGTCAGAGCGTCAAGGAGGCCATGAAGAGCCTTCGCGCAGACCTGGCCACGGCTGAGAAAGACGACCGCGCCGCATCCAAGTCCCGCCCGCGCACCGCGGGCGACGACGAGCGCACCGTCACTCGCGAGGAGCTGCACCGAGCGGATGCCGTCATCAACGCCTTCCGCGCGCGCGTGCGCACCGACCTTCGCACTCACGTGGCGAAGGGCGGCACCCTGCCGGCATCCGTCGTCACGCAGCTGGAGGACGGGCTGGATGCCGCGGCCCGAGGGATCACGACCGCTCTGGCATCGCTCGGGCGCTGACCTCACCCCGTCGCACGTCCGAAGCCCCTCCCGTCACTCGACGAGAGGGGCTTCTGTCGTGCGGTGGGCTGGCGATCGACCAGCCATCCGAACCGGAAGGAGTCGAACGAGACCTACTCGGTCCAGATCTCGGGCTGAGTGTCGGGAACCGGGTCCTGCAGGGGCACGACGAGCACGGGCCTGTGCTGGCGATGCGCGAGGCGGGCGGCGACGGATCCCGTGAAGAACTCGCGGATCGACTCGCCGATGCCACGTTTGCGTGTGCCGACGACGATCAGCTGGGCGTCGAGCTTGGTGGCGAGCTGCTTGATGGCGAGGGCAGGGTCGCCGACGAGCTGGCGGGCCGTCCACGTCAGGCCTGTGCCGTCGAGCGCCGCAGTGGCTTCGGCCTGCACGGCCTCGAACTCGGCTGCTCCGGCGTCGATGTTGATGTCGATGGGCGCCGAGTGCACATAGCCATCGGGATCTTCGTAGGTGACGAAGCGGGTGACGTCGACGTGGGCCACCACGAGAGGCACCCGGAGGAGCCGCGCGAACCGCGCTGCTTCTTCGATCACCCGCGTGGGCTGCCCCGGCTGCATCCCGACGATCACGGCCTTCTGCAGTGTCGCGTTCTGTGCGGCCTCGTCGGTGGGCGTCGAGGTGTTGTCGGTCATGAGGATCGCTCCCTTCACCAGCTGCCAACGGGCCAGTGCGGTCTGGCCGCGTGCTATTCTGAATGCTACTCTTACCGGCCCTCAGCCGGTGTCGTGAATGACTCGGGCAGATGGTTGCCCGCAGCTTAACTCGTGAGGGGGTCTCAGGCATGGGCCGTGGCCGTCAAAAGGCGAAACACACCAAGATCGCCCGCGAACTGAAGTCGTTCAGTCCGTCGGTGAACTACTCGGCGCTCGAGCGCGAACTCGCGCACCCGAGCGACGCTGAAGACGCATATGTCGACAAGTGGGCCGACGAGTATGCAGACGAAGACGAGGACGAACTCGAAAAGGCCTGACCGCCGATTCGATCGTCGTCGACTCCCCCGTGCGATGCACGGGGGTTTCGTCGTGCCCGGAATGCCGGAACCCGTCGCTGCCGATGTCCTGTCGGTGACGGACGGACCCCTAACAGCCTGAGAGGATCTCCTCATGGCTCGTGTCGTCTCGCTCTTCCATCACCCGATCAAGGGCTTCACTCCCGAATCCGTCGATTCGCTGACCGTGCAAGCCGACGGCCGGATCGCGGGCGATCGCGTGCTGGCGTTCCGCTTCGCCGAGGCGACGGCCCCGGAGCACCACGACGGCCTCGACCACTGGCCGAAGGCGAAGGGCCTCTCGCTGCAGGACTTCCCCGGGCTCGCGGCACTGCGCACCGACTACGACGATGCTCGGCAGCGCGTGCGGATCGAGCACGCCGGAGCAGTGCTCGTCGAGGCGGGACTCGATGACGCCGGCCGTGTGGAGCTCGCGGATGCCGTGACCGAGTTCGTGCTCGCAAGCGCGGAGGGCCGGCGCATCCGACGCCCAGGACGACTGCCGCTCGTGCTGGTGGGCGACGGTGTGACGTCGAGGTTCCAGGACCGCGCTCGCGGATACGTCTCGGTGCACAGTCGCGGCAGCGTCGACGCGCTCAGCGACGCCCTCGGCTTCGACATCGATGACCGGCGATTCCGCTCGAACGTCGTCGTCGATGACGTCGCCCCGTGGTCCGAGCTCGACTGGACGGGTGAGCTGAGCATCGGTCGGGTGTCGTTCCGCACAGCGGGCCCGATCGTTCGGTGCCTGGCGACACACGCCAATCCCGACACCGGAGCCCGTGACGCGAAGGTGCTCAAGACCCTCACGAACGACCTCGGACAGGATGAGCCGACGCTCGGCAGGCTGCTGCTTCCGCCGCGTGCCGCGGCCGACGGATCCGCCGAGTGGGCCGGCGGCACCATCAGCGTCGGCGACGAGGTGCGGGCGCACTGAGGGCGCGCTGAGGTCGCACCGGTGCCGTGACCTCGCCGCGAGTCACCAGCGACCGTGCCGGCGCTCCCAGTCCTCTTCGATGGTGCGACGACGACCCGCGATCCACCCGGCGGGGATCACCGCGATCAGAACGCCGACGAGAAGCCAGAGCGGGATCTGCCAGCTGTCGGTCATGTCGTGCAGCAGACCGATCAACAGCGGGAACACCGCGGCGACCGCGTATCCGATGCTCTGCACGAACCCGCTGAGCGCCACGGCGCTCTCCGGCGTGCGCGCGCGGATGCTGAGCAGCACGAGAGCGAGCGGGAACAGCCCTGGCGCGAGGCCGAAGAACACGACCCAGATCGGCAGCGCCACCGTCGGGAGGAAGATGAATCCGAGGAGTCCGATGAGGCCACAGGCGATCGAGATGACGAACACGGGTCGCGTGGCCTGGAACCGGACGATGAGGATGGGCACGAGCAGGGAGCACGGCAGACCCATCAGACCGAACAGTGAGAGCAGCAGCCCCGCATTCGCCGGCGTCACCCCACCCACGTCGATCATGATCGAGGGCAGCCAGGCGAAGGAGACGTAGGCCAGCGTCGACGACGCCGCGAACACCAGCGCGATGGACCATGCCATCGGCAACCGCCACAGCCGGCCGAAGACCCGGGGGTTCGCAGGCGTCGTCGCGATCGGGCCGGTCGCCACGGATGCCGCGTCGTACCCGTCGCGCTCGACCTCGGTCGAGGCGGGATCGACGCGTGTCTGCGCGGCGGCGACGGCATCCGCTCGGCTCGTGACCAGCATCGCCACCCACGGCACCAGAGCGATCGCGGCGAACACGCCCCACAGGCCGAGCGAGACCCGCCACCCCGCCGAGTCGGCGAGCGGCACCGCGACGAGCGGCGGCACGAACGTCGACACGGCCATGGTGGTCGAGTACACGGTCATCATCAGACCGAGTCGATCGGGGAAGTACTTCTTGACCAGAGGCGGCAGCAGCACGTTGCCCGAGCCGACACCCGCGAACACCACGGTCGTCGCGGCGAGCAGCGACGTCGAGTCGACGGCGAGGCTGCGCAGCAGCAGCCCGGTCGCGATCAGCGCGATCGCGACCACGGCCACGCGCTCGAGCCCGAACCGGCGCTCGAACAGCGGAGTGAGCAGACCGAAGACGGCGAAGCACACGGGCGGCGCGGCACCGATCAGACCCACGACGACCGACGAGACCGCGAAGTCCTCGGCGACGTGGTCGAGCACCGGTGACAGGGATGCCACTGCCGAGCGCAACGAGAAGGCGACCAGCACGATGCCGATCAGCGCGAGGGCGCGACCACGCCAGAGCGGCTGCGCACCCGAGGTCACGAGGTCTGCGACCCCTCCACCCACGCGAGGTACTCGTCGGAGACCGTGCCGGTGACGTACCGGCCGTCGAAGCAGCTCATGTCGAGATCGTTCAGCACGGAGCCCTCGGTGATCGCAGCCTTGAGGTCTTCCACCTCCTGGTAGACCAGGTGGTCGCAGCCCAGCTCGGTGGCGATCTCGGGGATCGTCCGTCCGTGGGCGATGAGCTCATGGCGCGACGGCATGTTGATGCCGTAGACGTGCGGGTATCGCACGGGCGGCGCGGCAGACGCGAACGTCACCGAGGTGGCACCGGCATCCCGGGCCATCTGGATGATCTGCTTCGACGTCGTGCCCCGCACGATCGAATCGTCGATCAGCAGCACGTTCTTGCCCTGGAACTCGGTCGACATCGCGTTCAGCTTCTGACGCACGCTCTTCTTGCGCACGGCCTGGCCGGGCATGATGAAGGTGCGGCCGACATAGCGGTTCTTGTAGAAGCCCTCGCGGTATTCGATGCCCAGCTTGCGGGCGACCTCCATGGCCGCGGGGCGAGACGAGTCGGGGATCGGCATGACGACGTCGATCTTGTCCATCGGCACGTGCTTGGCGATCGTGTCGGCGAGCTTGTCGCCCATGCGCAGACGCGACTCGTAGACGGAGACGCCGTTCATGACCGAGTCGGGACGAGCGAGGTAGACGTACTCGAACGCGCACGGCGCGAGCACGGGATCCTTGGCGCACTGCCTGCTGTGCAGTTCGCCCTCGTTGGTGATGAAGATCGCCTCGCCGGGCTCGACCTCGCGGACCACCTCGTAGTCGGCGTTCTCGAGCACGAGCGACTCGCTCGCGACGACCCATTCGTCGCGGCCTTCCGCGCCAGGGACGGTCGAGGGGCGACGACCGAGGATGAGGGGGCGGATGCCGAACGGGTCGCGGAACGCGAGCAGGCCGTAGCCCGCGATCACGGCGATGACGGCATAGGCGCCCTCGATGCGCTCATGCGTGCGCTCGACGGCCTCGAACACCCGCTCGGCGTCGAGGTCGACCGTCGACGTCGTGTTCTGCAGTTCGCCGGCGAGCACGTTGAGCAGCAGCTCGGTGTCACTCGAGGAGTTGAGGTGACGGCGGTCGCGCTGGGCCATGTCGGCCGTGAGCTCGCGCGTGTTCGTCAGGTTGCCGTTGTGGATGAGGATGATGCCGTACGGCGCGTTCACGTAGAACGGCTGCATCTCCTCTTCGTTCGACGCCGTGCCCTTGGTCGCATAGCGCACGTGACCGAGCCCGACGTTCCCGAGGAGCCCGCGCATGTCGCGGGTGCGGAACGCCTCGCGGACCATGCCCTGCGCCTTGGCGTTGTGCATGACGCCGTTCGCCTCAGCTGTCGCGATTCCCGTCGCATCCTGGCCGCGGTGCTGCAGCAGCAGGAGTGCGTCGTAGATGTCCTGATTGACCGGGGCAGAGCCCACCATTCCGACGATGCCGCACATGGGCTCTTACTTCGCTCCGTCCGCATAGGCGCCGACCAGGCGCACTGCTCCACCGTCGACGCCCTTGGCGCCCTGTTCGAACTCTCCTGCCGGACGCGCGCCGAAGCCCACGGTTCCGACCTGCCACGCGGGCATGCCGTCTGCCGCGAGCGCCGCGATGGCGGCATCCTTCTTGTCGGCCGCGACGATCGCAAGGAATCCGATGCCGAGGTTCCAGGTGCCCTCGGCGGATTCCAGCGTCGACCCTGCGATGTCGCTGAGCACGCGGAAGACCGGGCTCGGCGACCACGTGCTGCGGTCGACCTCGGCCCAGCTGCCCTGCGGGAGCACACGGGCGAGGTTGGCCGCGATGCCGCCGCCGGTGACGTGGCTGAGCGAGTGCACTCCGCCCGCGCCCGTCGCGCCGCCGAGCTGCTCGATCAGACGAAGCAGCGGAAGCGTGTAGAGGCGCGTCGGCTCGAGAAGAGCCTCACCCCAGGTCTTGCCGAAGTCGGCGGCGTTGTCGCCGTAGCCGATTCCGGCGTTCGTGACGATGTGGCGCACGAGCGAGTAGCCGTTGGAGTGCAGTCCGCTGGACTCGACGGCGAGCACGACGTCGCCGTCCTGCACGCGGTCGGCCCCCAGGATGCCGTCGGCCTCGACGACTCCGGTCGCGGCGCCTGCCACGTCGTAGTCGCGCGGGCCGAGGAGCCCGGGGTGCTCTGCGGTCTCGCCGCCGATGAGCGCGGTGCCGGTGGCGGTGCACGCCTCGGCGATGCCGCGCACGATGTCGGCGATGCGCTGCGGGAAGACCTTGCCGCAGGCGATGTAGTCGGTCATGAAGAGCGGCTTCGCGCCCACCACGACGATGTCGTCGACCACCATGCCGACGAGGTCCTGGCCGATCGTGTCGTGCTTGTCGATGGCCTGCGCGATGGCGACCTTCGTGCCGACGCCGTCTGTGCTGGTCGCGAGCAGCGGGCGACGGAAGTCGCGCAGCGCACTCGCGTCGAACAGTCCGGCGAAGCCGCCGACACCGCCGAGCACTTCAGGGCCGTGCGTAGCGCGCACGGAAGACTTCATCAGCTCGACGGCGAGATCGCCTGCAGCGGTATCGACGCCGGCTTCGGAATAGGGATTGGTGGGGGAGGCAGCCACACCTCCAGCCTACCGCCCGCGGGGCCCTCCTCTCCCCGCCCGCGATCTCCTACGATGGGGCCATGGCCGACAAGCCGCAGTGGTTGATCCGCGAGGATGCGAGCGTTCCAGTGCTCGTCGCGCTCGCGCTGCGTCAATCCCTCGGCATCCGGGCCCCCGAAGACCTGCCGAGCCTGCGCGATCTGCCCGTCAGAGCGCCGGATGCCGTCGAGGTGACGCCCGAGCTCGAGAAGCAGTGGCGCGACTTCTGGGACATGACGGTCGAACCTCGGGCGCACCCCTCCGGCGTGCCGCTCGAGCTCGTCGACGGCTTCGACACGCTCGTGGCCCTGCCTGCGACCGGTGCCGAGCAGCTCGCCGACGCGATCGCGCCGCACGCGGAGTCGGCGATGCACTTCGCCCGCGTCGCGCACGACCGCTACGTCGCGTCGATCCGCAGCTCGATGGCGAGCCGGTCGGGCAACGGCAACATCGGCGGCGAGGCGTACCGTGCCTATGCGAGCGCGATCGCCGAGTTCGAGCGCGAGATCGGGCGCCGAGCGCATTCGTTCGAACTCAACGTGCAGGTGCTGCCGTTCTCGCAGCGGGGGATCTGGTGGATCGGCGCTCTCACGGTCGCGGTGACCGACGGGCTGCGCCGCGACGTGGTGTCGTTCGACGCGGCGATCCGGCCGATCATCGCAGAGCTGGCCTGACGCGGCCTGCTGCGCACCGACCGGGTCAGTCGTTCTCGATGATCGTCTCGTGCTCGACCGTGACGACGTGATCATGGCGGCGGGCGAGCCGCTCGAGGATCAGCGCGACGATGCTCGCGAGGGCGAAGCCGATCGGCACCGTCCACAGCAGAAGGAACCCGAACACCTGCCCTGGCGGGTAGACGACGCCGACCGCGTCGGAGGGTTCGTAACTGCCCATCATCGTCAGGATGCCGGCGGCGATGATGCCGAGCACGACGCCGATGCCCATGAACACGCCGAAGCGCGGCACGCGGCGGACGGTCGCCTCGACCGTCTGGGAGGAATCGTGGGAGGACATGCATCCATTCTCCCACCGTTGCCTGTGGGTCGCTCCCCCGTCTTCCGAGCATCTCGACGTCGCTCTGGTGGGGCCCTCGACCTGAGGGTCCTGCGGGCGCTCAGGGTGCTGCGAGTGCTGCGGTCAGGGACGCAGCGGCAGGACGTCCGAGAGGTCCGCGCGGGTGCCCGATGCGCTCACCCGGCCCGAGCCCGCGGCATCCGCCCAGTGCTCCGTGCCCGTGGCGACGGCGATCCAGGTCGCCGGGTCCATCTCGACGACGTTCGGAGGGGTTCCGCGCGTATGCCGAGGGCCCTGGATCACCTGCACGGCGCCGAACGGCGGCACTCGCACCTCGACGCTGTTGCCCGGAGCCTTCTCGTCGAGCAGCTGCAGCAGATAGCGCACGGCAGTGGCGAGCGGGGTGCGCTGCGGCTTCTCGCCCGCGGCATCCGCTCTCCTGACCTCATCGAGCGCCGCGCGGCCATCGATGATGTCGATCTTCCTGGAGGGCATGGGAACAGGGTACGCCGAGCGCAGCACTGCCCTGGAGGCTCTTCGCAGGCATAGGCTCGAGGCGATGAGCCAGAATCCCGACACCCTGCACGGCGCGAGAGCCGAGCTGCTCGCCGCGGCGAAGCGCAGTGAGGGCTGGACGGGGCCTGTGCCACCGGTCGACGGCAGCGCGCATCCGGCGTCCGTGCTCGTGCTGTTCGGCAAGCTCGACAGCACCCCGGCTCAGACCGACGCCACGACCATGGCCGCCGACCTCGACGTGCTGCTGCAGCGCCGAGCGGCCACGCTGTCGTCGCACCCCGGCCAGGTGTCGTTCCCCGGCGGCCGGGCCGAGGATGCGGATGCGGATGCCGTCGCCACCGCCCTGCGCGAGGCCGAAGAGGAGACCGGTCTCGACCCGGCCGGCGTCGAGATCCTCGCCACTCTTGCCGAGATCCCGCTCGCCGCGAGCAACCACATGGTCACCCCCGTGCTCGGCTGGTGGCGTTCGCCATCGCGCGTCGCGGCCGTGGATCACGCCGAGACGGTCGACGTGTTCCGTGTGCCCGTGGCACAGCTGCTCGACCCCAAGACCCGGTTCACATCGACCATTCACCGCATGGGTCGCACCTGGAAGGGGCCGGCGTTCGACGTCGACGGCACGATCGTGTGGGGTTTCACGGCGATGGTGCTCGATGCGCTGTTCGACGCCGCAGGCTGGACCATGCCGTGGGACCGGTCGGCGGAGCGCCCGGTCGAGCTCTGAGCCGCAACCCGCCGAAACGCGCGCGTCCGCCTCGGTAGTCTGGACGGGTGAAGATTCTCGTCCTCGGTTCCGGTGCCCGTGAGCACGCGATCATCCTCGCCCTGCGAGCAGAGACCGCGGAGCACGAGATCTTCGTCGCCCCCGGCAACGCCGGGATCGCGCAGGACGCGACGCCCGTCACCCTCGACATGCTCGACGGCGCCGCGGTGACCTCCTTCGCCAACGAGCACGCCGTCGACCTCGTGGTGGTCGGCCCGGAGGCCCCGCTGGTCGCCGGTGTCGCCGATGTGCTGCGCGCGCACGGCATTCCGGTGTTCGGCCCCGGCAAGGCTGCGGCGCAGCTCGAGGGATCCAAGTCGTTCGCCAAGCGGATCATGGATGCGGCCGGCGTGCCCACCGGACGAGCGGTGCGCGCCACCACGACCGCCCAGGTCGAGGCCGCGTTCGACGACCTCGGAGCCCCCCATGTGGTGAAGGCCGATGGACTGGCGGCAGGCAAGGGCGTCATCGTGACGTCCGACCGCGCCGAGGCGCTCGCGCACGCCGAGCACTATCTGCCCTCGGGCCCCGTGCTCATCGAGGAGTTCCTCTCGGGCCCCGAGGTCTCGCTGTTCTTCCTGAGCGACGGCGACACCGTGCGGGCGCTCAGCCCCGCGCAGGACTTCAAGCGTGCGCTCGACGGCGACGCAGGTCCCAACACCGGGGGCATGGGCGCATACTCGCCGCTGCCGTGGCTGGCCGACCAGTTCGGCAGCGAGCAGGCCTTCGTCGAAGAGGTCACGCGAGATGTCGCCCTGCCCGTGATCCGTCAGCTCGACGAGGAGGGCACCCCGTTCATAGGCCTGCTCTACGCCGGGCTCATCCTGACTCCCGCCGGTGTGCGCGTGATCGAGTTCAACGCCCGCTTCGGCGACCCCGAGACCCAGATCGTGCTGCCTCGTCTCGTGACGCCGCTGTCGGAGCTGCTGTTCGCCGCGGCATCCGGCACTCTCGAAGACCAGCCCGAGCCGGTCTTCAGCGACGATGTCGCCATCACCGTCGTCCTGGCCAGCGAGGGCTACCCCGAGGCTCCGCAGACCGGTCGCCCGATCGAGGGCCTGGCCGACGCCGCGGCCGTCGAGGGCGTCCGTCTCGTGCACGCTGCGACCGCGAGCCCCGATGCGCCCGGCGGCTCGCTGATCGCCACCGGTGGGCGCGTGCTGAACGTCGTCGCTGTGGCATCGGACTTCCGCACCGCGCGCGACCGGGCATACGAGGCCATCGGCCGCATCTCTCTCGAGGGTTCGCACTTCCGCACCGACATCGCGGCCCGCGTCGCGGAGTAGCTCGCCCCTTCGTCGTTTTCCTGCCGACTCGCGCAGGTACTCCGCCTTTCCGGACGCGGACTCTTGACACCAACAACTTTCTTCAAGAAAGTGACTGGATGCCGCTCCGCTCCGACTGGTCGACAGCCACGTGTCCGATCGCCCGCTCCGCCGATGTGCTCGCCGACCCGTGGGTGCTTCTGATCCTGCGCGAGCTGTTCTCGGGTCGCACCCGCTTCGATGAGCTGCGCGATGCCACGGGAGCCGCCGACTCCGTGCTCGCCCGGCGCCTCGCCTCGATGACCGAGGCGGGCCTCGTGCGGCGCGACGACGAACGGGGGTATCTCCTGACGGAGGTCGGCCGAGAGACCCTCCCGATCCTCCACGCCTACGCGAGATTCACGCGCGTCACCGATCCCGACGGCCCCTGGGGGCTGACCGTCAGCTGCGGGCGCTGCGGCGAGCTCGCGGCATCCGCAGACTGGTGCACGACCTGCGCCGCCCCGCTCGACGCAGACACCACCCGGTGGTCGCGTCGCAGCATGGGCGGCGAGCCGTTCGCGCTCGCATCAGGCACCGCCGCATGACCGCCGAATCGGTCGAGGAGCCGACCGACCTTCCGACACCCACGCCGCCAGCGATGCCGCAGCGCCGCATCCATCCCGCATGGATCGTCGCACTCGTCGCGCTGATCGCACTGATCGGAGCCGCCGGGTTCCGTGCTGCACCAGGGGTGCTGATGCTGCCTCTGCAGGACGAGTTCGGCTGGACCACGGCCGAGCTCTCTCTCGCCGTCACGGTCAACCTGCTGCTGTTCGGCCTCACAGCGCCGTTCGCCGCCGCCCTCATGCAGCGCTTCGGCATCCGCGCCGTCACCGTGACCGCTCTGTTCGTGATCGGAGCGGGTGCTGCGCTGAGCGTCTTCGTCGCCACCCCGGCGCAGCTCATCCTGACGTGGGGCGTGCTCATCGGACTCGGCACCGGGTCGATGGCGCTGGTGTTCGCGGCCACGATCACCGATACCTGGTTCGCGACCAGGCGCGGCCTGGTGTCGGGCGTGCTCACGGCCGGAAGCGCCACCGGGCAGCTGATCTTCCTGCCGGTGATCGCCGCGGCGGCCGAGGACATCGGCTGGCGAGGGGCATCGCTGATCATCGCCGGGGGTGCGCTCGCGGTCGTCCCCCTGGTCTGGATCTTCGTGCGCAACCGTCCGAGCGATCTCGGCGTCAACCGCTACGGCGACAGCGGACCCGTCACCGTGACCGCCCGACCGAAGGGCAGCGCGTGGGGAGCCGCTCGACTCGCGATCACCACACTCCGCGACGCTGCGCGCACCAAGACGTTCTGGGCGCTCGCGATCGGATTCGCGATCTGCGGCGCCACGACCAACGGCCTGATCGGCACCCACTTCATCCCCAGCGCGCACGACCACGGGATGCCGACGACGACCGCAGCCGGGCTGCTCGCCGTGGTCGGGATCTTCGACATCGCCGGCACGGTGTTCTCGGGCTGGCTGACCGACCGGGTGAACCCTCGCATTCTGTTGGCCGCGTACTACGCGCTGCGCGGCGTGAGCCTGCTGTTCCTGCCGAGCCTGCTGTCGGCCGACGTGCAGCCGAGCATCGTCGTGTTCATCGTGATCTACGGCCTCGACTGGGTGGCGACGGTTCCGCCGACCATCGCACTGTGCCGTGAGGTCTTCGGCGATCGGGGTCCCCTCGTGTTCGGCTGGGTGTTCGCCTCGCACCAGATCGGCGCCGGCATCGCCTCGTTCCTCGCGGGCATGGTGCGCGACCACACGGGCCAGTACACCGTCGCCTGGTTCGCCGCCGCCGGCCTCTGCGCCGTCGCCGCGCTGGTGAGCGCCACGATCCGCCGGCATCCGGCCGCGGTCACGTCGCCCTGATCGCCCGACGACGAAGGCCCCCACCCGGAATCGGGTGGGGGCCTTCTACACCGGAAGACGCTCAGAGGACCTTCGAGAGGAAGTCCTTCAGGCGCTCGTTCTTCGGCGCGCCGAACAGCTCGGCGGGCGGCGCCTCTTCGACGACGACTCCGCCGTCCATGAACACCGTGCGGCCCGAGACCTCGCGGGCGAAGCCCATCTCGTGCGTCACGAGCACCATCGTCATGCCGCCGGACGCGAGGTCACGGATCACCTGCAGCACCTCACCGACCATCTCGGGGTCGAGCGCGCTGGTGGCCTCATCGAAGAGCATGATCTCGGGGTCCATCGCGAGCGCGCGGGCGATCGCCACGCGCTGCTTCTGACCGCCCGAGAGCGATGCCGGCTTGGCATCCGCCTTCTCGGCCAGGCCCACGCGATCGAGCAGAGCGAGCGCCCGCTCCTTCGCCTCTGCCTTCGACAGCTTGCCGAGCTCGACCGGCGCCAGCGTGATGTTCTCGAGCACGGTCATGTGCGGGAACAGGTTGAAGTGCTGGAACACCATGCCGATGCGCTGGCGCACCTCGTCGAGCTTCACGCTCTTGTCGGTCAGGTCGACGCTGTCGACGATGACATGACCCGACGTCGGCTCCTCGAGCTTGTTGAGGCAGCGCAGCAGGGTGGACTTTCCCGACCCGGACGGACCGATGACCGCGATGACCTCGCCGTCTTCGACCGTCAGGTCGATACCCTTGAGCACGTGGTTGTCGCCGAACGACTTGTGCAGGTCTCTGACCTCGATCTTGCTCATGCGTTGAACTTCCTCTCCAGGCGGTTCGCGAGCAGCGTGAGAAGCGTGATCACGACGAAGTAGATGATGGCGACGATGGTCAGCACCTGGGCCGACAGGTACGTCGAGGCGATGATCTGGCGAGACACGAACGTGAGCTCGGCGAGCCCGATCACGCTGATCAGCGAGGTGTCCTTGAGGGTGATGATGCCCTGGTTCACGAACGACGGGATCATGATGCGGAACGCCTGCGGCAGCACGACCTTCTGCATGGTCTTCCAGTGCCCGAGGCCCAGCGAACGCGACGCCTCGGACTGACCGGGGTCGACGGCCTGGATGCCGCCGCGGATGATCTCGGTCATGTACGCACCGGTGTTCAACGAGAGCGTGATGGCACCCGCGACGAACGGGTTGAACGTGAGCCCGGGGAACAGCTGCGGGATGGCGAAGAACACGAAGAACGCCTGCACCAGGATCGGGGTGCCGCGGAACACGTAGACGTACGCCGTGGCCACCCAGCGGAACGGCGCGAAGGCCGACACCCGGCCGAAGCCGAAGATGAGCCCGAGGATGAACGCCGCCACGATCGCGACCAGCGTCGCGAGGATCGTGAGCCACAGGCCCTCCATCAGAGCGGGCCAGTACTTCACCGCCACGGAGAAGATGTCGGTCGCCTGCGTGCTCTCCTCGCCGCCTGCGAGGTAGCTGTCGACGATCTCGTCGTACTCCCCCGAGGCCTTGAGGTTCTCGAGACCCGCGTTGAACATCTCGACGAGTTCGGGGTTCTGGCCCTTGTTGACCGCGAATCCGTATTCGCCGCCGAGTTCCGGCTCGCCGATCAGGCGGAAGCCGGACCCCTGCTGGATGCCGTAGGCGAGCACCGGGAAGTCCTCGAAGTAGCCGACGGCCTGGCCGGCCTTGACGGCATCGACCATGTCGGTCGTGTCCTGGTACGGCGTGATGCGGAAGCCGAATTCGTCCTGGTTCTCCTCGGCGAACGTCTGCCCCTGGGTGCCGGTCTTGACCGCCACCGCTTCGCCGTCGAGGTCGTCGAGCGACTGGATGTCGCTGGACTCGAGCACTCCGAGCTGGATGCCGCTGGTGAAGTACGGCTCGCTGAAGTCGAACGTCTTCTCGCGCTCTTCCGTGATCGACATGCCCGCCATGACGGCGTCGACCTGGTTGGCCTGCAGAGCCTGCACCGCGGCGTCGAACCCGAGCTGGCGGATCTCGACCTCGAAGCCCTGGTCGTCTGCGATCGCGCGCAGCAGATCCATGTCGATGCCGACGAGCTCGCCCTCGGGAGAGGTGAACTCGAACGGCGCGAACGTCGTGTCGGTGCCGATGACATAGGTCTCGGAGTCGTCGGCCGCGGCGGCCGCGGACGCGCCGCCGAGCAGCGCACCGGCCGCGATGAACGCCGTGAGCGCCATCGCCCCGACGGTGCGTCCGAACGCGCGCAGGCGCGCGGAAGCAGGAGAGGGATGTGGGATCACGACGGGTGCTCCTCGGATCGGATGGGCGACAGGATGCTGCCACCGGGATGGTCGTCGACCATCCACCCTAACCGGCGACGGCGTGTCGCCGTGATCCGAGGGCGGTCCGCGCGCTCGCCTCTAGAGGGTGATCCAGTATCGGCGGAGCATCGCGTGTCCCCGCGCGGACTGGTCGCTGACGTCCTGCAGCACGCCTCCGGCACCCTCGATCGTGCGATACGAGCCGACGTTGTCGTCGTCGCAGGTGACGAGCACGCGCTCGAGGCCGATCTCGCGAGCACGTTCGAGCCCGAGACGCAGCGCCGCAGAGGCGTAGCCCTGTCGGCGGCGAGAGGCGCGCACCGAGTAGCCGATGTGGCCGCCCGCCTCACGGAGCCATTCGTTCAACTCGTGCCGGAAGGAGAGGAAACCGACGACCTCGCCGTCGTCGACGATCCAGTACAGATCGTTGTGCACGGCGTCGTCGGGCAGGTCGGCCGTGGTGTCGGCGAGCAGCGTCGACTTCTCGATCAGGGCCTCGAGCGTCGCGAGATCCGGGGTGACGGGTGCCTGCAGACCCGAACCGTCGACATGACCGTCGCCGAATTCGGCGACGGCAGCCGCCCAGGAGTCGAACAGGTCGGTGGTGGGCCTCGTGAGCTCGATCGTCATCGCCCGATGACATCACAGGGGGGTTCCCGGCCGCAAACCGGGCATTCCCCACGCGTGTGCGGAAGGCCCGGCTCGCAGGCAGGAGAGGCTCACGCCGCAGGCGCGGGCGCCTCCGTGGGAGCCGACGCGACAGCATCCGCCCTGTCGTAGCGTCCGAGGAACAGCGAGGCGACGAGGGCGACGACCATCACGCACGCGGGAAGCAGGATCGCCTGCGACATGCCTGCGGCGAACCCCTCGGCGACCTCGGGCGGCAGCGAGCCGCCGCCGCTGATCCCCGACGGGGCATCCGCGAGACCGGGCAGGTTCGCCTCGAGACGAGACTGCATGAACGTGGCGATGGATGCCGAGCCGATGACCGATCCGATGGTCCGGGTCGTGTTGTAGATGCCCGCGCCGGCGCCCGCCTGGCGCGGCGGCAGCTTGCGGGTCGCGGTGGTCGCGAGCGGCCCCCACATGCCCGCATTGCCGATGCCCATGAGCGCCGACGGCAGCAGGAACATCCAGATGTCGGTGCCCATGTTGATCAGCGTCGAGTACCAGACGAGGGCGACGACGACGCAGAGGAGCCCCGGGATCAGGATGATGCGCGGGTCGACGCGGTCGAGCAGCTTGCCCGCGAACGGGGCGAGCACGCCCGAGAGCACGGCCATCGGGATGAGCAGCAGAGCGGCCTCGGTCGGGGTGAGGCCGCGAGCGGTCTGCAGGAAGAACATCATCGGCAGCGACATGCTCGTCACCGTGAACCCGACCGCGGCGATGGCGACGTTCGCGCCCGAGAAGTTGCGGTCGCGGAAGAGGGCGAGCGGCACGAGGGCCTCACTGCGCGTGCGCGCCTGCTGCACGATGAACAGCCCGAGCACGATGAGGCCCGTGATGATCAGGCTCCACACCGAGATCGGGCCCCAGATCACACCCCAGTCGAACTTCTCGCCTTCCTGAAGACCGAAGACGATGAGGAACAGCGCGACCGCGCTCAGGATGACACCGAGGACGTCGAAGCGGTGCGGACTCGTCTGCAGCTTGGGCACGAGACGCCAGGCGAGCACGAAGGCGACGATGCCGACGGGGATGTTCACGAAGAAGATCCATTCCCAGCCGAAGCCGTCGACGAGCAGTCCGCCGACGAGGGGTCCGACGAGCGTGGCGACACCGGCGGTCGCACCCCACAGGCCCATGGCCGCACCGCGGCGCTCGGGCGGGAACGTGCGGGTGATCACTGCCATGGTCTGCGGCGTCATGAAGGCGGCGCCGAGCCCCTGCACGGCGCGCGCCGCGATGAGCATCTCGAGCGAGCCCGAGAGTCCGCACCAGAGCGATGCGAGTGTGAAGATCGCGAGGCCGATGAGGTAGATGTTCTTGGGACCGAAACGGTCGCCGAGGCGTCCGGTGATCAGCAGCGGCACGGCGTATGCGAGCAGGTAGGCGCTGGTGACCCACACCACGTTGTCGAGGTTGTTCGTGGTGGGGTCGAGGGCCGCCTTGATCGCCGGGTTCGCCACCGAGACGATCGTCGTATCGACGAGGATCATGAAGAAGCCGATGACCAGCGCCCACAGGGCGGGCCACGGGCTGGCGGGTCGGTGGCCCGCCGCGAAGGTGCCGGTCGAGGGACCGGATGACGAGGATGCCACGGGCGTGCGTCCCGTCGAGGGAGAGTCGGTCATTGCTGTGCAGCCTTTCGCTGAGCGAGGTAGCGGTCGGTGTTCTCGAAAGCCGTGGGCCCCCAGGGGAACGCCTCGGCCTCGAGACGATCGAGGAGCGAGTCGAGCCAGCGCAGCTCGGCGTCGAGCAGCACCTCCTGACGCTCGAATTCGACGAGCACCTGCTCGGGGGCGCCCTTGCGGCGGGCGCCGGTCAGTCCGTCGCGGTGCAGAGCATGCCCTTCCGCGAGTGCGACGCGACGGATGCGGAGGCAGTCGACGACGTCGGGGCGCTCGAGGTTGTGCGCTTCCGCGAGTGCGATCCGGAACTCGGCGGGGCGGTCGATGATCGACAGCTCGCGGCGGAGCCAGCCGATGAGCGCGTCACGACCGGCATCCGTGAGCGTGTAGGTGGTGCGCTCGGGGCGATTGCCCTCTCGATCGGTGCCCACCTCGTCGATGAGTCCGCCACGCTGCAGACGACCGACCGTGTGATAGAGCGTCCCGTTGGTGACGGCGAGCAGACGCTCGTCGCGGCGAGCGCGCATCAGACGCACCATCTCATAGGGGTGCATGTCGCCCTCGCGCAGCAGCGCGAGCACCATCACCCCCATCGGGGTCAACCGCTCCGCAGGTTCCTTCGACACGTGTTCCACCTCAAATAGTCCACGTGGACTATACGCTCCTTCGGGCCGGTCGACAAGACGGATGCCGACTGCGGCCGACCTACGCGAGGGCGGCCGCGAGCTGTTCCGGCGTGAGCGGCCGATCCGCGTACACGAGCCGCACCACCCGGGGGTCGGGGTTGCCCGCGTCGGGCGCACGATGCACGAGGTCGAGTCCCAGCTTCCCGGCGACGCGAGCAGAGGCATGGTTGTGCTCGACGAGGTAGGCGATCACGGGCTGATCCGGCGCGATCGCCCTCGCTCTCTCGACTCCGGCCTGCGCCAGCTCGGTCGCCAGCCCCTGACCGTGGTGGTCCCCGGCGATGCGATAGCCGATGTTCCACACCGCTCCGCCGAGCAGGGTGCACCCGCCGTTGCCGACGACCTCTCCGGTGTCGCGCAGACGGGCCACCCACGATCCGAGACCGGCTTCCGACCAGCTGCGCTCCCACCGCTCCATCATCCGGATCGTCGTCTCGGGGTCGGTGTGACGCAGGCTCGGATAGTGCGTCCACACCCGCGGATCGCTCTGGATCGCGAAGACCTCGTCGAGGTCGGCGGCGACGGGGCGCGACAGGCGCAGGCGTGGGGTCAAGGTGTCGTCGGTCACGAGTCCAGGCTAGGCACCCCCGCAGACACCGGGCGCCGCCCTCCGGGGTCGCTCAGCTGCTCAGCCTCCGCAGCGCCGAGCCCTTGTGCGCGGCCTTCTCGCCGCTCTTCTCAGACTTCACGATGTACGCCGGCTCATCGTCCGAAGCCGTGAAGCTCTGTCCGGCGAATCGGAAGTCCTTCGTCCGCTTCTCCTCCACCGTGCCGTGCGTTCGCCCCTGGGGCGTGTTCCAGCTCACCCGGTCACCCGTAGACAGGTCCTTCGTCATGACTCCTCCGCTCCGTCGATTCGAGCGTCGCCGATGCCGCGCCGTTCGCACCAGCCCTTGACACGACACCGGCGCCGTCTACCGGGATAATGGGCGGGTGAGCACTCCTTCGGACAGCACCGCGCAGACCATCCCCGGCTGGCGCCACATCTACTCGGGCAAGGTCCGCGACCTCTACGCCTCGGATAACGCCGCCGACACCCGCATCCTCGTCGTCGCCTCCGACCGGGTGAGCGCGTTCGACTTCGTGCTGTCACCGGGCATCCCCCAGAAGGGCGCGCTGCTCACGCGTCTCAGCCGCTGGTGGTTCAGCCAGCTGAGCGACGTTCCGAACCACCTCGCCGAGGGCGACATCCCGGCGAGCGTCGCCGACCGGGCCATGCTCGCGCAGTCGCTCGAGATGCTGCCGGTCGAGTGCGTCGTGCGCGGCTACATCACCGGCTCCGGCTGGGCCGAATACACCGAGAGCGGCACCGTGTGCGGCATCCCGCTGCCCGCCGGTCTGGAGAACGGCGACCGCCTGCCGGAGCCGCTGTTCACTCCGGCCTACAAGGCGCCGATGGGCGAGCACGACGAGAACATCACCTTCGAGCAGACCGTCGAGCTCGTCGGCGCCGACCGCGCAGCCGAGTTGCGCGACGTCTCACTCGCCCTCTACACGCGGGCCGCTGCGATCGCCGAGGAGAAGGGTCTGATCCTCGCCGACACCAAGTTCGAGTTCGGGACGGATGCCGACGGCGTGCTGCACCTGGCCGACGAGGTGCTGACGAGCGACTCGTCGCGCTACTGGGATGCCGAGGCCTGGCGCACCGGCTCGACCCCGAGCGAGCGCATGGCGAGCTTCGACAAGCAGATCGTGCGCGACTGGCTGGCCTCGAACTGGGACAAGCAGGGCGAGCCGCCCGTGCTTCCCGAGGACATCGTCGAGCGCACCGCCGCGCGCTACCGCGAGCTGATCGAGCGCCTCGGGGCCTGACGCGCGCACCCTCTCGGGAGGGAAACTGCGCCTCGGGAGGAGAGATTCTCGGGAATTCCCCTCCCGAGGCGCAGAAGTCCGCCTGAAGGAGCGACCGCGCGCACCCAGGGAACACTCAGGAATCGGTAGTGTTGCTCCAGCACTCCCACTCCCCCCGATCCTGAGGAGCCCGCATGCCCCTGTGGAAGACCCACGGAAACGGCCGCACGGTCGAACCCGGCGCCGTCGTCAAGCCCGAAGAGCGCCTGAACTGGCCGGCCACGATCGCGATCGGCGCCCAGCACGTCGTCGCGATGTTCGGCGCCACGTTCCTGGTGCCGACGCTGACCGGCTTCCCGGTCTCGACCACGCTGCTGTTCAGCGGTCTCGGCACCCTCATCTTCCTGCTGATCACCAAGAACCAGCTGCCCAGCTACCTCGGATCGTCGTTCGCGTTCATCGCGCCGATCACCGCCGCGGTCGCCGCCGGCGGCACCGGATCCGCCCTGGCGGGAGTCGTCGCGGTCGGCATCCTGCTCACCGTCGTGGGCCTGGTCGTGCAGTTCGCCGGCCTGCGCTGGGTCGACGCGCTGATGCCTCCGGTGGTCGCCGGTGCGATCGTCGCGCTCATCGGCTTCAACCTCGCCCCCACCGCGTGGAACAACTTCCAGCTCGACCCCGTGACCGCGACCATCACCCTCGTCGCGATCATCCTGTTCGCAGTGCTCTTCCGCGGATTCCTCGGGCGCATCTCGATCTTCCTCGGCGTCGCGGTGGGCTTCATCTACGCCGCCTTCACCGGGTCGTTCGAGGTGCCCAACGCGCTGCGCGGAGGCAAGACGCCCGCAGAGCTCATCGCCGACGCGCCGTGGGTGGGCCTGCCCGAGTTCCAGCTCCCCGACTTCGTCGCGCCCGGCACGTGGTCGACCATCGCCATGTTCCTGCCGGTCGTGCTGGTGCTCGTCGCCGAGAACGTCGGCCACGTGCGCGGTGTCGCCACGATGACGGAAGACCCCGCGATCAACAGGCACACCGGCCGCGCCCTGATCGCCGACGGCGTCGCCACGACGATCGCCGGCGGCTTCGGCGGGTCGGGCACGACGACGTACGGCGAGAACATCGGCGTCATGGCCGCGACCCGCGTCTACTCGACCGCCGTCTACTGGGTCGCCGGCCTCTTCGCGATCCTGCTGGCGTTCTCGCCCAAGGTCGGCGAGGTGTTCAACTCGATCCCCGCGGGCGTGCTCGGGGGTGCGACGACCGCGCTCTACGGCCTGATCGGCATCATCGGCATCAAGATCTGGGTCGACAGCAAGGTCGACTTCTCGCGTCCGGTGAACCAGTACACCGCCGCGGTGTCACTCGTGATCGGCATCGCCGGGTTCTCGATGCAGCTCGGCGACTTCGCGTTCGGCGGCATCGTGCTCGGCACGGTCGCAGCTCTCCTGATCTACCACGTGGGCAACGCGATCGCCCGCGCGCGCAAGACCGGTGCCGACGACCCGAGGCCGCTCGAGGCCGTGGGCCCGCTGGGCGGCGACCCCGCATAACCACGCTCGACCCGCGAACCCGAAGATCCCGGATGCTGCAGCTGCGGCATCCGGGATCTTCGCCGTCCGGCGGCGATCGCGATCAGGCGGCGATCGCGCTCAGTCGATGACGGCGATGACTCCGTCCGGCGCGATCGCCGCGGAGAGCTCGGCGCGGTGCGACAGGACGCCGGCGCGATGAGCGGCGACCGTGGTCTCCATCTTCATCGCGTCGAGCACGGCGACCGGATCGCCCTCGGCGACGTGCGCCCCGTCATCAGCGAGCCAGCGCACGAGTGTGCCGGGCGCCGGCGAGCGCAGTTCGGCCGGGTCGGATGCGGAGGGCGCGGGCCCGGCATCCGCCAGCCCGCCGAGTCCCGCGAGCAGGGCGATCGGCAGCCCGAGCACGACCCGACGTCCGTCGATCTCGACGGGGAAGCGCTGGAGCGCGGCATCCGGGGCGGGAGCCGGGCGCAGCTGAGGCTCGAGCCTCGGCAGCAACGTGCTCTCGATCCACTGCGTGTGCACTGCGAAGGTGTCGGTGGCGAACGCCGCGTCGTCGAGCGCGAGCAGATCGAACGGGATGACGGTGGCCGGCCCCTCGACCACGAGCTCGCGCAGCGCCCGTCGTGCCCGCACGAGTGCCGCATCTCGGCTGTCGGCGTGCACGATGAGCTTCGCGATCATCGAGTCGAACGCCGGCTGAACAGCATCGCCCGCCTCGATCCCGCTGTCCCAGCGCACACCGGGTCCGCCGGGGATCCGCAGCGACTCCACACGACCGGGACTCGGAAGGAACCCGCGACCAGGGTCTTCCGCGTTGATGCGGAACTCGAAGGCGTGCCCTGTCGGCGTCGGGGTCTCGGTGAACGAGATGCCCTCTCCGAACGCGATGCGGAACTGCTCGCGCACGAGATCCGTGCCGGTGACCTCTTCGGTGACCGGGTGCTCCACCTGCAGGCGGGTGTTCACCTCGAGGAAGGAGATCGTGCCGTCTGCGGCGAGCAGGAACTCGACGGTTCCCGCACCGCGGTACTGCACCTCGGCGCAGATCGCCCTGGCCGCGTCGTGGAATCGCGTGCGCTGGTCACTCGACAGCCCCGGCGCCGGGGCCTCCTCGATGAGCTTCTGATTGCGTCGCTGCATCGAGCAGTCCCGGTCGCCGACGACCACGATGCCGCCGAGTCCGTCGCCGAGCACCTGCACCTCGATGTGACGCGGGCTCTCGAGGAACCGCTCGACGAAGCACTCGCCGCGGCCGAAGGCGGCGATGGCCTCCCGGGTCGCGGCGTCGAAGGCATCGGCGACCTCCGACAGCTCCCGCACCACCTTCAGGCCTCGCCCGCCACCGCCGAATGCCGCCTTGATGGCGATCGGAAGCCCGTGCTGCTCGGCGAAGGACACGGCCTCCGCAGGGCCGGCGAGGGGCTGGTCGGTGCCGGCCGCCAACGGTGCTCCGACGCGCTGCGCGATCCGGCGCGCGGTCATCTTGTCACCGAGCGCGTCGATGCTGTCGGGCGATGGTCCGATCCAGACGAGCCCTGCGCCTTCCACGGCTCGCGCGAACTCCGCGCTCTCCGAGAGGAATCCGTAGCCGGGGTGCACGGCATCCGCCCCGCTCTTCCGCGCCGCAGCGAGCAGCGCCTCGATGGAGAGGTACGTGGCGGCAGCGGTGTCTCCGCCCAGACCCAGCGCCTCGTCGGCGAGTCGCACGTGCAGGGCGTCGGCGTCCTGATCGGCGTAGACCGCGATCGACGTGTATCCGGCTTCGGCGCAGGCGCGGATGACGCGCACGGCGATCTCTCCGCGATTCGCGATCAGCACCTTGGTCATGAGGTCTCCTTGACGATGAAACGAACTCGCGCACCGGGCGGCAGCTGCCCGGCGAGGTCGAGGCTGCGATCGGTGAGGGCGCCGATGATCGGATACCCGCCGGTGAGCGGATGGTCGGGCAGGAACAGCACGGGCTGACCGTCCGGAGGCACCTGGATCGCCCCGGTGACAGCACCCTCGCTGGGCAGCTCCCCGCCGACCGACCGTTCCAGGGGCACGGCTCCCTCGAGCCTGATGCCGACCCGATCCGAGCGCGGGGTCGCAGTCCACTCCTGAGCGGCGAGGGTGGCGAGCGCTGCCGCCGTGAACCAGTCGTCGCGAGGACCGAGAGTGATCTCGAGCTCGACCAGCTCGCCGGGTGCGGGAAGCGCCCGCGGCATCGCATCGGGCTCGACGGGATGCGGTGCGCGATCGCCGACACGGAGCACGTCGCCTGCGGCGAGCGCCGCCGGGCCGAGACCGGCGAGGGTGTCGCTCGCGCAGCTGTCGAGCGCGGGTTCCGCCGCCACACCGCCGCGGACGGCGATGACGTAGCGCAGCCCGCTCGCCGGGTGCCCGAGAGTGAGCTCGTCACCGTCGACGGTGGCGAAGGGCACTCCATGGGCGATCTGACGCGCGACGCCACCGGCATCGATCAGTTCGAGGGAGCCGACGGCACCCGCGACGGCGGCGACCCCGGCACCCCGGAAGCGCAGCACCGCGCCCCCGACGCTCTCGAGCACGGCGGCACCGGTCTCGTTGCCCACGGCACGGTTCGCGTCTCGCATTGCACGACGATCGGCGACGCCTGACGCCGAGACGCCGAGCGCCGCGAAACCCGGGCGACCGGCATCCTGCACCAGCAGCTGCAGTGACGGCCGCACGATCTCGACGGCGGCCGGCATGGGAGAACCCGGGTCCGGCGCACCGGCGACGGCGGGTCGATCGGCGACACCTCGCTCGTCGGCCCGTTCATCTGCGTCGCCCGACGTCACGACCTGCTCGCGCACACGTTCGAACCGCACGGTCGTGCCCGGCGACAGCAGCGCAGGCGGGTCGCGGTCGATGTCCCACATCAGGGCATCCGTGCGACCGATGAGCTGCCACCCACCGGGACTCTCACGCGGGTACACCCCGGTGAACTGCCCGGCGAGCGCCACGGACCCTGCGGGCACACGCGTGCGGGGCGACGAGCGGCGCGGCACGTCGAACAGCGGATCGCTGCTCACCACATAGCCGAAACCGGGAGCGAAGCCCGAGAAGGCCACCTTCCAATCGGCACCGAGATGACGGTTCACGAGCTCTGCCGCCGACACGCCCAGCAGGGCTGCGGCCTCGTCGAGGTCTTCGCCGTCGTACCGCACCGGCACCGTGACCTCGCCGGTGACCGGCAGGTGAGCGGTGTCGATGTCCGTCGCCGCGAGCGCCTCTGCGAGATCACCGGCCGAGACGACGAGCGGATCGAAGCGCACGAGCACGGTGCGAGCGCCGGGGATGCGCTCGACCACACCGCGCACTCCGTCCCAGGCGAGGTTCAGGCGCATCGCCTCGTCGAGGTCGGCCGCCTCGACGAGAAGCGCGTGATCGGATGCGGTGAGGATGCGCATCAGACGAGGTACTCGGCATCCGGCACGTCGGTGATGAACATGTACCCCGGTGCATGGGTGATGGCGAACGGCGGCTTCGAGGCCATGATCGCGGCCTGAGGGGTGACGCCGCAGGCCCAGAACACCGGCACTTCGCCGTCGCGCACCTCGGGGGCATCCCCGAAGTCGGGCCGGGCGAGGTCGAGGACTCCGAGGGATGCCGGGTCGCCGACGTGCACCGGAGCACCGTGCACAGCGGGGGTTCGGCCCGAGATCTGCACGGCATCCGCCACTCGGTCCGCCGCGATCGGCCGCATCGACACGACCATCTCACCGCTCAGGCGACCCGCCGGTGCGCAGGGCACCGAGGTGCGGTACATCGGCACATTGCGACCGAGCTCCTGATGACGGATCGGGATGCCGGCCTCGACGAGTCCGGACTCGAACGTGAAGCTGCATCCGATGAGGAACGAGACGAGGTCCGGATGTTCCGCCCAGGCCGCCGTCGCGTCGGTGACCTCTTCGGCCAGTTCGCCGTCGCGCCAGATGCGATACCGGCCGATGTCCGTGCGGATGTCGCTGCCCGGCGCGAGCCGTGACTCCACCTCTCCCTGCTCAATGACCTCGAGCACGGGGCACGGCTTCGGGTTGCGCTGTGCGAAGAGCAGGGTCTCGAAGGCCCAGTCCGCGGGCACGGAGATGAGATTGGCCTGTGTCAGCCCGACCGCGACCCCGCTGGTCGGCTCGGCGTGCCCTGCCCGGATGGCGGCACGGGCCGCGCGCGCGTCGGCGAGCTGGGCTGCGGTGGCGAGGACGGTCATGTCAGACGCCCGCGAACGGTGCGATCGTGATGCCCGCTTGCTGCAGCATCCGCTTCGTCTCTGCCGCCATGGCCACCGAACCAGGGCTGTCTCCGTGCACGCAGATCGACTGCGCGCTGACGGGCACGTCGGTGCCGTCGATCGCGCGGATCACTCCTTCGCCGGCCAGGCGCACCATGCGCTCGGCGACCGCCGCGGGATCGTGCAGCACAGACCCGGGCTCGGTGCGCGAGACGAGCTGCCCGTCGGGCTGATACGCCCGATCGGCGAAGGCCTCTGCCGCAGTCTGCAGCCCCGCCCGCTCGGCGACGTCGAGCACGACGCCTCCGGCCAGGCCCAGCAGCACGAGGCTCGGATCGATCGCGCGGATGGCTGCCACCACGTCCTTCGACTGCCGCTCATCGCGGGCGATCGTGTTGTAGAGCGCTCCGTGCGGCTTGACGTAGGCGACCTTTCCGCCCACCGCGGCGGCGAGACCGATCAGCGCCCCGAGCTGATACTCGACGTGGGCCTGCAGGGTGGCCGAATCGATGTCGACCTTCGTGCGGCCGAAGTTCTCGTAGTCGCGGTAGCTGGGGTGCGCGCCGATCACGACGCCTCCGGCCACCGCGCTGGCGAGGGTCGCGCGGATGCCCTCGGGGCTGCCCGCATGGAAGCCGCACGCCACGTTCGCACTCGTCACGAGGTCGAGCATGCTCTCGTCGTCGCTGACGATCCGGTCGGCGACGTTCTCGCCGAGGTCCGAGTTCAGGTCGATCGATGCCATGGGGTCACGCTCCGGTTCCGAGGAAGGCGAAGATCGGGCCGACCGAGACGATGCCCATGTACCAGGTGAGCAGCGTCACGACCGTGCCCGCGATGAGCAGCCACAGCGGGTACTTCTTCGAGCCGAGCAGGTCACGACGGAACCAGCCGATGTACATGAAGACCGTGAGGCCGATGGGGAGGATGAGGCCGTTGAAGCCGCCGACGAACACGAGGATCGCAGCCGGCGCCGTGCCGATCGACAGGTAGACGATCAGCGACACGACGATGAAGGCGACGGTGGCCAGCTGCAGCGGCCAGCCGCCCCTGAGCTTCTTCGTGAAGGTCGAGAGGAAGGTCGCCGACGTGTATGCGGCGCCGATCACCGAGCTGATGGCCGCGGCCCAGAAGATCGCACCGAAGATGCGCAGCCCTGCGTCGCCGAGCACGGCGCCGAAGGCCTGCCCTGCCGGGTTGGCGGCCTGGCTCGACAGGTCGAGCGAGACGCCGGAGGCGACCACACCGAGGATCGCGAGGAACAGCACGTAGCGCATGATGCCGGTGACGAGGATGCCGTTCGCCGCGGCGCGCATCACCGGGCCGGCCTGCTCCGGACCGGTGTGTCCGGAGTCGAGGTAGCGGTGGGCGCCCGAGTAGGTGATGTATCCGCCGACCGTTCCGCCGACGATCGTGGTGATCGTGGCGAAGTTCAGCTCGTCGGGCACGAACGTCTGTCGCAGGGCCTCGCCGATCGGCGGCTGGGCGATCACCGCGACGATCACGGTCATCACGATCATGCCCACGCCGAGCACGATCAGCACGACGTCCATCACCGGGCCCGCCTTCTTGACGAGGAAGATGATGATCGCGAGGGCCGCGGTGAGTGCGCCGCCGAGCTTGGGATCGATGCCGAGCAGGGCGTTGAGGCCCAGTCCGCCACCCGCGATGTTGCCGATGTTGAAGGCCAGGCCGCCGATCACGACGAGCACGGCGATCAGGTGTCCGGAGAACGGGATGGCGCTGTTGGCGAGCTCTCCGGCGCGCTTGCCCGATGAGGTGATCATGCGCCAGACGTTCAGCTGCACTGCGATGTCGATGAGGATCGAGACGAGGATCGCGAACGCGAAGGCGGCCCCCATCGTCGCGGTGAACGTGGCCGTCTGGGTGATGAATCCTGGGCCGATGGCGCTGGTGGCCATCAGGAAGATCGCGCCGATCACGGCGCTGCGGCCTGCCCGCCTCTTGGCTCCGGCGAGGCGGACTTCGTCTTCTGCGGACAGCGGGGCTGCGGTGTTCTCTGACATTGCGGGGGATTTCCCATCGTCGTTGGTGGGTGTCGAGTGACATCCAGTGTAGAACGGATCGAGCAATATTGTTCAACAACTTTGTTTCAGCTGTGCTACGACCGAGTTGCGTTCGCGTGATGCCGCGGTCGCCTCCTCGAACGATCCGCCGCGCCCGCCGCCTACGATAAAGGCATGAACCAGCAGGGCATGCTCGCCGATGCGCTCCGTCAGCAGATCATCGACGGCGCCTTCGCCCCCGGTTCACGGCTGTCGGAATCGGCCCTCGCCGAGCACTTCGGCGTCGCGCGCAACACGCTGCGAGAGGCGTTCCGCGCGCTCTCCGAGCAGGGTCTTCTCGAGCACGTGCCGCACCGGGGCGTCTCCGTCGCGTCGCCCTCGATAGCCGACGTCATCGACATCTACCGAGCACGCCGCGTCATCGAGTGCACGGCGCTCCTGCATTCCGAGCCCGAGCACCCCTCGGTGCAGCGGATGCAGCAGGCGGTGCTCGCCGCCGAGAAGGCCGCCCAGGATGCCGTCCACGACGACGCGGGCGCCTGGCGCGAGGTGGGCAGCGCCAATATGGCATTCCACGTCGCCCTGGTCGATCTCGCCGACAGCCCCCGCCTGGCCCGCACCTATCGCGACCTGGCGGCCGAGCTGCGGCTGGCGTTCCTGAAGATCGACGATCCGCGATCGCTCCACGAGCCGTTCGTGCGCAAGAACCGCGCGGTGCTCGACACCTTCCTCACGCAGGGTGCGCAGGAAGGCGCGGCCGAGCTCGAGCGCTACCTCGTGCAGTCGGAACGCGTCGTGCTCGGTGCGTTCGCCCGGATGCAGCTGGGCTGATCCCGACCCTCGCCGATCGATGTCGGTGCCGGGGTCATTCCTCCGCGCGCAGCGCGCCGGACGCTCTGGTCCTCGCGTCGGGGTCCCGCGGGGCGAGCTGGAGAGGAAGCGGCGCCTGCGGCTCGGGGAGCCCGTAGAGCCGGTGCATCCAGCGGCGAGCGTCTTCGAGAGGATACGTGTCGCCGTAGACGGCGTACTTCATGAAGATGCCCTCGAGGGTGCTGCGCAGCATGATCTCCTCGAGCGCCGGATCCGCGGCGCCGCGTTCGCGGAAGACCCCGCGAACGATGTCCTCCGACGCCCTCGCCTCCTCCGCGTGGCGCTCTTCGGCCTCCGCATACAGGCGGTGGGTGGTCGGCTGCTGCTGCATCGCGAAGACCGCGCGCTGCACCGGAAGGGCGTAGCCCGTGGCGGTGAGGGCGCCGTCGATGATGCCGGCGAGACGGTCGTCGGCCGACCCCTCGGCCTGGGGGATGCCGAACAGCGTCTCGAACCACCGGTCGAGCACTGCGGCGATCAGCCGCTCCTTGTTCCCGAAGTGATAGTTCGCGAGGCCCTGAGCCACTCCGGCTCGCCGCGTGATCTCAGCGATGCTCGCGCCCGAGACGCCGCGCTCGGCGAACAGATCGACCGCTGCCCGCAGGATGGCTTCGCGGGATCGTTCACGCGCCGCCCGGTTGTGTTCGTCTGAACGTGCCATTCGTGTCCCGCTCCCCAGCATCGGACGACTTCGATTTCTCCCCCCGGACGCTATATATTAGCGACTGAATAGCTGTTCAAGCTATGAGCTACGCCAGGCCTCACCCTCAGGAGTGTGATGAGCGCGACAGGATGGTTCATGCGACCCCAGAGGCTCGCACCCTCCGAGCTGTACTCCACGGATGACACCGAGGCGAACGAGATCGCCCTGGGCCTGCTGCAGATCAGCAGCCTGCCGTCCGGCCCGTGGAACGACCCGACGGCCCCCGGCCTCGGAACCGAGGAGAAGTCGCTGCTCGCCGAGCAGTGGGGCATCCACGATCGCGCGGACTGGCTCGGCATGATCGACCACCTGACCACGGTGCGACGACGACGTCATGCCTGGATGCTCCATCTCGCCGTGCGCAACGACCTGCACACAGCCCTCGGGCGGGTGCCGACAACGGAGGAGTGGCTCGCCGCGATCGCCGATGAGGGCGGGGACCGACGCGACGCACGACCTTTCGTCCGCGGCATCGAGCACATCGAGCAGGAGGTGCGCAGGCGAGTCGTCCAAGACGTCGTGACGCCCGACCTCTACGTCCGCACCCTCGACGCGTACGCACTCGGCCAGGCCGTGGTGATGACGACCTGGGGTGTGGCGCTCGGATACGCCGACGTCGCCGAGGCGCGTCGCATCATCCACCGGATCAGCGTCGACACCCGCCCGTCGTTCGTGTCGTGGGCCGATTTCGGCCTGAGCTACATCGCCGGACGCGTCATGCACTGGAGCGACGGCGATCTCGACGAGGACTCGTTCGAGAAGTACGGCGATTCGTCGCCCGTCTTCGCGAGTGCATCCACCGCGAAGCGGAACGGCCCGTGGGCGACGATGCCGTGGCCCGCGGTCATCGATCAGCGGTCTCGGCGCCGTCACCAGTACCGGATCACCTGACCGACCCAGACCCACGGATGCGGGCCGACCTGGAGGGGCGTATGGTCCGCATCCGTGTTCACTTCCGCGCCGGCGGAGACGCGGATCGCGTGGAGCGGCTACGACGAGGCGCGCACCACGAGCTCGGTCGGAAGGATCGTCGTGTGCGCGGGGTCGCGACCGGCGAGGCGCGAGAGCAGCACTCCGGCCATCGCCTCCCCCTGCGCATACATCGGCTGTCGCATCGTGGTCAGCTGCGGTTCGGTGCTCAGCGCGACGGAGGAGTCGTCGAATCCGACGAGCGCGACGTCTTCGGGAACGCGGATGCCGGCGGAGCGCAGCGCCGTCAGGGCGCCACGGGCCATGAGGTCGCTGGCGACGAAGATCGCGTCGGGGCGGCCCTCGGCGAGGA